>VBFH01000022.1 GCA_005883575.1 Chloroflexota bacterium | reverse complement strand
CTCCAAGATAAGGTCTCCCACCGGGTTAACCGGGTAAGGGCCCTGGTAGACAACCAGGTTGATAGGCCGGAGGTGTAAGAGAAGCAATTCTTTGAGCTGACCGGTACTAATAGCCCGAGGGCTTGTTCACCTATAACTCACTCTTCAGCTCACTGAGGAAGGAGTCGACGAACAGAAAAATTGGATCCAGGCCAAAAGCAGACTGGAGAATCTCGTAGACCTGATTCGGTTGTGCAATGGCGGCCTGAGGCGCGTCCTCTGGGCCACGCTCACCTGCTGTAATTCAACGCGTGGCTGAGCTGGGTGCGACACCCGACCTCGACGGCGCTGACCTGCAACTCGTGATCGTCGTGGCGCGCTCCAACGACGATATCGCCAAGCGATTGCTCCGTGGCGCCCAGGAGGCGCTCGAGCGCCATGGCGCCCAGGATCCCGACGTCTTCTGGGTGCCCGGACCCCTCGATCTCCCCGTCACCGCCCTCGCTCTGGCAGAGAAGGGCGGGCATGACGCGATCGTCTGCCTCGGCTGCGTCATCCGAGGCGAGACCTTCCAGTTCGAGGTCGTCGCCATGCAAACGGCCGCCGGCCTGATGCAGGTCCAGCTGGACACCGGTGTTGCGATCGCCTTCGGGGTCCTCACCACCGAGGACCGAGACCAGGCATTCGCCCGCTCAGGGCCCAAAAACAACAAGGGCTCCGACGCCGCCGAGGCTGCCATCGAGATGGCCAACCTGCTGCGCGAGATCCAGGGCTAGACGCTAGCCGACGACCGAGATCGCCAGGATGCTCTTGCCCGCAGGCATGACCACGAACCCCTCTGTCGCCGCGGGAGTGCTGTAGCGATTCGCCGAACCAAGCTTGGCGCTGTACACGGTCTTACCCGTAGATGGGTCGAACGCGTATAGGGTCGCCGACTGCGACTCGATCGCCCACAGTGCACCGGCCGCGGTGATCGGCGGCGCCAGGGTGGGGTGGGCCGTGTGCCACGCGACCTGGATCGAAGACGCGGTGAGGGAAACGGCGTAGAGACCGTCGATGCAAGGAACAAAGACCGTCGCACCCAGCCAGGCGGTGCCTCCCCACGCACCGGCACAGACCCTTCGGCTCACCAGCTGGCCGCCGATTCCGCCGAGCTTGCCTGCCTGCAGCAGGTAGGCGACGCCCTCCTTGCCAATGACAAAAACCCGGTCGAGGGAAGGGAGCAGCGCCGCGCCGGTGGATCCGAGGTCAACGTCGCCGCCGTTCAAGGCCGCCCAGTTAGAGGGGGCGAAGTAGGACCGTACAGATTGGAGGTCGGGCGAAAGCTGCAGGACCGAATCGCTGTAGCCGAAACCTGAACCGAATGCGTTGCCCGTCACCACATAGACGCTGCCGTCGGCGGCGATGGTTGGGCCCTGCGGGCTCCAGATGCTCGCGCCGCGGCTGGACGGTACGCGATACGCGAGCGCCTGTCCGCCGGCGAGGGGCACGCCGACGACGTATCCGCGGTAGACGCCGCAATCGCCGAACAGACCACCGAACGGGACATAGACCAGGCCTGATCCGATCGCCAGCGCCCCGCGCAGCTGCTGCACCTGCGGCGTCGAGCCGGTCGGGTCGACGTCCTGCCGCCAAACCACCGAGCCGTCGGTCAGGCTCAACGCGAACAGCACATGGTGGTAGCCCTTGAGGAACGCCACCACGTAGATGCGCCCCGAGGCTGGGTCCGCGACGGGCGTCGCGGTGATGCCGGTGATGGGGCCGATGTTCCCGCACGGCAGCGTGGACGCGTCGACGGGATCGCCGAGATGTCGCTGCCACACCGTCGAGCCGGTGAACAGGTCCAGCGAGTAAACCGTGTTGTTCTCGGTGGCCACGAGCACATGGCCGGCGACGATGAGGGGGGAGGCGTAAACGTCTGCGTCGACCGCGATGCTCCACGCATTCTTGGGCCCGCTGAGCGCCGGGTCCGTCGGACCGGCCCCTGAGCGTCCCGCGTCCCGATGATACTGCGCCCACTCCACCGAGATCGGCGCCGACGGCGTCGGAATCACGGCGGTCTGTGACGGTGTCCCACCACCAGGCGTCGACCCGGAGCTACAGGCGAGGGCCACAAAACCGACCAGGGCGGCGGCAGTCCGGCGATTCAAAGGCCCCAGGTGAACTTGCGCTGCGGCTTGAGACGCGCCCGCTCCGGAGCTATCAGCTCGACGCGCCCCTGCATGGCGACACCTCGCTTGGGGCCCATCGCGTCGACCACCATCGCCGCGCGTGGCTCTGCGGTCAAGTTGCGCAGCTTGACGCCGTCGACGTCGAAGTCCAGGGAACCGTCATCGTTCATCGTGTACATCACCGGCGCAACGTGCGGCCAGCCTGTCGGACCCACTGTGGCGAAGCGCGCAATCCGCTGCGAGCGAAGGAATTCGAGCTCAGCCGCGGTGAACATGTTCCACATCCTAGACTCAACGATTCGCATGGCATTGAAAACTTCAAGCACGATCGGCGGCTACACGATCAAGCGCCGTGAGCCCCTCGAAAGACTCGAAGGCGCGTACCTCGAGCTCGAGCATCAAGGGACCGGCGCACACCACATCCACATCGAGTGTCCCGACGACAACAACGGGTTTGCGGTGTTCTTCCCGACGCCGTCAAGCGATTCCACCGGTGTCGCCCACATCCTCGAGCACGTCGTGCTTGCCGGATCGCATAGATTTCCGGTGCGCGACCCGTTCTTCAGCATGACCCGGCGCTCGCTGGCGACGTTCATGAACGCGCTCACCGGCTCCGATTGGACGATGTACTTGTTCAGCACCCGCAACGCCAAGGATTTCAACAACCTTCTCGATGTTTACCTCGACGCGACGTTTTTTCCGCGACTTTCGGAAGACTCCTTCAAACAGGAAGGAATCCGTTTCGAGTTCGAGGATCCGGCGGATCCGAAGAGCGGCCTCCGCTACAAGGGGGTCGTGTTCAACGAGATGAAGGGTGCGCTGGCGACGCCTGGCGCGGCGATCGACCGCGCGATCGGCAAGACCTTGTTCCCCGGTTTGCCTTACTCGTACGTGTCGGGGGGCGATCCCCAGGATATGCCGAACCTCACCTGGGAGCACCTCCGCAGTTTCCATGCCCGCTACTACCACCCAAGCAACGCGCGCTTCTACACCTACGGTGACCAGTCGCTGGATCTGACGCTCCGCGCGATCGAAGATAATGCGCTTGGCCGATTCCAGCGCGCCGATATCGACTCCTCGATTCCCAACGTCAAGCGCAGCGCGACGCCGATGGCGGTCGTGGAGCCTTACCCAGCCGCTGCCGGCGAGGACGATTCAAAGAAAGCCCAGGCGCTCGCCGCCTGGGTGACGGTCCCGAGCGCGGACCCATTCCGCGGCCTCGCGATGAAGGTACTTACCGAGGTGTTGCTTTCCAACGCTGGATCGCCGTTGCGGAAAGCTCTCATCGACTCGGGTCTCGGTAGCGCGCTGGCCGATGGAAGTGGCCTGCACGACGATTACAAGGAGTCAGTCTTCGGCGCCGGCTTGAAAGGGATTGCCCCAGAGGACGCCGAAAGAGTCGAGCAGGTGGTGCTTGACACGCTTGAGCAAGTCGCCGAGCGCAGCCTGGAGCGGTCGATGGTCGAGGCAGCGATTCACCACCTGGAATTCGAGAAACGCGAACGCTCGAACGCGGGATTCCCCTACGCGCTGCGGCTCCTCTTCGCGATGTTGCCCGCTTACCAATACGGCGGCGACCCATTTTCGGCGCTGAACTTCGACGCGGATCTCGAACGCCTTCAACGTGTCCGCCGCGAAGGACGGTTTTTCGAAAACCTCATCAGGGCCGAGCTTCTCGACAATCCTTATCGAGCGCTGCTAACCGTGGTTCCGGACACGGAACTCGAGGAAAGGCAGCGGGCTGCGGAGCTCGACCGGCTCACCAAGATCGAATCTCAACTCACGGAGGCCGAGCGCGCCCGCATCGTGACGGAAGCGCTTCGGCTGAAGGCCGAGCAGGATGCCAAGCAGGACCTCGCGACGCTGCCCACCCTCGAGCTCAGCGATATCCCAATGAAGTTCGACGACGTCCCGGTTCGCGACGCCGCCGTGCGCGAAGCGTCAGTCGAGTTCTATCCCCAACCTACGAACGGCATCACGTACATCGACATTCGGAGCGACTTCTCATTCCTGAGCCCCGAGCAGCAGGATCTCCTTCCCCTGTTCAGCCGCGCCCTCACGCACAGCGGCGCGGCTGGCGACGACTACGCAGAGATTGCCGGCCGGATCGCGTCGGTCACGGGCGGTATCGGAGCCGCCGCACAGGTGCAGTCGCTGGCGGCGCGCGACGACTACCTGCTGTCTTTCGTCATTTCGGGACGAGCGCTCGATCGCAACGCGCAGCCGTTCATCGAGCTTATGACTGATCTCGTCGCGCGGCTGGAGCTGGAGCCACGCAGGCTCAGAGAGATCCTCGCCGAGATCAGCACCCGGCTCGAAAGCTCGATCGCTGGTCTCGGCTTTCAGTTCGCCCTCCTGCGAGCTCATTCCAAGCTGAGCTCCGAGGGCGCCGTCAACGACCGACTGCAGGGCATCGGAATGCTGCACACGATGCGGCGCCTGGCGCGGCTCGACGAGAAATCGTTGGGCGAGGTGATCACGCGACTAGATGAGATCCGTGCGCTGCTGTTCAGAGGCCGTGGGCTTCGGATCGTCGTCACATGCGAAGAGGGCATGATCCAGCCGCTCGAAGAGCTGCTCACCGGCCTGGTCGCGGCCCTGCCGCCGGACGGCGCGGGCGGTCGGCCGGTTCGGCCGGTGCCGCTCGAGCTGGCACCCGAGGCGCGCACCGCGCCGGTGCCGGTCGCGTTCAACGTTCGGGTCTACAAAACGGTGCGCTACACCCATTCGGACGCGCCGGCGCTGCTGGTCCTGTCCAACTACCTGCGCGACACGTTCCTGCATCGCGAGCTGCGCGAGAAAGGCGGCGCCTATGGCGGTTACGCGCAGGCCGGTGTGGCGAACGGGACGTTTTACTTCGGGTCGTATCGCGACCCCAATGTCGTGAGGACCTACGACGTTTTCGACCAGGCGCTCCGCTGGGTGACCGACGGTGACATCGAGGACGAGGCCGTGAAAGAGGCGATCCTCGGAGCCTGCGGCGACGTCGATCCGCTGGAGTCTCCCGACATCAAGGGGAGGCGAGAGGCCACCAACCGCACGACCGGGTTCAATCGCGAGGCGCGCGAGGGCTTCAAGCAGCGTCTTCTCCAGGTGACGGCGGATGACCTGCGCCGGGTGACCCGGTCTTATTTCATCGACGCGCCCGCGGTGCAGACGACAGTGGCCGGCCCGGACCTCATCGAGCAGGCGCGCAAGGAGAGGCCTGGGCTTTTCGAGGTCGTCGCCCCAGTTTAAGTGACGAGGTTAGACTGGCGCCGGTGAAGCAAGTCTGGCGCCACGAGCTTTTCTGGCCCGCCGTTCTTGTGGTCGTCGGCATCTACTTCCTGCTGCACAACCTGGGCTGGCTCGACTGGCTCCGCGCCGACATCTTCTGGCCCATCGTGCTGATCGCCCTCGGTGCCTGGTTGATCCTCCGCCGCTCCTGGCGCTGAGCCATGTGGAATCGAAACCCGAGCATCTTCTGGGGCGGCGCGCTGGTCATCGTGGGCGTGCTCTTCCTGCTCGCCAACCTCGGCGTGCTCAACAACATCAACTGGGATGTGGTGTGGCCGGTCCTGCTGATCGCGCTCGGCGTCTGGTTGATCGTCGCCAGGGTCGGTCCTGGCGGCGCGTCCGCCGACGTGGACAGCGCCGAGCCCCGCGATGGCCTCGAGAAGGCGAAGCTCGAGGTGGCCGTCGGCGCCGGCCGTCTGGAGGTGCGCTCGGCTGCGCTCGACGAGCAGCTCTACCGCGTCCACATCGACCACGCGGGCGCGCCACCCGAAATTCGTCTCGATCGCGGCACCGGGACAGTGCGCATCAGCCAGCGCGTCGACTGGTTCATGGGCGCGCGGCGCCTGCACATCGACGCCAGGCTGGCCGACGCCATCCCCTGGGAGGTGAGCTGTAGCACCGGTGCCATCCGCGGTGACTTCGACCTGTCGTCGGCTGCCCTCACCGGCTTCACCTGCAGAACGGGCGCGAGCCAGGTCAGCATGGCGCTCGGGGCGCCCAAGGGAACGGTCCCTGTACGGGTTGAAGGCGGCGCCTTGACGGTTCACGTGACAAGGCCGGTCGGTGCCGCGATCCAGGTCCAGGCCTCCGGGGGCGCGGTCCAGCTCCGTACGGACGGCGCGCGCCAGGACGGCCTCGGCACCCGGAGCTGGAGGTCAGAGGGATATGACGCGGCCCCGGACCGCTACGACGTGACGGTCTCCGGCGGTGCACTGAACGTCGACATCACCTCTCGATAGGTGCGCTACACCTACCGCTACCGAAGCTTCTTCTGGCCGGCTGTCCTGATCCTGGCCGGCATCGTGGCCTTGCTCGTCAACACGGGCCAGATCCCGGTGGATCGACTTGCGCAGCTGGTGGACCTGTGGCCGTTGATCCTGGTCGTGATCGGGCTCGAGCTCATCGTGCGCCGAACGGTCCATGGCCCGACTGGGGACGTCGCCGCTGCGCTCATCGTGCTGCTGGCGATCGTGGGCGCCGCTGCCTACGTCACCATCGCTCCCGGTCCCGCCGCCTCGCGCTCGCTCGACGCTTCGGCCGAGCTCGGCAGCATCACCGAGGCCACGGCCGAGATCGATGCGGGCGCCTCGACCATCACGCTCTCGGGCAGCGCAGAGATCGGCTCCGACCTGTACCGCGCCCACATCGAGTACTCCGGGCCGAAGCCTGAGGTTCGGCTCGACCGATCCGGCGCCAGGCTGGTCGTCACACAGGCTAACACCAATTTCGTTCCCTTCCAGAGTCGACGGTTCGTGCTCCAACTGATGCTGAACCCAGGCGTCGCCTGGAACCTGCAGCTCAACAGCGGGGCGACGACCAGCACCATCAACCTCGCTCATGTCCACGTCGGCTCGATCGCGCTCAACACCGGCGCGAGCCGGGACGAGATCACGTTGGGGCAGCCGTCGGGAACGGTCCCCGTCGACGTCAACGGTGGGGCGCTGACGGTCCACCTGCACCGTCCGAGTGGAGCGAAATTCTCCGTCGATGTCTCGGGCGGCGCGGTCAGCCTCGACGCCGACGGACATTCGTTTCATGCAATCGGCAGAGTCGGATACGACACCGGCGAACTCGGCGCCGACTTTTACCGGATCAAGGTCAGCGGGGGCGCGTGCACCGTGACGGTCGACACGACCACCGAGTCACCCTAGGCGAGCGTCAAGAGCTTCAACCCGAGCCTGGTAGATGCTCCGCGTGGCCGGTGTGACCGCCTCGCGAAGGCCACGCGCGGCGACCTGCAGCAGCCCCTCAAGCTCGCCATCCCGGATGCCCACAGCCCGCAGCACGGGCGTCAGCGCTGCCGCGCGCTCCGCGCCAGCGAGGATCGCGTCCTGGTCCGCAGCCAAACCGGCCAGCCCTTCGGCCTCGCGCCGCAGGCGCCCCGCTAGGGCGATGGCCTCTTCACCGCCTCGCTCCTCGCACATGCCGGCACCCGCCGACGCGGCGGCGGAGGCCAGCCGGCCCTCGAGGAGCCGGCCATCCGCGGCGGGGCTCGCCGCGACCGCTGGACACAGCCCGACGACCTGCTCCGCGCCCATGGAGATGCCGCGCCGGCTCAGCTCCGCGATCACGTCTGAAGGCGTGGTCTCGCCGATGCGAAACAGGTTCATCGAAAGCTGGACGCGCCGTCCGGGCAGCTCGAAGGCAAGCGCCTGCACGCCGCGCAGCCCCGAGGCGGTCTCGCGAATCGAGCGCGCGAGCGCCCGGGCCGCGACCAGGTCGAAGTCGAAGACCATCACGTTGAACGCCACGAGAGCGCGCCGAGCGCCCAGGCAGATTGCGCCTGCGCTCGGATGGAGGCCGGGGCCGCCGAGGCTGAGGGCGGCTCTTCCTGAGCGGATGTCGGCCAGCGTGCGGCCTTCGCCATGGCCGTAGAAGTACACCGGCAACCTCAAGTGGTTCCAGAAGCGCTCACCGAGCTCGTGCGCCAAATCGCGGCAGGCGTCCAGGGTGGTCTCACCGAGGGGCACGATCGGAACCACGTCCGCGGCGCCGACCCGCGGGTGGACGCCCTGATGCCGGCGCAGGTCGATCTTCTGGACGGCCCGGGCGACCGCTCCAAACAGCCCCTCGATCAACCTGGTTCGCGAACCGGCGATCGAAACCACGACCCGGTTGTGGTCGGCGTCCGCGTCGGTGTCAAGGACAAACGCCTTGCCCGCCGCCGCGCTGATCGCATCGATTACGTCGCCGCGCCGGCCTTCCGAAAAGTTGGGCACCGACTCGAATAGTTCGACCATGGGAACCGCTAGCGTAAGTTGCCGTGCCTGGACCGGTCGCCCTCGTTTACGGCGACGCTTTGATGAAGCACCATCTGTCGGATGGGCATCCGCTGCAACCGATCCGGGTCAAGCTCGCTGTCGACCTGATCCGATCCACGGGTCTCATCGAGCACTGCGACCTGCTGCCGCCGCGACCCGCCACCACCCAGGAGCTCGAGCTTGTTCACTCGCCCGCGTACATCGAGCTGGTGCGCACGCTGAGCGACCCCGTGCGGCGCCGGGAGGTCTCACCACATGCGATCGACGCGGCGGGTTTCGCCTCGGCTGACAATCCCATCTCCGACGAGCTCCACGAAGGGACGTCGCTTGTTGTCGGCGCATCGATCGTCGCCGCGGAGGCGATCACGAGCGGCTTGGCGTTGCACGCCTTCAGCCCTTCCGGGGGGCTGCACCATGCGCACCCCGACCGAGCCTCGGGCTTCTGCACGTACAACGATGCTGCGGTCGCATGCCAGTGGTTGAAAGACCACGGCCATCGCGTCGCGTATGTCGACGTCGACGTGCATCACGGGGATGGGGTGGAGGGCATCTTCCAGAGCGATCCCGACGTGCTGACGATCAGCCTTCACGAGAGTGGTCACTGGCTCTTTCCCGGGACCGGCTTTCCGCACGACGCGGGCTTGGGCCCGGGCAAGGGCTCCGCCGCCAACATGCCGTTCGTGCCCTACACGTGGGACGAGCCCTGGCTGCTTGCGTTCGACAAGGTCGTGCCGCCGATGCTGCGCCGCTTCAAGCCGACCGTGCTCGTCACCCAGGACGGCTGCGACTCGCATCACCTCGATCCCCTGGCGCACCTTGCGACAACCACACGCATCTGGCCTCACGTCGGCCGGGTCTTCCACGAGGTCGCCCACGAGCTGTGCGAGGGGCGCTGGCTTGCGCTGGGCGGCGGCGGATACGCGATCTACGAGGTGGTACCTCGCGCGTGGACCCTGCTGTTCGCGGAGATGGTCGAGCACCCCGAGCTCGCCGCGGACGTCAACGACCCGACCACGGTGGAGCCTGGAAAAGAGGCGCAGGACCGTGTCTGGCGCGCTCTGAGCAAGGACATCGCCCGACTTGGCGAAGTACATAGGATCGATCTAGGCTGAGTACGTCCTCAGGCAGCGCGTGCAGACCCGCGCGCGGAATGTCTTGCCCGACACCGTCACTCGGCCCATCTGGAGGTTGGGCAGGAACCTCCGGTTGACCCGGTTCTTGGCGTGGCTGACGTGATGTCCGTACTGCGGCGTTTTGCCGCAGATGGCGCACTGTTTGGCCATGGTTTACCTTCCGGCTGGAGTTGAGGAGCGCGCGGCAGCGAAGACGCGCTTGCGCGCGAAGCCGAATTGTACCATGAGCCATCTGATGGCCTCCAAGACCACCACCGCGCTCATCCAGTCCCGGCAGTGGGGGCGCATCGAGGTCTTTCCGTCAGCCGTCGCGGCGATTGCCGGCCACGCGGCGACGCGCTGCTACGGCATCAGCGGCATGGCCGGACGGGGCCTGCGCGACGGCTTCGCGGAGCTGCTGCGCCGGGAGAACGTCGACAAGGGCGTGGACGTCGTCCAGGTCGACGAAGGGCTGATGATCGACGTCTACGTCATCGTCCAGTACGGGATTCGCATCTCCGAGGTAGCCCACAACCTCCAGGAGACCGTGAAGTTCGAGGTCGAGCGCTCCGTCAACGTGCCCATCGTCAAGGTCAACGTCAACGTCCAGGGCGTCCGCGAAGAGAGCCGCTGAGTGGTGGCCGCCACGAAGGCGATCGGCGTCGACGGACCTCTCTTCAAGCGGGCCCTGCTGGGCAGCCTGAGCTGGCTGGGCGCAAACCACGAAGAGGTGAACAGGCTCAACGTCTTTCCCGTGCCCGACGGCGATACCGGCACCAACATGCTGCTGACGCTTCAGTCGGCGGTCGAAGACGTGAAGGAATCCAACGCCGCAGAAGTGAGCAAGATCGCCAAGCTTGCTTCTCACGGCAGCCTGATGGGCGCGCGCGGCAACTCCGGCGTGATCCTTTCGCAGATCTTTCGCGGATTTGCGCGAGCCGTCGAAGGCAAGAGCTCGCTCACTCCGGCCGAGCTGGCCGCCGCATTTGAGGAGGCGGCCAATGCCGCCTACCGCGCGGTCAACAAGCCGACCGAGGGCACCATCCTCACCGTCGCTCGCGAGGCGGGACGTGCCGCGGCGACCGCTGCCGGGAGCGCCGACGCCAACGTTCCACGAGTCATCGCCGCCGCCGCCGCCGGCGCGCGGGCCGCCGTGCTCAAGACGCCGAGCCAGCTCCAGATCTTGCGCGACGCGGGTGTCGTCGACGCCGGAGGCTTCGGCCTTCAGCTCATCCTCGAGGGCATGCTGAAAAGCGTCGAGGAGAGCGAGTCGGCCGCCGCGATCTTTGCCGAGACGAAGCAGCCTGTTTCGCCCGCCTCGCAGGTCTCGCTCACCTTGCCGGAAGGCGGTTGGGGCTACTGCACGGAGTTTCTGATCGAAGGCAGCAACCTCGACACCGAGCTGATCCGCGGCCAGATCGAGGCGCTCGGCAACTCGGTGCTGGTCGTCGGTGAGCCCGAGCTGGTCAAGGTGCATGTGCACACCGACGACCCGACGAGCGTGATCAACATCGCCGGCGGCTACGGCAAGCTTTTGAAGCTCAACGTCGGCGACATGTCGACCCAGCACCGGCGCATCTTGGAGTACGAAGGCGCGGCGGGACCTGCAGCCACGCGGCCAAACGGCGTCGGGATCGTGGCGGTCGTGGCCGGGCGCGGCCTGGTCGACATCTTCCGCGGCCTCGGCATCGACGCGATCATCGAAGGCGGCCAGACCATGAACCCGAGCACGCAGGACATGCTCAACGCGATCGAGTCGCTCCCTTACCACGAGGTGGTCCTGCTGCCGAACAACGGCAACGTTATCGCCGCGGCGAAACAGGTGATCGGCTTGACCAAGAAGAAGGTGCACGTGGTGGAGACGCACAGCGTCCCCCAGGGAGTGTCGGCGGCAGTCGCCTTCCGGCCCGAGCGGACGGGGGAGGAAAACCTGCGCGTGATGAAGGCCGAAGCCGAGCGTGTGCAGACGATCGAGGTGACGCACGCCGTGCGCGATACACGTTCTAACGGCATGAAGGTCAAGAAGGGCGACGTCATCGGCCTCATCAACGACCGGCTCGAGTTCGCCGGCGCGGATTACGCCGAGGTCGTCAAGCAGGCCCTCAGCAAGCTGGGGCCCGACTCCTATGAGCTGGTCACCGTGTACCGCGGCGAGCAGGCTAGCGACGCCGAGATGGCGCGGCTCGAGTCCGAGATCCGCTCCCAGTACCCCGGGCTCGAGGTCGAGGTGCAGCAGGGCGGCCAGCAGCATTACCCGTTCATCCTCTCCGTCGAATAGCCCCTTTTCGGAATGAGCCGGAGCTTCGCGGTCGTCACCGACTCGACCGCCGACCTGCCCGACGCGTGGCGAGACCGCTACGCGATCGAGGTCGTGCCCCTGAAGGTCCTGTTCGGGAAGGAGACGTTTCGCGATCGGGTCGACATGACAGACGAGCAGTTCTTCGCCCGCCTGGCCGCTTCATCCTCTCTGCCCACCACCTCGGCACCTTCCCCGGGCGAGTTTGCCGACGTTTACACGCGTCTCGCGCAGGACCACGACGGCTGCATCTCGATCCACATCGGTGAGCAGCTCTCGGCCACGGCCGAGGCAGCGCGTGTCGGCGCTTCCTCTGTGGATGGATTCCCGGTCAACGTTATCGACAGCCAGACGGTCTCCATGCCGATCGCGTTCCTATGCCGGATCGCCGCCCAAACGGCGAGCCTGGCCGAGGCGACCGAAGCTGTGCAGCGTCGAGTGCCCAGGTCCCGGGTGCTGGCGTTGCTAGACACGCTGCGCTACGTCGAGATGGGGGGTCGTCTCAGCCGGGCGCAGGCGATGATCGGCACGATGCTCGACCTGAAGCCGCTGCTCCTGGTCGCCGACCGCGAGATCAAATCCGTCGACCGCGTGCGGACGCGCTCGCGCGCGATCCCGCGCATGATCGAGTTCTTCCGCACCGAGATGCCCGTCGAGACCCTCGCGGTGATGCATGCGCAGGCTCCGGGCGATGCCGAGCAGATCGCACGCGAGCTGCGCCGAGAGCTGCCCGACATGGAGATTCCGGTCGGCCAGATCGGCTGCGTGCTCGGCACGCACACCGGCCCGAAAGCGCTCGGGCTCGTGTACCTCAAGAAGTAAGGGTCAGGCTCGGCGCGAGGCTCACGTTGTGGCCGGGCAGCGGCCAGACTCGAAGCACCGGGGGGGTGACCGCGATCAAACGCGGTATCGCGATCACCATGAGCCGGAAGAGGCGTTCCTGGCGGCTGTCCCATGCGAGCCGGTACTGCTCCCTCAGCGCCGGGGGCAGCAAGCCTGCGGTGACGATCTCGAACGGGATCATCACCGGGCCCGGAAGCAGGCGCAGCCGCGGCCGCGTCACGAGCCTGCCCAGCTCCAGCGCCAGCGCCTCCACCCGGATAGGACCGTCGGAGATCATCGTCGCCACGTAGTCGTCGAACCCCTGAATGCTTTCCGGGAAACGATCCTTCGGGATGCCAAGCATCTCGCCCAGGAGCTTCGATTCCTGGAAGAAGTCCTCCCGCTCGCCGGCCGAGAGTGCCATGACGAACGTCTCGTAGGTCACGAGCGCGGAATCGACGAGGGTCGCGTGCACCCACTGGAGCAGCTCGGGGTCGAGCGCGCGATAGTCCGCGCCGCGCACGTGGCCGTGCGCATGGTTGACGGCGCGCGCCGCGGCGAGTGCGGTTTCGCGGTCGCCGAAAATGATGGCCATCGTAAGCCGGATGGTCCGTCGCAATCGGTACATCGGCCGGCGCCGAAAGTCGGAGTGATCGTCGACTCCCGCTGCCACCTTGGGATGCGCGAGCTGCATGAGCAGCGCGCGCCCACCACCGAGCAGCAGGACGTTCTCCCGGTTGATGCGGCGGGTGATTGAGTCGTCGGCGTAAAGACCGGGGCGCATCGATCCCATTAAACCCCTAATCTCACGAACGACCATGGGTCAGCAGCTCTTCATCTTCGGCGCCGCGTTCCTCGGGTCAGCGGTCGAGTCGACTGAGGCGCTCACGATCGTGCTCGCCGTCGGCCTGACACGCGGGTGGCGCGCTCCGCTGCTGGGCGCCGCCGCAGCGGTAGTCGCCCTCGGCGTGCTCGTGGTCGCGTTTGGCCAGCTGATCGTCACCACCGTGCCGGAATCGGCGCTGAAGCTCGTCGTCGGCACGCTGCTCCTGCTTTTTGGGCTGCGCTGGCTGCACAAGGCGGTTCTCCGTTCGGCGGGAGTGGTGGCGATGCACGACGAGCAGCACGCTTACGAGCAGGCTGTGGCCCAGTTGGAATCGGCGGTGACGACCCGCGACTGGGTTGGGTTCGTCCTTGCCCTCAAGGGCGTTTTTCTCGAGGGCCTGGAGGTCGTGTTCATCGTGATCGCCGTCGGCGGGACCGGTCATGGGTTTCCGGCCGCAGTCGCCGGGGGCTTGGTCGCCGCGATCGTCATCGCAGCCGTCGGCGTGGTCGTGCGCAGGCCGCTGTCACGCGTGCCGGAGAACACGCTTAAGTACGGGGTCGGGGTCATCCTCACTAGCCTGGGCACCTTCTGGGCCGCGGAGGGCATGGGCGCACGGTGGCCGCTCGACTTCGTCTCCATCCTGGGCCTCGCCGCCGTCTACCTGGTTGCGTCGCGAATGGCGATGACGCTGATCAGGCGGCCCCAGGTCGCGTGAGGTTTCTCAGCGCGGCGGCCCGCCAGATCATCGGACTCTTCGTCGGAGACTGGTTGCAGAGCATCGTCGTCGTGTTGATCCTCGCGGCGGGTTGGTTTGCCGTCTCCAGGTTTGGGCTGCCGGCTCTTGTCATCCTGGTCGTCCTCCTGGCGGGCCAGCTCGTCTGGTTTGCGTATGCGGAGGGGCTCAAGCAGTCGCGGCGGCGATCTCCGAGTTGAAGCGGTCGATCATGGGCTTGTAGAAAGAGTCGATCTCGCCCCCGATCTTGTCGATGTCGTACTTGCCAATCTCGGTCACGTCGGTGTCGACATTCGTCTCGGCAGTGGATTCAGCCACGTCGTCACCTGCCGCTTGCGCATCAAGCTTGTTCCCGTAGTCCCCGACGAAGGTCTGTATGTCCGCCATCAGGTCATGGAGGTCGGCCGGCAGCCCGGGCGCACCCGAAAGCTGCGCGGCCTGGTCGATCTCTGCCTTCATCTTCACGAGCGTCGAGCGCGCTCCCGCGACGTCACCGGCCGAGCTCTGCGTGTTCAAAGTCGTGAAGTCCGCGAGTCCGCCGTAGAGCACGCTCCAGAAGCGACCGTCAAGCATCTCGTCCGAGGCGATCGCCCTCGCCGCTGCGAGGGCTTTGCGCGCGTGCGCGATCCTCGTCGCCACGCCGTCCAGGCTGCCGCGGCCGAGAAGCGTGAGCCATGGCAGCGCGTTCAGGTTGTTCGCGGCGGTGCGCAGCGACGCGTCATCCCGGTTGATCGTGTTCATCGCAAGCTGCGAGTTGGCGATCGATTTGTCGACCAGCGTGAGAGCCTGCGCGGAATCAAACGCCGCGCTGCTGTTCAATGCGACGAGCTGCGAGTTGATGGCGCCGAACGTCACATTGAGGCTGTTCTGGTGTGAGACGACGGTGTTAAGGGTCTGCTCGGCGGAGTTGACTCGAAACGCCGAGTACAGAGTGCTGCTTACGGCGTAGCCGATCATTCCGATGATCAACACCCCGATGACGACCAACTCGATTCGCTTCCGCAGCAACATGGCTCCGTTTCGGAAAATACCGTAGATGGCGATCGTGGTTCTGCCGCGCGGGCTCGATGCTCCCGTTGACCAGCTGCCTGAGATCGGCTCCAAGTACTCAAAACTGCTGGCGAAGGTCGGCGTTAAGACGATTCGTGATCTGCTGCTGACTCTGCCGTTCGGCTGGGAGACGTATGGAGATCCGGTCACGGTTGCAAACCTCACTCCAGGCATGCAGGCGACCGTGGTCGGGACCGTCGCCTCGATCCACGTCAAGGTCACCAAGTACAAAAAGCTCAGGCTGACCGAGGCGATGATCCGAGATGACGACGGAGCGGGCCTCAGGGTCGCCTGGTTCAACAACCCGTGGGTGGTCAAGCGTCTCGCGCGCGGCGATCGCGTCGCCGTCGCCGGAGTGCCCAAAAGCACCTACGGGGGCATGTTCGAGATGCAGAACCCTCACTACGAGCGACTCGACGGCAACGAAGCGGTCCAACCCACACGCATCGGCGGAATGATGCCGAAATACCACCTCGTCGAGGGGCTCAGCTCGCGCAGGGTCGCGCGCTGGGTCGAGTCCGCGCTTCCGCTGGCGGAGCAGCTCGAAGACATCATTCCCGAGGACGTCCGCGAACGTCATCACCTGATCGATGTCGCCGACGCGGTACGCCGTGGACACAAGCCTGAGACGGACCGGGATTTTGACGAGGCGCGCCGGCGCATGGCGTTTGCCGAGCTGTTCGAGCTGCAGGCGGCGTTCGCCATCATGCGGGCGAACATCGCCGCCGAGCCCGCGACGCCGATCCCGTACAGGCAGGACGTCGGCGACGCCTTCAAGGCCGGCCTTGGTTTTGAGCTGACCGAGGCCCAGCGCAAGGCGACTCGAGACGCATTCCGGGACATGCAGAAAGCGGTGCCGATGAACCGTCTGCTGAACGGTGATGTCGGTTCGGGCAAGACCGCCGTCGCGGCGGCATGCGTCGCCATGGCCCACGCGTCGGGGATGCAGGCGGTCGTGATGGCGCCGACCGAGATCCTCGCCCGCCAGCACCTGCGGAGGTTCCGTGCGTACCTCGAGCATAGCTTCCCGGATCTGACCGTCGAGCTGCTTGTGAGCAGCCAGAGCGCGCCGGAACGTCGCCGAGTCCGGATGTCGGCGGCGTCGGCTCACTGTGCCCTCGTCGTCGGCACCCACGCCCTCATCGAGGACGACGTGGAGCTTGCAAACCTGGGGCTTGCGGTGGTCGACGAGCAGCATCGGTTCGGGACGCGTCAGCGTGAGCTGCTGCGCGCCAAGGGTCGAGGCAGACCGCATTTCCTGGCCATGACCGCGACGCCGATCCCGCGCACGCTGGCCCTCGCGGTCTATGGCGAGATGGCAGTCTCGGTGATCGACCAGATGCCACCGGGAAGGAAGTCGGTGGCCACCGAAGTCGTCGATCCCGACCATCGGGACCGCGCTTATGACCTGGTGCGCAGAGAGGTCGCCGCAGGCCGTCAGGCGTTTGTCATCTGCCCACTCATCGAGAAATCCGAAACGCTCGCCGTTCGATCGGCAACCGCCGAAACGGAGCGTCTGCGGCAGGAAGTCTTCACCGATCTCAAGCTCGATCTGATCCACGGCAAGCTCAAAGAGAAGGAAGAAGTCATGCGTCGCTTTGTCGCGGGCGAGATCCAGGTGCTGGTGGCCACGGCGGTCGTCGAGGTGGGGGTCGACGTGCCGAACGCAAGCGTGATGATGATCGAGGGAGCGGAGCGTTTCGGCCTCGCCCAGCTGCACCAGTTCCGCGGCCGCGTCGGCCGCGGCGCGGCCCAGAGCTACTGCCTGTTGCTGAGCGACGATCCATCTGACGCGGCGCGCGAGCGACTCGCCCTGGTAGCGAGGATCCAGAACGGCTTTGAGCTGGCGAGTGAAGACATGCGGATCCGCGGCATGGGCGAGCTCATGGGTCCGCGCCAGCACGGGATCTCCGACGTCGCCATGGAGGCGCTCGAGCAGCCCGAGTTGCTCAGCGAGGTGCGGCAGGAGGCGGAGCGAATCTTGGAGTCAGACCCGAGTTTTGCGAATCACGCGGTGCTCAAGGCGGCGATCGCGCGCCGGCTGGAGCTGACCTCGATCAGCTAGCCGGAGCATAGGCCGCCGTCAACATCCCGAAATAAGTCGGCGCCTCGTACGAGATCAACGTCCCCTTCCATTGGGCGCGCTGCACGCGCCCGGCCTCGCGCGTGGCGCCCTGCAGCATCAGCATCTGCCACCAGCTGTCTGCTTTCGCCTTCTCCACAAGCTCGCGCGGAATCTCGAGTAGGCGGTCCAGCCGGTCCGAGCCCACGAGCTCCGACACGAGGGCGTCGTATTCCGTCGCGGCCGGGTGATAGCCGTACGGTCCCGACTCCCGATGCGCGTGTCCGTGGTCGGCGCTGGCGATGAAAGCGACCCGGCGCTCCGACACGACCGCGGCCGCAGCGATCGCCGCACCCGCCGTGAGATGGTCGCTCCCCGGAAGGTCGCGCGAGGGCGTGACCACGACGACTTGCACCGGCGGGATGCCCCTACCACCCATGAACCAGAGCGGAATCAACGCTCCCCAATCCATCGGCGCGACGGCAGTCGCGAGGTCGTTCGACCCGAAGCTCACGCCGACCGCGCTGAGGCCGGCCGCGCCGAGAGACTCGAGCACCCGCCACGCCAGTTGCGTGTCCGACGCGAGGTCGAGCTGGATCGGTGGCGTGACGCCGTTGAGCCGCCCGGCTACCCGATTCGCGACGACCACGCCCAGGGCGTTGCAAATGTGGACGTTGTGCGGCGTGGCGACGACCGCAACGTCTGGTTTCGCACCCTCGAAGAGCCGGCCTAGCTCCTCCATGCCCGCGCGAGTCTTGATCGCCACGTCGCGCTCATCTACCGAGCACGCCTCGGCGATTGCGATCCCGCCGTGCGGAGCGATGGCGGCAAAAACCAGAGGCAACTAATTCACCTCCCCACCGTGTGTGGAGATCGGCGGCCATGCCGCCGGGAGGGGTATGTCTCAAGCACAGCCGATACTTAGCACACTGATGGAACAAGTTTCCCCACTGCGGTTGACGGAGTACAGCCACGGGGCCGGTTGAGCCTGCAAGCTCAGCCCGGTGGAGCTAGGGCAGGTACTGGGGGCGCTGCCCCCGATCGTCGATCCCAACGTGCTGCACGGCGCCGCCGCCCGCGACGACGCGGCGGTCTATCGACTCACGCCCGACCGGGCGATGGTGGCGACGGTCGACTTCTTCACTCCGATCGTCGACGACCCTTACGAGTTCGGCGCCATCGCCGGGGCCAACGCGCTGAGCGACATCTACGCCGTCGGAGCGCGCCCGCTCTTTGCGCTGGGCATCACCGCCTTTCCGCGCGGCAAGCTCGGCACCGGTCTGCTCGAGAAGATCGTGTCGGGCGGTGCGGCCAAGCTGGGAGAGGCCGGCGTCGCAGTGGTCGGCGGTCATTCCGTCGACGACGCTGAGCCCAAGTTCGGCTACGCGGTCGTGGGTGAGGTGCATCCCGACAGGGCGATCGGTCACGACGGCGCCCATGCGGGCGACATTCTGTACCTGACCAAGCCGTTAGGCTCGGGGCTCGTCGCGACTGCGATCAAGCGCGGCGTGTGTCCACCCGACCTGGAGCGAGAGGCGATCGCGATCATGACCATGCTCAACCGCGAAGCGTCTGAGGCGATGGTGGTCGCCGGGGCGACCGCGGCTACGGACATCACCGGGTACGGCTTGATCGGACACCTTGCCAACCTGCGTGGCGGCGCCGATGTCGACTTCGACTCGGTGCCATTCATGAACGGCGCGGGCGAGCTGGCGGAGCGCGACCTTTTCCCTGACGGTAGCCGCCGCAACCACGGCGCGTTTCGTGACCAGGTCGAGTGGGGTGGCCTCGGCGAGACGGACCAGATGATGCTCTGCGACGCGCAGACCAGCGGCGGCCTCCTGGTCGCGATCCCTCCCTCGAACGCGTCTCGGTTCGAGCGAGGAGTGAGGATCGGAGTCATGCGCGATGACGGACGTATCCGGATCCGCAGATGAGCAAGCTGCGTGTGAGTGGTGGAGAGGCGCGCGGCCGCCGGTTGAAAGCGCCGAAGAACATCCGGCCGACGCAGGGCGTGGTCAAGCAGGCGATCTTCAACATGGTCGGTCCGCGGATCGAGGGCGCCAACGTACTCGACCTTTTTGCGGGATCTGGAGCGCTCGGCATCGAGGCGCTGTCGCGCGGCGCCGCGCAGGTGACGTTCGTGGACCAGCAGCCGCGCGGTCTTGCTATCCTGCGGCAGAACTTGGACGCCCTCGGCTTCAAGGAGCGATCACATGTCGTCCGCGGCGACGTCGTTCGGTGGATCGAGGCTTCCCCCGATCAGGTCGGGTCCGCGGACTTCATCTTTCTGGACCCTCCCTACGAAGACGTTGTGCTCGACCGCGCTCTGCGGGCGCTGGATCGCGAGGTGGCAGCCACCACCGTTCTCGCCGAGCACTCGCGGCGGCAGGAGCTCCCAGCGCTGTCTCGGATGCAGGTGGACCGCCAGCGGCGCTACGGGGACACAATGGTCACCGTCTTCCACACCTAAATGTCACGCAACCAGCTCCCGAACTCCAAGATCGCCGTCTATCCGGGGAGCTTCGACCCGTTCACCAACGGCCACCTCGACGTCGTCGACCGCGCGCTCGGCATCTTCGACAAGCTGGTCGTGGCCGTCGCCGCCAATCCGGACAAGCGGCAGCCGCTGTTCACCGTCGACGAGCGGCTGCAGCTGATCCGCGCCTCCCTGAATGGGCGCGACCGGGCCGAAGTCGCCAGCTTCACGGGCCTGACGGTCGAGTTCGCACGCGCCCGAGGCGCGAGCACGCTGGTCAAGGGCCTGCGGGCCTATTCCGACTTCGACGCGGAGCTGCAGCAAGCCCTGATGAACCGCAAGCTGGCACCCGACATCCACACCGTGTTTCTGATGTCGAGCTTCGCGCACATCTTCGTCTCCTCAAGTATCTTGAAGGACATCGCCAGCTACGGCGGCAGGGTCTCGGACCTCGTCCCGCCAGCGGTAGCGAGGGCGCTGAAGGAGAAGTTCAAATAAAGGTCGACGAGCTGCTTGACCGTTTCGAGTACCTGATCCAGAACGCACGCCACGTCCCGCTGTCGACTCAGGTGATGGTCAACGAGGACGAGATGATGGAGCTCGTCGACCAGATCCGCTTCAACTTGCCGGATGAGATCAAGCAGGCGAACTGGACGGTCTCGGAACAGCAGCGGATCATCACCGAGGCGCACGCGGAGGCCGCGCGGACGATGTCCCGCGCGAACGAGAGGGCCGAGGAGAGCGCGTCCGAGCATGAGGTCCTGCGCCGCGCCGAGCGACACGCCGCCCAGGTCGTCAAGGATGCGCAGGCCAAGGCCGACCAGATCATCCGCGACGCCGAGGGCTACGCACTGGAGCAGCTGAAGCAGCTCGAGGCGCACCTGTCGCGCACCCTGGGGACGGTGCGGCGCGGGGTGGAGGCGCTGCAGTCCAATCAGCCCGTCAGCGAGGAGACCGCCGACCAGGCGACCGGTAGCTAGCTTCCCGTAGACTTTCGGGGCCATGGCTCTACCGAAGGTCAAACTGTCCAAGTCGAAGAAGGGTCGCCGCCGCTCACACCTCGCGCTCGCGCTCGTCCAGATCCAACCCTGCCCAAACTGCAAGCATCCAAGGCGACCACACTCGATCTGCCCGAACTGCGGCCAGTACGCCGGCCGCGAAGTCCTCAAAGCCAAGGAGTAGACGGCGGCGCAGGTCGCTTTTCTCTATCCCGGCCAGGGCTCGCAGCAGCCCGGCATGGGATCCGATGTTCTCGAAGATGAGGAGATCTCGGCGCTGTGTGATGACTGCGCGTCCGCCACGGGCCTGGAGTTGCGGCGCTTGCTCACAACCGCCGGCGACGATGAGCTCCGCCTGACCCAGAACGCACAGCCCGTGCTGTGCTTTATGGGACTCGCCTTGACGCAACTGCTGCGGCGCCGCGGCATCGCACCCGCCGCCGCGGCCGGACACTCGGTCGGCGAGTACACGGCGCTCGCAGCCGCAGGCTCGGCCGACGCGCCACATGTCCTCAAGGCTGTCGTCGAGCGCGGCCGGGCGATGGCCGACGCCGCACCCGCGGGGGCGAGCTCAATGGCGGCCGTGTTGGGTCTCGACGCGGAGGCGATCGAGGCCGCCCTGGCGGAAATGAACGATGTCTGGCCGGCCAACTACAACACGCCGACGCAGACGGTCATCGCCGGCACGACGGCCGGACTTGAAGCCGCGACCCATCGGCTGCAGGCGTCGGGAGCCAAGAGGGTGATCCCCCTGAACGTCAGCGCCGCATTTCACACACCACTGATGGCGCCCGCCGCGGAGCGCCTGCGCGCCGCCCTCGACCGCATCGAATGGCGTACGCCGCGGATCGCCGTGATGGCGAACCTCACCGGCCGCCCGCACCAGGGCGGCGACCGCATCCCGCATGTCATGGAGATGCAGTTGCGCTCGCCGGTGCGTTGGGCATCGTGCGTCGCATCGTTGGTCGAAGCCAGCTGCGACACATTCATCGAGATCGGACCCAAAAAGGCACTGACAGGCATGATGCGGGAGCTCGCACCTGGCAAGAGCGCTGTCGCCGTCGGCACGTCGAAGGCGATCGAAGAGCTGCCGATCACCGCGTAGGCAACCGTCCGTTGCCTACCGGGCTTGTGTGCCTTGACCCGGTTCTCCAGCGGAAGAGCACAATCGACCTGTAGCCGCCAAGCGGGCGGCGCTCGTCGGATCAGGTGATCGCCTCGATTCGACATGCGGTCACTTCGTTAGGACGTGTTCTCACGGAGGTGAGAGATGAACGCAGGGGTTGTGAAGTCCAGATACAAGAAAACAGAGCTGGACAAAGCCATCAAGGAGTACACGGAGCTGGCGCTGCCGAGTATCACGACACACGAAGGCGGGCGCTCAGCCATGTTGCTTGTCAATCGCGAGACCGGCGATGTGCTCTCGATCGGTATCTACGAAAGCGAAGCCGCGGCGAAATCGTTCGGGCCGAAGGCGGAGAAGCTGATCGCATCGTTTGAGAAGTACAAGGCCGCTGACTCGAAGCCGACGCGCGAGCTCTACGAGATCGCCACCTCGACGCAGCTCGAGGCGAGGGCTGTGGTCGAGCGAGGGCAGAAGGCGTTCAACGCGCATGACATGGAAGCCATCGCGCGCCAGGGAGCGCCCGATAGCGAAATGACAGCGCCTGGAGACGTCAAGCTCAAGGGACCACAGGCGATCAAGGAGTACAACCAGAATTTCATCAGCGCGTTTCCGGATGCCCGGATCGAGGCGAAGAACATCTTCACCCAGGGCAACCATGTCATCGTGGAAGGCGTTTTCACGGGCACGCATGACGGCGTCTTGAAGACGCCGATGGGTGACGTGCCGGCGACCGGCCGCAAGGTCAAGGGCGAGTTCGTGCAGGTCTTTGAGGTCGATCGAGGCCTGATCAAGAGCCTGCACCTGATGTTCGACCAGGTGCAACTGATGACCCAGCTGGGGATGGCGCCGGCGCCTCCGCAGCCGCAGGCGGCCAAGACGAATCGGTAGGTGATGGGTGGGGGCGGGGGCCGCGCGACCCCCCGCCCCCGGCGGGGCCCGCATCACCTTGCTCGTGTACAGTAGTCCGCGTATGGAAACTCAAAAGCTGAGCTTCGAGGACTTCAAGAACATCATCGTCGAGCGCCTCGGCTGCGAGCCGGAGCAGGTGACGATGGACGCATCCTTCCAGGAGGATCTGAACGCCGACTCCCTCGACCTGGTCGAGCTCATATACGCGTTCGAAGAGAACACCGGACTCGAGATCCCCGACGAGGACGCTGAAAAGATCACGACGGTCGGGCAGGCCTGGGAGTACATCCAGGAGAAGGCCGGCTCATAGCACAGCCTCAGGCTGCACCTCTCGCTCAGTCTCTGCAGCTCCTCCAGCAAAAGATCGGGATTCACTTTCGCGATCCCGGGCTCCTGCTCGAGGCCGTCACCCACAGCTCCTTTGCCAATGAGAACCCGTCGATCTCTCCGCGCGACAACGAGCGTCTTGAGTATCTCGGCGACGCCGTCCTACAGCTGATCGCCGCGGAGTACCTCTACAAGCACCATCCCGGGGCGACCGAAGGCGAGTTGACGCAGACGCGCTCAGCGATGGTCAACACGAACACGCTTGCGCAGCTAGCGGAGGAGCTGGACCTGGGCAGCTATCTGTACCTGGGCAAGGGCATCGCGAAGGGGGGCGGACGCAGCCTCAAGTCATTGCTGGCGAATGCGTTCGAGGCGGTGCTCGGCGCGGTGTTCCTCGATGCGGGTTATGACGCGGCCTACCACTACTACCTCAACCGCTATCGCGCGCTGCCCTCTCCGGTCCGCGACGAGAACTTCAAAGGCCGCCTCCAGCAGGTCGCGCAGGAGCGCTTCGGCGAGACGCCGGTCTATGACAGCGAGGGCGCGCGCGTGGGCAACCGCCGCGAGTACACGTCGGTCGTGTTCGCCGGCGCCGAGCCGCTCGGCACCGGCCACGGTGCCACCAAGCAGGAGGCGGAGCAGGACGCGGCACGGGCGGCTCTGGAGGCCCTTGTCGGCTCGGTCGCCGAGCTCCCTGCCTCGAAGCAGGCGAAGCCCCGCACGCGCCGAACTGCACGCGGCAGTCGGAAGCCCGCCGCGTCGGCCCTCGCGCCGGAGGCCGGACCGCAGCCTGCGGAGGTCGTGCCGCTGCACGCCGCGCCCGAGCCGGCCGCGCCACAGGAAACGCGCAGCCGTCAATTCGGCGAACCGATCGACAGCTAGTGCCTGAGGGGCAACCGACCCCTACATCTGCTAACCTGCCCGCCAGTTTGTTCCTCAGGTCCCTGCAATTGCTGGGCTTCAAAACCTTTGCCCGGCAGACCGAGATCCAGTTCGACGGCGGCGTGACCGCCATCGTCGGCCCCAACGGCTCGGGGAAGACGAACATCGTCGACTCCATCAAGTGGGTCCTCGGTTCGGGTCAGGCGCGCGACCTGCGCGGCCGCAAAATGGAGGAGGTCATCTACGCGGGCGGCGAACGTCGCTCCCGCGCGTCGTTTGCCGAGGTCTCGATGGTTTTCGACAACTCGGCCGGACGCCTGCCGGTCGACTACCACGAGGTCGCGATCAAGCGCCGGATCGAGCGGGACGGCGAGAGCGACTACTTCCTCAACGGCGCGCGGGTGAGACGCCGCGACCTGATCCACCTGCTGGCGTCGACAGGTCTGACCGTCGACTCCTACGCGATCATCGACCAGCACGACATCGAGCACATCGTCGTCTGCTCGCCGGCCGAGCGGCGGCAGCTGCTGGAAGAGGCGGCCCAGGTTCGCAGCGTCAAGGCCCGCCGCCAGGAGGCGGTGCAGAAGCTTCAGGAGCTCGCGGCCAACCTCCTCCGGCTCGAGGATCTTCGGACCGAGGTCGGGCCGAGGCTCGAGGTGCTCCGCGCCCAGGCCGCGGCTGCGCACGACGCCACTGAGGCCCGCGCTCGCCTCGAGCTCTTGCGGGGCAGCATCGTGTGGGAGGAGTGGCGCGAGGCTCGCGACGCGCACCGGCGCTCCTCGTCCCAGGCCCAATCGCTGGAGCGGCGCCTCATCGAGGCTCGCGAGCAATCCCGGGTCACCGAGGAGGAGTTCCAGGCAAGCCGGCACGCGATGCAGGCGGCCCAGGATCGCCGCTTGGCCCGGCAGCGGACGCTCGGCCAGCTTCGCCTGCAGCTTTCGGAGGCCGATCACAGGCTGCAGCTGGCAGAGGAGCGCGTCGAGAACCGCCGTGCGATGGCCGAGGCGGCGAGGCGTTCCGAGGATGAGAACAGGACTTTGCACGAGGCCGCGACCGCGCTGCGCTCGCAGCTTGCGAGCGAGCTCGCCGGCGCGATGACGGCGATTGAGGGGTCGTCCGGGCTGCCGCCGGCGCCGGCAGAGCCCAACCCCGGCCTCTCGATCGACGCCAGACGCGTCGCGGACCAGGCGCGCCGGGCCGCGTTGGTGTCTGCTTCGGCGCTGGCCGGGCTGCGCACGCGCCGTGAGTTCCTGGAGGAGCAGTCGGCGCTGCTCGAGAAGGCGGCGGGCGCCGCAGCAGAGATCCCTCCGGCGGAGGCGGTCTTGGCCGAGGCGGAGAAGCGGGCGTTGAAGGCCGAGCAGGCTGCCCTGGCTTTGGCCCGGCTTCGCTCGGAGATGGAGGGCATCGAGGCGTTGAGGCCCGCGTTGTCAGGCGGTGTTCGCCTTGGCGAGGTCCTAAGCGCGCAGCCCGGTTATGAGGCGGCGCTGGCCGCAGTGCTTGGACCGCTGGTCGATGCCATCGCCGCGCCCAACGAAGCCGCGGCGGCGGAATCCGTGGCGGCAAGCGACCGACAGCTGACCGCGCTGTACCCGGTCGCCGCACCTGAGCCGGCCGAAGATTCGCTCTACCACCACGTGACCTTCCGCGCCGGCTTCGAGCTCATCGCCCGGCGGCTGCTCGGCGGCGTCGTCGTCGGGCGCGACGTCACCCGGGCCGGCATATATCGGGAACAGGGTCTGCTCAGGGCGGGGGCCGATCCCCGAGCGGCTCTCGACGCGCGCGGCGCTGACCTCCGGCAACGGATCGCCGAGATCGAGGCCGATGCGGATGAGGCCGCGGAAGCCGCGAGCCGACTTCTCGCCGCACGCTCGAGGCTGGCGGAGCTCCGGGCCCGCGCCGCGGGCGCGGCACGGTTGGACGACACGGCGCGCCAGCTCGAGGCAGCGTGTACCGCGGAGCGGGCCGAGGCCGCAAAGCTCACTGAAATGGAACGCGCCGCGACATCCGCGGAGGACCGCGCGGGACAGCAGGCGCGGGAGCTGGAGGAGGGGATCCGTACGGTCGCCGAGCAGCGCGCGGTGCTGCAGCATCGCGAGGCCGAGCGCGACCGGTGGCGAGATCGGGCGGAGTCGCTGCGCAAGCAGTTGGCGCTGGTCGACGAAGACCTCGTCCGCCTGGGCAGCGGATCGGATGAGCGGCGCCGGAACCTCCAGCAAGCCGAGCACGCTGCGGCGGTGGCGCTCGAGACGCTGCCCGAGCTGCGAGGTCTGGCGGCTGCCGCAAGAGAGGCCTTGGCAGCCGCGGAGCATGACGCGCCCGAAGACGATGCCGAGATGGCGGAGTCGGCTAGACGCCTCGTCGCGCTCGAGGAGGCGCGGATCGACGCTCGGCTGCGCACCGGGACCCTCGAAGGCAATCTCGAGCTGGTGGCTCGGGAAGCCGAGCTGCTGGAGGCCAGGATGGAAGAGATTCGCTCCCGCATGCCCGACGGGGTCGCACCGGAGGAGGTGCCGGGCGGCAAGGCGCGCGAGCGCGAGATGCGATCCCTGGAGCGGCGGCTCGAGGAGATCGGACCGACCAACGCCCTCGCGGAGGCCGAGTGCCGCGAGCTCGAAGAGCGCTACCAGAACCTGACCGAGCAGCTCGAGGACATCACCGCAGCTCGTGCCGACCTCGACGACCTGATCGCCCAGCTCCGACAGGAAGAAGAGTCCCGCTACGAAGCAGTGTTCGGGGCGGTCGCGGCGAACTTCCACGAGTATTTCTCCGAGCTCAATCCCGGCGGTCGGGCCACGCTGCGCCATGCCGACGGTGATGACGGTCCACGCAGTGGGGTTGAGATCCTCGTCCAGCCGCCGCGAAAGCGCCTGCAAAACGTGACGCTGCTCTCCTCCGGTGAGCGTTCGCTGGCCGCGCTCGCGCTTGTGCTCGCCCTGGACGAGGTCAATCCGAGCCCTTTCACGATCCTCGACGAGGTAGACGCAGCACTCGACGACGCCAACGTCGACCGCTTCGGCCAGATGGTCGCCCGTCTCGGCGCCCAGCGCCAGTTCCTGGTGATCACACACAACCACGTCACGATGTCTTACGCGTCTACCCTGTACGGCATCCATCTCGATGAGAGCGGCTCGTCCCATCTGGTCTCGGTCCGTCTCGACGACATTCGCAAACCGGCCACGCGGGCCGCGAGCACACTGCAAGCAGGCTGAGCGACAAAAAAGAGACCGAGCCTCCTGGTTTCTGGGCGCGCGTCGGCGGCCGGACCCGCGGCGCGTTCTCCGCAAGCCTCCGCGCCCTCAGTCCTCCCCTGGCCGCGGCTTACTACGAGGAGCTGGAAGAAGTCCTGATCGCCGCGGACCTTGGACCCGCCCTGGCGTCACAGCTCGCGGCGGGGGTGCAATCCCGCGCGCCGCGGACTCGCGAGGAGGCGGTCGATGCGCTGGTCGAGGTCGCGACGACTGTCATGTCGAACAAGCCGCGGGAGCTGCAGCTTGCCGGAGCACCGGCCTGCGTGCTGCTTTACGGAGTCAACGGCGCCGGCAAGACCACAACCGCCGGCAAGCTGGCGTTCAGGCTGCGCGGTGAGGGCCGCCGTCCGCTCGTCGTCGCCGCGGACACATACCGCGCGGCGGGAATCGAGCAGATGGTCATATGGGCAGAGCGCGCGGGCGTGGCCCACTTCGAAGGGGCGAGCGGAGCCGACCCGGCGTCAGTGGTCTATGAGGGCGTCCAGCTGGCGCGCAAGCGTGGACATGACGTGGTGATCGCGGACACGGCGGGCCGGCTGCAGACCCAGCGCAACCTGCTCGAAGAGCTTGCCAAGGTCGGGCGCGTAACCGCGAAAGCTCTCGACGGCGCACCTTATGAGTCGCTGCTCGTCCTGGACGCGGTCCTCGGTCTGACGAACCTGGTTCAGGCTCGCGAGTTCAACAAGTCGATCCCCATCACCGGGCTCGCGCTGGCCAAGCTCGACAGCTCGGCCAAGGGCGGTTCGGTGATCGCGATCGAATCCGAGCTGAACGTGCCGGCCAAGCTTGCCGGAGTGGGGGAGACGATCGAGGACCTCGCTCCCTTCCAGCCTGCCTCCTTCATCCGTGCGATCTTCAAACGATGAGGCGCGCGGATCCCCACTGCCACACCCTGTCTTCGGACGGGATGGTCACGCCGGCGGAGCTCATCGACGCCGCCCTCCAGGCCGGTCTTGACCTGATCGCGCTGACGGATCACGACACCATGGACTCTGTCAGGGAGACGCGGCAGCGCGGGGATGCGGCAGGGATCGAGGTGGTCGCCGGCCAGGAGATCACCACGAGCTGGCCTGCCCAGACCCACATCATGGGCTGGTTTCTGGAGAAGCCCATACCACGAGGCATGTCGTTGGGGGACACCGTGGCGGCGATTCATGACCAGGGCGCCCTCGCGATCGTCCCGCATCCCTTCATGCCGATCTACTTCGGGTCGATCCAGCCGGGGATGCTCCGTCGCCTTATCGAAAAGCATCCAGTCGATGGGATCGAGATGGTGTTCACCGTTCCGATCGGGGCACGGCGCCGCCGGCAGCTCGATGCCTTCTACGCCGCCAACCGCGATCGCCTCGGTGCGGCGATCGGCGGAAGCGACTGCCACTTCGGATCGCATGACATCGCCTCGGCGGTGACGGAATTCGAAGGCGATTTCAGGACCGCCGTGCAGGACCGGGCGACCGAGCCACGGCGCTTGCGAAACGCCGGCCGCGCGCCGGCCGGTCTGACCGTTCGCCAGCAGTGGCGGGCTCTGGTCGAGCTACCCCTCCGGCGCATGCGCGGCCAGCTCTAGAAGCACCTCGTGCACCGCCGGCGCGGCGGCGATGATGTTCCCTGTCTCGATCCAGCCGTCACCGCCCGACCAGTCGGTGACGCGGCCGCCGGCCTCGAGGACCAGCGCCGCGCCCGCGGCCACGTCCCAGGTGTGCAGGCCAAGCTCGAAGAAACCGTCGAAGGTGCCCGACGCGGTCCAGGCGAGGTCGAGCGCGGCGGCACCTGCACGTCGCAGATCCTCGAAACGCTCCAGGGCCCTCTCCATCACCGGCAAGTAGCGCGCGAGGAGCGCTTTGTCTCGAAACGGGAATCCGGTTGCAACGACCGCGCTGGCCGGCTCGATGGCGCGGTGCTGCGGCAGCCGCTCGCCGTTCATGTAAGCGCCTCCGCCTCGCGAAACAGTGAACTCCAACTGGAGGAACGGCGCGAGCACGGCGCCGACCGCTGGCATTCCGCTTTCGAGCAGCGCGACGGAGACGGCGACGGTGGGGAACCCACGCGTGAAGTTGGTCGTGCCGTCGAGTGGGTCGACGGCCCACATCGATGCGGCGCGGACGCCGCCGCCCTCTTCTGCCAACACGGCCACGCCAGGCGAGTCGCGCGCGAGCACCTCGAGGATGGCGGCCTCAGATCGACGGTCGGTCGCCGTGACGTAGTCGCCGTGTCCTTTGAGCTCCACCGCCGCGCCCGGGCGCGGCAACCCTGCTTCCAGGAGGACGGCCGCGCCCGCGCGCGCAGCGCGCAGGGCGACGGGGAGGAGGTCGCCAGGGGAGCGGCGCGGCGCCGCGACGCTCTCCTTACCCGGTCCTGTCCTCGAGGCCGAGACCGAACATCGCCTCGAGGTCGTGCGCCGAAAACTGCTGGAACGCGACCATGGTCTGGGTCCGCTCGATGCCATTGAGCTTGGTGAGGTGCTGGGTCACGACCTTGGCCAGGTCATCGTGCTCGCGCACACGAACGATGGCGACGAAGTCCCACTCCCCCGTGACTGTGTAGACCTCGGCGACGCCCTCGACGTCGGCGAGCTGAGGTCCGAGTCGCGTCAGCCCATCCCGAGTCGATTTGACGAGCAGAAAGGCGGTGAGCATCCGATCAGCTCGCACCGAGCGCGACCATCGCGCCCGACGCCGCTCCATAAGCCCAGACGTCCATGTCGCCGTATTCGATTCCGTGAGTGCCCAGGATCGTGCATACATGTGTGCGGTGGTCATTGCCATGGTGCATGGCCTGGAGAAGCACGACACCGAGGTTCAACCTGAAGCGCCCATCTCCGTACTGGGTATCGATCACATCGTCGCCGCCGACCCGGCCCGCGGCTTCGATCAGAAGATCCCCGCTTCGCTCCGCGATCGTCCTCAATGCGGCGAGGCCGGGAAACGGATCGCGCTCGTTGATCTGCCGCTCGTGGCCGAGGATCCGGCGCAGGTACCGTCCCTCAGCAGAGAGGAGGTGCTGCAGCGTCGCGGCGATCGCCCCATACGTGCCAGGCGCGGTCAGTTGGAGCTGGTCTTCGCTCAACCGAGCGCATACATCGAGCACATGCAGGTTGGCCCACCTGTTGTAGCGAAACGCTTCGACCAGCAGCGGCCCCACGATGTGCTGATTCTAATTCTTGCTAAGCTGTCAAGGCATGCCACTTGACACCCTTCAGGCTCGCGGGGGCACCCTTGCCCTATACGAACGCTATGGCGCTCTGCTCACTGAACACCAGCGCGAGGTGATCGACCTTTATCTGCGCAGCGACTGGTCGCTCTCGGAGATCGCCGCTCACCAGGGCACCTCGCGGGCCGCGGTCCACGACATCGTCCGTCGTTCTACCCGGGTGCTGCAGAAATACGAGAAGCGGCTCGGGCTGCTCGCCGAGACCGCGCGCCGGCGCCGCGCGATCGGTGCGCTGGAGCGGGAGCTCAACGGCCTGCGGCGGCGGATCGCATCGCTTGAGGGTGGCGCCTAGATGTTCGAAGCCTTGAGCGAGCGGCTCGCGGCGGCCCTCAAGAAGATCAGCAGCCGCGGAGTCCTGCGTGCCGAAGAGGTCGACGCCGGCCTGCGCGAGGTGCGGCTGGCCCTGCTCGAGGCCGACGTCAACTTCAAAGTCGTCAAAGGGTTCGTCGAGCGCGTGCGAGGCCGGCTCGCGGGCAGGGAGATCTCGCCTGGCCTGACGGCTCCCCAAACCGTCGTCAAGGCGGTCAGCGACGAGCTGGTCGAGCTCCTGGGCGGAAACTCGGAAGGCCTGCGCTACGCCTCCCAACCGCCGACCGTCTTGATGCTGGTTGGGCTTCAAGGCTCGGGCAAGACCACGACCGCGGTCAAGCTCGCACTGCTAGCGCGACGGGACGGTCACCGCCCTCTCGTCGCGGCCCTGGACTATCGGCGACCTGCGGGGGTCGAGCAGCTCCGCGTGCTGGCGGAGCGCGAGGGGGTCGCTTTTCACACAAGCGAAGCCTCGGTCCAGCACATCGCGAGGGCCGCGGTCGCGGAGGCGAGACGGCTCGGCTGCGATGTCGTCATCCTCGACACAGCCGGCCGCCTGCACGTGGACGCCGAGCTGATGGAGGAGCTCGAACGCTTGAAATCCGCGGTCGAGGTCGCGGAGACGCTGCTCGTCGCTGACTCGATGACGGGTCAGGAGGCGGTCAGGGTTGGGGAGGCCTTCGGTCAAGGCGTCGGGGTCGACGGGGTCGTGCTGACAAAGCTCGACGGCGACGCCCGCGGCGGAGCCGCGCTCTCGTTTCGGGTGGCCACCGGTGAGCGCATCAGGTTCGCCGGTACGGGCGAGAAGCCGTCCGACCTCGAGGCGTTCCACGCCGAACGCATGGCATCGCGAATCCTGGGCATGGGCGACGTGCTGACCTTGATCGAAAAAGCCGAGCGGGCCGTCGACAAGGACAGGGCGGCCGAGGTCGAACGCCATCTCCGGGCCGGCCAGCTGAGCTTCGACGACTTCCTCGCCCAGATCCGGCAGCTGCGGGGTATGGGTTCGCTGGAAGGTTTGCTCGAAATGGTTCCGGGCGGTGGGGCCCTGAAGGGGCAGCTCGCGGGCGCCGATACGGAAAAAGAGGTGAGGAAGATGGAGGCGATCATCCTCAGCATGACCCCTCGCGAGAGGGCTCATCCCGGCCTGATCGACGGCGCGCGCAAGCGCCGCATCGCCCGGGGCAGCGGAGTGCAGCCGGCGGACGTCAACCGCCTGCTCAAGGCACGCGAGGCGATGCAAAAGCTCGCCAAACAGTTCGGCGCGGTCAACCGGAAAGGCAAGTTGGCCGGTCTAATCCGGATTCATGGACAAGGAGGCGCAGGTTGGTAAAGATCAGGTTGAGGCGGATGGGGGCGAAGAAACACCCCTTCTACCGTCTCGTGGTGGCGGACGCGCGCTCGCCGCGCGACGGCCGATTTATCGAGCACCTCGGGTATTACGACCCGATGACAGACCCAGTGCAGATCAAGATCGATGTGGACAAAGTCATGAAGTGGCTGCAGCAGGGCGCGCAGCCAAGCGAAGCGGCGCGCAGCCTCTTGAAGCGGGAGGGAATCCTTGAGCGACGTACAGAGAAATCGACCCCAACGGCGTGACTTTCGGCGCGGTGGTGGCTTCCGGCGCGACCGGCCGATGCCGAGCGGCCCGGGTATCGACTACCGGGCGCTCGTCGAGTTTGTGGCGAAGTCGCTGGCCGAGAAGCCGGACGAGGTGACCGTCGAGTCCTTCGAGCGCGGAGGCGCGACAGTCGCGATCAAGGTCAAGCTCGCCGACGAAGACATCGGTCGCTTCATCGGCAAGGCCGGTCGCAACATCGAGGCAATTCGGACGCTCGTCCGGGTAGCGTCATCGCGCGACCGCGGCAAGCGCGTTTTCGTGGACCTCGCCAACCCGTCGTTGTCTTCGCCACACTTCGCGCCGCGCGGCCCTCGGTCGGGCGGCGAGGTAAGGGCATGATCCGAGTCGGGCAAGTGACGGGGGCGCATGGGTTGGAGGGAGCTGTCAAGGTATTGCCCTTGACAGATTTCCATGACCGCTTCGACACGGGCGCAAGCCTGGTGCTCGACGGTTACGAGCACCAGGTCGAGTGGAGCCGGGAGGGGCAGCCGGGTCTCGTGGTCAAGCTCCGCGGCATCGACAACCGCACCCTGGCAGAGCTTTTTCGCGGGCGCTACCTCGAAGTCCCGGAAGACCGCATGCGTGAGCTGGAGGCGGGGCGGTTTTACTACCGCCAGGTGGTCGGGCTGACCGTCGTCACCCAGTCCGGCCGGCGGGTAGGCGTGATCGAGGAGGTGCTGGAGCGGCCGGCCAATGACGTGTGGGTCAGCCGCGAAGGCTCTATCGAGCATCTGATTCCCGCAACCAAGGACGCGGTCCTGGAGGTTGACATCGCGCGTGGCCGGGTCGTCGTAGCCGACTGGCTGATGAGATTCGAGGAAGCATGAAGTTCGATGTCGTCACCATCTTTCCTGGGATGTTCAGCCCTGTATTTCAGCAGGGTGTGATCGGCCGTGCCATCGAGCGCGGCGTGATCGGCTTTCAGGCTCACGACCTGCGGCTGTACACCCACGATCGCCACCGCCAGGTCGATGACATGCCCTTCGGTGGCGGTCCCGGGATGGTGATGAAGCCCGAGCCTGTGATCGAGGCGGTGGAGTCGCTGCGCGCCGGCAACGCAGGTCAGGTGGTCTTGATGGAGCCATGGGGCGAGCTGCTCGACCAGAAACTTGCCGCCGAGCTCGCGCAGCAGTGGGGGCTGATCATCGTGTGCGGCCGCTACGAGGGAATCGACGACCGCGTGCGGACGGCCCTCCAGGCCAGAGAGATCTCGATCGGCGATTACGTGGTGAGCGGCGGGGAGATCCCCGCCATGGTTCTCATCGACGCGGTCGCCAGGCTTGTGCCAGGAGTCGTCGGCGATCCCGGCTCCCTGGCCCAGGACGCTTTTTCCAGTGAGTTCGCCGGCTGGCCGCAGTTCACGCGGCCGGCCGAGTACAGGGGCATGGCGGTGCCTGATGTGCTGCTGTCCGGCGATCACGCCCGCATCAAGCAGTGGCGGAGGCAGCAGGCAGCGCAGAGACGGGGTTCACACCCCAAGCTGAGGAGCTAAGAACATGAATGTGATCCAGCAGCTCGAAAAGGAGCAGGAGAAAAAGAAGACACCCGCCCTGCGTGCAGGCGACACCGTGCGAGTGCACGCCAAGGTCGTCGAGGGCACGCGCGAACGCATCCAGGTTTTCGAAGGCACGGTGATCCGAGTCACAGGTGGCGGGCTCCGGCGCAACTTCACGGTGCGACGCGTGACTCACGGCGTCGGCGTGGAGAGAACCTTCATGGTCCACTCGCCGCGTATTGACAAGATCGACGTGCTGCGCCATGGCGACGTGAGGCAGGGGCGCCTCTACTACTTGCGCGGCAAGGTGGGCCGGGAGGCGCGGATCCGGGAGCGGCGACGGCTGGTCGCCGAGGCCGGAGAACCTGAAGAGCCGGAGGAGGAGCCACAGGAGGCCGCCGAGGCCGAGGCCGAGCCGCAGGAGGTGTAGGCCTGTCCTGTAAAGAGGGTTGGCGTTCGCTTACGACCTCGGTACTCTCCATCTGAATGCGTCCGAAGCTCTGGCAGTTCGAGCGCCGCGCCCACGCGATGGGCTACGAGGTCGTGGCCGGCGTTGACGAGGTCGGTATGGGCCCGCTTGCGGGCCCGGTCGTCGGCGGCGCCGTCGTCCTCCGCATCGGCGAGCGCATCCCCGGTCTCAACGATTCCAAGCAGATGACGGCTGAGGAGCGAGATCGGGTCGACGCCATCATCCGGAGGCGCGCGGTCGCGGTCTCGGTCTGCGCCGTCGACCACACGCAGGTGGACCGATTGGGCCTCTACAAGGCGCGCATCCTCGCCCATGCCGGCGCGGTCGCTGGTCTCAGCGTCAAGGCCGAATACCTGCTGATCGACGCTTTTGACGTGCCGGACACGCCCCTCCCTCAGATGGCGGTGGTCAGGGGCGACAAGATTTGCGCGTCGATCATGGCGGCCAGCATCGTCGCCAAGGTCGCGCGCGATCGGACGATGATCGAGTACGACCGGCTGTATCCAGGCTGGGGGTTTGCCGAACACAAGGGTTACGCCACTCCGTCGCACCGCGCCGCGATCCGACGACTCGGCCCAAGCCCGATCCACAGGACGTCTTGGGCGCCGTTCCGCGTCTCCGAGCTGGTAGCCGGGCAGGCCTGACCGGGAAACTTCAGCGAGAGATTTGGCGAGCCCAGGTGATCCAGATTCGGACGAAGCGACGAGCAGCGCAGAGAGCGCATCGCGAATGCGCAAACGAGCAGCTCAGGAGCTGAGCCCGAAGGTGGGCCGCCTGGGCGCCGAAGATCCGTCGAGGGCTTTCTCGGTCAGGCCTGACGATCTAGGGCGGGCCGGCGAGCGGGCCGCGGCCGACTTGTTGAGGGCGCGCGGCTATCAGGTCGTCGGCGCCGGCTTCCTGGCCCGGAGGGGCGAGCTCGATCTGATCTGCCGTCGGAACAGCGACCTGATCGTGGTCGAGGTCAAGACCCGCGCAGGCGACGCGTTCGGCACGCCGCTCGAGGGCGTCAGCGCTCGCAAGCGACGAGCGCTCATGTCCGCGGCTGCGGAGTACCGGGCGCTATCAGAGTGGCGAGGTCCTATCCGGTATGCGGTCGTCGGCCTCACCGTGAACGAGAACGGAGGTTTGGACGCCGAGCTGATCGAAGACGCCTTCGACTGATGATGTTCACCCCGATTTAGTCAGGCCATCGTGGCATCCCGAATGTGATCATCGGCGCGACCCGCAACAAACCCTCGTCCTCGGTTTTGACCGCGCGCCCTGTTGGACCATCCGGTGATGGCGTTGACAGATGCCCGTCGCAAAACGACGCCGTCCGCGCGCAGCCCGGCCAGCCTCTTCACCGCATTTCAACCCCGCGCCCGAATTCCACCCCTCTTTGCCGTGCCGGTTGCTTCTAACGCCAGTGGCGGTCGAGCTCCGACGCGTAAGTCTTGCCGAGGGTCTCAGCGCTGCTCAAGAGCCAGTTGTCCAGCCGCCGCGTTCCTCGAGGTCTCTCATGCGAGACCAGCAGCTCCTGCATCAAACCCTTCAGCTCGGGTTCATTCAACGTGACGTCGTTGACCAACCGCCCGATGATCCGCGCGGCGAGCACGGAGTTGCGGGGCGATAGGTAAATGAAGCGCGGGTGGCGTCCCACGGCGATGGCGATGGACTCGACCATCTCGCTGTAGAAGATGATGTCGGGCCCCGCCGCATCGACCGTCAGGTTGTCGTGCTGATCAGCAGCCCACGTGGCGATCTCCGCCACGTCTTCTCCGGCCACCGGCTGGAGACGGTAATCGCCACGACCAGGAATGCCGAACGCGGGCAGGCGTCGCAAGAGCCACGCGATGTTGTTGATCAAGATGTCGCCCGGCCCGAAGATCAAGGTCGGCCTGACAATCGCCCACGCGAGCCCTGACTCGCGCACGATCCTCTCGACCCGCGCCTTGCCGGCGTAGTAGTCGAGGTGCGAGTCCTCGGAGGGGTTACTGACGGAGATGTGCACGACCTTGCGCACGCCTGCGTCTCTCGCGGCGCCGAGCAGGATCCTGGTGTTGGCGACAGCGTCGCCGAAGCGAACCCGTCCGTGATGGAAACGGACCCAGTAGGTGTTGTAGAGGACGTCGGCGCCGCGCAGGCTGTCCACCAGGGCCGCACGGTCGGTGAACTGGAGCGGCGCGACATCGGCTTGGATGTCTTCCGTGCCCGCGCGCCGCGGATGGTTGGTCAGGCTCTTGATCCGGCGGTCCAGCGCTTGCAGCCGGCGAGCGATGAAGCGACCGGTATAGCTGAAGGCGCCGGTGACGACGTCGAAGTCGGCCTTCGGCTCCTGGATCAAAACGGGAACCGCGTCAGGTCGTAGGCCGCCGAACCCGGACGCACGTGGCCGCTGATCACAACGCGCGGCCGATGCCGCACGGCCTCTGCCGGGTGGACCTCTGGCCGGAGACCGTTGAAGATTGGAAAACGCAGCGTGCCGTCGGGCGACCATTCCGAGTAGCGGATGCTCACGACGAGCTCCGGCCGCACCCATTGAACGGGACGCATCATGATCGGCGGCGGTTCGAGGGGAGATTGCTCGGTGGCAAGCTCGACCAACGCGTCGCGCAGCGCGTGCCCCGCGTCCTCGTCGTAACCGCCGCCCACCGTCCCGCAGGGCAGAAGACGGCCGTCCTCGTGGTAGCCGACCACGAGCGCGTCGAACGGCTTCGAGCCCGTCCAGCCGATGACGACGAAGTCGTCCGACTTCACCGCCTTGACCTTGAGCCAGAAGGGGCTGCGCTGACCTGGCACGTACGGACTCTGCAAGTGCTTGGCGACGACACCCTCGAGGCCGCGCTCCAGGCAGGCTTCGAAGAGCTCTACGCCGTCCTCCTGTATATGGTCGGGCACGAACAGGTGGCCGCCTGTCTCGACAGCCTTGGCGAGGCGCGTGCGGCGGCGCAGAACCGGCTGGCGCAGCAGGGGTCTCCCCTCGAGATACAGGGCGTCGAAGGCCAGGTAAGCGGTGGGGATCTCGTCGCGCATTTGCGCGCTCGCAGCCAGGCGCTGGCGGAGGCGCGGATAGTTCGGCCGCCCGTCGCTGTCGGTGGCCACGAGCTCGCCGTCGATCACGCTCCCGGGCGGCACGCGCTTGGCCGCCGCCACCACCTCGGGAAGGTCCGCGGTGAGGTCGTTGAGGCCGCGATCCTTGAGTCTCACCTGCCCGTCCGGGTCGCGGAAGAGGATGCAGCGCAGGCCGTCCCACTTCACCTCGAAGAGGTATTCGGGCGAGCTGAAGGGCGCCTCGGCGGACACGGCCTGCATCGGCCGCACCTCGGCAGGGAAGCTCTCCAGGTCAATCTGGAGTTGGTCTGACTCCTGCATCTGCCCCAGATTAGGGGCAGCGCGTTTATGAAGCTTTACGCCGCCTCTTGGCCTCAGCCGCGGGCTTCTCGCGTCCGGAGCGTTGCTTTTTCGCCTGCTCCACGGACTGGCGGAGGGCCTCCATCAGGTCCATGACCTTGGCCGGCTGAGGCGCCTCGGGAGCCTCGATGACCTCGCCCTCCATCTTCGCGTGCACCACCTTCATGACCGCCTCCCGGTAGTCGTCCTTGTAGCGGCTCGGGTCGAATGTCTCGGCGAGGCTTTCGATCAGCGCCTTGGCCATCTCGAGCTCTTTGGGGTTGATCTTGACCTCGCCCTCGAGCCCCTTGAGACCTTCGGTCGAGCGGATCTCGTCCGGCCAGTGCAGCGTATTCATGATCAGACCCTGGCCGTTGGGGTGCAGCGCGCAGAGGTGCTCTTTGTCGCGCAGCGCGATCTTGGCGATGGCCATTCGGCCTGTCGCTTCGAGCGCTCGCTTGAGCAGCTGGTAAGGCTTCTTGCCGAGCTCCTCGGGCTCGACGTAATACGCGTTGTCGTAGTACAAGCCGGGCTCGATGTCGTCTGCAGGCACGAACTCCTCGATGTCGATCGCGTGGGCGGTGGGCAGCGGGAGGTTGTCGAGATCTTTGTCCTCGATGATCACGTAGCGGTCTTTGCCGACCTCGTAACCGCGCTGGATCTCGCTGTAGGCGACTTCGTGGTCGCCTTCGGCGCACCAGCGCTTGTACGAGATCGGGGAGTGGTGCTCAGGGCACAGCTGGCGGAAGGAGACCTTGGCGCTGGATTCGGTGGCGTTGTAGAGGCGAATGGGGATCGAGACCATTCCGAAAGAGACCACGCCTTTCCACATCGATCTCGGCATGGCGACGCAGTTTACCTCCTAAGTTCGTGCTTGGCTACTTTTCGTAGGTGCTGGGTCGGGGCTTTTCTAATGCCAACGCCTATGCGCCGACGTCCCGCCGTTGCATCGCAAGTATCGAGCTTCCGAGGCCCGCGAGTGCGAGCAGCATCATCAGCGCCAGGTTGCGGCCGTCGATGCCGGTGAGCAAAGGCGTGCCGAAGAGCTTGAACGCGGACAGGTCCTGCAGCCACATCGGAAGCTTGAAGATCGTGCCGAGCTCGGTGTCCAGGTAGCTGGCGAACGCGAACGCGCCCAGCAGCCCGACGGCTGCGCGTGGATTCCAGGCGGCGAGCAGGGAACCGGCGGCCGCGAACACGAGCGCGAACGGCACGAGCATCAGCGACGCGGCCACCAGCCGGCCGGGATTGAGGTCGATGCCCTCGGCGTGCGACGCGTAATACAGCGTCGCGCCGCTGACGGCCGTGATCACGAGGGCTGCGAGGATCAGGACGGCCATCCGCTCGACGACGATCGCGGCGCGCGAGAACGGCTCACTGAGCGCGATCTCGAGCCGGCCGTCGTCGTCTTCCGCCGACCAGCGCGCTACGTAAGTGATGGCGAGAGCCGCGAACAGAAGCTGGGCGACGTTGAACCACGTGAACCCGAGCACGGCTGGATAAAGCTGCTGGTGGACGAAGCTCGAAAGGTACGGCAGGAGGGCAGGAACTGAGAGCAGGACGTTGACGATCGTCCTGGTCAGTGAGACGAAGACGATGGCGAGCACCGCCATGCCGGCTGTCCATGCGACCAGGCCGGCGCGTCGTTCATACAACCCACGTGCCAGTGGCAGATACCACAGGACGGTCGGCGAAGCGTCGTAGCCGGGACGGTGCGAGCGCAAGGGAACGTTCACGAGAGCACCGCCGAGGTCGCGGCGAAGGAAAGCGACTGCGGCGCCGGCCGCCGTCAGCGCACCGATCCCGAGCATCGCCAGGAGAGCGCGCGTGTCGAAGTAACCCCCCGGAGGAAGGGGCTGGCCCAGGTCGTAGTAACGAAAAGGCGAGAGCCATCTCCATGTCGCCAGAGACGCGAACACGCGGCTCAGGCTGTTGAGCAGGAACAAGGCGAGCAGGACGCCGCCGGCGGCCGCCGCGGCCATCCGCGCCGGCACGAGCTGGGCAACCAGGAGCGCAATCCCATAGCACGAGAAGCCGACAGCGACGAGGAGGGCCAGGTCTTCGATCAGCCCGCGGAGCTCGACCGTCTCGTGTCCCGACGCCACGCCGGCCAGGAAACCGGCCCCTGCTGCGGCCGAGGCGGCTGTGATCGCGGCCACGAATGCAGAGGCGCGCGAGGCCACCAGGGCAATCCTCGACGTGCCGGTGGCGAGCGACGCTTCAACAATTCCGCGCTCCTCATCGCCGCGCGCAAACCCCATCGCGGAAGCAAGCGCCCACACCCCAAACAGGATCGCCAGCGGATGGATGCCGCGAAATTCCACGTACCCGCCAACCGTGTCGGGGCGAATCGGCGGCGGGAAGAGCGCGACGAACTGGGTGGCGAGCGTCGCCATCGAGGCGCCGAATGCCGTGCGCTCGGCGGCCGTATGGCCGGCGATCTGGTAGAAGCCGGCGGTCTGGACGAACGCCGAGACCAGCGCCGCGACGGAGAAGCCGGCGATCCCCCAGCGACCCAGACGCAGGCCCAGGACGAAGGACATCACGACTTGAGCAGCTTGGGCTTGGGCTCTTTGAAGTAGCTGAGGAATATCTCCTCGAGGCTTGGCTCGGTGCTGACGAGGTCAACAACTCGAGAGCCGCTTACCGCCCGCAGCAAAGGCTCGAAGCTCCCATGCACGCTGCATGCCACTCGTTGGCCGGACACCGTCATCGACTCGACGCCGTCCGAGTCTCGTATCTGCTGTTCGGGAATCGTCTCGCCGGGAGCGAACTCCAGCTCGACGTTGTGAACACGGATGTGTCGGAGCTCATCCAGCTGCGCGACACGCACCAGCTTGCCGTCGCGGACAATCCCAACTCGGTCGCAGACGTGCTCGACCTCGGACAGGATGTGCGACGAAAGAAAAACCGTCGCGCCATCATCGCGGGCTTCGCGCAGAAGCAAGTAGAACTCCTGCTGGTTCAGCGGGTCGAGGCCTCCGGTGGGCTCGTCGAGGATCAACAGGTCGGGCCGGTGCATGAACGCGAGCACGATCGCGAGCTTTTGCTTGTTGCCGCTCGAGTACTCGCGAAAACGCCGGCTGAGGTCGAGCTCGAATCTCTCGGCGAGGGCATGCACCCGCCGCGTGTCGACGCCGCCGCGCATACCGCCCAGATAGGCAACCACCTCGCCGCCGCTGAGGCTGCCGAACTGCGGCACGTCCCCGGGCAGGTAGCCGACCCTGCGCTTGACTTCGACCGAATCGCGGACGCAGTCCATGCCGAAGATGTGAGCCGACCCGCTCGTCGGCCGGATCATGCCCATCAGCAGGCGGATCGTGGTCGTCTTGCCCGCTCCGTTTGGCCCCAAGTAGCCGAAGACCTCCTGGCCGGAGACCTGCAGGTCGAGGTCGAAGAGGCCGCGCCTGGCGCCGTAGTTCTTGGTGAGCTGCGATGTCCTGATCGGCGCCGTGCCCATTTCGGGGAGCATATAAGGCGCCGTGCAGATGGGCGACCTCGAGCTTCATCTTTTGATCACCGACCACTGGAAGGCGGACGGAGGACTGATGTTCGGAGTCGTGCCCAAGGTGCTGTGGGAAAAGCAGAAGCCGGCCGATGGCAACAACATGATCGACTGTGCCTGCGTGTGCCTGATCGCGCGCAAGAACGGCCGGGTGATCATCTGTGAGACCGGCATAGGGAACAAGCTGAGTGAGAAGCGCGCGCAACAGGTCGTGCTGCGTGAGCCGGAGAGCATGCTGCACGCTCTGCAGCGATTGGGCATCCGCGCTGACGAAGTCGATGCCGTAGTCACCACGCATCTGCACTGGGACCACGCGGGCGGCCTCACGCGCCGCAACCAGGAAGGCGAGGTGGAGCTGACCTTCAAGCGCGCGCGGCACTTCATTCAGCGCAGCGAGTGGGATTTCGCGCTGGAGCCGGACGTGCGCAGCAAGTCGAGCTACATCACCGACGATTTCACGCCACTTGCAGACGACAACGACCGCGTGGAGTTTCTCGACGGCGACGCTGAGGTCTTGCCCGGCGTGCATCTGCGCCACGTCGGTGGTCACACGCCCGGCAGCCAGGTCCTCGTCCTTCAGTCGGGAGACCTGGCATGCGCCGTAACGGGCGACCTGGTGTGCCAGACGCCGCATCTACGCGTGCCCTGGAACATGGCGGCCGACCTCGAGCCGCTGCGCGTGCTCGAGGAGAAAGCGCGTCTGTTCGACGAGGCCGAGACCCACCGCTGGCTGCTCGTGCTGAGCCATGAGACCGAGCAGCCGGCGGGTTACCTCGAAGCGGGCGGTCGCTGGCGGCCCGAACCTCGCCTGCTTTGAGCTTCACGACCGCGGACGGCCGGAAGCTGACCTACCGCAAGCTCGGACACGGGCCGGTGATGGTCTGCCATCCCGGCGGCCCGGGCTTCTCGGCCACGTACTTCGGCGACCTGGCGGCGCTCTGGGAGCAGCACACCCTGATCATGCTGAACCCGCGCGGCACCGGCGGATCGGACCGGCCCAACGACTCGCGTGCTTACCAGATCGACGACTACGTCTCCGACGTCGAACAGCTTCGCCAGCACCTCGGCCTGGAGCGGATGCTGCTGCTCGGCCACTCGCACGGTGGAGTCGTCGCGATGGCCTATGCGGCGACCTTTCCCGACCGTGTGCGGCGCCTCGTACTTGCCTCGACTCTATGCCGTTTCGGCCCGGACCAGGAAGCGGCCATGCGCGCCGGGATCGACAAACGCACCGGACAGCACTGGGCGGCGGACGCCATCGCCGCGCTCGAGGAGGAGCAGGCGGGGCACTTCGTGTCCGACCAGGAGCTGAGCGCCCTCGTGTTTCGGGAGCTCCCCCTGTACTTCGCCCACTTCGGGGCCGCGGAGGCCGGTTACCTGGACACGCTGAAATCGGAGACGGTCAACGCCGATGCGTTGAAGCTTTTCAACCAGGAGATCTTCACCACGTTCGACCTCCGCAGCCGGCTGCCCGCGATCACGTCACCGACCCTCGTGATCACCGGTGATGAAGATTTCATCTGCGGCCCGATTTGCGCCAAGGAAATCTGCGCCGGCATGTCCGGCGCCCGGCTGGTCGTTGTGGGGGACGCGGGGCACCAGGTCTTCGTCGAGCAGCCGCAGACATTTCATGACGGGGTTGCCGACTTCCTCGCGTCTTAGGACTCCACGAAGTCCGTCGCTTCGGCGCGACCCCTCTCGGGCCCCTAGCCCTTAACAGCCGGGGCTGAAATCAAGCGACCATCCCGATAACGTCGGGCGCGTGGTCGGAAGCGTCGATTCCTGCGTGCTCGTCGGCCTCGAGGCGCGCCCCATTCACGTCGAGGCGGACATCAGCCGTGGAGGGGACGTGAAGTTCTTCCTGGTGGGTCTTGCGGCCACCACGGTGAAGGAGGCGCGCGAGCGCGTCCGCTCTGCGATCAAAAACAGCGGGCTCGAGTATCCGAGGACCCGATTCACCGTCAACCTCGCCCCGGCCGAGCTGCGCAAGGAAGGGTCGGGCCTCGACCTGCCCATCGCGGTGGCGATTGCCCTCGCGCAGGCGCGTCGCCCTCCACCTCCACAAAGCGCATTCCTGGGCGAACTGGCGCTCGACGGCGCCGTGCGGCACGTGGATGGCGTGCTGGTGGCGGCGCGGGGTCTCCGCGACTTCGGCTACAAGCGCGTCTTCGTCCCGGCAGAGGACGCTTCGGAGGCCGCCCTCGTCGATGGGTTGGAGGTCATCCCGTGCGAGTCGCTCAGCGCGGTCGTGATGCACTTGCTTGGCACCGAGCAGATTGCGGCCGCCGCTCAAAACCTCAGCGCATTGCCCGAGCACATCGCCGCTGAGCACGACCTGGCCGAGGTCCACGGGCAGGAGGAGGCCAAACGGGCGCTCGAGGTCGCGGCTGGGGGCGGACATCACCTCCTGCTGTCCGGGCCGCCGGGGGCGGGCAAGACTATGCTCGCGCGTTGCCTGCCCAGCATCCTGCCTCCGCTCGAGCTCCAGGAGGCGCTCGAGGTGGCGCAGCTACGAAGTTTGCTCGGCGAGCTGCCGCACGACCGGCCGCTCGACTGGACCCGACCCTTTCGCGCCCCACACCATAGCGTCTCCACGGCGGGCTTGATCGGCGGCGGCAGCCGGCTCGCGCTTCCCGGAGAGATAAGCCGCGCTCACCACGGCGTCCTGTTTCTCGACGAGCTGGCGGAGTTTCAGACGGCGGTGCTCCAGGCGCTGCGTCAGCCGCTCGAGTCCGGGCGCGTGAGCATCACGCGGTCAGGCGGCTCGGTCGCCTACCCGGCTCGATTCAGCCTGGTCGCCGCGACCAACCCGTGCCCATGCGGGTGGGGTGGAGATGACTTGCGCACATGCCGCTGCACGCCGGGCGCGATCGACACGTATCAACGGCGTTTGTCAGGCCCGCTGCTCGACCGCATCGACCTCCAGGTCTCCGTGTGTCGCGTGCCGATCGAGGCATTGGCGTCGGAGCCGCGAGGCGAGCCGTCGTCCTTGGTGCGAGAGCGCGTCATCCACGCGAGGCGCCGTCAGATCGAGCGCCAGGGGGCGCTCAATTCGCAGCTCAAGCCCGGGCGGCTCCGCCAGCTGGCGCCACTGGCACCCGGTTCGCGGCGGACTCTCGAGCGCTGGTCGGCCCAGCGAGGCTTGACCGCCCGAGGCTTCCATCGTGCGTGGCGGGTCGCCCGGACGGCGGCCGACCTCGACGGCTCGGACGAGGTCCTGGAGCACCACATCCTCGAGGCTCTCGGCTTCCGCCTGCAAGATGTCGCAGCCTGATCTGCGGACTCGGGGACGGTGGCCGCCGCCCGAGGGACCGCGGGTGGCCATCGTCGGCTCACGCCGGCCGTCGCCTTACGGGGAGGCGGTCGCGGAGCAGCTTGGCCTCGAGCTTGCCCGGGCCGGTGTCGTCGTCGTGAGCGGCCTGGCGCTGGGCATCGACGCAGCCGCCCATCGCGGGGCGCTGAACGGCGGGGGAGTCACGGTCGCGGTCATGGGCACCGGCGTGGACGTCATCTACCCGGTGGCCCACACCGTGCTCGCGGAGTCGATCCTGGCGGCCGGCGGTGCGCTGGTCAGCCAGTTTCCCGATGGCACGGCCCCTCGCCGGCACAACTTCCCGGCGCGCAACTTCACGATGGCCGCCATCTCGGACGTCGTGGTGGTGGTGGAGGCCGCGGAAGGGTCGGGCGCCCTGATCACGGCCGAGGCCGCGCTCGACCTACATAAAGAGGTAATGGCCGTCCCAGGCAGCGTGTTCTCGCCTCTTTCGGTGGGCACTCACTCGCTCCTTCGTGACGGGGCCGGCCTGGTCCAGAACGCGCGCGACGTGCTGGCCCTGCTGAACCGGGGCGGCGAGGTGCTCGACGACCCCCTGGCCACGCCCCAGACACTGGGTTTTAGGCTCCGTCCCGAACGGGACGGCATCCTATCCCATCTCTCGGACGTTCTTGCTCTGAACGCCGCCGAGCTGGCCCGAAAGCTCCAGTTGCCGGTCGCCGAGGTCCTTGGCAGACTCACCGCCCTGGAGCTCGACGGGGCCGTCCGGCGGCACCAGGGTGGGTATGTAAGGGCGTTGCGCCGCGGCAAAGAACGGGCGTAGGATGCCAGCCCCGGAAGGCGGGCCGGGAACAACGGTCCGCTTTTGGGAATAAAGAGAGAGCTGTGGCAGAAGGTCTGATCATCGTCGAGTCGCCGGCCAAGGCCCGGACCTTGAAGCGGTTTCTGGGGGACCGTTTCGACGTCCGCGCCTCGATGGGCCACGTGCGGGACCTGCCCGAAAAGGAGATGGGGGTCGAGGTGGACGACGGCTTCAAGCCCCACTACGAGGTGGTGGAAAGCCGCCGCAAGACCATCAACGAGCTCAAGTCCGCGGCCAAGAAGGACCAGGAGGTGATCCTGGCCTCCGACCCCGATCGGGAGGGGGAGGCCATCGCCTGGCACCTGGCCGAGGTGCTGAAGATTCGCGATCCAAAGCGGATCGAGTTCCACGAGATCACTTCCGAGGCGGTGCGCAGGGCGCTCGAATCGCCTCGCGGCATCGACATGCGCCTGGTCAACGCACAGCAGGCCAGGCGGGTGGTCGACCGTCTGGTCGGATTCCGGCTGAGCCCGTTCCTCTGGAGCAAGGTACAGAAGGGGATCGGCGCGGGTCGCGTTTCATCGGTCGCGTTGCGGCTCGTAGTGGACCGTGAGGAGGAGATTCGCAAGTTCGTCCCGGTCGAGTCGTGGACGGTGGACGTCGAGCTGTCCAAAAAGACGGGAGCGGAGAACCATTTCCATGCCAGGCTCAACCGGCCTCTCGGATCGGCGCCCAAGCCGGGCGACGAGAAGTTCGAGATCCACAACGAGGCTGAGGCCAACGAGATCGTCCGCAAGCTCGAAGGCGCGAGCTATCGCGTTATCGGGGTGGAGCAGCGGCGCCGCACCAAGAGCTCGAATCCGCCGTACATCACCTCGACTCTGCAGCAGGACGCCTCGAGCCGGCTGCGAATGCGCCCGCACATCGCGATGCGCGTGGCCCAGCAGCTCTACGAGGGCGTGGAGCTCGGCGCCGAAGGGCCGACCGGCCTGATCACTTACATGCGCACCGACTCGACGCGGATCTCCGCCGACGCCGACGCGAAGGTCAACGGCTGGATCAAGGGCCACCACGGCGAAAAGTACCTCGGGTCGGCCCGTGCCACCAAGGCGGTGCCGGGGGCGCAGGATGCACACGAGGCCATCCGGCCGACCGACGTCCACCGGACGCCGGAGGCGGTCCGTCAGCACCTGACGCCGGACCAGTACCGGCTGTATGACCTCATCTGGCGCCGCTTCGTGGCAAGCCGGATGGCCCCTGCGGTCTACGACCAAACGCAGGTCGAGATCGAAGGCGGAGATTACGTCTTCCGCGCGAACGGCTCGGTGCTTGCGTTCGACGGCTTCTACAAGATCTGGCCGCAGGGGGGTAGCCCGTCAGCGCGGGCTTTGCCCGCGCAGGGCGAAAGGGGGGACAACCCCCCTAGTCAAGACGAGAACGGCGAAAACGATCTTCCCGTCCTCGCCCAGGGCGAAGACCTCGACTACCACGGTCTGAAGCCGGAGCAGCACTTCAGCCAGCCGCCGCCGCGATACTCGGAGGCGACCCTGATCAAGGAGCTGGAGCAGCGCGGCATCGGGCGGCCCTCGACGTACGCGCCCACGGTGCAGACCATCACCAAGGCCCACGGCTACGTGGAAATCAAGGACCGCCGGCTGTTCCCGACGCGGGTAGGCGAGGCGGTGAACACTCTGATGGTCGACCACTTCAAGACGATCTCCGACGACGAGTACACGTCGAAGCTCGAAAAGCGCCTGGACGAGGTCGAGAGCGGCAGCCAGGAGTGGGTGCCGGTGGTCAAGGACTTCTACGGGCCGCTGCAGCGCATGCTCAGCGCCGCCGAGGAGGCCACGCCGGCGGACACGGACGAGGTCTGCCCCCTATGCCACGAGGGACACCTCGTGCGTAAGGCGAGCCGGTTCGGTCCGTTCATGGGCTGCTCCCGCTACCCGAAGTGCAAGTTCCGCCGCGCCCTGACCCCTGATGGGGAGGCCCCGCAGCCGAAGCTGCTCGACGAGCCGTGCCCGAGCTGCGGCAGGCCGCTGCAGCTGCGCACGGGCCGTTACGGCGAGTTCGTCGGCTGCTCGGGGTATCCGGAGTGCAAGTACATCAAGCGCGACGCCGCCCAGGCCGAGGCCAAGCCGACAGGCGGGAAGTGCCCGCAGTGCGGAGAGGGGGACCTGGTCGAGCGCACGGGCCGGTATGGCCCCTTCGTCGCGTGTTCGCGCTACCCGGACTGCAACTACCGCGCCAACATGGGCAAGGACGGCAAGCCTCGCCAGGGCCCGAAGATCCTCGACGAGCCTTGTCCCATCTGCGGCAAGCCGCTGGTCGAGCGCCGCGGTCGGTTCGGCGCGTTCAAGTCGTGCTCGGACTACCCGAAGTGCCCGGGCCCGAAGGGCGTCAAGAAAGCCGTCGCTTAACCGATTTCGAGTCTGGGTATACTCCCTGAGCCAGTCCTAATCGACTGAGTCAGCACGCCCGGGCCACGCCCCTGTCCTTCATTCCGAAGGCCGGAACCCGAGCGGAAGAAGAACAGGAGGCAAGCAACAACGTGGCTCAAGTGACCTTGAAGCAGCTGCTGGAGGCGGGTGTCCACTTCGGGCATCAGACCAGCCGCTGGAACCCGAAGATGAAGACGTACATCTTCACCGCGCGCAACGGCATCCACATCATCGACCTGCAGAAAACCGTGCGCCTGTTGGACGACGCGTGGGAGTTCACCCGCAGCGTGGCGGCAAGCGGACGGCCCGTGCTGTTCGTCGGCACCAAGAAGCAGGCCCAGGAGACCATCCAGACCGAAGCCGCGCGCTGCGGCATGTACTTCGTCAACCGCCGTTGGATGGGCGGCATGCTGACCAACTTCAGCACCGTCAAAAAGCGCATCGAGCGGCTGCAGGACCTGCGCAAGATGCAGCAGGAAGGCCAGCTGGAGCAGATGCCAAAGAAGGAGGCCAAGCGCCTCCAGGACGAGCTCGACCGGTTGATGTTCCATTTCGACGGTATCGCCGACATGAAGCGGCTGCCGGGCGCGCTCTACGTCGTCGACCCGCGCAAGGAGCACATCGCAGTCACTGAGGCGAATCGATTGAAGATCCCGGTGGTCGCGATCACCGACTCGAACTGCGACCCGGACCTGATCACATTCGTCATCCCCGGCAACGACGACGCGATCCGCGCGGTGAAGCTGCTGACCGGCAAGATCGCAGACGCGTGTCAGGAAGGCCGCCAGGAAGCGGCGGCTCGCGGCGAGATCCTGCCAGAGGTCGAGGAGCGCGAGTTCCTCGAGACGCCTCGCTACGAAGAGATCGAGGAGTACCTCGAGGACGAGGAAGACTACCTGCCGACGGTCTCAGAAGAGGAGTTCATCGAGCGCACGGTGGACGAAGAGGAGGCCCGTTGATGGCCGTGGACATGGACCTGATCAAGAAGCTGCGCGAGATCTCCGGGGCCGGGATGATGGACTGCAGGAACGCCCTGGAGGAGGCAGGCGGCGATCTCGAGAAGGCGTTCACGATCCTGCGCGAGAAAGGTATCGCGAAGGCGAGCAAGCGGGCGGACCGCCCCACAGGACAGGGTGTGGTCGAGGCCTACCTTCACACCACCTCGCCGGACTACCCGCCCCAAATCGGAGTGCTCATCGAGGTGAACTGCGAGACGGACTTCGTCGCCAAGGGTCCGGACTTCCGCAAGCTTGCCAAGGAGCTGGCGCTCCAGGTTGCGGGGTTCGGAGCCCGTTGGGTTTCGCGCGAGGAAGTCCCCGACGAGGTGCTGGTCACCGAGCGCGAGGTGCACGAGGCGAAGGCGCGGCAGGACGGCAAGCCGGAGCAGGTGATCCCGAGAATCGTCGAAGGCCAGATCGAGGACTTCCTCAAGCACAACTGCCTCATGGAGCAGGAATACTTCCGCGAACCGGGCCACACGGTGGCGCAGTTCATCGCCGAGCACATCTCCAAGCTTCAGGAGAACATCACAGTCCGGCGCTTTGCGCGATTTAACATCAGAGAGAACTGAGCCAGCTCGCCGGGCGCGCGCAGGGCGCCCAAACATGAACGTAAACGGATCCCCCAAGTACAACCGCGTTCTGCTCAAGCTAAGCGGAGAGGCGCTTGGCGGCAGCCGTGATTACGGACTTGATCTCGAGGTGGTGGAGACGATCGCCGCGCAGGTGAAGCGCGTCCATCAGATGGGTGTGCAGGTCGCGCTGGTCGTCGGCGGCGGCAACATCTTCCGCGGGCTGGCCGCCACGGAGCGAGGATTCGACCGCGCGACAGGGGACTACATGGGCATGCTCGCGACGGTGATCAACGCGCTCGCACTGCAGGACGCGCTGGAGCGCGCCGGAATTCCGGCGCGGACCATGACCGCGATCCAGATGCCGCAGGTCGCCGAGCCGTACATCCGGCGACGCGCGGTGCGCCACCTGGAAAAAGGTCGCGTGGTCATCCTCGCGGCCGGGACCGGAAATCCGTACTTCACGACCGACACGACGGCGGCGCTGCGGGCGGTCGAGATCGAGGCGGACGTGATCCTGAAGGCAACCAAGGTCGATGGCGTCTATACCGCGGATCCGAAGCGAGATCCGAGCGCGACGAAGTTCGAGCGGCTCGACTACCTGGAGGTGCTCAACCGCGGCATCGAGGTGATGGACAACACCGCCCTTACGCTCTGCATGGACAACGATGTGCCGATCGTCGTTTTCAACCTCCTCACGCCTGGCAACATCGAGCGCGTGGTGCTCGGAGAAGAAGTCGGGACGCTGGTGGGCGCGGCGTCGTGATTGATCCGATCCTCCGGGAGGCAGAGACGAAGATGAACAAGTCCGTCGAGCATTTCGGCGGGGAGCTCACTCACATCCGCACGGGGCGCGCGAATCCCGCGCTGATCGACAAGATCATGGTTCCTTACTACGGGACGCCGACTCCGCTCAACCAGCTCGCACAGATCAGCGCTCCGGAGCCGCGCCTGCTCGTCGTCCAGGTCTACGACAAGAGCCAGATCGGCGCGGTGGAGAAAGCGCTGCGTACGAGCGACCAGGGACTGAACCCAGCGAACGACGGCCAAGTGATCCGCGTCCCCATCCCGCCTCTGACCGAGGAAAGGCGGCGCGAGTACGTCAAGCTCGTCCGCCAGAAGGCGGAGGACGCCCGCGTGGCGATCCGCAACGTGCGCCGCGACGAGCTGCACCGCATCGAGCAGATGCAGAAGCAGGGTGAGGTGGCGGAGGACGACTCGAAGCGGGCTACGGGCCGGCTGCAGAAGATCACCGAAGCCCAGATCGAGAAGGTCGACGCGCTGGCCGGCCGGAAGGAACGCGAGGTGATGGAGGTATAGCATGAGCGGAAACCCGGATGGTTTCCGCTCATCGGCCGGGCGCTTCGCGCCGGGCCTGCTCACCTTCCGGTATACGGTTCGGATTCATTAAGTAGCCTTCCACCAGAGATGCCTGGCGGCCAAACGCGACGTGGGTCGCGGCCGAGATGAACTCGGCCGCCCTGGCCACCCTGCCCCCAGCCGGTTTTCGGTCGGGTCGGTACGCTTTCCCTCAACTTTGGACTCGCAGGTCCCCCGCCACATCGGGATCATCATGGACGGCAATGGGCGTTGGGCCCGCCGCCAGAGCCGGCCCGCCAGCTTCGGCCATCGGGCGGGCGTCCGGGCGATCAAGCGTGTCCTCCAAGCCTGCGAAGACCTGGGGGTGCATGCCCTCTCGATCTACGCCTTCTCGACCGAAAACTGGGCGAGGCCGCGGGCCGAAGTTCGCGCGCTGATGCGGCTGTTCCACGAGACGATGCAGCGGGAGGTCGACGAGATGCATCGACGTGGCGTGCGGATCTTGGTCAGCGGGCGGCGGGACGAGCTCTCGCCAAAGATGCGCCATCGCATCGAGGAGGCAATGGCCCGCACAGCCAACAACAAGAACGGGATCCTGAACGTCTGTCTCAACTATGGCGGCCGCGCCGAGATCGTTGACGCGGCGCGCAGGTTGATCCGCGACGGCGTCCCACCGGAACGTGTCGATGAAGCGGCCATCTCGCAGCGGATGTATCAGCCGGATCTTCCCGATCCCGACCTGATCATTCGCACCGCGGGTGAGCATCGCGTGAGCAATTTCCTGCTGTGGCAGGGCGCATACGCGGAGATGCTGGTGAGCGAGACCCTGTGGCCCGATTTCGGCGAGGACGATCTCAGAACAGCGCTGACCGAGTACGCAACCAGGGTGCGGCGTTTTGGAGCGCGACCCGCGCACGAAGTGATGGTCAGTTGACCACGCGCAACGCGCCCTTGACAGGCAGCTGGAAGCCAAGTCCGCTGATGGTGCGCATCCTCAGCGCATTCGTTGTCCTCGGGCTCGTCATCGGCCTCGTCCTGGTGGGGATCTACGGCGTCTATCTGGTCGTGCTGATCCTTGGCGGCCTGGCGCTGTACGAGTTCAACGATCTCTCGGACCGCATGGGCTCGCGCGCGCCGGCGTGGCTGCTATTCCCGCTGGGCGCTTTTTTTGCGTTCAGCGGCACGGTGCTGAAGCAGGTCGACGTGACGCTGGTGCTCGCGCTCGCCCTGGTCGGCGGACTGGGCGCTTTTCTTTTCCTACCCGGCCAGCGGCAGGGTCTCAGCCGCTGGGCGATGGGAATGTCGGGCGCGCTCTATGTCGGCATGCCGTTCAACTTCTACCTGCTCCTCTACACGTCCAAGCCCAACGGCCTGGTCTGGACTCTGTTCACGATCTTCGCAGTGGTCGTGAGCGACGCGGCCGCGCTGCTGGTCGGCAGTCGGATCGGCCGGCATCCGTTCTTCGAGGCGATCAGCCCCAAGAAGACGCTCGAGGGCGCGATCGCCGGCGTGATCGGAGCGATGCTGGTGATGCTGGTTGGAATCTCGGGCGTGATCGGCGTCAATCCGCTGCACTCGGTAGTGCTGGGTTTTCTTGTCGGCACCAGCGCGATAGTGGGGGACCTCGTTGAGTCGCAGATGAAGCGCCTCGCCGAGGTGAAGGACTCATCGCATCTCATCCCCGGCCACGGCGGCGTGCTCGACCGACTGGACTCGATTCTCTTTCCGCCGATCCTCGTCTATCTCTATGTCACGGTCTTCCACCTCCTTTAGATGACCCGACCCATCAACATCGCCGTCCTCGGAGCCACCGGCTCGATCGGCCGGCAGACGCTCGATGTCATCGACCGCAACCCGGCGCGGTTCAAGCTGTTCGGCCTGACCGGGGGCGTGGGCTCCTCCGACCGCAAGGCCGAGCACGATATCCACGGGCGCGCCGGAGAAGGCGATTTCGATGCGCGAGTCGAGGCGATGGTCACCGACCCACGGTGCGACCTCGTGGTCGTCGCGATCCCAGGCGCGCGGGCTCTCGGGCCGACGATGTCAGCGCTTCGCGCGGGCAAGGAGGTGGCGCTGGCCACCAAGGAAGTCCTGGTGATGGCGGGCGCGCTGGTCATGAAGGCCGCAGGCGAACGCGGAATCCGCCCCATCGATTCCGAGCACAGCGCGATCTGGCAGTGCCTTTGGGGCGAGGAGCTCAAGAACGTGCGGCGGCTCGTCATCACCTCCAGCGGCGGTCCGTTTTGGGCCCACCCCGAGCTGGATCTGGACCAGGTCACGGTCGAGCAGGCGCTGAACCATCCGCGCTGGTCGATGGGGCGCAAGGTGACGGTGGACTCGGCCACGCTCATGAACAAGGGCCTCGAGCTGATCGAGGCGCATCACCTGTACGGCATCCCTCTGGATCGCATCTCGGTCTGCATCCACCCCCAGAGCGTCGTCCACTCGCTCGTCGAGTTTGTCGACGGCTCCTTCAAAGCGCAGCTCGGCCGGCCCGACATGCGGCTCCCAATTGCGGTCGCGCTCGCCTACCCAGACCGCCTGCCGGATGCGGTGCCGCCGACCTCCATTCACGAGCTGAGCGGCCTGGAGTTCCAAGAGCTCGACGAGGATCGCTTTCCCAGCGTCCGTCTAGCGCGCGATGCTGCCGCGACCGGTGGCGGCCACCCGGCGGTCCTGAACGCGGCCAACGAGGAGGCTGTGTACGCATTCCTGGCCGGGGACCTCCCGTTCGGCGCCATCATCCCCACCGTCGAACGGGCGCTCGAAGCCTTCCCAGGGTGCGGCGGTTCCCTACCAGAGATCCTGGAGGCGGACCGCTGGGCGAGGGCTGAAGTTAAAGCAAAGTTCGGTAGTGTGAGGCGCGCATGAACGGGCTCCTGGTCGTTATCGGCATCGCGGGAATGTTCCTGCTCCTGATCGCGCCCCACGAGGCCGGCCACTTCGCTTTTGCGAAGCTGTTCAAGGTCCGGGTGATCGAGTTCTCGATCGGGGCCGGGACGCGCCTGTGGTCGATGACACGCGGCGGCACGCTGTACGCCATACGGGCGTTCCCGATCCTTGGCTACGTCCGTATGGGCGGCATGGAGGCCGGCGATTTCGAAGACCCGGACGGCTTCCACACCCGACCTGCCTGGCAGAGGCTGTTGATCCTGGCGGGCGGGCCGGCAGCGAACTTCCTGGTCGCCATGCTGCTGATCACGGCCTACGACCTGACCCAGCTCAACGACGCGCCGGGCAAGGTGGTGGGCGTGCTCCCCAACTCACCGGCGGCCGCGGCAGGGATTCGGACCGGCGACCAGCTGCGAACCGTCGAAGGGCGGCCGATCACGGCCCCCGATCAGCTCCGCCAGGTGGAGAACAGCGCCCCGAACGCCGCCATCGTCATCGGCGGAGTACACGCCAATGGGCAGCCTTTCCGGTACATCATCACGCCCCGCTGCGATGAAAGGACAAAGCAGTGCCAGATGGGGATCACAGCGCGGTGGGCGGTCGTGACCGTGAAGGATGCGGTCGTCAACGGTGTGACCTTTCCGTTCGTCGCCGTAGGCAACATAGTCCTGGGCCTGAGCGAGCTGGTTACCGGCAAGGTGCCGGGCGGCCTCCTAGGCCCGAATGGCGTGACCGGCCCGATCGGGATCGCCGACGTGGCGGCGCAATCGGTCTCGTTGGGACTCGAGACGTACATCCCCATCGTCGCCCTGCTCTCGGTCGCGCTAGGGTTTACCAACCTGCTGCCTTTCCTCGCCCTCGACGGAGGACGCATGGTCGTGGTCCTGATCGAGGTGCTTCGCCGCCGGCCGTTTGACAGGGCGAGCGAGCTCAACTTCCAGCGCGCGGGCCTCGTCGCCCTGCTTGCACTGGCGGCGGTGATCAGCTTCCTCGACATCGAACGCATCGCCACGGGCCAGTTCCCCGGGCTGCAGCGGTGATCACCTTCGTGAATCGCCGGAAGGCGATCCCGGTAAAGGTCGGCGAGGTGGTCATCGGAGGCGCGGCGCCCATCGCTGTCCAGACGATGACCAAGACCGATACGCGCGACGTCAAAGCGACGCTGCGCCAGATCCACGAGCTGCAAGAGGCCGGCTGCGAGATCGTGCGCCCGGCGGTGCCCGACCGTGAGGCCGCCGAGGCGCTCAAGGAGATCGTCAAGGGTTCGCCGCTGCCCGTGATCGCCGACATTCACTACGACCACACGCTCGCGCTCATGGCGATCGAGGCGGGCGTCCACTGCCTGCGCCTGAACCCGGGCAACCTGCCCGACCGCGACAAGGTCGTGAGGGTCGTCACCGCGGCCAAGGAGCGGCAGATTCCGTTTCGCATCGGCGTCAACGCGGGTTCGCTGCCAGAGGAGGTCCACAAGAGCCTGCGCGAGCAGCACCACATCGACCGCGACGACCGCGAGCGGACCGCGGCGCGGATGGTGGAGGTGGCGCTCGGACACTGCAAGATCCTCGAGGACCTCGACTACGGCCCGGGTTTCATCAAGGTCTCGCTGAAGGCGACCGACGTGTGGACCAACATCCTCGCCAACCGCAAGTTCGCCGCGGCTCGCCCATACCCGATCCACCTGGGCGTGACCGAGTCAGGCCCGGTCGAGGCGGGGAGCATCCGCAGCTCGGTCGGGCTGGGCATCCTGCTCAGCGAGGGGATCGGCGACACGATCCGCGTGTCACTCGCCACGTCGGACCCCCGCGAGGAGGTACGAGTCGCCCATGAGATCCTCAAGACGCTCGCGTTTCGGGTCGAAAGCCCGACCCTGATCGCCTGTCCGACCTGCGGTCGGCTCGAGTACGACATGGTGCCCACGGTCAAGGCGGTCGAGGCCTACATAGCGAAGCTGAGGGTGCCCATCACAGTCGCGGTCATGGGCTGCGTGGTCAACGGGCCCGCCGAGGCGCGCCACGCCGACATCGGCGTCACCGGCGGCCGCGGCAAGGGCGTGATTTTCAAGAAAGGTAAGCTGTACCGCACCGTGCCCCAGGAGGAATTGCTGACACTGCTACTGGCCGAGATCGACGCGATCGCAGCCGAGCACGCCCCTGCCGCACCGGCCCCGCTCCCGTCGTAGCCCGGTAGGTACTCGCCGCCGGGCTGATCACGACTCGATTACTTCACCATGGGAGCCAAAGGCGTGAAACAGGAAACCGAGGAGCAGCAAGACTTCGTCAAGGAAGTCACCAAGATGTCGGACGACTTCGACCGCTGGTACACAGACGTCGTCCGCAAGGCCGAGCTCGCCGACTGGTCAGGCGTGCGCGGGATGATGGTCGTCCGTCCCTATGGGTGGGCGATGTGGGAGGCGATCATGCGCGCCTTCGACGACATGATCAAAGAGAGCGGACACGAGAACTGGGCTTTTCCGCTCCTGATCCCTCGCGAGTACTTGATGAAGGAGGCCGAGCACATCGAGGGGTTCGCGCCCGAGGTTGCGTGGGTCACCCGGGCGGGCGGCTCGATGGAAGAGCTAGAGGAGCCCCTCGCCGTGCGGCCCACCTCGGAGACGATCATCGGCCCGCTCATCAAGCGCTACATCCAAAGCCACCGCGACCTGCCCAAGCTGACCAACCAGTGGAACAGCGTCGTCCGCTGGGAGATGCGCTCACGCCTTTTTCTGCGCAGCCGCGAGTTCTGGTGGCAGGAGGGCCACACTTTTCACGCGTCGGCGGACGAAGCGATGCAAGAGGCGGACTTGATCCTCGGCTACTACCGTTCCATCGCCGAGGACTGGCTTGCCGTACCGGTGCTCACCGGTAGGAAGTCACCCGCCGAGACGTTTCCGGGCGCCGTGCACACACTGACGGTGGAAGGCTTGATGCGCGACGGGCTGGCGCTGCAGATGGGTACGTCGCACTACTTCGGCCAGAACTTCGCCCGGGCCTACGACATCTCGTTTTCGAACCGGGAAAACGCGCGCGAGCTGTGCTACTCGACCTCCTGGGGCATCAGCACGCGGCTCGTCGGAGCCCTGGTGATGGCGCACGGCGACGACTCGGGCCTGATCATGCCTCCAAAAATTGCTCCCATCCAGGTTGTGATCGTGCCCATCTTCCGCGACGATGAGAGCCGGACGAAGGTCGAGCGCTTCATCGACACCTGGTCGCCCAACCTGAGGGCCGCGGGCATCCGGCACCGCGTCGACTGGCGCGACGAGCGGCCCGGCGACAAGTACGCGCACTGGGAGCTGAAGGGCGTGCCGATCCGCCTCAACGTGGGTGGCCGTGACGCGGACGCGGGACAGGTGGAGATGGTCGACCGCCTGGCGCGACAAAAGGTCGGGGTGCCCATCTCCGGCATCGGCAAGCGGCTGGCCCACGAGCTAGACGCCTTTCAGAAGAAGCTTTTCGATCGCGCCCTCAACTACCAGAGTGACAACACCTACCAGCTCGAGACGCTGGACCAGGTCGTCGCGCATTTCCGCGAGCGCGGAGGTTTCGTGTGGACGCAGTGGTGTGGGGAGGGGGAGGAGGAGGCGCGCATCAAGACCGATGCCGGCGGCGTGACCATCCGCACTATCGACGAAGAGACAAAGGTATCGGGCAGGTGCTTTGTATGTGGTCGGCCCGCGAAATCCCGCGTGGCCCTGGCCAAGGCCTACTGAACCAACAACCCCGGATAGTCCGGACCATCCGGGGTTTGTTTCGGCCTTCAGGCGGCTTCGTCCGGACTAACCGGGGGCGGCGCCGTAATGAGAGGGACTAGGCGACGGGATTCTCAAACGCCCCGATCGTGGGCGCGTCCGGGTGAAGCGACTCCTGAGGAATGAGCGTCAACGTCCCGCTCTGAGCCGCGTCAAGCACGGCCTCGACGACATCGGGGTGGAAATGCGTCCCCGCTCCCTCCCGGACCTGCTCTATCGCCACCTCCAGCGACATCCCCTTTCGGTACGGGCGGTCCGAAGTCATCGCGTCGATCGCATCCGCCGCGCTCACGATCCACGCGAAGATGGGCAGCTCATCGCCTTTCTTCCGATCGGGATAACCCTTGCCGTCGTACCGCTCGTGGTGCGAACGGACGATCACCAGCTCGTCCGTCAGCATCTTGAGCGCGCTCAGGATGTTGAACCCGACTGTCGTGTGCTCTTTCATCTTCTCGAACTCCGCCTCGGTCAGCTTGCCGGTCTTTCTCAAGATTTCATCGGGGACGCCGATCTTGCCAATGTCGTGCAAGCGGCAACCACGCTCGAGCCGCACCCACGCGCTCTGGTCATTGGGCGAATACCTCATCTGCCGCGCGATCATCAGCGCGTACTGCGTGACCCGCTGCGAGTGTCCCGCCGTGTAGCGGTCCCTCGCGTCGGAGGTGTTCGCGAGCGCGACCAGGGACTGAAAGATCACGTCCTCGCGATCCTTGAACAGCCGGGCGTTGTCGATCGCAACCGCCGCCTGCGTCGCGAGCTCGGTGACGAGGTTGCGGTGGTCGGCTGTAAAGGCATGGCCGACCTGATAGTTGGCGAGAAACAGCACCCCGAGCGGCGTCCCGCGCAGCGTGATGGGCACGCACAGCACGGCGCGCGGGTTGAGGGGGCTCTCCGCCTTCGACTCCTGGACTCGCGCCTCCATCACCGGTTCGCCCGACTGCATGACGCGCCGGCAGATGTCTCCTCCGATGTCGAGAGCCAGCTTCTCTGCGGTGAGGTGGTCGGTGCCGAAACCGCCCTTGAGAGTCAACTTCCCCGAGTCGTCCAGGGCGAGGCATCCGATCTGCGCCGATGAAGCTTTGGCCGCACCAGCCAGGACTTGCTGCAACACCTGTTTGAGATCCAGCGTCGAGGTGGCGGCCTGCAAGGCCTCTTGGAGGTTGCGCAGCTCCCAGATGCTGCGCTCGTTCTTCTCGTAGAGCTCGGCGTTGCGCACGGCGACCACACCCTGGTTGCCCAGGGTCGCGAGCACGCGCTGGTCGTCGGCCGTCCACTCCCGCTTCTTGTCGTCGAACACCGAGAGCGTGCCCCAGAGCTGAGCATCCTCGAGCATGGGCGCGCATATCGCTGCCTTGAAGCCGCTCGCGACGAGGTCGGGCGGGGCGGCAAGCTCCAGCTGCGCCGTCAGGTCGGCCACAGCAGTGGCCCGCCGGCTGAGCATCGTGGCTCCGACCATGCCCTGCCCGTTCTGGAACAGCATCCCCTCCAGGTCCGAAAGGCCGACCGACATGATCGCGACCTGGTGACCCTCGTCGCTGGAGCGCGTCAGCAGTCCCGCCGAGCCATCCACCACCCGGATCGCGGCCTCGAGAGTCTTCTGCTCCAGGACCCGGGAGCCCTGCGTCACGGTGGTGAGCGCCGCCGACACCTCACCGAGGGCGTCCAGCGCCACATCAAGGCGCGAGGCCTGGCCGCTCACGACCTGGAGGATGCGCGAGTTCTCGACCGCCACGCCTGCCATCGAGCCCAGATCGTCCAGCGCGCTGACGTCCTGCTGGCTGAAGCCGGTGGTCCCTCGCCTGCCCAGGCAGAGCGCCCCGATCACCCCCGACTTGCCTCGAATCGGCGTCAGCGCCTCGTTGACGGTGCCGCCGAAGCGTTCCGGATGGAGCCCGGAGTAGATTCCCTCATCCTCGGTGACCAGGTTGCGCAGCATGGTCTCGCCGTCGCGCACCCGGGCGAGCGGTCCGTCGATTACGTCCGAACCCGGGTTGGCGGCATCAAGCCAGGCGTAGCTGTTGTCGGGCTGGAACATGAGCGCGCGCCCGGTGTCATAGCGGATCACCTCGGAGCCGCGGCCGATGACGAGCTCGAGCACTTCGGTCATCGTCTTGCCCGACGCTTCCTTGACGAGCTCGTTCATGAGCGAGTAGCGGGCCGACTCGTGTCGGGTCAGCGCAACGAGCTGAGCGCTCGAGACCTGCGCCCCCGCCCGCGCCGCGAGGGTCGCGGCAAGCCGCTTGTCGTCGTCGCTGAACTCGCCGGTTGTACGGCCCAGGACTATGAATCCGCCGATATGGTCGTCCATCGGCATGGGAACTGCGATCAGGCTGTGCAGGTGGAAGTCTTCCGGCAGGTAGCTGATCAGCTCCACCAAGCCGTTCTCGTCCGCCGCCACGAAGGAGCCACGAGCTTCAATGGCTGACAGGAGCGGTCCCGCGTTGTCGTGTGGGCGGTTGACAGCCTGGGGCCGCAGGCGTTCGACCCCCAGGCCTGGGGGTTGGGGCACGAACCGCCGCCCGTCAGCCGATGCCAGGTAGCAGCAGGCAAAGTCGGCCCCCACGTTCGCGGCGATGCCGGACGTGATCGCGGTCGTATCCCCCGGTCGGGTTCCGTTCATGTCGGACGTGGCGGCCACGAAGGCTTGATGCTTCATCCCAAGCTGGGCGGTGAGCCTTGCCGCCTCGCCGGCCTGCTGCTGGAGCTCCCCCGCAAAGCTCCTGTAGGCGATCATGCCCAGCGCTCCTCCCAGGGCCAGCAGCACCAGGCCGCCCAGCTGGATGACGAGGTCGCCCTGCCGGGCGTTGAACTGGGCGATCGCCACCGCAAGGATCAGCGCCGCCGCCGCGAGAGGCGCCGCCGGCCGCCACCATCGAAAGGAGGCGCCGGCCGCCATGGCGAGGAGCCCGGAAGCCGCCGCGAGGGCGGTCGCGCCCTCCTCGCGGCCGCCAGCGTTGAGCGATGCGCCGGCCAGAAGGAGAACCGCGGCTACCGCGGAGAAACCGATTCGGAAGCTCAAAGCGGCTCGTCCCGAACTCATTGGGCGGCTCGTAAGTCTAGGTTTGTGTTCGGAAGGGGAAGCTAGATAGCCAACTTAAACTTCATGGCAGGCACAAGTTGACGGTCTCCGAGCTCCTCAGGATCGCCGATCACCTCGACCCAAAGGGCCAGGTGATGGTTCGCAAGGCCTACGAGCGCGCGGCGACCGCCCACCACGGGCAGCACCGGCTTTCGGGCGAGGACTACGTCAACCACCCCCTCGAGGTGGCCGCCATCCTCGCCGACCTGGAGCTGGACGCCGAGACCATCGCCGCTGCCCTCCTGCACGACACGGTCGAGGACACCAACCTGACCGCCGAGGAGGTCAAGCGCGAGTTCGGAGGGGAGGTGGCGCGGCTGGTGGAGGGAGTCACCAAGCTGGGGCGGATCTCCCTGCGCACCGACCAGCAGCAGCAGGCCGAGAACATCCGCAAGATGATGGTGGCGATGGCGGAGGACCTGCGCGTGGTCCTCATCAAGCTCGCCGACCGGCTGCACAACATGCGCACGCTGGAGCCGCTCGCGGAGCCCAAGCGCCGGAAGATCTCCCGCGAGACCCTCGACATCTACGCCCCGCTCGCCCATCGGCTCGGCATCGGCCAGATCAAGTGGGAGCTCGAGGACCTCGCGTTCCGGAACCTCGAGCCTGAGGCCTACGACGACGTCGTCCGGCGCATCGCCCGCAAGCGCGACGACCGTGAGGCGCTCGTCTCCGACCTGCGGGAGATACTGGCCCGTGAGTTGGAGAAAGTCGGGATCCAGGCCGAGATCACAGGCCGGCCGAAGCACATCTACTCCGTCTGGCAGAAGATGACCCGCGAGGACAAGGACTTCACCGAGATCTACGACCTGTCCGCGATCCGGGTCCTGGTCGACACGGTGCGGGACTGCTACGGCGTGCTCGGCGTCGTCCACTCCCTGTGGAAGCCGATGCCAGGACGTTTCAAGGACTACGTCGCGATGCCGAAGTCCAACGGCTATCAGTCTCTGCACACGACGGTCATCACCCACACCGGCGAGCCGATCGAGATCCAGATCCGGACCCAGGAGATGCACCGGGTCGCGGAGTTCGGCGTCGCCGCTCACTGGACATATAAGGAAGGCGGCAAGGACGCGAGCTTCGACCAGAAGCTGTCCTGGCTGCGCAGCCTGCTTGAGTGGCAGAACGAGGTGGGGGATGCGGAGTCGTTCCTCAACACTGTCAAGGTGGACCTGTTCCAGGACGAGGTCTACGTGTTCACGCCGCGCGGCGACGTCATCAACCTTCCGTCGGAATCGACGCCGGTCGACTTCGCATATCGGATCCACACCGAAGTCGGCCACCGATGCATCGGCGCCAAGGTCAACGGGCGCATGGTGGCGCTCGACTACGCGCTGCAGAATGGCGAGATCGTGGAGATCCTGACATCGAAGGGTCCGCACGGCCCAAGCCGTGACTGGCTGAACTTCGTCAAGAGCGCGTCCGCGAAGGAGCGGATCCGGAAGTGGTTCAAGAGCCAGCGCCGCGAGGAAAACGTGGCCAAGGGCCACGACCTTCTCGACAAAGAGCTCCATCGCATGCACCGCATCAGCCTCGGCGACCTCCCCGAGCCAAAGCTGCAGGAGATGGCGACGCTGCACAGGTTCGCCACGGTGGACGACTTCATGGCAGCCATCGGCTACGGCGACCTCTCTCCGCACGCCGTCGTCATGCGCATGGCGCTGAGCCTCGACACCCCCGGCGGGGACCTGCGCACCATCCCGCTCATCCCGCAGGTCCAGCCCTCGCCACGCGTCCTGGTCCGGGGAGAGAAGGGAATCCTGACCACGATCGCGACATGCTGCCAGCCTGTACCCGGGGACGCCATCGTCGGCTACACCACCCGGGGCAAAGGGGTCACGGTCCACCGCGCCGACTGCATCAATGCCGTCAACGCGCAGGACTCATCGCGAGTGGTCCCGGTCGATTGGGAGACCGACGCATCGCACCTCTATCCGGTCGCGATCAAGATCGAGGCCTGGGACCGCCAGGGACTGATGCGTGACATCGCCACGGTGGTGGCCGAAAACCGCGTCAACATGTCCGCCCTCGAGGTCCACGTGTACGACGACAAGACCGCGGTCGTCTCCGCTACGGTGGAGATCGACTCGCTGGCACAGCTGTCGCGCCTGATGGAGAAACTCGAGGGGGTGAAGGACGTGCACACGGTCGCGCGCGAGGCGTCATGAACCGCGGTTCCCATGAGGTCTATCTCGACACGCCCGCCGACGCCGCCTGGAAGGCGCTGGTGGCGCCCGCGCCCCACCGGTGGTACTTCCGCCTGACCCCGGAAGGCACTTTCGGGAAGGGAGAGACCATCCGCTGGGTGGACGGGAGAGGAGGGCTCGCCGAGGAGTCCGAGATCGTCGAGCTGGAAGCGCCTCACCGACTCGTTGCGAGCACGCGCTTTGTCTACGCACCGATCTTCGCGCGGCAGCCGCCGCACACAATGAGGTGGGAGGTGTTCAGCGAAGGCTCGGGTTGTCGTGTCCGCATGTCGTGGGAGGCGGGCGACATCGTCGGCGGTTTGCTTGCATCCGAGGGCCAGGGCGTGCTGCAGGGCCTTCGGCTCGAGCACGACCCGGCGGCGCAGGCTGAGATCGAGCGCTTGCCGGAGATCGGAAAGATCGAAGTTCACGACGTGACGCCGGACCGAGTCGGTGACTACCAGGAGTTTTTCGATCACCACGCATTCCGCGACTTCCCTGGCTGGCAGTCGTGCTACTGCATGGAGACGCATCGCTCTCAATCCGAAGAGGAGTGGGCTGTTCGTACAGCCCAAGACAACCGCCGCGACATGAGTGAGTCCATCTCACGCGGCCATGTGACTGCGCTCCTCGCGTACGTCGACGGTAAGCCCGTCGGCTGGTGCAATTACGGGGAGACGACGCGGCTCGCTGGGGTGATGCATCGCTTCGAGCTCGATGCGAGGCAGTACGACGGCGTAGGTTCGATCGCCTGCTTCGTGATCGCGGCGCCGTATCGCGGCCATGGCGTTGCGTCCCGTCTGCTTGACGCCGCCGTGTCGCGATTGCGGGATCGAGGCGTCAAGGTGGCCGAGGCTTATCCCATCAATGACAAGCAATCCCCGCAGTCGAACTACCGCGGCCCGTTGAGCATGTACCTTCGGGCGGGCTTTGAGCCACACCGCGAGACTGGCCCGTACGTCGTCGTCCGCAAGGCCTTGTGAAGGTTCGGGTCGAGGTCACCGCCGATCGGCGATTCGGCACCAACTCCTACCTGGTCGAAGACGAGGCGACGCATGACGCCGTCGTCGTCGACTCCAACCTCGAGCCGGAGCTGGTCATCGACGCCGCGCGCGAGCGGGGCGTCAACGTCAGAGCGATCCTTCTGACGCACACCGACCTCGATCACATCGCCGGCCTGCACGAGCTGCGCGAGGCGTTTGGCTCCATCCCCATCGCGGTCCACGACTCAGAGCGCGACGTGGTCGAGCGCGGTCGCCCGCTCCGCCGCGAGTTCGGCCCGATCGCAACGCAGGTCGACAACGTGACACGGCTGGCCGACGGCGAGTCCTACCAGGCGGGTTCGCTCGAGTTCGAGGTCCTGCACACGCCGGGGCACAGCCCCGGAGGTGTGACCCTGAAGATCAACGGTTATCTGTTCACCGGGGACGCGCTGTTCGCGGGATCCATCGGGCGATCGGACTTCGCGAACTCAGACGGCGGTGCACTGATCGTAGGCATCCGCACCAAGCTGCTCGCCCAGCCGGACGAGATGATCGTGTACAGCGGACACGGCCCGGCGACCACGATCGGCCGGGAGCGAAGGATGAACCCGTTCCTCAGCTGACCTTCCAGGTCGAGGCTCAGTGGCCCAGGCTCATGACGACGATCAAGGCAGGTCCGAGCAGGATGAGCCACAAGGTCGGGAACACGCACCCAACCGTCGGGATGAGGATCTTCAGCGAGGCTCGCGCGGCTTCGGTGCGGATCTTGAGCCGGCGTTTCACGCGCATCTGCGCGGCGTGGGCGGCGATCGTCCGCGCGATCGGCACGCCGGTGCGCTCCGCGTACAGGATGCCGCGCACGAGCGAGGCAAAGTCCTCAATGCCCGTCGCTATGGCCATCTCTTCGAGGGCGTCAGCCCTGGGCCGACCAAGCTGGATCTCGCGCAGCGCTCGCGCGACAAGCAGGGTTAGGGAGTCGTCCTGGTGGCGAACCAGCTGCTCCAGGGCGCGGTCCAACCCGAGGCCGGCCTCCATGCTGATGGCGACTACGTCGAGCGCGTTGGGCAGGGAGGCCTCCAGCTCCGTACGTCGCTCGCGGACGAGCTGGTCGAGCCACACGACCGGCAGGTAAAACCCGAGCGCGACGCCGGCCAGCAGCGCGATGCCGATCGCGAACGGGGTGCCGATGAACATCCCGACCGCGGTCCCGGTGGCGCCAAACGCCGCAGCAGCCGCGATGCGCAGGGTCTGGAGGCTCGCCGGGTCGAGGCTGAACGGATTGCCGACGAAGTCGAGCTGGCGGCGGAAGTTCGCGGCCTGGGCCTCCGGCGTCATCCGCATCGTCTGGCGGTCGAGCCACCGGCGAAGTGGCGCGAAGAGCCGTTCTCTGAACGGCTTCTCGAGCTGCAAGGCAACCGCGCTCTGGCCGAGGCCCACCTCCTGGCGGGCGAGACGTTCGCGCGCGAGTGTGGTGGCGTCGGCTGCGCGCGAGGCGATGATTCCGATCGTCAGCAGGTAGGCGCCGATCGCAGCCGCCACGCCGATGACGAGCGGCAGTGCGTTCATGCGATCGCGGTCAGGCGGCGGATGATCAGGTTGCCGACGAAAAGGAGGAATCCCGCGAGGATGAGCATCGCCCAGCCGAGCGGGTTGACGAGCATCGGACGGAAATAGTCGCGGACGATGAAGTAGAGAAGCAATGCCGCGACGATAGGGAGCAGCGTGATGATCAGCGCCGTGGCGCGAGACTGCGCGGTCGCCGCCATGATCTCGGAGCGCATCTCCTCGCGCTGTCGCATCGTGTCGGCGAGGGTGACCAGGATCGCTGGCAGGTCACCGCCGACCGACCGCTGGATCGTGATCACCATGACCATCAAGCGAAGGTCGCTGCTGCCAATCCTTTTGACCATGTTGTTGAGCGCGCTGTCGATCGACGCGCCCAACTCGATCTCGCGGCGGGCGAGCGCGAACTCGTCCGAGACGGGCGGGCCTGCGTTGTCGGTCACCGCGCTGAGCGATTGCGCGACGGACTGTCCGGCCTTCATCGAGTTGGCGATGAGCTCCATCGCCCGAGGCAACCCGGCGTCGAACTGGCGCAGACGATGTCCACGGCGGTTGCGCAGGTACAGCGCGGGAAGCACGTAACCGATCACGGCCAGGACGACGAACTCGGGACCGATGCCGAATCGCAAGACGCCGATGATCGCCAGCAGCAGGGCGATGCCTGCCTGGATGATCCTGAACTCGTACGGTCTCAGCTCCAGGTCGGCGCTCACGAGGTCGCGCTGAAGGCGGCTCGTCCTCTGCTCAGACGCGATCCAGGCGGGCGTGCCGGTCGGCTCAAACCGCCGGCGGAGCTGCTCCCGCACGTCGGCGAGCGTTCGGTAGGAGGCGCGGACCGAGATTTCCGGGCTCGACGCCTGACGCGAGCTCACCATGCCGAAAACGACGAGGCCGACGCCGACGGCCGCCGCGACGGCGACGAGGATGATGGCGGTGTTCATTGGCCGGTCGGCCCTCTAATGGGTCGTGAAGTGCCAGCGTCCGTCGACGTCTTTGGGGCCGACTCCCGTCGCCGATGACACGCTGGGACACTTGGTATCAGGTTGGGTCGGGAGGCCCTGATAGTCGGTGTAGGACTCGAGCTCGTACTTCATCGACGCGTTGTTGAGCAGCCAGAACAGAAACTCGGAATCGCACCCGGTCATGAGCACGGTGAGGCTGCTGGTAACCGAGCCGGTCGAGGTCGCGCCGTTCGCCGGCCCGACGCGCAGGACGTCGATGTCGCGAAAGACCGTGAGGACCACGTTTCTGCCGGGATTCTGCCCGAAGGCCGCGGTGTTGATCGTGGCGAGCATGGTGATCCTGTCTCCGATCTGGACGTAGCCGCCGACGCCGACCTGTTCACCGGTCGGAACGGTGACGGCGATCCACCCTTTGGGGATCGGCAGGTAGGCGACGTCGCTGCTGCTTAGAAGGTCACCGGACGGGGCCACCAGGTTGGCGGTGATGGGCTGGCCGGCCGGGAGGTCCACCCGAGCTCCCTTTCCGGCGACGTCTTTGACAGCGATGAATGCTTCCGGCGGTGCCGGGTTGAAGTTGGCGATGGTGAGATCGGAGGCCGTGATGACGGTCCTCGCCTTGATGTCGTGGCTGGCCACGACAACCCTAGTCCCTGTGGTCGTGCCCTGGATGAGGGGCAGGCTCGCGATCCCGGCCGCCAGGGCGAAAGCCAGCACGGCAAGAACTGCGCCGACCACGATGTACAGGCGCCCGCGGCGAGGCCGGGCCAGGGCGGAGGTGGCTATTGACACTTAACTGCGCGCGCTAGCTTCACAAAATGGACGCCGAAGCGCAACAGATAAGGCCACAAAGGCGGTTCCAGGCTCCCTCACTCGATCAGGACGGCCTCGACCACGGCGGTATTGAGACCATAATCGCTCCCGATCGAGGTGCCCGAGCCTGCGGCCGCCGACACCGACAGCGTCCCGCAGGCGAGCGACCCGGCGAGCATGCTCAAGCCGTTGTCGGTGTACGTGCAGGTGCCGGACCAGTAGACAGAGCCCAGCAGCCAGTTCTTGGCCACGGTGCCTTTGATCGCGATCTGGCCAGAGTTGCTTGCCGGGGCCCAGATCAGGAGGTTCCAGCAGGCGCGGTCGCCCACGGGGCACCACGCCGAGCCAGGGCAGCTCGCGTCGCCGGCGGGCGCCTGGTTGCAGGGCGCGGCAAACCAGGTGTAACCGCCGCCTGCCGAGTCGGCGGCCGCGTTGGGCGGGCAGGCCGAAAGCGAGCACGGGGTCGACCCGAACTGACAGCTCGCCGCGCCGCACGCGGCGCCTCCGCCGGCGGCGCAAGTCCCGGTCGAGAAGCCCGCCGCGTTGACGAGCTCGATGGTCACGTCACGGGCCAGGAGCTCGCCGCCGCCAAGGCAGATCCCGCCGCCGCCGGCAAATCCGGAGCCGTTGAAGTAGTAGAAGCCGGGGTCGAGCACGGCGCCTGAGCCGGCCGAGGCCGGCTTGAAGGTCGCGATCACGTTCGCCCAGAGCGCGGGGACGCTCGTCGACAACGTCTCGCTTGCGATGCCGACGGGCAGGTCCAGGCGGTACTCAGAGGCGTAGCCCTGCGTAATGTCCGTGACCAGAGGGGTCCAGCCCGCCGCCCGTGTGAACGTGCCCGCCGCGATCTTGAAGCCGTCATCGGTGACGACGAGCTCGCCGGTTTGAGTCATGGCTCCGCTCGTCGAGATGGTGGTCGTGGTCGTGGCCACCGGCACGGTTTGCCACCCGAATTGGTCGAGCGGCAAGGCTGTCGCGACGCCGAGCCACTCGGAGAGCTGCGCGTTGCCGCCGACCGTCGCCGGGTTCATGGTGAAGGTGACGCTTGCGATCCCGCCCGGGTTGTTGGGGTAGTACCAGATCTCGCTCCGGCCCTCGCCGACCTGGTTGGCCTCGGCGGCCGAGACCCAGCCCGCCGGAGCGCCGAACTTGTTGGGTGTCGAGGCCGACGTCACGGTCGCGATCAGCAGAGTGCCCGCCTGGCTCGCGGCGGGCATGCTCGCGGTGACGAAGTGGGTCTGGAACGCGCTCTCGGCGCCTGTCTGACGGTTGGAGATTCCGCCCGCGGTGGTGCTCAGGTCGAGGTAGCCGTAGCAGCTGGGCTTGAAGTGATAAAAGCCGCTCGCGTCCCTGCTGCTCGGCGACGGTCCGAGACCCGTGCCGACGACGGTGCCGCCGGCAGTGATATTGGGGTAGACGCCGCTCGAGGAGCATGCGGCACCCAGCGGACCCCCAGCGTTGTTCTGCAGGGTCGCGATCGCCGAAGGGTCTGTGTTCGGCTCGGGCGGCAGCGTCGTCGACAGGGGTGGCACCGGCTGCGCCGCTGCGCCACCCGCGCAGGGGTTGGGGTTGATGACCGCGTCGCCCGCCGAGAGAAAGGCGCTGGTGCCGCCGGCTCCGCAGGCGGTCGAGGTGTGCCCTGAAACCTCATAGCCGTCGGCGCACACAGCGTTGGTCGATCCCGAGTTCGATCCGCCGACACACGAGCCCGCGCCGCCGACCCACGTCTGGCCCTGGGCGTACACCGAGACGTTGCCGAGGTCTGAGTACGTGCTCGACGCGGCGTCGAAGCGGGTGTGCGCATACATCGCACACGAGCCGCTGAGGGTGATGGCGTTGGAGGAGGCGATCGTGCCCGCGACGTTGAACTGCCCGCCCGTGCAGGAAACCGTGGTTGCCGAGATGGTGGGGACTGACCCGGTCAGCTGCTGCGCGACCGCGCGCCGGGTGACGTTCGTGTTCGAGGCGCCCATGTAGCTGCCGAATGAGATCGGCAGCGCAAGGGTGAGGATGACCTCGACCTGCTGCTGGTGGGCGCGATAGGGATAGTGGATCGTCTCGCTCAGGCCGGTCGCGAATGTGTCGCTGCCTGTATACGCGCCGGCGCAAGTGCTCGCGCCGATCGTGAGCGCGCCGGTGCGAGTGCGCTGGGTTGCGATGAAGTTGTCCGCCTCGGTGATGATGGTGCTGGCTGAGCCGGCTGTGCAGCCGACACCGATCTTCATAGCTGCGTCGAGAGCAGCCTGGTCCGCCAGCTGCTGCAGCTGATTGCGCTGCCATTCGACCGAGCCTGTCAGCAGGATGAGGGAGGCCGACCCGATGAGCGCGACCAACCAGATGGCGACGATCACAAGTGCCTGTCCCGACTGCCGGCGCATCAGAACTCGAGCCGCTCGACCGATTGCGAGTCGAACGTGATCGCGCTCGGGATGCCCAACAGGGTGTTGAGCACGGGCTTCCACTGAAGCTTCATGTCGACGACGACGAGCTGGTGTCCTGACGTGCGCACAGCAGCGCCGTTGACGCCGGCGCACGTCGGGCAGCTCCAGCGCGGATTCGGATTACCCGGAGTCGCGTCGAGCTCGTAGATGAACACGTAGACCGTGCTCGCGTTGATCACACCGGACAGGGTGATCGTGCCCGGCTGCAGCGGATTGGCGTTCGCCACGTAGGCGCCATAGGCGGGAGGTGCGCTGATCCCGGTGGAATCCTGGTACACGACCGACATCCCCAACGGGTCGAGCTGGTGCGCACCGTTGGTCAGCGCACCGAGCGAACACGGTGTGGAGAGGGTGGTGCACGTTGGGGGCAGCGTGTTCGAGCCGCTGTAGTAGCCGAGCACCGCCTGGCGCGCCATGTCACGCGATGCGCCTTGAAGCATGGTGTAGATCAGCAGCCCGCGGCCGAGGTCGACCGTCGCCCCGATCAGCAGGAAGAGCACGGGCGCGATCAGCGCAAACTCGACCAGCGCTTGCGCGCTTTGAAGTCGCCCTCCACGCGACCGGCGAGGAGCCTGCCCGAGCTGCTTGTGGCCCAAGAGATTCACCAGGCCGTCGTGGCTCGGCTCGACCCCGTGATCGTGATCCCGCCGCCAAGGATGTTGAGGTCGCTGAACCCGTAGTAAACGAAGACGTCGATCTCCGACTGATAGAGGGTGGGTATGGCGCCGGTGCAGTTGATGCTCGTTCCGCAGTAGACGGCTACGACGGCCTGGCCGGCGACCGGCCTGGTGTAGTCGGTGCCGGCGACGAACGGCGGCGCGTGGTTGACCTGCGTCGGGCAGGAAACGTTGGCCGTCACCGCGGCGAGATCCGCCGTGACCAGGCTGCACATGGCGGTCAGGCCTGGGCCGTTGGTGGTCGCGGTCTTGCCGGCTACGAACCTTGCCGCATCACGGGCGGCGTCCGAGGTTTCGACCGCAAACGAGTAACCACGACCAAGCTCGAGGACGCCGGCGATAAGGACCACCAGGACCGGCAGCGCAAGCGCGAGCTCGACCAGCGCCTGTCCGCGAGCTCGGCGGCGGCGATCATCCATCGAGCTTCAGGTTGGAAAGGATGACCCGCGCGACCTCGGTTGCCCCGCGCGAGACGATCGAGGAAGGGTCGTGCTGGATGACCAGGCCGCCGGCGAGGGTCGAATCTTCGGGACGGGAGTCATCGAAGCCGACGATGACGGACATCTTGCGGCCGAGGATCGACTCGACCGCGGCGCGGTCGAGCGGCGGGTGAGGTGAGCGCTGGTTCAGGACCAGCTCCATCCGGTTGTCGGGCACGTTCATGATGTCGCGGAATATCGCCAGCGCTCGGCGGGCGTCGGTCATGGCAGCGATCTCCGGCGGCACGACGACGACCAGGCATTCAGCACGCTCGATCACCGCAAGCGCCGCCTCCGCGAGAGAGGTGCCGAGGTCGACCACGATGACTTTCTGCCAGGAGACCACAACGTCAAGAACGCGGCCGACCAGCTCCCCGGTCAGCGTGTCGACCTCTTCCGGCCGCAGGGTGCCCGGGAGGACGCCCATGCCCGTGCGGTGGTTGACGATGTTGCCGCGCAGGACGGACTCGAAATCCACCGACGCGGCTTTGGAGGCGCTTGCGATGGAGCCGGTCGCGATCAGGTCGGCGAAGAGGGCCGCATGGCCGAACGGCTGGCCGAGGTCGATGAGCAGCACCTGACGCGGGAACTTGCGCGCGAGGGCCCCGGCGGTGTTGATGGCGAGCGTCGTGGTGCCGGCGCCGCCCTTCGCCGAGAAGACGGCGACGATCGCGGCCGCGGTCCGAGACGCGGTCTGGGCGGCGATCGCGGCGGCGGCCGTCAGCTCCTGATCCCAGAGCTTGTCCAGCGTTAGCGCGACCTTTTCCACGTCGGCGCCCAGCCCTTCCAGGAGCCCGTCGCGGTCGAGGGTCAGCAGGACCGCGTCGGTCAGGCCGTAGATGCTGGTCACGTAGCGGTCACTCGTGCGTGGAGCCGGGAGGATGACCAGGTCGCCGGGGGCCGGCCGGCGGGTGAGCAGGACCTTGCCGCCGGCGTCCGTGATCGATTCTTCGATCTGCCCCGACGCCAGGAAGACGACGACGTCGGCGCCCTGGCCGCCCAGGCGGAGGGTGTCCCGGGCCGCCAGCCCGACCGCCCGCATGCGCCGGGCCACGGCTCGCAGGACGCCGTCGTTTAGCTCCGAGAAAACGGCCGACATCTCCAGGATGCGCATCCGCATCTGGAGGGCTGACGGCGTCTGGTCTTCGGCGGGACGGCTTCCGCTAGCGCCCACCTGACGTGGCTCTTCCTCCCGCGCCCGCTGTAAGGTTTCGGGAACCTCACGGGCGTTCAAAACGCCGATACTGTAGCAACCGCCCCCCAGATGGACTCCCAGCTTCGCAGCAATGGCTCAAATACCCGGCCGGTGACGCAGGCGGTTCCCCGTCCGGCCAGCCGATCTCGCGTCACGGGGCGCGTTGAGCGGGTGGTTAAAACTGCGCTCGAGGGTGAGCGGGCCGCCGTTCTTAACGTCAGCGCCGACGAGCTGCTGGCCGAGCCCCTCGCCGTCGCCAACGTGCTCAGGGCCGCGCTCGACCGCCCCGGGGTCGGCGTCATGGGCCACTGGATGGTCCACGAGCTGTTCCGCCGCTCCGGGCTGCAAGAGGAGTTGGTGAACTCGTTGGCCAGCCCGAGCCCGGTCACACGGGCCGCGGCCGCGCGGATCTGTTCCGCGGCCCGGCTGACCGAGTCGTTCATCTGGATAGGAGATCTGGTGGCGGATTCCAACCAGCGTGTCCGCGAGGCCGCCATACGGTCGCTCTCCCAGCTCGGCGGCCGGCGAGCGGTCGATATGCTGATCGCGGCGGCCGACGGGATACCTCTTTATCGCCTTGCCATCGCCCTATCGCGCGCCGCCACCGACGTCGACATCGAAGCCCTGATGCGCCAGCCGGCCAGCGAGCGCACGGCCGTCGCGACCGTGCTCGCCTGCGGCCTGCGCCGCGACGTGCTCCGGGTGTCGCCGCTGCTGGGCATCGCCCACGACCGAAGGTGGCCGAGGCAGGTGCGAATGGCCGCGTGCAAGTCGCTGGCGACGATCGGCGACCGCGCTGCGGCCGACGGACTCAAGCGGCTGGCCGACTCGGATCCCGACGCGCCGGTCAAGAAGGCGGCGGACAGGGCCCACCGCCGGTTGGTCAGGCGCGCGGTGGCGAGATGAAGCTTTCCGAGCGCTTCGATCGCCGCTACCAGCAGACGCCCGTGGCCGCCCCGACGGCACCCGCACCTCCACCCGCCGAGCCCGTTACGCCCGCCGACGGCACGCCGACGATCGCCCCGATCGAGCGCCGCGCGGTGCCGCGTGACGGCACGAGCCCGATGGCGCCGGTGATCGACACCAGCCCCCGCGCCGTGGAGGCGCCGGCCGTCCTGAGCCCCGGGCTCGCGGCGGCGAAGGCGGAGATCCACGCCGAGCTGCTCAGGCGGCATGCCGCCGCGATCGACATCAGCAACCGGGCCGGCATCCGCAGACTTTTGATGCAGCTGACCGAAGACCACTTTCGGGCCAAGCCGCCCGCCGCGCTCGTCACGGCCGCGGACCGCGAGCGTCTGGTCGAGATCCTCTTCGACGAGGTCATTGGGCTCGGGCCGCTGGAGGCGCCCCTGCGCGACCCCGAGATCACCGAGATCATGGTCAACAGGCCCGAGCAGATCTTCGTCGAGCGGCGAGGCCGGATCGAGCTGACCAACCTTGCGTTCGAGGATGAGGCGAGCTTGCGACGCGTGATCGACCGCATCGTCTCGACGATCGGCCGGCGGGTCGACGAGTCCGAGCCCATGTGCGACGCCCGGTTGAAGGACGGCTCGCGAGTGAATGTGGTGATTCCGCCCGTCGCCATCTACGGCCCTTGCCTCACGATCCGGAAGTTCGGCCGCGAGGTTCTCACTCCTGAACGCATCGTCACGACAGGTGGCTCGAGCGAAGCGATCCTCGAGTACCTCGACGCGGCGGTCAAGACGCGCCTCAACATCATCGTCTCCGGCGGCACGGGCTCGGGCAAGACCACGCTGCTGAACGTCCTGTCCGGGTTCATCCCCGCCACCGAGCGCATCGTCACCTGCGAAGACGCTGCCGAGCTTCGCCTGCGCCAGGTGCACGTGATCAGCCTGGAATCGAAACCGGCCAACGTCGAGGGCCGCGGCCAGATCACGATCCGCGACCTCGTTCGCAACGCACTGCGCATGCGTCCGGACAGGATCATAGTCGGCGAGGTTCGCGGCGGCGAAGCGCTCGACATGCTGCAGGCGATGAACACCGGTCACGACGGCTCGATGAGCACTGTGCATGCCAACAACCCGCGCGACGCGATCAACCGCCTCGAGACCCTGGTGCTCCTCGCGGGCACAGAGTTGCCATCGCGCGCGATCCGCGGCCAGATAGCGTCGGCCATCAACGTCATCGTCCAGACCGAGAGACTGCGGGGCGGCGCGCGCAAGATCGTGAGCGTCGCGGAAGTTTTCGGCCTGCGCGACGGCGACATCGGTCTCAACGAGCTGTTCGCGTTTCGCCAGATCGCAGTCACACCTGACGGCCGCGCGGTCGGCTACCACACGGCGACCGGAACGCTCTCCACGTTCCAGGATCACTTCAAGGCCAATGGGATGGAGCTCGGGCCGTCCATGTTCGAACCCAACAACCAGCCACCGGGGGAGCAGCTCTACTGATGGGCGAGTTCCAGGACGTAACTCCGACGCCGCCGCCCGACGGCCAGACGGACGGTCATCACCGCACGATCGAGGTCGACTCCGAGCTGCTCGCTGACATCGGGCACCAGCTGCGCAACCAGCTCAACGCGGTCGTGGGCGCGGCGGGCCTTCTCTCCACGGGCGCGGAGACGAGTGAGGAGCGGGAGCTCGCCGCGATCGTCGAGGCCGGCGCCGAGCAGGTGGCGAGGATCGTCGATGACGTGCTCGACGCGGCCACCATCGGGACCGGCGAGTTCGAGCTCGCGCTCCATCCCTTCGACGTGCGCTCTACCGTCGAGAGCTGCCTCGCCCTCTTGTCCGAAGCGGCGGGCTCCAAAGGCCTAGACATGTCTTTCAGCGCGGCGCCGGATGTGCCGAATGTCGCGATCGGCGACTCGCGCCGGCTCGAGCAGATCCTGCTGACGCTGCTGCACGGCGCCGTGGATCGCACATACCGAGGGGGCATCGGCATCGAGCTGACGTCGGAGGATCGCGGTGGGCTGGTGGCGTTGAGCTTCAGAATCCGCGACACCGGCCGTGGCGTGCCGGCCCGGATTCTTCGCGGCGGGCTGGACGGAGTCACGGGTCCTTACGACCGTCTCGAGCCGGGCGACCGCCTCTCCGTGCTGAGCCTCCGCACGACCAAGCACCTCGTCGAGATGATGGACGGCGAGCTGCGCGTCGAGCAGGGCGGGGTCGAGGCGGGTCCGGATGCGGGCACGACCTTCGGCTTCACGATCCTGGCCGAAGCGCTGCCGGGCGGAATCGCGACGACGCTGCTGACCCTCGAGGGGATGCGAGTGCTGGTCGTCGCCGCGGATCCGACCGAGAAGCGTGTCCTGGCGCTGCAGGTCGAGCAGTGGGGCGCCAACGCGACGTCGGCCACGCCAGAGGAGGCGCTGGGCGCGGTCCAGGTCGGGCGTCCCTTCGACATCGCGCTAGTCGAGCACCGCCAGCCGGCGATCGACGGCCTCGAGATCTCGACGGCGCTTCGAGCGGCACGGCGGGCCGACCAGATGCCGATCGTCCTCATCTCTTCGTCCACGCCAGGACCGGCGGAGGCCACGGCTGCCGACAGCGGCGTCATCCAGGCGACGCTCACCAAACCCGTGCCGCCGCGCACCCTGCATGACGTGATGATCCAGGTCGGCGGCCGCGGGGCCCAGCCGCAGGCGGTGCAAGATGTGCAGCCGGGCGCGCTTCGAGTTCTGATCGCCGATGACAACGCGCTGAACCAGAACCTCCTCAAGCGATTGGTCACCAAGCTCGGGCACAGCGTCGACGTCGTGTCCAACGGCCGTGAGGCGGTGGCCGCCGTCGCGCAGCAGCCCTACGACGCCGTGCTCATGGACGTGCTGATGCCCGAGATGGACGGGCTCGCAGCCGCAGAGGCCATCTGCCGGCGCTGGCCGCGAGGCAACCGGCCGCGGCTCATCGCGCTGACGGCGATGGCTGGACCTGGGGATCAGGAGCGGTGTCTCCGCGCCGGGTACGACGACTACATGAGCAAGCCCATCCGGATGGAGGACCTGACGGAGTCGTTGAACGCGGCGACCGGTTATCGCACCAATCGAGAGACGGCGGGCCTCTAGCTCGGGCTTAAGCCCTTTCGCTAGGTCCCTGTCCCCGAGGGAGAGAGGGCAATGGAAAACGGAGGCGCTAGTTCCTCAGCCGGTTGTCGAGCCGGTCTTCGTGAGTGGCCAGCCGCGACGCGCGAGCTTCGAGGTAGACGACGACGATCACGATCATCCCGCCCAACACCATGAAGCCGCCGAGCGCCTCGGCCTCGATGCCGGTGGGCTGGGTGATGATCTGGATCATCGCCGAGCCAAAGACCAGGATGTAGCTCAGCCCAAGGAGGCGGACCCGAGGCGCAACCTCGGCCCTCTCACCGCCCCGCCACGGCCGCTTGCCGACGATCAGCAGCCACGCGCCCATCACCAGAGCCAGCGCGGCCAGGACGAGCGAAACCAGCTGGACGTATGCCGTGGTCACCGGCGCAGGAGTTTAACCGCCGCACCACCGGTTCTTACAATCGAACACTCAATGCCCCGCTCCGAGCCGATCAAAGCCGTCCGCGGAGTCCGTGACATCTTGCCCGCCGACCTTCCGGTGTGGCGCGCCGCGAAGTCGGGAGCTGAGGACATGGCGCGAAAGTTCGGCTACGAGGAAATCATCACCCCGATCCTGGAGAAGGCCGAGCTGATCGAGCGGGTCGGCGAAGACACCGACGCGGTCGCCAAGGAGCTCTACCGATTCGATGACCGTGGCGGACGCAACCTCGCCCTGCGGCCGGAAGCGACCGCGGGCGTGGTGCGAGCGTACTTCGAAGGTCTCCTCAACCAGGGCCCGCAGCCCTCGCGTCTCTATCTGTTCGGTCCGATGTTTCGCTACGACCGGCCGCAGAAGGGCCGCTACCGCCAGTTCTTCCAGTTCAACGCAGAAGCGATCGGTAGCGGCGCCGCCGGACTCGACGCCGAGGTCGTCGAGCTCGCCCACAGCTGGCTCGCCGCCGTCGGGCTCGGCGACCTCCGTCTCGAGTTGAACAGCATCGGGGACGCCAAGTGCCGACCGGCCTACCTCGAGCGATTGAAGGCCTACTACCGGCCGCTCAAGTCCCAGCTGCACGGCGACTGCCAGCTGCGGCTCGAGAAAAACCCGCTGCGTCTTCTCGACTGCAAGGTGCCGCAATGCCAGCCATTCAAGGCGGGCGCGCCCCGCGTCACCGACTTCCTCTGCGACGAGTGTTCAGCACACTGGGCTGCGGTCCGGCGGTTGCTCGACGCCGCAAGCATCGAGTACCAGCACAACCCCTACCTGGTACGCGGGCTCGACTACTACACGCGCACCGTTTTCGAGTTCTACCCTGGTGGAGCGACCGGCCAGCAGGACGCGTTGGCGTCGGGCGGTCGGTATGACGGCCTCGCCGAGGAGCTTGGTTGGCCCGCCACGCCCGGCGTCGGGTTTGCCGGAGGTCTCGATCGGGTCACGGAGCTGATGGCGGCCAAGGGCGAAGATGGCGCCGCGTCTCCTCCGGCCGACGTTCTGGTGCTGCCCGACGGCGACCTCGCAGTGGAGGCGGCCGAGGTGGCTCGCATCTGCCGCGCTGCGCGTGCGGTCGCTGTCGACTACGAGCCAAAGAGCCTTCGCGCCAAGATGCGGTCGGCGAACAAGCTGGGTGCACGCTGGGTCGTGCTGCTGAGCGTGGAAGACGCGGCTCGACGGGTCGCACAACTGCGCGACATGACCAGCGGGGACCAGACTGAGCTCGCATGGGACGAATTGCCGATTCACTTCGTATGAGCGGGTTTTCGGCTCCGCACTGCGGTTCGCTGCGTGGGTCTGACGAGGGTCGCGAGGTCGAGCTGTACGGCTGGGTCGCGCGCCGCCGCGACCACGGCGGACTCATCTTCATCGACCTTCGCGACCGCTGGGGTGCGGTGCAGGTCGTTTTCAACCCTGCCCAGTCGCCAAAGGCTCATGAGAAGGCATCCGACCTGCGGTCGGAGTATGTGGTGCGAGTAGGAGGGAAGGTGGCGCGCCGGCGAGCCGGCGCTGAAAACCCTCGCATGGCAACCGGTGAGGTAGAGGTGGTCGCGTCAGACCTGGAGGTCATCTCCGTGGCCAGGACCCCGCCTTTCGCGATCGAGGACGAGGTCGAGGCGGATGAGGCGCTCCGGCTCAAGTACCGCTACCTCGACATCCGCCGCCCGAAGATGGCGCAAACCCTCGAGCTGCGGCATCGCGTCGTGCAGGCGATCCACCGCTACATGGACGGGCACGAGTTCATGGAAGTCGAGACTCCAATGCTGCTCAAAGGCACACCGGAAGGTTCGCGCGACTTCATCGTCCCGTCGCGCCTGCACCCGGGGGAGTTCTTCGCGCTTCCGCAGTCGCCGCAGCAGCTGAAGCAGCTTTTGATGGTCGCCGGGATCGGTCGCTACTACCAGATCGCACGCTGCCTTCGCGACGAGGACCTGCGCGCGGACCGAGTCGTGGAGATCACGCAGCTCGACGTCGAGATGTCGTTCTGCACCGAAGAGGACGTGTTCACCTTGATCGAAGGACTGTGGGCGACGGTCTGGAAAGACGTGCTCGGGATCGAGATCCCGACGCCGTTCCCACGGATCGACGTGCAGGAATCACTGCTGCGGTACGGCACAGACAAGCCCGACATGCGCTACGAGCTGGAGATCGCCGACGTCAGCGACATACTTCGCCAGACGAGGGCGAGCGTGCTCCGAGGAGCTCTCGAGACCGGCGGCGTGGTGCGTTGTCTGGCGGTGCCCGGAGGCAGGGACATGAGCCGGCGCGAGCTCGACGAGCTGGCGCTGCTGGCGAAGGGCGCGGGCGCGAAGGGCCTCGCGTGGTTCCCGGGCCCCCTCGACCGCCACCTGAGCGAGGGGGAGATGTCGACCATCAAGTCCGCGGCCGGTGCGGGGGCCGAAGACCTCATCCTCCTCGTCGCCGATCGGCGGCGCAAGGCGGAGACGGTGATGGGTCTGTTGCGTCGTGAGATCGCGCGCCGCCGCAAGCTGATCCGTCAGGGCGAGTGGAAGTTCCTCTGGGTTTATCCGATGTACCTCTTCCAGGAGGACGATCTCGGCAACCTCACGTACGGACATCATCCGTTCACGTCGCCGTGGCCGGAGGACATGGACCTGTTGACCGAGCGACCTTACGACGTCCGCGCTCGCGCTTACGACTGCGTGCTCAACGGCGTCGAGGTGTCAGGGGGCAGCATCCGCATCCACGACCGCGAGCTGCAGGAAAGAGTTTTCGAGATCCTCGGGATGGATCGAGAGCGGATACGCGCGCAGTTCGGTCATCTGCTCGACGCCTTCGAGTACGGCGTGCCACCACACGGTGGCATCGCGGCAGGGATCGACCGTCTCATGATGGCCATCACGGGGACCGAAAACGTGCGGGACGTGGTCGCCTTCCCCAAGACCCAGAGCCACCAGGACTTGATGCTGGGCGCGCCGAGCCCGGTCGACCCCCAACAGCTCGAGGAGCTGCACATACGCGTCGTGCCGCCGCAGAAGCCGTCGTAGCATTGGTGTCGCTCCCGAGGGGTGGTGGGCATGTGCGCGTTGCCCAACACTCGCTGAAAGGGACCCCGGAGTCCGCTAGGCCGACCAAAAGCCCGCCAGAAGACCCCTCGAAATCTTCGATTTCGTGGGGACCCCCTGGACGGGACTTGGAGAGCCAAGGCAGGGGACCCACCTGAGCATGCTCAGGACAACCCACCCCCACCGTCCGGAGGGAGCACTTCCCCACCGTGGTGGGAAAGGCACCCTCTCCCTGAAGGGGAGAGTGACGGGGGGAGAGGGGTCGGAGTCCGATTATCAAAAGTGAAATTCATCCCTCCAGGCAGCATCGTCGCCGTCCTGCTCGTCCTCATCGTCTCCCAGCTTTGCTTTGCCTTCCTCCCGTACCGCCAGCGCGCCTACCTCCCGATCCTTCTCATGACAGCGTTGGGCTTCGCCCTGGGGCAGCTCTGGGACTTCCTCGGGTTGCCCTCGTTGCGACTGGGCCAGGCCAACCTGGTGCCCGCTCTGTTCTTTGCACTGCTGCTCCAGCCTCTGGCCCGCTTCGTCCCCCGACCCAGCCGGGAACCGAAGGAACCGGACGCACGCCGGGCCCCTCCCGGATAGTCCGAAGCATCAGCTCAATCCGCCTGCGAAATGTCCGGTTAGTCCGGACTATCGGCCACCCACCCCCCCTCGCAGCCGTCTCCAACGCACGCACTTAAGATTGCGGGTGTGTTTGCGGCCGGGGCGGCGGGGGTATGCACTCGTTGAGCAGCCAGAGCTTCATGTGGATTGCTTTGGGGGTGGCCGCCCTGATCGTGGCGCTCGCCCTGGCGGCGGTCCTGATCCGGTTGCGCGGAACCCTTGGCGCCGTCGAGGAGCTTCTCGACACCACCAATGAAGAAATGAAGGAGACGCTGCCCGAAGTGCGACAGACCATCGAGAACGTGAACGACATCACGTCCGGTGTGAACGTCGGGCTGCGGACTGGGGGTCGCGGGCTGGCGGCATTCGGCCGCGGCGTCAGCTCGGCCGTGTACGGAGTGAGGGTGGCGGGTCAGAGCCTTGTTCGCACGGTTAGAGGAGGATTCGGCGATGGCTGACGATAGAAGCGGCGGCGGATTTGGCTGGTTCATCTTCGGCGGCCTGGTCGGCCTTGCGGTCGGCGCGTATATCGCGAGCGGGCCCGGTCGCGAGCAGATCGAGAGCCTGCGCAGCAAGACGATCGAGCTCAGTGGCAGCGAGCCCGTGCAGCGAGCCCGCGACGCCGCCCAGCGCGCGCGAACGATCGTGACCGACCCTGAGCACCCGGTCGGAAAAGCGATTCAGGACGGGGTGGCCGCGGCCAAGCGCAAGCGCGAGGAGCTCGAGGCGACCGCGGCGCGCAGGATGCAGCGGGCGAGCACGGACCTGGAGGAGTAACCGCCAACCGATGGCGAAACGAAACCTGGCGGAGCTCAAGATCCCGGCATCGGCGGAGTTCATTCCAGTGGCCAAACGCGTGGCGACGGCGCTGGGAGGTCAGCTCGGTCTGAGCTTGATGGACCTGGACGAACTGGCGATCGCTCTGACCCAGGCCTGCGACAGCGCCATCGGCGCCGCCGAGGACCTGGGCACACCAGCGGACCTGAAGCTCACATACTTCGCCACCAACCGGGCGCTCGTCGTCGACGTCGACCTGATGCCGACGGGCGCGGCGTTGCCGATGCCCCTGCATCCGCACGCGACTCACGTCGATCCCGAGCTGCAGCGGCTCGCCTACGAGATGATCCGCTGCTTCGTCGATGACTTTCGACCGAGCATCGAGCCGCGCACGGGACACGTCCGCTTCCGGATGGTCAAGCACCTGGCAGGCTGAACTTCGCGCAACGGCTTAACTAATAGGTAGTGGCCAGTTCGGCGCGGCTTCCCCGCGATGAGCTGCGGGCGCTACATCGCCGCTACAAGGAAAGCACAGACCAGGCCGAGCGCGACCGCATCCGCGCCCAGCTCGTCGACTCCTATCACGACTTCGTCTACTTCCTCGCACGGAAGTTCCAGAACCGCGGCGAACCGCTGGACGACATCGTCCAAGTCGGCTACCTCGGCCTGATCAAGGCGATCGAGCGATTCGACCCCGACCTGGGCTACGAGTTCACAACGTTCGCCACCCTGACGGTTGCGGGCGAGATCAAGAGGTACTTCCGCGACAAGGGCACCGCCATCCGATTCCCGCGGCGGCTGCAGGAGCTGCACCAATCCGTGGTGCGGGTCAACGAGCAGATGAAGAACGAGCTCGGGCGAGAACCCACGGTGGGCGAGCTTGCGGAGCGGCTCGGCGTCTCCCCGGACGACGTCACGGAGGCGATGGAGATGGGCCCCGCGTACGTGCCGGTGTCGCTCGATCAGCCGGTCGCGGCGGCCGACGGCCAGGACAACCGCTCGGTGGCCGAGCAGATCGGGGGCTCGGATCCCGAGCTGGAGCGCGTGGAGATGCGCGACGTCCTCGACCGCGCGATGGAGCATCTCACGCCTCGTGAGCGCGCGATCATGGCGATGAGGTTTTACGAGCAGATGTCCCAGTCCGAGATTGCGCGCCGTCTCGGCATCAGCCAGATGCACGTCTCGCGCCTCCAGCGCGCCGCGCTCGAGCAGCTGCGGAAGTACGTGCCGCAAGAAAGCGCCGGCTGAGGGGCGTGCTGACCAAAGTGCCCCTGCTCGAGTCGGAGGCGCCGCGCGATCCGCTCGTGCTTTTCAATCGCTGGTTTCGTGAGGCGCAGGACGCCGGCGCGCCACAGCCCGACGCGATGACGCTCGCGACGGCCGGCGAGGAAGGGCCTTCGGCGCGGATGGTGCTGCTCAAAGGCCTGCGGGACGGCGCCTTCCTCTTCTATTCCAACTACGCGAGTCGCAAGGGGCGGGACCTGACGTACGACCACCGCGCCGCGCTGGTCTTCTACTGGTCGGTCACCCGACACCAGGTGCGCGCTTATGGGACCGTGCGCCGGTTGGGCCGCGCGGCGTCGGAGGAGTATTTCAGCAGCCGGCCTCGCGGCGCTCAGCTGTCGGCGACGGCATCACGACAGAGCCACGTGGTGCGTTCCCGGGAGGTGCTCGAGCGTCGCGTGCTCGAGCTGGCGGCGAAATACCCAGAACAGGTCCCGCTGCCGAACGATTGGGGAGGCTACTTGCTCAAGCCGCTCTGGATCGAATTCTGGGAGCACCGCGAAGATCGCCTCCACGATCGGCTGCGCTACGTACGGCGGCCCTCGACCGACGCCTGGCGCACCGAGCGTCTCGCCCCCTAGACTTGATCGACCCCCGTGACCGGGAATGAGATCCGCAGACGCTTTCTAGAGCATTTCGCGAGCCGGGAGCATCTGGTCCTGCCGAGCGCGCCGCTTGTACCGCACGGCGACCCGAGCACTCTCTTCATCTCGGCTGGAATGCAGCCGCTCAAACCCTACTACCTGGGTTTGGGACAACCTCCCGCGCCCCGGCTGGCGAGCTCTCAGAAATGTCTGCGTACCGGCGACATCGAAGAGGTGGGGAAGACCGAGCGCCACCTCACCTTCTTCGAGATGCTCGGGAACTTCGCCCCGACCGGCGACTACTTCAAGGAGACCGCGATCCCACTGGCCTGGGAGTTGGTGACAACGGGATTCGGCATGCCGGTCGACCGGCTTCGCGCCACGGTTCATCCGTCGGACGACGAGGCGTTCGAGATCTGGACGACGGCGACCGCCATCGCGGGCGACCACGTGACGAGGGACGGTACCAACTGGTGGGGTCTTGGCCGCGGGCCGTGCGGTCCCGACTCGGAGATCTGGTGGGACCGCGGCCGCGAGGCCGGATGCGGACAGCCTGACTGTTATCCGGATCACTGCACCCGCTTCACGGAGATCTGGAATCTCGTGTTCCCGCAGTACGACCAGCGAGCGGATCTGTCAGATCAGCCTTCGACAGCAGAAGCCATCCAGCGAGGCATCGCCGACGAAGCGCTCGTGCCCCTTGCGTGCCCGGCCATCGACACCGGGATGGGTTTGGAACGTATCGGCTTTGTCCTGCAGGGCAAGGACAACGTTTTTGAGACCGACGTCCTGGCCCCGCTTGTCGATCTCGTGCGGGAGCAAAGCACCAAGCCAGCGGCGCTGTCAGAAAAGATCATCGCCGACCACGTTCGCGCGATGACTTTCTGCATAGCGGATGGAGTTGTCCCGTCCAATGAAGGACGCGGCTACGTGCTGCGGCGCCTGATCCGCCGCGCCGCCCTGCACGGTCGAAACATCGGGATGCGCGGAAAGCTCTCCACCGGCGCCAAACAGGCTGTCGCGATCTTCAAAGACCACTACGCCGAGGTGCGAGAACGTGAGCGCGTCATCACCGATGCCATCGACGCCGAGACCGGGCGTTTCGCGCGCACCCTCGACGAGGGCATGGAGCAGTTCGAGAAGGTTGCTTCGCGCGGCGGCAAGGTGGTGTCCGGCGCCGATGCCTTCCGGCTGCACGACACATTCGGCTTCCCTCTCGAGCTGACGCGAGAGCTGGCGATTGAACGCGGCCTGCAGGTCGACGAAGACGCTTTTCGGGCGGAGATGGAGCTTCAGCGACAGCGTTCACGCCGCGATCTGCCGCGCGGATGGCAGACCGTGAAAGACCTGCCCAGATCTGAGTTCACCGGGTATCGCGAGATGACGACCGACAGCAAGGTCGTCGGACTTCGCCGGGAAGGATCAGCGATCGAAGCGGCGGGCGAGGGAGACCAGGTCGAAGTTTTCCTCGAGCGCACACCCTTCTACGCCGAGTCCGGCGGACAGATCGGTGACACCGGCACGATCAAGACGCCGAGCGGCATGGTCCGTGTCGAAGACACGCAGAAGCCTGCCGAAGGCGCGATCGCGCATCTCGGTACGGTCGTTACAGGCGAGATCCTGCTCGGCGAAGAGGCGACCGCCGCGGTCGACGAGAAGCGCCGGCGGCAGATCATGCGTCACCACTCGGCCACGCACCTGCTCCACAAAGCCCTGCGCGAGACGCTGGGCGAACAGGTAGCCCAAAAGGGATCGTGGGTCGGCCCCGACCACACGACCTTTGACATCCCGCTCAATCGCGCCATCAACAGGGAAGAGCTGGCTCGCGTGAACGGCCGCGTGATGGAGAAGATTCGCGAGGCGCTGCCGTTTCACGAAAGCCAGAAGCCCTACAGGGAGGCGGTCGCGAAGGGCGCGATGCACCTGTTCGAGGAGAAGTACGGCGACGTCGTGCGTGTGGTGTGCTTCGGCGACTGGACCTGCGAGCTGTGCGGCGGCACGCACGTGAAGAACACCGCCGACATAGGCCCCGCGGTCATCGTGTCCGAATCGAGCATCGGCTCGGGCTTACGCCGCATCGACATGGTCGTAGGCGAGGCAGCGGACGAGCTCATCCGGCGGGATCGAGATCTGCTGTCCGACCTGGCGAGGTCGTTCAACGTCAACCCCGAGCAGCTGCCCGAGCGGGTCCAGAGCCTGCGAGGTCAGCTCAAGGAAGCCCAACGCGAGCGCGAGAGGCTGCGTAGGGAGCCCATCGGAGGCGACGGTGTTGTGGTCAAGCACGGCCGCGTGGACTACGTGGCCGCGACGGTCGACGCCTCAGATGAGGCCGAGCTGAAGTCTTACGCCGATCGTTACCTCGAGAAGGTCAAGTCGGGCATCGTAACCGTTGTCGCGGGCAACAAGTTTGTCATCAAGGTGTCCAATGACCTCGTGCAGCAGTTCGATGCCACGCGCCTCAAAGACCTCTTCGGCACGGGGGGCGGACGGCCGCAGTTGGTGAGCGGCAGGCTGAACGTCCCGGTGGACGAAGCTTTCAAGCGCCTGGAGGAAGCTCTGGCGTGAGCAAGTTCAAGTTCCTGCGCAAGCGCAGCGACTACTACCGCCATTTCACGGTGCTCGACATCGGCACCGACCTGATCAAGGTCCTCGTCGTCCGCCGCGAGGGCCCCGACGGCGAGGTGCTGGGCGTCGGCCGCGAGCCCCAGGCTCCGGCGGCGATGTCGGGCGGCGCGATCGCCGACCTCGAGTCGGTGATCAGGTGCTGCAACCGCGCCCTGGAGGCCGCCGAGGACATGGCCCGGACGGTTCCCGGACAGGTCGTGGTGGGGATCGCCGGCGAGCTGATCAAGGGCTTCTCGTCGACGATCGCCTACCCGCGGGAGAACTCGAAGTCCCGGGTCCGCTCCGGAGAGATGTCGACCATGCTCCAGATGGTCCAGCGCCGCGCCCTCCGCGAGGCGCAGCACCTGCTCGAGATGGAGCGGAGCTACGGCCAGCTCGAGGCGCGCCTTGTGCACTCCGCGATCACCAACGTACGGGTGGACGGCTACCCGGTCACCAACCCGGTCGGCTTCACGGGCAAGAACCTCGAGGTCACGGTCTTCAACACCTTCGCGCCGATGACCCACATCGACGCCATCGAGACGGTCGTGCGTGAGCTCGACCTCGAGCTGGCCGCCGCGGTGGCGCAGCCCTATGCCCTCGCCCGCGCATGCGCGAACGAAGAGATCTGGGCGGAGGGCGGGATCTTCGTCGACGTCGGTGGCGGCACGACCGACGTGGCCTTGATCCGCGACGGCGGGGTGGAGGGGACGCGGATGTTCAATCTCGGCGGGCGCGCCTTCACGCGGAGGCTGGCGCTGGCCTTCGGACTGAGCTACGAGGAGGCCGAGGCACGCAAGCTCCGGCATTCGGAGGGCTTGCTGTCCGCGGACCAGCACCGTCAGGTCTCCGAGCTGCTGACCGCGGACGCCGAGGTGCTCCTGCAAGGCCTCGCCTTGAGCATCAAGGAGCTTTCGCGCGGTGAGCGGCTGCCCAGCAGCATCTACCTGTGTGGAGGAGGAAGCCTCCTGCCTGAGCTGACCCTTGAGATCGTGAAGAACAACTGGGCGGCGGGCCTTCCGTTCCCGCGCGAGCCCCGCGTTAGGCATCTTGTACCCGCCGACGTACGGAACCTGAGCGACTCGACCGGGCAGCTCGTGAGCCCTCAGGACATCGCCCCGATGGGCCTCGCCAACCACGCTTTGCGAACTGAAGCCGAGGAGCGCGACACGGTCAACACCGTCATGAGACGGGTCCTAAGCGCTATAAAGGTTTGACCAGACCTCCAGGAGACCTGTAAACGCCATGGCAACGAACCAGATTTACGTCGAGACCGAAGAGGAGATCCCCGAGCTCGTCGAGCGCCTCCGCCGCTATCACGGGGAGGACACGATGCTCGTTCTGCCGATGCGCTCGCGCATCGGGCAGAGCCGATTCAACTTCCAGCTCCTACGCAACTACTCGGCCCGTCTGGGCAAACGGGTCACAGTAGTGTGCGACGACCCGGCGGTCCAGAAGATGGCCTCCGAGACCGGATTCCCGGTGTTCGGCGCCGTCGGTCCGGAGGGCCAGGGCATCCCATCCGAGGCCGAGGTTCCGCCGCCGCTCCGGAGGTGGTGGCAGCGAAGGCCGGCGGCGGCGACCACGCACGTCGGCGTCGGCGCGCCCAGCAAATTGCTGACCAGGACCGCGACCGAGCTCAAGCCGGGTCGATTCCTTCTCTCCGTGACAGCGATCACCCTGATCCTCGTCGGTCTCTTTGCCGCGGCCGTGTTCGTGCCGTCGGCATCGGTGACGCTTGTGGCCCAGGCGCAGCCCTTTTCACAGAAGGATGTCGAGATCCAGGCACAGCCGGGCAAGCCCCCGATCAAGGTCAGGACCGTGTCGGTCTCGAAATCCAACTCGCAGGGTTTCAAGGTCACGGGCTCCATTAACGTGCCTCTTGCTCCGTCAATCGGTGCGATCGAGCTTCGTAACGCCTGCGGCAAGCCGAAGAACCTGAACTCGAGCGGCATCATCAGCTTCCGAGGCACGCGGTTCGTCAACACAAACGGCATCGAGTTCGCTCAGTCTTCCGGAGACATCACGGTGGGATGGGGCCAAACGGCGACGGCCAACGTGATCGCGACAACGCCGGGATCCGTCGGCAACGTCGGTGATCACACCATCAACTCGTGGTCGCCGTCGGACCCGAATCCCTACGACTGCTTTACCGTCACCAACCCACAGGCGACCGGTGGTGGGACCGATCCATCCTCGACGCCGCAGATGAGCGTGGCCGACTTCGACGCCGCCCGCGCGCAGCTCGAGCAGGAGCTCCACCAGGCCCTCGCCCAGGAGCTGTCAGCGGGAGCCCAGCAGGGCGAGAAGCTGAGCGAGACGGTGATCTTTGGCCCGCCGCAGTTCACGACCGACCACCAGCCCAATGACAAAGTACCGAGCTTCACAGGCACGATGACGGTCAGCGCCGAAGGCGATTTCTACGTCGACGGGGACGTCGTCCAGGCCTACAAGACCTACCTGGCGCAGCGGGTGCCCAACAACCAGCAGCTGCTGACAGAAAGCCCGATCCAGGTCCAGTACCGCCTGCTCAGCGCCGCCAAGGGCGGCTACCTCGTCTTCGTCGGAAGCGCGTCGGCGTATGTGGCGCCCAGGCTTGACGAGGAGAAGATCCGCGCCCAGATCGTGGGCCGGCCGGTCCAGCAGGCGCGGTTCTACCTGGAGAGGCTCCCGATCCGGTCGGTCGCGATCAAAGAGCAGCCCATCGCGCTGCCCTTGATGCCGCTTCTGGACCGGAGGATCCAGCTGCACTACGTGGTCGAGTCCAACGCGCCTCCGGCCGAGGCTGCAGCGGAAAGCTCGCCGAAGCCGTCGCCATCGCCTTCCCACTAGCCGCAGTGGCTGCGTGAGGGTGCTGGCCGTCGATCCCGGTTCGAGGAGAGTCGGCCTGGCTGTCAGCGATCCCACCGGCACGATCGCCCAACCTCTGGCCACGATCCCTGCCGAGCCGCGGGAGACGCTCGCGGAGCGATTGGCTGCGATGGCGAAGGCCAAGGAAGCGGCGAGGATCGTGGTCGGGCTGCCGCGCCGGATGGACGGCACGTTTGGCCCTGAGGCAAAAGCCGCGCGGGACCTCGCCGATGCGATTCGTCACGCGTCGGGGCTGCCTGTCGAGCTGGTCGATGAACGCCTGACCACCGCGGCCGCGGAGAGGTCATTGCTGGCGGCAGGGATGCGCCGGGAAAAACGGCGCGCGAATATAGACCGCGTGGCTGCGGCTCTCCTTCTCCAGTCCCACCTCGACAGCCGCCGTGTCTGAAGAAGAGGTAACGCTCGTCGACGAGTCCGGCGTGGAGCGCCGTTTTGCGCTGCACGACGCGTTCGACCTCGAAGGGGTCGCCTACTACCTGGTCGAGGACGTCTCTGAACCCGAACGGGTGCTGCTGCTGCGCGAAACGGCTTCGGGGTTGGAGACGGTCGACGGTGAGGAGTTCGGCCGCGTCATGAGCGCTCTCGAGGAAGAACGGGTCGAGTGAGGCGCCTGATCGCGTTCGTAGTCGTGCTTGCCCTGCTCGGATTTGGGACCTCGCGTGCGATCGACTGGTGGAACTTCAACGTGAACACGCCCGTATCCACCACCAGCCACAGCGTGACGTTCCACGTCGACCCGGGTGAGACCCCGTCCCAGATCGGAACCGACCTCTATGACCTGCGTCTCATCCGCAGCACGATCGCCTTCGACCTCTACACCCGGCTGACGGACGCCGCGCCCAGGTTTCAGGCGGGCGCTTTCCTGCTCAACACCAACATGTCCATGAGCCAGATCGTCACGGCGCTGCAGCATGGACGGCCGGACGAAAAGACCATCACGTTCCCGGAAGGCTTTCCTCTTCGTTACCAGGCACAGCTGGTCGACAGCAAGAAGCTGGGTACCATCAGCGGAGCCGACTATCTCAGCGCCGCGAAGGATCCCGCGCTCGCCGGCAGTTACAACTTCTTGCCGGTCCAGGCGAGCGGTGACTTTCCATACGAGGGCTACCTGTTCCCGGATACGTATCTAGTCGACCCGTCGGCCGGCGCCAAAGGCCTGGTCAAGGCGCAGCTGGACCAGTTTGCGGCAGTGTTCTCCGCCGACTGGAAGGCGCAGATCTCGCAGTCGACAAGCGCGCGGCCGAGAGAAGACATTCGCTCGATCGTGATCCTCGCCTCGATGGTCGATCGCGAGGCCAACAACAAGACTGCGACCGATCGGGGCAACGTCTGCAGCGTCTACTACAACCGCCTCAGGCAGAACATCCCGCTGGGCGTGGATGCAACTTTGCTCTACCTCCTTGGACGGCTGACGCCCGAGCCGACCGCCGATGAGCTCAAGCGCGACTCGCCGTACAACACCCGGATCCATGCGGGACTGCCGCCGGGGCCCATCAGCAATCCGGGGAAGGCGGCGCTGGCCGCGTGCATCAACCCGCCCGTGACCAACTATCTCTTCTACTTCACCGACAAGCAGGGAACGACGCACTTCGAGACCAACCAGGCGGATTTCGACAGCGACATCAAGAAGTACGGCGTGAGCGGCAGCTGAAGGTCTTTCTCCTCGGGCAGAGAATCGCTTATTCGAGCAGCCCCGTCATGCACAACGCAGCGTTTCGCGCGCTCGGCATGGACTGGAGCTATGAGCTGCTCGACGTCGAGCCGCAGGAGCTTGCCGCTGCGCTCCAACAGCTGAAGGCGCCGGATGTCGCCGGGGCCAACGTCACCATCCCCTACAAGCAGACCGTGATGGAATTCCTCGACACCATCGCCGACGAGGCCCTTCGCGCGCGCGCCGTGAACACGATCGTCGGCGACGGCGGCCGGCTGGGAGGATTCAACACCGACATCCCGGCGATCCGTCTCGCCATCGAGGACGCCGGAGTGGAGTCTCGCGGCGCGAACGCGGTCATCCTCGGCGCCGGCGGCGCCGCGCGGGCGACCGCGCAGGCGCTGGAAGGCGCGCACCTCACGTTTGTCGCGCGACGTCCCGACGAGGTCGACGTACCCGGCAAGACCGTCGCTTGGGACGACCCGTCGGTCGCGTCGTTGACACGTTCGGCCGACGTGATCGTCAACGCGACACCCCTCGGCCGGCGTGAGGAGATGCCGCTGCGCCCCGCAGCGCTGCCTAAAGAGGGCGCGGTGATCGACCTCGTGTACGTCAAGGGCGGGACGCCACTCGTGCGCAAGGCGCGGTCGCTCGGACTTCGCACTGCGGACGGCTGGGGCGTGCTGCTGTCGCAGGGCGCGATCGCGTTCCAGCTCTGGACCGGTCGCACCGCCCCGCTCGAGGCGATGCGGGAAACTCTCCAGCCATGAGAACCCCGTGGACGCCGAGGCTTTGCCGTGCGTCTGCGGGGACCCCCCTTTAGTGAGTCCATACGCCCTGGCGGCGATCTGGGCGGTGGGAGGCGGGGCCGCCGGATGGGCTGTGCGATGGGGTTCGGTCAAGCTCGCTCGGCTCGAAGGTCTCGAGCCCGGAAGCAAGCGCTGGCAAATCTTCGGTCCGCCGGTTCTGTGCGCCCTCGTTTTCGCGATCTACGCCTTCGAGATAACGCCGTTTCCGCTGCTGGTGCTCCGCAGCCTCTTCGGGCTTGTCCTGGTGCAGGTGATCTTTTTCGATTTCGAGCACCGGCTGATCCTCGACCGCGTGATCTTCCCATCCATGGTGCTGGCGCTCCTGGTCAGCCTCTCGCCACTGGTCAGCAGCCGCCTTGGGCTGTGGCAGCAGCCGTGGTGGACGGGGATCGCAATGGGATTGGCGGCCGGGCTGCTGTTCTTGGTTCTCGCGCTGGCCGGGTCCGCTCTCTTCAAGGCCGAGGCGCTCGGCTTCGGCGACGTCAAGCTGGCGCTCTTCATGGGCCTCCTGCTCGGATGGCCCTATACGTTCACGGCGATGTTCTACGGCGTGTTCCTGGCCGGGCTGATCTCGATCGGCGTCATCGTCTGGCGGCGCTCGATGAAAGGCACGATTGCCTACGGTCCCTACCTGGCGGCCGGCGCTCTGATCGTGCTGCTGGACCCGCTCAAGTAGGGGACAATAGCCGGCCATGAGCAAGCTCCTTCCCGGCGAAAACCTCGTCTTGAAAGATCACCCACACTGGATCACCCTCGTCAAGAGCCTTGTGGTTCCCGTGGTCCTCCTCGTCGTCGTCCTCGTTTCAGACTTCACGCTGGTGGGCCTGGACGCGAGGCTCAGGACGTTCCTCACGTTGGGAGTGGTGGCGCTTGCCCTGCTCTGGTTGATCGTGGTCTGGATCCGCTGGCGGTCGATCACCTACACCCTCACAGACCAGCGCATCACGATCCAAGCCGGGGTCTTCAGCCGCCAAGAAAAGATCATCCCGATCGATCGAGTGCAGGACTGCACGACCAGGCAGTCGCTTCTCGGCCGGATGATGGGCTATGGACGTGTCGAAGTCGACGCCGCCGGCGCGCAGGGCGCCGAGGTCCTCGACCACCTGCCCAGGCCGGGCGAATTCCGCGATCAGGTTTTCGTGCAGTCGGAGAGGAGACGGGGCGGCGCGACAGCGGCATCGCCTTTCCCAGCGCCCGTGCCGGCGAACCCGAGCGGCGTCTAGTTACCGCGCGCGAAAGCCTCTCGCGCTGCTCGGCTTCATGGGGTCGGGCAAGACGCTCGTCGGGGCGCTGGTTGCCGAACGCTCCCGCGCACCGTTCTCCGACCTCGACCTGATGGTCGAAGACCGAGCCGGAATGCCGATCGCGGACATCTTCGCTGTCCACAGCGAGGAGGTGTTTCGGTCGCTGGAGAAGGAGCTCCTCCCACGAGCCCTGAAGCCGGGAGCGGTGGTCGCGCTCGGCGGCGGGGTCGTGATCGACGACGATAACTGGGCCTTGATCTCCGACCAGGCGACGACCGTCTATCTCGAGGCGCCATTCGCGACGATCTGGAGCCGCATCGCCCACCTGCCCGGCCGCCCGCTGATGGCCGGGCGCACGAGGTGGGATGTGGAGGAGCTGTTCGAGCGCCGGCGGTCACGATACGAGCAGGCGGAGCATCGGGTCGATGCAAGCCGCGAGCCCGACGCCATCGCCGACGAGGTGATGAAGCTCTGGTCCGCCTGATCCTCGACTCGTCGTCCGGCAGCTATCCCGTCGTGATCGGCTCCAACCTCCAACGCGAGCTCCGCAACGTGATCACGCGTCTCGAGCCGACAGGCGCCGCCATCATCACCGACCGCAACGTCCGCCCCTGGGCGCTCAAGGTCGCCAAGGCGATCAAACGCGTGGGGCTCAAGACCCCCATCCACGTCATCCCAGCGAGTGAACGCTCGAAATCGATGGCGCAGCTCGAGGAGGTGCTGTCGTTTCTGGAACGGCGGCAGATCGACCGCGGCGGGTGCGTCATCGCGGTCGGGGGCGGAACGGTCGGTGACCTAGCCGGCCTGGCGGCGGCGGTGTGGCAGCGGGGCGTGCGTCTGGTGGCCGTGCCGACGACGCTTCTGGCCATGGTCGATTCCAGCATCGGCGGCAAGACCGGCGTCAACGGCCGCAGTTCGAAGAACGCGATCGGCGCGTTCTGGCAGCCTTCGGCTGTGATCTCCGATCTGGCGGCCATCGAGACGCTGCCGGCGCCCACCTACCGGGACGCTTTTGCCGAGGTTGTAAAGTACGCCGTCGCCATGGACCGAGGGCTGTTCGATCTGCTCCAGCGCAACGCGCCGCGGCTCGCGGACCGCGACCGATCGATGCTCGAGCGAGTCGTCTTTCGCTGTGTCGCGGCCAAGGCACTGATCGTCGCCAAGGATGAGCGCGACCGCGGACCCCGAGCGATCCTGAACTACGGCCACACCGCGGGGCACGCTCTCGAGGCGGCGACCGGTTTCCGCGTCACGCACGGGCGCGCGGTGGCGTTCGGCATGCGGGTTGCCGCGCGGATAGCTCTCGCGATGGACCTGTGCAGCAAGCGGGTCGTCGACGCGCAGGATGCGCTGCTCGAGGAGTTCGGCCTGCCCGACCGGCCCCCGCACGCCGATCCCAAGCGCGTGCTGGCGGCGATGGCGCTGGACAAGAAGGCGCGCCGCGGCAAGGTGGCCTGGGTGTTGCCGCGCCGGATCGGGCACTCCGAGATCGGCCACGCGGTGCCGGGCGCGATCGTTCGCCGCGTCATCACGAGGTCCCTGGCATGAAGAAACGGGTGGTGGTGGTCAATGGGCCAAACCTCAACTTGCTCGGAAAGCGCGAGCCCGAGATCTACGGCACGCGGTCGCTTGACGACCTGAACGAGACCGTGAGCGTCAAGGCCCGCGGGCTGGGGTGGGATGTGAGCTTGTTTCAGAGCAACGACGAGGGCGCCATCATCGATTTCCTGCAGCAGCACGCGCCCGGTTCGGTGGGCATCGTCATCAACCCGGGCGCCCTGTCCCACTACTCGCTCGCGCTCTACGATTGCCTTCAGGCGCTCGCGCTGCCGGTTGTGGAGGTGCATCTCTCGAACATCCACGCGCGCGAGGAATTCAGATCCCGTAGCGTGACCGCGCGCGCCGCGCGCGGCGTGATTACGGGACTCGGATTTGTGGGATATGAGCTCGCGTTGGAGTATTTGGCACAGCAGTGATTTCGAGCAACGATTTCCGGAACGGGACCATGTTCGAGATGGACGGGCAGCTGCTGTCCATCGTCAGCGTCGAGCACATCAAGCTTGCCCGCGCGGGCGCGGTGATCAAGGCCAAGCTGCGCAACGTGCTCACCGGTTCCATCTTCGAGCAGAGCTTTCGCAGCGGTGACAAGTACCGCGCCGTCCGCATCGACAGCACTGAGGCGACGTACCTCTACTCCGACGGCACGCATCACCACTTCATGGACACCAAGACATACGACCAGGTCGCCGTCGACGAAAACATGCTCGAAACCGTGCTTCCCATGTTGAAGGAGGGCAGCACGGTCTTCCTGCAGCGCTACCAGGACCGGCTGATCGGGGTCGAGCTTCCGATCAACGTCAACCTGAAGGTCGTGTCCACCGATCCCGGTTTCAGGGGCGACACGGTCTCCGGCGGTACCAAGCCCGCGAAGCTCGAGACCGGCGCCACGATTCAAGTGCCGCTTTTCATCCAGTCAGGCGATGTGATCCGCGTCGATACGCGTGATCACTCCTACGTCGAACGCGCCTGAGCCTGCGTCACGCGGGTTGACTCGGTGGGGGATTTCCAGCGTAGGATCAGTCGGTTATGAGTGAGAACGGTTCGCTGGGGGCGGTCCGTGTGGCCAACGAAGTGATCGCAAGCATCGCCGCGCTTGCCGCATGTGAGGTGGAAGGCGTGGAGGGAATGGACGAGGCCGCGGCCCGTCATTTCGGTGATTGGGTGCGCCGCCAGGCAGCGCATCGGGGCGTGCGGGTGCACATCGAAGGCGATCGGTCGATCCACCTCGAGGTGTTCATCACGGTCGAATCGGAGGCCAAGCTCGCTGAGGTGGCTGCGGCAGTGCAGGCCAACGTCGTCGAGGCGACGGAGCGCATGCTGGGCCTGGAGGTCGGCGAGGTGAACGTCTTCGTCTCGAGCGTCGCCTTCGCCACTTAGTGGGTAAGCGCCACCAGGCGAGGGAGCTGGCGCTCAAGGTCCTGTTCCAACTCGAAGGCAGCGGCGACGATCCGGAGGATGTGCTGCTCTATCACGCGGCCGAGGGCGCGGGAAACGAAGACATCACCAACTTCGCGCGGCAGCTCGTCCATGGTGTCACCGCGAATCGCGACAAGCTCGACACCATCCTGAGCGAGACGTCGGAGCACTGGAAGCTCGAGCAGATGGCGAAGGTCGACCGCATCATCCTCCGGATCGCCATCTACGAGATCGCGATCGACCGCAAGGTGCCGACCAAGGCGGCGATCAACGAGTCGATCGAGCTGGCGAAGACTTTTTCGGGCGACGAGGCGGGCCGATTCGTCAACGGCATCCTTGGCCGCGTGGCCGCGACGGCGACTTGAGCGAGCGCGGATTCGACCAGATCCTCGCTGACCTAGAGAAGACGATCGCCATCCTGGCGGAGGGAAGCGCTCCTCTGGAAGAGCTTGTGGCGGCGCACCAGCGAGCCTTGAAGCTGCACGCTGAGGCGCAGTCTCGGCTGACGCAGCTGAGAGCGCACGTGGACGAAACTGCAAAATTGCTCTCTGAGTGAGATTTCTTCTGGCCCCGATCGTCGCTTGGGCTCTCGCCCAGGCGGCCAAGGTCACGCTGACCTCGGTCCGCCAGCGGCGCTTGAACCTAAGGGTCCTGGCCGAGACCGGCGGCATGCCCAGCAGCCACAGCGCGATCGTGATGGGCCTGACGACGGCGATCGGTAAATATTCCGGGGTCGGTTCCGCCGCGTTCGCGATCGCCCTTATCTTCACCTTTGTGGTCATGTACGACGCCGCCGGGCTGCGCCGCGCCGCGGGGCGGCAGGCGGAGGTCCTGAATCGTCTCGTCGAGGACCTGGTGCACATGCGGGGCGTCCAGGAGGCAAGGCTGCGCGAGCTGCTGGGCCACACCCCGATGGAGGTGCTGGTGGGTGCTGTGATCGGCCTCGCCGTCGGCCTCATCCTCTAGTTGCGCCTGGACGTGCTGGTGACGAAGAGCGGCCTGGCGGAATCGCGCGAGCGAGCCCAGGCGCTCATCCTCGCGGGCAAGGTCAGGGTCGCAGGCGAAACGGTGCGCCGCCCGGACCGTTCGGTCAGCGAAGACGCCCTGATCGCAGTCGACTCCGAGCCCGGCTACGCGAGCCGCGGCGCCCTGAAGCTCGCGCCTGCTCTGGACCAATTCGATGTCGACCCCTCAGGCCGTGTCTGCGCGGACATCGGTGCGTCGACCGGTGGCTTCACCGACGTCTTGCTCAGGCGCGGCGCGGCCAGGGTCTACGCCGTCGACGTCGGCCGCGGGCTGCTTCACTGGAGGTTGCGGCAGGACCCGCGCGTGGTCGTGATCGAGCGTGTCAACGCACGCGAGCTCGAGTCCTTTTCCGAGGCGGTGACCCTGGTCGTGATCGACGTCTCGTTCATCAGCCTCGACAGGATCCTGCCGGCGGTCCGGCGCGCCGCGCCCGGGGCCGAGGTGGTGGCGCTCTTCAAGCCGCAGTTCGAGGTGGGCCGGTCGGAGGTGGGGAAGGGAGGCATCGTCCGCAACCAGCCCGCTACCGAGGCTGCCCTGGGGCGCTTTCGCTCCTGGTGCGCGGCAAGCGGCTACACCGTCAAGGGCGAGGCGGCGTCTCAGGTGGCAGGCAGCGAGGGCAATCGCGAGATATTCGTCCACCTGGAGCCGCTCGAGCGGTGAAGATCTGCATTTTGCGTGGACCCGGCGCGGAGCAATCGGTTCTCGACCGCGCGCTCAGGTCGGCGAAGAATCGAAACGCGGAAGCGGTCGAGCTGCAGCGCGACGGCTCTGAGGAGGCGCCTCGCGGGAGCAACCTGATCGTGACCCTGGGCGGCGATGGCACCTTTCTCGCGGGCGCGCGCCTGGCCGCGCCTGCAGGGATCCCGATCCTGGGTGTCAACCTGGGCAGGCTTGGATTCTTGACCGAGGTCGAGGAGCCTGAGCTGGAACGCGGCCTGGAGCATTTCTTCTCCGGCGAATATCGGATCGAAGAACGAAGCATCCTGCAGGTGACGCTGTTCAGCGGCGAGACGGTCCGAGACCGTTCGATCGGGCTCAACGAAGTCGTCGTCGATCACTCGGGCGAGGCACGGATGCTGCGACTTGAGATCGATGTCGGCGGCCAGGCCGTGGGTGTCATCGACGCCGACGGCGCGATCGTGGCGACCGCGAGCGGATCGACCGCATACGCGCTGGCCAGCGGCGGTCCGATCCTGGAGCCGACGCTGCGCGACCTCGTGCTTGTGCCGATGAACCCATTCGCGCTCACGGTCCGGCCGATCGTCTTCGCGCCCGGCCAGGACATCACCCTCAAGGTGGTTCGCGGTCCGGCTGAGATGCGGGTCGACGGCGGGCGGCAGGGTGTGGCGGTGGCAACCGGCGACGTCATCCGCTGCGGATCACACGAGAAGCGCCTGAAGGTCGTGCGGTTCAGCCCACCGGAGAGCTTCTATCAGCGTCTCGGCGACAAGCTCGGTTGGGGTCGCCCGCTAGTTCCGAAGAAGTAACCGATGCTGACACACCTCAAGGTGCGCGACCTGGCGCTGGTCGCGGAATCGACGGTGCGGTTCGGACCGGGTCTGAACCTGCTGACCGGCGAGACCGGCAGCGGGAAGTCGCTGATCATCGACGCGCTGAGCCTTGCTCTTGGCGCCCGCGGCGGAGCCGACCAGGTCAGGCACGGCGCCGAGAAAGCGAGCGTGGAGGCGACGTTCGACTCGGTCGTTCTGTCTCGGGAGCTGGGCAAGCGGACGACCGCAAAGGTCGACGGCCGCCCGGCTGCGCCGGGTCAGCTCCGCGAGCTGGGCGAAAGACTCGTCGCGATCCATGGCCAGCACGCGCACCACGCGCTGCTCGACACCCAAACCCAGACCGAGCTGCTGGACGCGTACGCCGGAGCCCTCGATGCGCGGAGCGCGGTGGCAGCTGCCCACGCGGCGTGGCTCCATGCGGCGAACAATTTGCGCGATCTGGAGCAGCTTCGCTCGCGCGGGCACCGTGAGCAGGAATACCTCCGCTGGCAGCTCGAAGAGCTCCGCACAGTCGATCCGAGACCCGGCGAAGACGAAGCTCTCCGCGCCGAGCGAGCGGCGATCCGTCATGCGGCGCATCTCGGCGAGCTCGGGCAGCAGGCGATTCAGGCCCTGCATGAAGATGGGCTGGCCAGGGCCGCCGTCGCGTTGGAGACCGCTGCGGGCCTGGATGCACGTCTGGCCGACCACGCAGGGCGCCTGCAGGCGCTTGCCGACGAGGCCGCTGACGTCGCCGCCGAAGTCCGGCGCTACGTTGAAGTGCTGGATTCCGACCCTCGACGCCTCGACGCCATTGAATCGCGGCTCGCCGAGCTCGAGACCGTCAAGCGCAAACACGGCGGCTCGATTGAGTCGGCGATCCAGGAGAGGCATCGTCTCGAGGCGCAGCTAGGCGCGACCGAAGATGTCGAACAGGCTGTGGCCGGCGCCGAGGCGGAGAAGACAGTGCGCCGAAGCGAGCTCGAGGCCGCCGCGGCTCGACTGTCGAATGCGCGTGTGGTGGCCGCCGGCAGGATGAAGAGAGCCGTCGCGATTGAGCTGCACGCACTCCGCCTGGAAGATTCGCGGTTCGAGGTCGCTTTCAGACCCCTTGCCGACATCGGACCGGCGGGCGCTGAAGAAGCCGAGATGGTCTTCTCCGCCAATCCGGGCGAACCTCTGGCGCCGCTGGCGAGGGTTGCGTCAGGCGGTGAGCTCGCGCGCGTGATGCTCGCGATCAAGACCGCCGGCGCGGGAGCGGATCAGCTGCCGACGCTGGTGTTCGACGAGGTGGACGCGGGGATCGGCGGCGAGGCCGCGATCCAGGTCGGGCTCCGGCTCAAAGCTCTCGGCGTGCGTCACCAGGTTCTGGTCGTGACGCACCTGGCGCAGATTGCGTCATTTGCCGATCACCATCTGGTCGTCGAAAAGACGCCCGGCACCGACGGGCGCAACGTGGTTACCGTCCGCGAGCTTGCGACCGAAAACGAGAAGGCCGCGGAGCTGGCGCGGATGATGAGCGGCGGGGTCACCTCGAAAGCTATGGCGCGCGCACGCGAGCTGCTCGAAGAAGCTCACCGGGTCGATCAAGTGAATCTCAGGTAAGGTTGCGGGTCGATGGAATCGGCGCCAAGGCCACTCGACGCGCCGGCGCGCGCGCAGGGCGCCCAGATGAACGTAAGAACCCAGGTTTTCGAAGGCCCTCTGGAGCTTCTCCTCGCGTTAGTCGAGCGCGAGGAGGTCGACATCTTCAAAGTCTCCCTCGCGAAGGTGACCGACGCGTACCTCGCCGAGATCGCTTCGAGGGAGATCGCCGACCCGCAGGAGATGGCCGAGTTCTTGTGGATGGCGGCGCGGATGTTGCTCTTGAAGTCGATCCGCCTTCTGCCCGGCGAGACCCCGACCGACGAGGAGACGGAGCTGCTCGGCTGGGAAGACGAAGTACGGCAGCGACTCGACGAATACCGCGCCTACAAAGAGATCGCCGGTGAGCTGCTGGAGCGCGCCCAGCAGGAATCCTTCGCGTTTCCTCCACCGGCCAGGCCCGTCCAGGCCGGCGGCCAGGAAGAACCGCTCGACGTCGACTTCCTCGTCGAGGCATTCAATCGCGTCCTCGCCCGCATCCCACCGCGGCCGTTGGTCGTCACTGGGCGGACCTGGACGCTGCAGGAAAAGCTGGACCTGATCACCGAGCGCCTGCGGCGCGGACCGATCGAGCTCGTCGAGCTGATCCTCGAGTCAGAAGACCGCCTCGAGGCGGTGGTCACGTTCGTGGCGCTGCTCGAGCTCATCCGGCGCTCTGCGGTCCGCGTCCGGCAGAAGGAGCGATTCGGTCCGATCCACGTGGAGGCGCGCGAGCCCGCCCCATGAAAATGCGGTCCACTGACGTTTCCGCTGTGCTGGAGGCGATCCTGTTCAGCTCGAACCACCCGCTGAAGGTCCGCGAGCTGCAGCAGGCGACCGACGTCGACCGAAACGGGATCGAAGGGGCCCTGGAGAAGCTGCGCGAGACGCTCGATGGCAGGGGCGTGATGCTGATGCGCCATCGCGACGAGGTCCACCTCGCGACGCGACCCGAGTACGCGGCCGCTGTGCGTCGCGCGTTGCGACCGGAGGTGTCTGGCAGGCTTTCCCAGGCGGCCTATGAAACGCTGGCGATCGTCGCCTATCAGCAGCCTGTGTCGCGCGCGCGGGTGGAGGAGGTGCGCGGTGTCAACTGCGAGAGCGTCCTCAGCAACCTCGAGCTCCGAGACCTCATCGTCGAGGTTGGACGCGGCTCCGGGCCAGGGCAGCCGAAGCTGTACGGGACGACGATGCGGTTTCTCCAGGTGATGGGCCTCGAGTCGCTGGATCACCTCCCGACGCCCAGCGACGGCGCGGAGCTCGTAGAACGGGCGAAAGGTTAAATCGATTCTTGGCGCGCTCCGGCGTGGCCAGCCGCCGCGCCGCCGACGCGCTCATCGCATCCGGCTCGGTTCGCGTCAACGGCGTGCCACCTCCCGCAACCGGTCTGCTGATCGACCCCGACCGCGACGCCGTCACGGTTGACGGTCGCGTGGTCAAGCCGCCCTCCGCTCATCGCTACCTGATGCTCAACAAGCCGCTCGGCGTGATCACAACCGCCAAAGACGAGGCGGCGCGAAGCACGGTTCTCGACATCGTCGGGGAGGAGGGCAAGCACGGACACCGCCTCTTTCCGGTGGGGCGGCTCGATGCCGACAGCACCGGCCTGCTCGTCCTCACCGATGACGGCGACCTTGCGTACCGGCTCACGCATCCTCGCTACAAGGTCGCCAAGGAGTATGTGGTGACAGTCGCGGGCGTTCCCAGCATCCGAGACCTTGAGGCCCTGCGTCACGGCGTGAAGCTGGAAGACGGGATGACCGCGCCAGCGGAGGTGGACGTTGTGCGAGTCACGACGGGATCTCGGGATGCGGGCCGCGCCGACCTCCGAGTTGTGATCCGCGAGGGAAGGCACCGGCAGGTGCGGCGAATGCTGGAGGCGGTCGGGCACAAGACCGTGGCGCTGAAGCGCACGGCCTTCGGGCCGCTCAGGTTGGGCCGTCTGAAGATTTCCGGCTGGCGGCGCCTCGCACCCGCTGAGGTGGCAGCGCTGCGCCGGGCGACAGGTCTCGACGAACGTTGATCGTCACCATCGACGGTGGTGTTGCTTCCGGCAAGTCCGCGGTAGGGCGGCGCGTGGCCGAGAAGCTCGGACTTCCATTCATCGACAGCGGACTCATGTATCGGGCGGTGACGCGACTGGCGGGGCAGCGTGGTGTCGACCCTCGGGACGGCGACGCGGTGACAAGGCTTGCGGAGGGGACCAAGATGCGCATCGACGGCGAACGTGTGTGGGCGGATGGTGTGGAGCTGACCGAGGGGATCTACGACACCGACTACGCCGACGCCCTCCCGGTGATCTCCGCGATTCCCGGCGTGCGCAAGGCGCTGGTGGATCAGCAGCGCGAGATGGCCCATTCGGGTGTGGTCATGGCCGGACGTGACATCGGCACTGTGGTGTTTCCCGACGCGGACCACAAGTTCTTCCTGGTCGCAAGCCTCGATGAGAAGGTGCGGCGGCGCGCTGCGCAGTACGAGAAGCGCGGTGAGCGCGTAGACGAGGAGGCGATGCGCAAGGAGGTCGAGATGCGCGACCGCGTCGACTCGGAGCGCCCGATCGCTCCGCTGAAGCCGGCGCCTGACGCGACCATCATCGACACCGACCACATTGACCTCGACGAGGTGGTTGATCGGATCGTCCAGAAGGTGCGCGCGCGCGCCTGATGTACCGCTTTCTGCGCGGCTTCATGCGCTTCATGACTCGCTCCTACCTTTACGGCTTGTTCAGGGTCGAGGGCCTCGAGAACGTGCCTCGCCACGGAGCCCTGGTGGTCTGTCCCAATCACTTCGGCACGCTCGATCCACCGATGGTGCCCGCGTTTCTGCCGCGCCTCGACGTCTGGAGCATGGCGAAGTCCGAGTACTTTCGAAAGGGCTGGATGCGCTGGCTCTTCACGGCCTATCACGCCTTTCCGGTCGTCCGGCACACGGCCGACCGGGAGGCCTTGCGCAGGTCATTCGACCTTTTGAAAGCCGGCCACGCGCTTGTCATGTACCCGGAAGGGACGCGCGTGGAGGCGGGCGTCCTCAGCTCACCCGAGCCCGGGGCCGGGTTTATCGCTCAGAAGGCGGGCTGTCCGGTCCTGCCCGCGGCGCTCACGGGCACGCGCGAGTGCCTGCCCAAAGGCAAGCTGTGGCCTCGTCGGGTTCCTGTACGCGCCCGGTTTGGGAAGCCGTTTGTGGTGCTGCAGCGCCGTGATAGCGGCGAACGTGTCTCACACGAGGAGGCTTCGGACGCGATCATGCTGGCGATCGCCGAGATCCTGCCGGCAGAGAAGCGAGGGAGGTACAGCGATCTGGATGGATGGCGCCGGCGCCTGGCGGGTGTGACTCGACCGGTGTAGGGGACTAGCCGATCGCCGGGCGCGCCCAGTCGTCCTCGACCAGGCTTCCGAGCGCGGGGTTGAAACAGGCGTCGAACGCCTCCTTCAACGATTGCGGCGTCAGCCGTGGCGGCTGCTGTCTGTAGTTCGCAAGGTCGACCAGGCGTGCGATCAGCGCCCGCGGATGCGAACCGCGCAGGGGCTTTTTCCCGTAGAGGTTGTTGAGCAGGTAACCGATCGCCTTCTCGTCCCAGGGCACGCCCTGGCGGTCGCACTCGTAGCGGAGGATGCGCCCGAAGGCCTCGGGCGACGGGTTGCCGATGCCGATCTTGTAAGCCATGCGCCGGAGGAATGCCTCGTCGACCAGCTCGGTCGGCGAGAGGTTGGTCGAGAAGACGACCTGGCATACGAAAGGGAGCTCGATCTTGCGGCCGGACGCCGACAGGTCGAGGTAGTCGATCTTCTTCTCCATCGGCACGATGAAGCGGTTGAGGAGACGCATCGGAGGCACCTCCTGGCGGCCGAAGTCGTCGATCACGAACACGCCGGCGTTCGCCTTCCACTGAAGCGGCGCCTCGTAGTAGCGGTTCTGAAGGTCGTAGGTGAGGTCGAGCTGCTGCAGCTTGAGCTCGCCCCCCGCAGTCACGACCGGACGCTCAACCCTGACGAGGCGGCGGTCGATCGGCTGCTCGCCCTCGGCGATCTTGTGGTAGACGGGGTCGATCACGCGGACGATCTCGTCGCCGATCGCGACCGCGTGCGGGATCTCGATCGGGGCGCCCATCAACAGCGCCATGCGCTCGGTGATCGTGCTCTTGCCGTTGCCGGGGGCGCCGAAGATAAACAGCGAGGCCCGTGACACCATGGCGCCGCCGATCTGGTCGATGACATGCTGCTCCAGCTCCAGCTCACCGAGTGCTTTCTTGAGCTGCGCGTCGGTCACCGGCGATTTGCCCGTGACCTGCGAGCGGATGAGCGCCAGGTAGTCCTCGAAGTTGACAGGGCACGGTCCGAGGTAGCGCGTCTGTACCGCCGACATCTCGGCCGCGCGCTGGCGGCCGGCGCCGGAGATGGCGTAGTTCATCTTGACGGGGTAGGGGCGACCCTCCATGCCTGGGTCGTTGGAAACGCCACGGGTGTCCATGAGCTGGTTCTTCTCGAACTCATCGATCAACGGGGAGAAGGTTTCGAAGGGAAGGCCCAGGCGCTGCTCGAGGGCAGCACCGGTCAGCTGGTCGGCGAAGGCCAGGGTGCGGAGCAGAAGGCTGGCGACCAGGTCACGCCTGACGTGAAGGTCTTCCAGTCGCTTGGGAGCCTCGATCGCCCCGGTTACCATTCGGGCGCACATATTACATTTCGGTACTCACATTCCGACCGTATTTGGGAAACCCCCGTCATCGCCTTGGCGGCCAGGCTGCCCCTGGCCGCGACCAGGTCTTCAGGTCGCCCAATCGTCGTGAGCGGAGACATTCCGAAAATCCCAACCTCTCCGGAAGGGGTTAGCGGCGCGAATCCGGCCGGTCTAGCCTTGGATGGTGATCTACCGCGACCGGCCGTTGAGCGCCGCGACGTAGGGGGAACCTGGAGGGTTCCCCCTACGCACGTGGAGTACGCAGCCCTGGACCTCGAGACCACGGGTCTCGACCCGGCCCGAGACCGAGTCATCGAAATCGGCGCCGTCGCCTTCACGCCCGACCAGGTGACCTCAACGCTCGAGCAGCTGGTCGATCCCGGCCGGGCCGTGCCGGACGCCGTGCTGCGTCTGACCGGGATCAAACAAGACGAGCTGCGGGGAGCCTCCAGCCCTGGCGCAGCCCTTCGCGACCTGGCCGATTTCCTGCGCGGCCGCCAACCGGTCGGCCACGGAGCCCGCCTTGACGTCGAGTTCCTGGAGGCCGCCGGTCTGTGGGATCCCTCCCTGCAGATCCTGGACACGCTCGACATCGCGCGGATCCTCCTGCCCGCGGCGGTGAGCCACAGCCTGCCCCTGCTCTCGACCGAGATGGGCTTCACCCAACCCAGGCCTCACCGGGCCCTGGACGACGCCGACGCGACGCGCCAGCTCCTCCTCCGACTGCGGGAGGAGGCGGCCGCGCTCGACGAAGGCCTGAAGGAATCCATGCTCGCCCTCGTGGCCCCCTACCAGTGGCCCGTCGCCCGCTTCTTCGCCGATGCGCTGACCGCGCCGAACCCCAACCCGGAGCCGGCGACCGCGGTCCGGCTGGACTCCGCCGGACGAGGTCGATCGGCGGAGAAGCCCCCCGACGATCCGGCCGCCCTCGCCGGGCTGCTCGGGCCGGAGGGGCCGCTTGCCGACCTGCTGCCGGGTTACGAGCACCGCGAGCCGCAGCTGCAGATGCTCCTCGCCGTAGCCCAGATCCAGGCACGCGGTGGGTCGCTGGTCGTCGAGGCGGGCACCGGCACGGGCAAGAGCCTGGCCTACCTGGTGCCCTCGATCGCCCGGGCCGTCGGCCATCGAGAGAGGGTGGTGGTCTCGACCAACACGCACACGCTCCAGGAGCAGCTGATGGTCAAAGATCTGCCGGGCCTGCGCGAGTGGCTGCCCTGGGACTTCAAGGCTTGCCTGCTCAAGGGACGCTCCAACTATGTCTCCCTGCGACGCTGGCGCCGCTACCTGGTCGATCCCTGCAAGGACGCCGACGAGCTCATGTTCAAGCTGAAGATCCTCACCTGGCTGCACACGACCGAGAGCGGGGATCGCTCCGAGCTGCGCCTCTATGGCCGCGAGGAGGTGTGGTGGACGCGCATCGCAAGCGATCCGCTCGACTGCGTCGGGATTCACTGCACGAAAGAGGACTGCTACGTCCACCGCGCCCGGGCCGAAGCCGAGACCGCCGACCTCGTCGTCGTAAACCACGCCCTGCTCCTCGCCGACGCCGAGGTTGGAGGCGGCCTGCTGCCGGAATACGACCACCTCGTGATCGACGAGGCGCACCACCTCGAAGAAGCGGCCACCCGTGGTCTGCGGCAGGAGGTGGACGGACCCGGGGTGGTGGCGCTGCTGGAACGGCTCTCCGGTGGGCTGCTCTCGGAGCTCCAGCTACAGCCTCACCTGGGTGCCTCCGAGGATGCGTTCGTCGCCGCCGTACCGCAGGCCGTCACGGCGGCGGATCGCGTTCGGGAGCTCTTCCGGCTCGCGGACGGTTGGGTCGCGGCGCGCCTCGGCGAGGCCGAGCGCAGAGAGGAGTCGCTCCGGATCACGCCTGGGCTGCGCGAGGACGCGGGCTGGCCCGACATCCGGCTCGCGGGCGAAAACGCAGCCACCGCCTTGAGCGTGCTCGACCTGTCGCTGCGGAGCGCGGTGGCCGGTGTACGCGAATGGCTTGGCGGCGAGGAGCCGGATCAAGGCATCCGCGAGCTCGAGATGATCCGTGGCAGGCTCGAGACAGCTTTGGGCGTGATCGAGGAGGCCTTGCTGCGCCCAGACCCCAACCGCGTCTACTGGTTCAGCCAGGTTTCGCGGGCGGAGAACTTGCTGCTTCGCGCCGCGCCGATCAACGTGGGGTCGCTGCTGCGGGACCGCGTTTACGCAGAGCGGCGGTCCACCGTGTTCACGTCCGCGACGCTCGCGGTGGGCGGGACGTTCGAGTACTTCAGCTCGCGCGTCGGCCTCGGCCCGGAGATCGAGGAGATGATCCTGCCATCGCCCTTCGACTTCTACCATCAGGCGCTTGTCTGCCTGCCGACCGACCTCCCGCTGCCGGAGCACGAGATGTTCGACGCCTCGGTCGAGGAGCTGGTCGCGGCGGTGGCCAGGCGCGCCGGCGGACGGACGCTGGCGCTGTTCACCTCGCACCGCCAGCTCCGCGACGTGCACACGGCGCTGAAGCAGCGGGTCGACCTCGACGAGGTGCTGATCCTCGGCCAGGGCATCGATGGCCAGCGCCGCCAGCTTCTCAAGTCGTTCGAGGAGGCGGAGCGGCCGCTCCTGCTCGGAACATCGACCTTCTGGGAGGGAATCGACATCCCTGGAGAGCGACTGAGCTGCGTCATCGTGGTGCGCCTGCCGTTTCCAGTCCCCACCGACCCTATCTACGCGGCCCGGGCCGAGCAGGTGCGCGACCCGTTCTCGCAGCTCGCGCTGCCGCAGGCGGCGCTTCGGCTCAAGCAGGGTTTCGGCCGCCTCATCCGCCGCTCCACTGATCGCGGCGCCGTCGTCATCCTCGACAGCCGGATCCTCGGCAGGGATTACGGCCAGGCCTTCCTCGACGTGCTGCCGCCGGCGTCGCGGTACGTCGGCCCGGGCGGGGAGGTGGCGGACCGGGTGGTCGCCTGGCTCGAAGGAGATTGATCGAGCTTTGAGGAACGTCTCCCCCCCGCGGTGTGGGGAGGTCGGCCGAAGGCCGGGAGCGCAGAGACGAGCCGGCTCTATGTAGTCGCAACCCCGATCGGCAATCTCGAGGACATGAGCGCAAGGTCTCTCCGTGTCCTCTCCGAGGTGACGGCGATCGCGGCCGAGGACACAAGGGTGACTTCGCGCTTGCTCGCCCGCCATGGGATTCGCAAACCGCTGTTGAGCTACCGCGCCCCGGTCGAGCGCCGCGGCCTGCCGCGCGTGCTGGCCGCCCTCGACGAAGGCGACGTGGCCCTGGTGAGCGACGCGGGCACGCCGACTCTTTCCGACCCCGGGCAGGCGCTCGTCACCGCGGCCTGGGCCGCGGGGCACACTGTGGTTCCGATCCCCGGACCAAGCTCGATCACCGCCGCGCTCTCCATCGCGGGGTACGGGGGACCCGGGTTCACGTTCCTCGGCTACCTGCCGCGCAAGCCGGGCCAGATGCGTCGGCTGCTGGCATCGCTTCGCGAAGATCCGCGCCCTGCGGTGGCGTTCGAGTCGCCGTACCGAGTCCAGAAGTCGCTGGGTTTGATCGCCGAGTCGCTGCCCGAGCGCAGCCTAACGTTGACGCGCGAGCTGACCAAGGTGCACGAAGAGGTGCTGCGCGGAACAGCGTCGGAGGTGCTGGCGGCGCTCGGTGACCGCGCGCGCGGCGAGTTTACGCTTGTCATCTCCGGTGCCTGAAATAAGAACGGTGCTCATCGCTCCGGCGTGGCCGTACGCGAACGGGCCGCGCCACATCGGCCACGTGGTCGGTTTCGCGGTGCCCGCGGACGTGCTCGCGCGATTCGAACGGCTGCGCGGTTCGCGGGTTTTGATGGCCAGCGGCACCGACGAGCACGGCACGCCCATCACCTACGAGGCCGACAGGCAAGGCATCGAACCGAAAGAGTTCGTCGACCATAACAACGCGCTCATCGTCGACGACCTGGTGCGCCTCGGGATGACCTACGACATCTTCACGCGGACGACGACCGCCAATCACTACCGCGTGACGCAAGACCTCTTCCTCAAGCTCTACGAAAAGAACTACCTCGTCAAGCGGAAGCAGATGGGTGCTTTCGATGCCGCCACCGGACGCACGCTGCCAGACCGCTACATCGAAGGCAGATGCCCGATCTGCGGCTACATGGAAGCGCGTGGTGACCAGTGCGACAACTGCGGCAACCAGCTCGACCCGATTGATCTCATCAACCCTCACCAGAGAGGCAGCGACGCGCCGGTCGAGTTTCGTGAGACCGAGCATTTCTTCTTCGATTTGCCGGCGTTCGGCGACCAGTTGCGAGCATGGATCGAGCGGCACCACGACTGGCGGACCAATGTCCGCAAGTACTCACTGGAGTTTGTTGCGAAGCTGAAGCCGCGCGCGATCACCCGTGACCTCGACTGGGGGGTGCCGGTGCCGCTGCCGGGCTGGGAAGACAACCCGCACAAGAAGATCTACGTCTGGTTCGACGCCGTGATGGGCTACCTGTCGGCGTCGATCGAGTGGGCGATCCAGCGCGGCGAGCCGGACGCGTGGAGGGTGTGGTGGGAGAACCCCGACAGCCGCCACTACTACACGATGGGCAAGGACAACATCACGTTTCACACCGTCATCTGGCCTGCCATCCTCCTGGGCGTGGGCGGACTCCACCTGCCGGACGAGATCGTGGCCAGCGAGCACTTGCACATGGAAGGCAAACGGTTGTCGACGAGCCGAGGCCACGTGGTCTACGTCAGGGACATGCTCGAGCGCTACGACCCGGATGCGCTTCGCTATTACCTCATGATCGCCGGTCCCGAAAACCAGGACACCGACTTCACCTGGGCTGAATTCATCCGCCGCAACAACGACGAGCTGGTCGCGACGTGGGGCAATCTGGTGCATCGGACGCTGGTGAACGCGCACCGGAACTTTGGCTCTGTCCCGGAGCCTGGTGACCTCACGGTCGGCGATCGAACCTTGATCGAGGAAGTGGAGACTTCGCTCGACGATGTCGCGCAGCAGCTGCAGGAGGCACGGTTCCAGAACGCGCTGAAGCACGCCATGGGAATCGCGGCCAAGGTGAACGTTTACCTCGGCACGGAGCAGCCGTGGCACACCATCAAGTCCGACCGGCAGCGCGCCGGTACGGTGCTGTACGTGGCGCTGCGCTGCGTTGACAACCTGAAGACGATGCTCACGCCGTTCCTGCCGTTCTCGTCGCAGCGGTTGCACGCCATGCTCGGATACGACGATGTCATTGCGCCGCAACCGATCGTCCGCCAGTTCGCAGAGGACGCGGCGTCGCACACGGTGATCACCGGCGACTATGAGGCAGTCGATCGCTGGCGACCATCGGACCTGACGCCCGGACGCAAGCTGCCCGCACCAGAGCCGCTCTTCAAGCGGCTCGACGACGTGCCCGAGGAGCTGGCCTAAATCTTCGTCGACACGCACCTCCACATCGAGGAGCTGGGCGACGCCACGGAGGTGGTGCAGGAAGCGGTGGCCGCGGGAGTCACGCGGCTCATCGCAGTCGGGGTCAACCTCGACCGCAGCAGCAACGCCGTCTCGCTGGGTCATGCCTACGAGGAGGTCTGGGCCGGCGTTGGGCATCACCCGCTCGAGATTTCAGAACCGGACCTTGCCACGCTCAGCCAGATGGCGAAGGACGAGATGGTCGTGGTCGTCGGCGAAATCGGGCTCGATTTCGAGCATGTCGGCGGGCCGCACCGCGATCTCCAGATCCAGCGCCTGAACGAGATGTTCTCCCTCGCGACCGAGCACGACCTGCCGGTGTCGATCCACAACCGCGGTGCGGCTGAGGAGCTGCTGACCGCGATCTCCGCGCACCACGGGATCCGCGGCGTGATGCACTACTTCGCCATGGATTGGGACTGGGCACAGCGATTCCTCGAGGTCGGCTTCTACCTTTCTTTTGCGGGGTTGATCACAAGGCCCAGCCGAGACGCGCTGCGGGAGGTCGTCAAACGGTGCCCGGCGGACCGCATCCTGCTCGAGACAGACTCGCCGTACGGGAACTCCCAGAAACGGATGGGCGTGCCCAACCGGCCGGCATACCTGGTCGACACGGCGGAGCTTGTGGCGGACCTGCGCGGCATCACCGTCGAGCAGCTAGCCGACCAGGAGCGAGCCAACGCGATCACCCTCTTCCAAAAGATGAGGTGATCGATCCCGCGAGTGCGGGAGAACTCGAACCCCTCCTGCGTCGCCACCGGATCACACTCCAGCACCGACTCGGCCAGAACTTTCTGATCGACCCCGCCCTGCGGGATGCGATCGCGGAGGCGGCCGGCGGGACTCAGGACGATGAGATCCTCGAGGTCGGCGCCGGCGTGGGCACGCTGACCATCGCCCTGGCCGGGCGCTGCCGTCGCCTCGTCGCGGTCGAGTTCGACCGCAAGCTGATTCCCGCTCTGCGTGAGGTTGTGGGGCAACACGGGAACGTCGAGGTGGTGCAGGCCGACATCCTTCGGTTCGATGTCGCGGGCGCATTTGCCGGTGGCGGCGAGATCGTGGCCGGCAACATCCCCTACAACCTGACTGGCGCCCTGATCCCGAAGCTCCTCGACCACCCGCCGCGGCCGCGGCGCCTTTCATTGGTGGTGCAGAAAGAGGTCGCCGCGCGATGGACAGGCAATGCCGCCGCGAGCCTCGCCACGATCGCGGTCCAGGTCTTCGCCGAGGCGCGGACGGTGATGACGATCCCGGCCGCATCCTTCACGCCGCCACCCCGGGTCGACTCAGCGCTTGTGATTCTCGAGGTCAGGCCGAAGCCGGCCGTGGGAGTGGCCGACGTGGGTAACTTCCTGCGCTTTGTCGAATCGGTGTTCCAGTTTCGGCGCAAGCAGCTCGGCGGCACGCTCGGGCGCCAGGTCGGGATCTCGAGCGGTGAAGCCGCGACCCGGCTTACTGACCTTGGAATCGACGCTTCTCGGCGCCCGCAGACGCTGACCATTCCCGAATGGGAAGCGGTCTACCGCGCATTCAACCCGGGGCTCGATCGTTAACCTCTAGCGGACTTGGATCCGATCAGGCTGCCAGTCGAGGGTCCCGGCGGTTTTCGCGGTGCGCTCCGGCACACCGCGTTTCGAAACATCTGGTTTGCCCAGCTCGCCGCGCAGCTCGCGGACAAGTTCCTGCTCTTCTCGCTGATCATCCTCGCGTACCACATCTCGGGCGGCAGCACGTCGGTCGCCGTGACGCTCCTTGCCTACACGGTCCCCGCGGTGCTGTTCGCACCGCCGGCCGGCGTCATCGCGGATCGGCTGAATCGCAAGCACATCATGCTGTGGTGCAACATCGGCCGGGCCGCGGTCGTCGCGCTCATTCCCATCGCGTCGGTGATTCCCGGCGTGAAGGACGACTTCTTCCACCTGCTCTTCATCACACTGGTCTTCTCCGCGGTCGGGCAGCTGTTCGGGCCGGCGGAGGCAGCCGTGATCCCGACGATCCTCCCGCGTGCGGCCCTGATCACCGCGAACTCGATGGCTCTCCTGACGATGGTCCTCACGCTTGTCGTCGGTGGCGTGCTCGCGCCCGTCGTGTCGAGGATCGACCTCTACGCGCCGTACTGGTGCGCGGTTGTGCTGCTGATGATCGCTGGGACGTTGATCTTCGCCTCCGACATCCCGCCGCTCGAACGGCAGAAGGCTCCGCCGGTCGAGGAGAGCCGCAGCCGCTTCCGCTTGATGCTCCTCGACCTCCAGGAGGGTGTCGACGCGTTGCGGGCTTCACGCGGCCTGCGCCTCGCTTTCGGGCAGGTCAGCATCGCCGTGCTCGTCCTTTTCATGCTCTACACGCTCGCGCCCGCATACGTGAGCAGGGTCATCGGCATCGCGGCCGAAGACACGTACGTGATCCTGGGCCCCGCCACGGCTGGGGCGATCCTCAGCGCGGTGCTGCTGGGTCAGTTTCTGCGCCATGTCGATCGCTCGCGGGTATTGGCCGGATCGCTGCTCGCCAACGGCGTGACGCTGCTCGCGCTCGCGGCGGTGCCTGAAGCCATGACGCACTTTCCAGATCTCCAGGTGCACAACCGCATCACAGGAGCCACCTTCAGCTTCCTGCTCGGGGTGGAGTTTGGCGCCATCCTGATCCCGGCCATCACCTACCTGATGGAGTCAACGAGCGATGCCATCCGCGGCCGCATCTTCGCGCTGCTCTATATGGTCATCAACGGCGTGTCGGCACTGCCCGTGCTGGTTGCCGCGGCGCTCGCCGACAACATCGGCACCGCCCAGGTGCTCGGTGGGCTGGGCGTGCTGCTGCTGGGCGGCGGCGTCGGCGTCATCGCCGGCGGGTTGCACGCTCCTGAGCCACGAGCAAGACCGACACAATGACGACCAGGAAAACCAGCCCGCCGACGCCGATCGCGCGGATGATCGTCTCGAGCAGCCCAAGGTTTCTGCCCAGCAGGTAGCCGGCGGTGCCGATGATCGCGGCCCACGCCAGCCCGCCGATCGCGCTGAACAGCTGGAATCGCCAGAAAGGCATGCGGGCCATGCCGGCGAGCATCGAAGCCCAGGTGCGCAGGCCGAGCACGAAGCGGGCGGCGAGGATCGCCTTGTCGCCGTGGCGGGCGAAAAAGAGCTCGGCCCTGGCGAGATGCTCGGGCCTGATGTGGAAGACGTTGCCGAAGCGCTCGACGAAGGGCCTGCCCCCGCGGTAGCCGAGCCAGTAGCCGAGATCCGCGCCGGCGATGGCGCCGGCGAAGCCAAAGAAGATGACGAGGGCGAGCGCGTGATTGCGGGCCGCAGCCCACGCGCCGGCCGCGAGCAGGAGCGCCTCGCCGGGAAACGGAACGCCCGAGCTCTCGATCAGAATGCCAAGCCCCGCAGACGGATAACCGAGCGCGTCGACGATGGCGGGCCAGTTCACCTCCCCACCGCGCGGGGAGGCCGGCCGCAGGTCGGGTGGGGAGAATCGAGCGCATTCAAGCCGTCCATATACTGGACGACCCGATGGCCGATTACGGCGATCACGAGACCGGGGACGATCCGCTGCAGAGGTTGCGGCACTCGACCGCGCACCTCCTTGCCGCCGCGGTCACCGAGCTGTACCCCAACGCGAAATACGCTATCGGGCCGCCAATCGAAAACCCTCCCGGCTTCTACTACGACTTCGATTTCGGCAAGCCGATCTCGGAATCGGACCTGACGGCGATCGAGTCGCGCATGCGCAAGCTGGCTCAGGCGGACATACCTTTCGAGCACGAGGTGATGCCGCGAGAGCAGGCGATCGAGGAGTTTCGCAAGCGCGGCCAGGATTACAAGCTCGAGCTCATCGCGGGCAAGGTCGAGGGAGATGGCGTCAGCGTCTACCGCACGGGCGACTTCCTCGACCTGTGCCGCGGTCCACACGTCCGCTCGACCAAGGACCTCAAGGCGTTCAAGCTGCTGCGAGTCGCCGGCGCGTATTGGCGCGGCGATGAAAAGAGGCCGCAGCTGACTCGCATCTACGGGACGGCGTGGCAAACGCCACGCGAGCTGGACGACTACCTCAAGTTCCTGGAAGAGGCCGAGAGGCGCGACCACAAGAAGCTGGGCAAAGACCTCAAGCTCTTCGCGGTCGACGATCGCGTCGGCCCGGGCTTACCGCTGTGGCTGCCGGACGGGGCGACCATCCGCCGCGAGCTCGAACGATTCATCGTCGACGAAGAGCTCGCGCGCGGGTATCAGCACGTGAGGACACCCGACGTCGCGCGGCTCGACCTGTTTCGGCAGAGCGGACACGCGCAGCTCTACGCCGAGTACATGTACCCGACGATGAAGTTCGAGGACGGCGAGGAGCTCGAGCTCCGGCCCGTCAACTGCCCGCATCACATCGTCGTCTATCAGACTGAGCTTCGCAGCTATCGAGACCTGCCCTTGCGGATCGCCGAGATCGGCAACAACTGGCGCTACGAGCGCTCGGGCACGCTCGCCGGGATGAATCGGGTCAGGTCCTTCGCGCTGAATGACGCGCATATCTTCTGCACCCCCGGCCAGCTGATGGATGAGGTGAAGGGGGCGATCGACCTGGCCCTGTACTTCTCCCAGGTGCTGGGCATCGACGAGTTCCGGTACCAGCTGTCCACACGTGACGAAGTCAAGGACAAGTGGCTGGGGACAGAAGAGCTCTGGCAGGAAGCGCAAGCCGCGCTCGCCGAAGCGCTGGAGTCGATGGGCCAGCAATACAAGGTCGGCGCCGGTGAGGCCGCGTTCTACGGACCGAAGATCGATTTCCAGGTGTACGACGCCCACCGTCGGGAGTTCACCAATTCGACCGTGCAGGTCGATTTCCAGCTGCCGCAGCGCTTCGACCTGGAGTACGTCGCGGAGGATGGCTCGCGGCAGCGGCCGGTCATGGTCCATCGGGGAGCCGCCGGAGCGATGGAGCGGCTCTTCAGCTACCTGATCGAGCGCTACGCCGGGGCGTTTCCGACCTGGCTGCATCCGACGCAAGTCGTGGTGGCGCCGATTGCGGACGCGCACGCTGAGTACGCGCAGCAGGTGGCGGCCCGCCTTCGGTCGGCCCGCGTCCGCGTCGACGTCGACGGGCGCTCCGAAAGGCTGGACCGAAAGATCCGTGACGCCAAGCTGAAGAAGGTGCCCTACATCGCGGTCGTCGGCGGGAACGAGGTCGCCTCCGGCCACATCAACGTGCGGGATCGCTCGGGCAACAAGGTCGACATGCCGCTGGAGTCGTTTGTGAATGACATCGCGGCCGAGATCGCTGAACGCCGGCGCTAGGCCTCGACCCGATGGGTGTACAGGCGCAGCCCCACGTTCACATCAGGAGGCGAGAATTTTGCGCAGGCGCTCGGTTTCCGGTACCATCCACGCTCTAAAGCAGGGCGCCGCCCCTCACCCCCAGGGTCCAGCCCGAAGGGGTTACCCAGCGGACGGCGCCGTGCTGTCCGTTTTGTTTTGTCTGGATGGAGGAATAGAGCAACACTGAATTTGGCCGAGGTAACGTCCCATACCGTTTAAAGAGCTGAGGATCAACGATCAGATCCGCAGCTCCGAAGTGCGACTGATCGACGACCAGAACAACCAGCTAGGCGTACTCTCCCTGGACGCCGCGCTTCGCATCGCAAACGAGAAAGGGCTCGACCTCGTCGAGGTGGCGCCACAAGCGAGCCCGCCGGTCTGCCGCCTGATGGACTACGGACGCTACAAGTTCGAGACCGTCAAGCGGGAAAAAGACCAGCGCCGTAAGCAGAACGTCATCAAGCTGAAGGAGATGAAGCTCCGCCCGAAGGTCGCGGAGCACGACTTCCAGACCAAGTTCAAAGGTTTGAAGCAGTTCCTCGAGGCAGGAGAGAAGGTCAAGGTGACGATCATGTTCAGGGGCCGCGAGATGGTCCATCAGGAGATCGGGCGAAAGATCCTCGAACGGGTGGCGGACGACGCCAAGCAGTTCGCGGTCATCGAACGCCAGCCTCTCCTCGAGGGCAAGAACCTGTTTATGATCCTCGCGCCAAACCGCCAAGGAGCGGTAAAGGAGCAGCAGGCGACCAGTGCCTAAGCTGAAGACACAGAAAGGGATCGCGAAGCGGATCCGGGTCACCCGGAACGGCAAGCTGATGCGCCGCTCGGCGTTCAAGAGCCACCTCCTCGAGCACAAGTCCCAGAAGCGCAAGCGCAACTACGAGAACCAGCAGCCGGTGTCCAAGGCGGACCGCAAGACGGTGCGCCGGGCGCTCGGGGTCTAGGAAAATGGCACGCGTCAAACGTGGCGTTCCGGCTCATCGCCGCCACAAGGCGATCCTGGATCGGGCCAAGGGGTTCCGGCTTTCCAAGAAGCTGCTCTTCCGACCCGCCAACGAGGCGGTTCTGCACGCGCTCGCCTATGCGTTCCGCGACCGCCGCCGTCGCAAGCGGGAGATGCGCCGGCTGTGGATCGCGCGGATCAACGCGGCCTCGAGGCAGTCGGGGCTGCCTTACAACAAGCTGATGCACGGCCTTCGCCAGGCCGGAGTGGAGATCGACCGCAAGATGCTGGCTGACCTGGCCGTGCGCGACAGCGGTTCCTTTGCTCGGCTGGTGGAGGTTGCAAAGAAAGCCCTCTGACCAGCTGATCAGCAGCCCGGACAACGAGGTCGTCCGCCGCCTGCGGCGTCTCGCTCACCGGCGCGAGCCAGGCTTGGTCCTCCTGGAAGGTCCGCGCGTGCTCGCGGAGGCCAAAGCGGCCGGCCTGGAGTTCGAGCTCATCGGCGTGCGCGAAGGTGACAGGCTTCCTTTTCACACCGAGTCGCGAATCGTGCTGACGCCGGGGGCGTTTCGCGCCGCGACGCAGACGGTGACCCCGCAGGGCGTGATCGCGATCGCGCGCGTCCATGAAGCGTCGCCGGCCGACGCGATCGAGTCCGCGCGCAGCGAAGGATGGCCACTCGTCGTGCTCGACGGCGTCCAGGACCCGGGCAACGTGGGGGCGATCTGCCGCACCGCCGCCGCCGCCGGCGCTCCCGCGCTTGTGGTGCTGCCGGGTAGCGCCGATCCGTTCGGGCCAAAGGCGGTGCGAGCCTCGGCCGGCAACGTGTTCCGGCTCAAAGTCGGCCGGGCGCAGTGGAAAGACCTCGAGACGATCGACGGTTACGGGGCTGCGCCGTCCGGCGGTGCACCGCTGGCTGAGGCGCCGATAGAGTCTGCGGGCATGATCGTGCTCGGCAGCGAAACTCACGGTCTTTCTAGGAAGGACCTCAAGCTGGTCACCGTGCCGCTGACCGAAGGCGTGGAATCGCTCAACGTCGCAGCAGCAGCGGCGCTGATCCTGTTCGAGATCAAGCGGCGGAGGGCGGCATGAGCGACAGCGACGCGTCCGCGCTGACTAGCCGTGCGCTTGCCGCGATCGGACAGGCGCAGACGGAGGGCGAGCTCGGGCGAATCGAGGTCGAGTATCTCGGCCGGAAGAGCGGACACGTAAGCCGGCTGCTTTCCAACATCGGCCAGCTGCCTGCCGCCGAAAAGGCGGCGCTGGGCAAGGCAGCCAACGAAACCAAGCGCTTCATCGAGGCCGCGCTCGCGGCGCGGCGCGCTGAGCTCGATGCCTCCCGGCTAGCAGACCTGGCCGAGACCGAGGCAATCGACGTCACTTTTCCCGGACCCCCGCTCGGCCGCGGCCACATCCACGTCCTGACGCAGATCCGCCGGCAGATCGAGACCGTGCTCGAGTCGCTCGGCTACCAGGTCGAGCTCGGGCCCGAGGTTGAGACTGAGTGGTACAACTTCGAGGCGCTGAACCTCACCGCCGGTCATCCGGCGCGTGAGAGCTGGGACTCCTTCTACTTCAGTCCCGACCTGCTGCTGCGCGCGCACACGTCGCCGGTGCAGATACGCGCCATGCAGAGCATCAAGGACCCGCCGATCTACATCATCACGCCGGGCCGCGTGTACCGGCGCGATCCCCCGGAGGCGACGCGGCTTCCTTACTTCAGCCAGGTGGAAGGGCTTGCGGTCGACAACGGCCTCACGGTCGGCGACATGAAGGGCACGCTCCTGTACATGATCCAGTCGCTCTACGGACGCGAGCGCAAAGTTCGTATCCGTCCGAGCTACTTCCCCTTCACGGAGCCGAGCTTCGAGTTCGACGTGTCGTGTGGGATCTGCGGCGGGGTCGGATGCAAGAGCTGCCGCCACAAAGGGTGGCTCGAGGTGGGTGGGTGCGGCATGGTGCACCCGCAGGTGCTGCGCAACGGAGGCATCGACCCCACCCAGTGGAACGGCTACGCCTGGGGTTTCGGCATCGAGCGGATGGCGATGCTGAAGCACGACGTCGACGACATCCGCCTGTTCTACGAACCCGACCTGCGGTTCCTGGAGCAGTTCTAGCGCGAGTGACGTGGCTGTTGAACAACGCACGACCGAGCAAAGCATCAGCTGTCACTAGTCTCCCCGCCGCCTCCGTGGCCCGGAAACCCGGCCACGGGCAACTTCAGTCGCGTCCGCACGAAATCCACCCCAACACCGCGATTTCGGACCGGGGAAGGTAGGGTCAATGAAATAGTGCGCATCAGCTACGAGTGGCTCGGAGACTTCGTCGACCTCGACGGCATCACGCCCAAGGACGCTGCCGACATCCTGACCCGTCAGGGCGTCGAGGTCGAGTCGCTCACGATGGTCGACCTGTCTCAGATCGTGATCGGCAAAGTGCTCGAGCAGGTCAAGCATCCGAAGTCGCGCAACGATCTCTGGGTCCACCAGGTGGATATCGGAAGCCGCGTCCAGCAGATCATCGCCGGCGCCCCCAACGCCATCCCCGGAGCGCTGGTGCCCGTGGCGCTCCCGGGCACGACCGTGCCCAATGGCAGGCTCGTCAAAGACTTAAACATCGCCGGTTACAGGGCGAGCGGGATGCTTTGCTCAGCAGCCGAGCTGATGCTGGGCGAAGACCACTCCGGAATCCTGATCCTGGATCGCGGCACACCAGGCCAGCCGCTGTCATCGGTGATCCCGAGCCAGGCGATCATGGAGGCCGAGGTCACCTCCAACCGCCCCGATTGCATGGGCCACCTCGGGATCGCGCGTGAGCTGGCCGCCGGCCTCGACAGGCCGCTCAAGCGTGATTTCATGCCCGCCTTCACCGGCACCGCCGAGCCGCCCGGCCGCGACCTGGTCAATGTGAGCATCGAGGATCCCGATCTGTGCAGCCGGTACATCGGCGGTGTGATCAAGGGGGTGAAAGTCGGACGAAGCCCGGACTGGATTCAGCGCCGCCTGCGCGCGGCCGGCGTGCGTCCGATCAACAACATCGTCGACATCACGAACTACGTCCTTCTCGAATACGCGCAGCCGCTGCACGCCTTCGACCTGGAGAAACTCGAAGGACCGGCGATCGAGGTGCGGCGCGCTCGCGAAAAGGAAAGGCTGCTAGGACTCGACGGGGTAGTGAGGGAGCTGACCCCGGACATGCTGGTCATCGCCGATGCTCGGCGGCCCGTAGCCCTGGCAGGCGTCATCGGTGGGGAAGACACCGCGGTCACGAACCTGACCAAAGACGTCCTGCTCGAGTCGGCGACGTTCAGCGGACCGAGCGTCAGGCAGACGTCACGCGCCCTTGGCCTGCGCACCGAGGCTTCGGCGCGATTCGAGAGGGCCCTGCCGCCCGAGCTCGCCCTGGCCGGCGCGCGCCGAGCCGCGTCGCTGATCGCCGAGCTCGCGGGCGGCGCCGTGCACAGGGACTGGGCCGACGTTTATCCGCGGCCGCAAGAGCCGGTGCGCGTGAACTTGCGGCCGGCGCTGATCGACCACGTCCTGGGCACGCACGTCCCGCTTGAGGAATCGGAGTCGATCCTCAGGCGGCTCAATTTTCACGTCAAGGTGATGGGCGACGGGGAGTGGGATGTGCTCCCACCGGTATTTCGGCTCGACGTCACGATCCCAGAGGACCTTGTCGAGGAGGTGGGCCGGGTCTACGGCTACGACCGCGTGCCGCCGACGCTGCCAGGCCGCCGTCACGAAACATGGACGCCACTCTCGCCGAGCGTGGACCGACGGCTTGACGACGTGCGCGAGGTTCTCGCCGGGGCCGGCTTCACGGAGACGTGGAATCCAGCGCTCGTTTCCGGAGCCAGGCTCGAAGAGCTGCGCATCGCCGCCCGCGCGATGCCCGTCTCCAACGCATTGAGCGACGAGATGGACACTCTGCGAACCTCGCTGCTGCCGTCGCTCGTCGACGCGGTCGCCCTCAATCGAGACCGTGGACGGATCGATGTCCGCGTCTATGAGATCGCCGCCGCGTTCCTCGCTCGAGTCGGCGAGAAGAACGCGCAGCCGGAGGAGCCGCTCCGCGTGGCCGCGGTGATATCGGCCGCAGCGTCAGCGGAAGCCGGTGCTGAGACGTTGCGCGCCCTGAAGTCGGTCCTCGATGGGTGTGTGGCCGCTCTCTCGGCGCCCACGTGCACATATCAGCGAGCGGCCGCGCAGCTGTTTCACCCGGGACGCTGCGCGGCGGTCGTGCTTGACGGCCGGCAGCTTGGCTATCTGGGCGAGCTGCACCCGACGGTCACAGCCGGCGCGAGGCTCGAGGGTAGGTTGGTGGCGTTCGAGATCGACGTCGAGCCGGTGCTGGCCGCGTCGCGCATCCCTCGCGCGCAACCGCTGCCGCGCTTTCCGGCGGTGGAGCGCGACCTCGCCGTGGTGGTCGAAGACATCGTCGCGGCCGGGGCGCTGCTGCTCGCGATCAAGGAATCAGGCGGCGAACTTCTCGAGCACGCGCGCGCGTTCGACGAGTATCGCGGCGCGCAGGTTGGCGAAGGTCACAAGAGCATCGCGTTCACCTTGACTTTCAGAAGTCCGGAGCGCACCCTGACGGACGCCGAAGTGGACAAGGTGATGTCGGAGATCAGACGGGGGCTGGAGAAAAGACACCGCGCGGGGTTCCGAGAGTGAGCACCCGCTAAGTGATTTCGGGCGCGGAATTTGCACGCATTGGCGTGCCGTTCGGGGGAAGCGCGAATTGACGTGGATCGACATCTTTCCGATCGTGCTGCTCATTGCCTACGGGGTGGGCGGCTTCTTCAGCGGTCTCATCCGCCGGTTCATCGGACTTGTCGCGGTGTTCGTCGCGCTCTGGGCGGCCACGAACATGGGCCTACAGGCGGGCGCGATCCTGCAGCAGACCTCGAGCTTCGAGGTGCCTGATGGGCGCATCTACGGGTTCTTCGGGATCATCGCCTTCGTCCTGCTGATCGTCGAGGCGGCGACGCAGCTCGCTCACTCGCAAATCCAGATTCAGGCGGTCGTCCTCAACCGCACACTCGGCACGGCGCTGGGCTTGTTCACGGCGATATTGCTGTCGGTCGTCGTGGTCTACGAGCTCGGCGCGGCGTCCAACCCGATCGGCGGGGCCCAGCTCGACTCGGTCCAGCTTGGGGTTCGGGACGCTGTGCGCCACTCAGTGTTCATGGTCAACCTCGTCAACGCGATCGACAAGCCCATCCTCGCTCTCTTTCAGCCGCTGCTGCCCGGCGACCCCCAGGTCTACTTCGGCCCAGGACCGGTCAACCCCTAAGCTCAAGTTCGCGAATTGAGCAAGGAGTTGTTCGAGCTCCTGCGGGAGCGGGCAGTGCAGATCCATGTCGAAGATCACCTGCGCGCGCGCCTCGAGCGCGGCGACCAGCTGCGCGTGAAGCTTGGCCTGGATCCCACGGCGCCAGATCTTCATATCGGCCACCTGGTGGTGCTCGATGCGCTGCGCACGTTCCAGAACGAAGGTCATACAGTCGTTGTGATCATCGGCGACTACACCGCGTTGATCGGCGATCCAAGCGGCCGCTCGGAGACGCGGCCTATGCTGACCCGCGAACAGGTGGAGGCCAACGCCGAAACCTATTTCGAGCAGCTCGGTCTCGTTCTCGATCGGACGCTGATCGAGGTGAGGCACAACTCCGAGTGGCTTGCGGCGATGACGGCGGCGGACATTCTTCGCCTGATGGCCAAAGCGACGCTGCAGCAAGTTCTTCAGCGCGAGGATTTCGCGAAGCGGCTCAAGGACGGCTCCGCCATCGGGGCGCACGAAATTCTGTATCCATTCAGCCAGGCGTATGACTCCGTCGCGGTCGAGGCGGATGTGGAGATCGGCGGGACGGACCAACTCTTCAATCTGCTGTTCGGGCGAGAGATACAGGCGGCATACGGCCAACCGTCACAGGACATCGCTGTCTTTCCGCTTCTCACCGGGCCGGACGGAAGGCGGATGTCCAAGTCGCTCGGCAACTACATCGGCATCTCAGAAAAGCCGGAGGAGATCTACGGCAAGACGATGTCCATTCCGGACTCTTTGACCGCCGACTATCTGCGATTGGTTTCGGCGTTCGAGCCATGGCAGCGGGCCGAGGTGCTTGCGATGAAGCCGCGAGACGCGAAGGCGGCGCTGGCGCGCCAGCTCGTCAAGCGTCTGCACGGCGAAGAATCTGCGCAACGGGCTGAGGACGACTTCAACGTCAAGTTCCGCCAACACGAGATCCCCGACCAGAAGGAGACTTACAGGATCACCGGATCTGGAGACCTGGTCGGCCTGCTGGTCGACACGGGGATTGCCAAAAGCCGCAACGAAGCGAGACGATTGCTCGAGCAAGGTGGTGTCCGCGTCAACCGGGAGAAAGTCGGGTTGGACTCACCGGCGCCCAAAACCGGAGACGTGCTGTCGGCCCGGCGCCGGTACATCGAATTAGAATGAGCGAAAGCATGTTCGGAGCCGGACATTAATGTCGGGCCATTCCAAGTGGGCCGGTATCAAGCACAAGAAGGCGATCGTCGACGCCAAGCGCGGCCAGGCCTTCACCCGCGCCAGCCGCGAGATCACCATTGCCGCGCGCGAGGGCGGCGCCAATCCTGACGGCAACTTCCGCCTCCGCCTCGCCATCCAGAAGGCGCGCGAGATCAACATGCCGACCGACCGCATCCAGAACGCGATCAAGCGCGGCACCGGCGACCTGGCGGGCGAGAAGCTGGAAGAGGTGCGCTACGAGGGCTACGGCCCGGCGGGAATCGCGGTCATGGTCGATGCGCTGACCGACAACCGAAACCGCACGTCGGCTTCGATCCGCCACAGGTTCTCGAAGCAGGGTGGAAACCTGGCTGAGAGCAACGCCGTCGGCTGGATGTTCGAGCGCAAGGGTGTGATCACCGTGAATGCGGGCAAGCACGATCCGGAGGAGGTCGGGCTCGCCGCCATCGAGGCCGGCGCCGACGACGTGCAGGTTGAAGGCAAGTCGGTCGAGGTCACCACTCCCCCGTCAGCGTTCGAGAAGGTGAAGGCGGCCGTGGAAGCTCTCGGCGTCACCGTCGAGAACGCCGAGATCACGATGCAGCCCAAGCAAACGGTCGCGGTGGGCGAGGACAAGGCCGCGGCCGTGCTCAGGCTGATGGAGTCACTGGAGGAGGACGACGACGTCCAGCAGGTATACGCCAACTTCGACATCCCAACCGACGTCCTTGAACGCGTCTCAGCACAGGTGTAGGTCGCGGACGAGACGCCCCAGCGAAGATCCGCTGGGGAGCTCTCGGCCGTGGCCTCTAACCTGATGGACCAATGCCTGGTAAGCGCGACGGGCTGATCCTCGGGGTCGATCCGGGGCTGGCCGGCACGGGCTTTGCCTTGTTCGCCGAGCCGAACCTCGTCCTCGCGTGCAGCACCGTCGTCACCATCCCCGGGCGAGACGGCGCCCGCCTCCTGACCATCACCAACCACCTTCGCGCGCTCATCTCCGAGCATCCGCCGGCCGAGGCGTCGATCGAGGAGCTCTTCATGGGCCGCAATGCAACAAGTGCGGTGGGCGTGGCGCAGGCGCGCGGCGCGATCCTCAACGTGCTCGAAGAGTGCGGCGTCCCTGTCTTCGAGTACAAGCCGAGCCAGGTGAAGGTCATCCTCACGGGCTACGGCAACGCGGACAAGTCGCAGATCGGCCGCATGCTCGCGGCCCAGGTGAACCTTCCCGAGGGAAAGCTCGACGACCACGCCCGCGACGCCATCGCGATCGCTCTCTGTCACTCGCGGAGCCGGCGATTTGCGCGGGCGGCGATGAGTTGATCGCGCACCTCAGCGGCGTCGTGCGCAGGGCAGGCCCGGATTTCGTCGTCCTCGACGTGGGCGGTGTGGGCTATCTCGTGGCTGTGGCGACTCAAACCAGGCAGCAGCTTCCACCGCCCGGCGGTGACGTCGAGCTCCACATCCACACACAGGTCCGCGAGGACCAGCTCGCCCTCTACGGCTTCGCTTCGGTCGAGGAGCTGGAGCTCTTCGAGATGCTCATCCAGGTCGATGGAGTCGGTCCCAAGGTCGGGCTCAACATCCTGAGCGCGGCGAGCCTTGAGGTCTTGAAGCGAGCGATCATGAGCGAGGATGCGGCACCCATCAGGCGCGCGAGCGGCGTCGGACCGCGGACGGCGGCGAAGGTGATCATCGAGCTGAAGCCGCGACTCGACGCCGTCGCCGCGCTCGAGGCTTTGCCCCGGGCCGCGGCCGCCGCCGGTGACGGTGCCGTGCCCAAGGCGGTCGAGTCCGCGCTGCGGAATCTGGGCTTCTCTTCGCAAGAAGCTCGCGTGGGCCTTGAATCGGTCGATTGGAAGACATCGCCCGATACTCAGGAAGCGCTCGCCGCGGCGCTCAAATCTTTGGGGCGCAAGTGACGAAAGACAAAGTGCTCGACGCCAGCTCCGACGACGAGCAGTTCGACCTGACCCTGCGGCCGCGCTTCCTCACCGAATACGTCGGCCAGGAACAGGTCCGGGAAAACCTCAGCATCCTCCTCGAGGCGGCGCGGCGCCGCGACGAGCCGGTGGAGCACGTCCTCCTCTGCGGGCCTCCGGGTCTGGGCAAGACGACGCTCGCGCACATCATCGCCAACGAGCTCGGCGTCGCGATCAAGGTCAGCTCCGGCCCCGCGATCGACCACCAGGGCGCGCTCGGCTCGATCCTCTTGAACCTCACCACGCGGGACGTCTTCTTCATCGACGAGATCCATCGCCTCAACACCGTCGTCGAGGAATCGCTGTATCCGGCGCTCGAGGACTTCCGCTTCGACGCGGTGCTCGGCAAGGGCGTGGGCGCCAGCGCGGCGACCCTTCCTCTGCCTCACTTCACGTGCGTTGGTGCCACGACACGTCAGGGCTTGCTCAGCGGTCCGCTGCGCGATCGCTTCGGCGCTGTCTACCGGCTGGACTTCTATAACAAGGCCGAGCTAGAGAAGATCGTCGGCCGGTCGGCGCGCATCCTCGACATCGAGATCCACGATGACGCGGTGTCAGAGATCGCGCGCAGGGCCCGGGGCACGCCTCGAATCGCCAACCGCCTGCTGCGCCGTGTGCGCGACTACGCTCAGGTGCGTGGCGACGGCCGGGCGACGGTGGACATCACGCGTCACGCGCTCGGGATGCTGGAGATCGACGAGCTCGGCCTGGAGCCCCTCGACCGCCAGCTCCTCGAGACGGTGATCGTCAAGTTCAAGGGCGGGCCGGTGGGTCTCGACACCCTGGCCACGTCCTTGTCCGAGGAGCCGGAGACGATCGAGGATGTCCACGAGCCCTATCTGATCCAGATCGGCTTCCTCGCCCGGACGGCCCGCGGCCGAGTCGCGACCGAGCTCGCCTACCGGCACATGCGAATCGCTCCGCCGGCTTCCGCGACCGAGCAGACCCGGCTACTGTAAGTCACGGGGATGGCGCCCGCAGTGCCTCCACAAAGCGGTCCTTCCATGGCCAAGCGGGGTCTGCGCACGGACTGGGGGGTGGCCCGGGACCAACGAGACCCAGGCCGCCCGGCGCCATCGTCGCTTCGGCCTGAAATCCGCACCCAACACCGCGATTTCAGGCCGGGGAGGGTAGGGATGTTTAATTACCAAATGGCTGATGTGGGGCGGATGTTCCTCGTTTTCGGCGTGCTGCTCGCCATCATCGGCGGGGGCCTGATGCTGTTTGGGAGGTTCCATCTGCCTGGAGATCTCACCTTCCGGAGCGGGAACGTGACGATCTATCTTCCGATCGCCACCAGCGTCGTCCTGTCGGTGCTGCTCACGGTCGTCCTCAACCTCGTTTTCCGGCAGCGATGAACCGCCCGCCCGTAGACTGATTGGCCGCTCATGCAGTTAGTTCTCAGCTGGCCCGTCCGCCTTTTCGTCGTCGGCGTGCTGATCGTCTCGCTCTTCGTCGACGGAGCCGGCTTCGTCTACCGGATCGCCAACAAGCTGCCCCTGACGGGGAACGTCGCCGGCCTACCGCCTAACTTTGGGGGCTGGCAGCTCTACTTCCACAAGGGCCTGGACCTCGCCGGCGGCACGCACATCGACTACCAGCTGACCAACTTCCCGGCCGGCCAGAGCCGCGCCGACGTCCAGAAACGGACCATCGACGTGATCAACAAGCGCGTCAACTCCCTCGGTGTCAGCGAACCCGAGATCCGCGGCGCGGGCACGAACAACGACCGCATCACGGTCGACCTGGCGGGCGTCAACGCCGCGCAGGCGCAGAAGACGATCGGCGCCGTGTCGAAGCTCGTCTACACGAAGTGGGTCAAGGACGTCAAGGTCACGGGAGGGCCCGAGCCGGGGTACAAGCCCGCTCTGACCGGACTCACGGGCGACGACATCTCAAACGCCACCGCGACCATCGATCAAACGGGGACGTCGTGGGTCGTCAACATCACGTTCACGTCCGCCGGCGCAACCAAGTTCGACACGCTCACCCGCGACAACGTCGCCGCATGCCCAGGCGACTCGACCACCGTCGCGAGCGCGAATTGCGCGGAGCGGCACCTCACGATCTGGCTGGACTTGACGCAGGCAGACATCGACCATTGGGAGGACTCGTCGTACGTCGCGAAGGTCAGCGCCACGTACGACCCAGCGTGCCTCGCCGCCCAGGCCCCCGGCACCATCTGTGGCAAGTTTCTGACCGACCCTATCACCCGGGAAGAGATCGCCGGCGGCCAGGCTCAGATCAGCGGCTCGTTCACCCAGCAGAGCGCGACCGACCTCGCCACGGGCATCAACTCGGGTTCGCTGCCGGTCGACCTCGTGGCGCTCGACGTGACCCAGGTCAGCGCGACGCTGGGCGCCGAGTCGGTCAAGCTCAGCATCGCGGCCGGCCTCCTCGGCCTGGCGATCGTCGTCGTGTTCATGATCGTCTACTACCGCATTCCTGGCCTGCTGGCGAGCCTCGCGCTGCTGTTCTACGCGGGAGCGGTGCTGGCTGTGTTCAAGCTCGTGCCGGTGACCCTCACGCTTGCGGGTATCACCGGGTTCATCCTCTCGGTCGGTATGGCCGTCGACGCCAACGTGCTGATCTTCGAACGGTTCAAAGAAGAGGTGAGAGCAGGTCGGACCATCGCGGCCGCGGTGGATGCGGCCGTGAGGCGGGCGTGGCCCGCCATCCGTGACTCGAACACATCGACGATCATCACTTGCATCATCCTCGGCTTCGTCGGGCCGGCGGCGGTCAAGGGATTTGCGATCACACTCGCGATCGGTGTTTTCGCAAGCCTCGTCTCATCCATCGTCGTGACCCACAACCTCCTCGCGATCGTGCTTGCGGGCAGCGGTTTCCGGCGCCCGGGCTTGCTCGGGGTGGACCGTGTCCGAGCTGTCTGACATCAAGGCGGAGCAACAGAGCGCCGACATCGTTCCGGACGGAGCCTCTGAGCCCGAGCCGGCCCAGGCTGTCGCGGCCCCGGCGCCCGCGCCGCGGATCCGCCGCCTCAACATCATCGGCCGGCGCAACCTGTTCTTTGCCCTTTCGCTGATCATCATCATCCCCGGCATCGTTTCCATGGCGACGCGACACTTCGCGCTCGGCATCGACTTCGCTGGAGGTACCGAGCTGACGGTCAACGTCGCCAACAATCCCTCCCTCGCGCAGGTGCAGAGCGCGGTCGACGCCGAGAACATCAACGGGTCGGTGATACAGACTGGCGGCGGCGGCTACATCATTCGCTACCCGCCGCTGTCCCCGGCACAGGTGACCGGCGTGCAGAGCGACCTGCAGGGCAGGCTCGGACCCACGTCGGTACAGCAGATCCTGGTCGTGGGCGGCACCATCGCGGGTGAAACCATCGCCCTCTCGGTGCTCGCCGTCGTCCTCGCTTCGGTCGCGATCCTCTTGCTGCTGGCGGTCCGCTTCCGCAACGTGCCGGGAGGCTGGCGCGCCGGATTTCAGTTTGGCGGCTCCGCGCTGGCCGCGCTGCTGCACGATGTGTTCATCCTGACGGGCATCTTCTCCATCCTCGGCAAGGTGTTCGACCTACGCATCGGGGAGATCGACGCATTCTTCGTCACGGCCGTGCTGACCGTCGTCGGCTTTTCCGTCCACGACACGATCGTCGTCTTCGACCGGATCCGTGAGAACCTCCGGGTGAGCCAGCGTCTTTCCTTTGATCAGGTGGTCAATCTCAGCATCATGCAGACCGCCGCCCGGTCGATCATCACGAGCTTCACCGTCGTCCTGGTCTTGGCGGCGATCCTCATCGCCGGCGGGACAACGCTGCAAGGCCTCGCTCTCGCGCTCATGATCGGCATCGTCTCCGGGACCTACAGCTCGATCTTCAACGCAGCGCCGCTGCTGGTCGTCTGGCGGAGATTGCAGCCCCTGCGGTAGGGTTATGCGCAGAAACCGGACATGCCGACCTGGCCCATATCGTCGATCAAAGCGCTGCTCGAGCCGACGCTCAACCACATGGGTTACGAGCTGTACGCGCTCGACCAGTCGGGTCAGTCCGGACGAACGCTTCGCATCTCCATCGACCGTAACGAGCCGATCACGATCGAGGACTGCGAGCGCGTGAGCAAGGTTGCAGGCCCGCTGATCGATCATTCCAAATTGATCGAAGGCTCATACGACCTCGAGGTCTCTTCGCCCGGGGCGGAGCGTCCCCTGCGCAACCATCACGACTACGAGCGGTTCAACGGCAAGCGGGTCAACGTTCGCTATCGCGGCGGTGACACGGAGACCGTGGTCGAGGGTCAGCTCGTCGCGGTCGATGGAGCGGGCATCGCTGTACAGGCGCCCGGAGCGCGCGGACGCGCGCCGGTGATCATTCACATTGCGTGGGAAGACGTTGTCGCGGCCAGGCTCGCGGTCGCAATCTGAGCCGTCTACCGAAGGCCTGGCCGAAGCGCTGACCGCGCTTTGCGCCGAGCTCGGCATCCCCTTCGAGGAGATGCTGCACACCGTGGAGGGCGCGCTCGCGGTCGCCTACAAGCGCGCCTTCAATCCGGACGGTGAGGTGACGGTGAAGCTCGACACCTCGACCGGCGCCCTGGATGTCCAGAGCCGTGTCGTGCATCGCGACGGCAGCGTGGTCACAGCCGAGCTCCCGTCCGAAGACTTCAAACGGATGGCGGCGCAGACCGCCAAGCACGCCGTGCTGCGCCACATCCACGACCTGGAACGCGACAAGGTCCTGCGCGATGTCGCGGAGCACAAAGGCGAGCTCGCCAGCGGCATCGTCGACCGCATCGAGTCGGGGATCGTGTACATCGACCTCGGGCGGGCGGAGGGCGTGATGCCGCCCGAGGAGCAGATCCCCGGCGAGCAGCTCCATCCCGGGCGCCCGGTGTTGGTCGTGATGCTCGAGCCGCAGCACAACCGCAAGCAGGCCCAGGTGCGCGTGTCGCGCGGCGCACGGGCATTTGTTCATCGCCTGCTCGAGGCCGAGGTGCCCGAGATCAAGGCCGGCGCGGTCCAGATTCGGGCGATCGCGCGCGAGCCGGGTCTGCGGACGAAGATCGCGGTCTCTTCGAGCGAGCCAGGTCTGGATCCGGTCGGCGCCTGCGTCGGACCGAAGGGCGTGAGGCACCGAGCCATCCTGAGCGAGCTGGCCAACGAGCACGTCGACATCGTCCCCTGGTCGGAGGACCCGGAAGCTTTCGTGGCCGCTGCCTTGGGCCCTGCCAAGGCTGACAGGGTGACGATCGACCGGATCACCCGCACGGCCACGGTGCTCGTGCCGAAGAATCAGCTCTCGCTGGCGATCGGCCGGGACGGCCAGAACGCCCGCCTCGGGGCCAAGCTGACAGGCCTGCGGATCGACATCAAAGCCAGCGATCCTGTTGAAGAGGAGACTCCTCCGCATTAATCGGGAGGTGCAGCGGAGCGGCGGCCCGCCCATCCGGACGTGCGTCGCCTGCCGGCAGGAGGCCGGGAAAGCGGAGTTGATTCGCTTTGTGCGCCGCTCCGATGGGTCGGTCGCCGCGGACAGGACAGGCCGTTTGCCCGGCCGCGGTGCCTACCTGCACGCCGCGGCGGAATGCATCGAAACAGCACGCAAGAAACGCTCGCTGGAGCGCGCGTTGAGGGCACCGGTCAGCCCTGAGGTGTGGTCTGAGCTGAAGCCGGATGCGAGCTTAAGCCCCTCGCCCTAGCCCTCTCCCCGATGGGAGCCGGGATAGGGTCAAGGTTTCGAATTCACCTTGGGCGGCATAATCAGTAGTTCCGGCATGAAAGCACACGAGCTTGCGCGCGAACTTGGCATCAGCCAGAAGGAGCTGGTCAACTTCCTCCAGCAGCGGAGGCTGACCCGCAACGCCGCGGCGCCCCTGGCGCCTGGCGCGATCGACGCTGCCCGCACCGCCTTCAAGCCGACAACCGTCACGCCCAAGATCGAGACCAACGGGGACCGCCGGATCACCCTTCCGCCGACGCTGTCGGTCAAGGACCTGGCGGAGAAGCTCGGCGTGAGCCCGGTCGAGGTCATCAAGAAGCTGATGGCTTCCAAGATCCTGGCCACCATCAACCAGGTCATCGACTTTGCCACCGCGGAGATCGTGGCCGACGAGTTCGGGTTCACGGTCGAGCCGGTCGCCAGCGAGGACGTGGTCGCGGTCGAGTCGGCCGAGGGCGAGGGCGACGTCGTCACGACCTCGCGCGAGGAGCTCTTCTCGCTCGCCAACGAAGACCCTGCCAAGCTCAAGCCGCGACCGCCGATCGTGACCGTCCTGGGCCATGTCGACCATGGCAAGACCTCGATCCTGGACGCGATCCGCCAGACGCGTGTGGCGGCGGGGGAGGCGGGAGGCATCACGCAGCGGATCGGCGCATACAAGATCGAGACCGCAGACCAACATCCCGTGGTGTTCATCGACACCCCGGGTCACGAAGCCTTCACCGCCATGCGCGCCCGCGGTGCTCAGGTCACGGACCTCGTGGTCCTGGTCGTGGCGGCGGACGACGGCGTGATGCCGCAAACGGTCGAGGCGATCCACCACGCACGAGCGGCCAAGGTGCCGATCATCGTCGCGATTAACAAGGTCGACAAGGACAACGCCAACGTCGACCGCGTCCACCAACAGCTTGCGGAACAGGGGATTGTCACGCGCCACTACGGCGGCGAGCACGAGTGCGTGCACCTGAGCGCAAGGACGGGCAAGGGCATCGATGACCTGCTGACCACGATCGTGCTGTCCTCCGACATCCTCGAGCTCAAAGCGAACCCCAACCGCAACGCGATCGGCACCATCGTCGACGCCCATCTCGAGCGCGGGCGCGGTCCCGTGGCGACGGTCCTGGTGCAGGCCGGCACGCTGAAGGTCGGCGACGATTTCGTGTGTGGGCACATCTACGGCCGCGTGCGCGCGCTTGCCGACGACCGCGGCCGAAGCGTGACCGAGGCCCCACCGGCGACGCCGGTGGTGGTCTCTGGCATGAACGAAGTCGCGCAGGCTGGCGACATCTTCCAGGTGGTCGGGTCGGAAAAGGCCGCTCGCCAGATCGCACTGACCAAGCTGATCGAGAAGCGCGCGCAGGAAGCGGCGCGTGACGTCACTCCTCGGATCACCCTCGAAGACCTGGCGCGCCGGGCCAAAGAAGGAGAGGTCAAAGAGCTCAGCCTGGTCGTCAAAGCCGACGCCCAGGGCACGCTCGAGGCCGTGCTGGCCGCGCTGCAGAAGATCGAGGACCCCGTGGTCGCGATCAAGATCGTCGGCCAGGGCGTGGGCGCCGTCAGCGACTCAGACCTCCTGCTCGCCGGCGTCTCCAGCGCCATCATCGTTTGCTTCAACCTGAAGGCGACGCCCGCGAGCACGGCCGCCGCGGAGCGGGCCAAGGTCGAGGTTCGCTACTACGACGTGATCTACAAGCTCACCGAAGACGTCGAACGCGCAGCCAAGGGCTTGCGCGAGCCGACCTATCGTCAGATTCGGGAGGGCCGCGTCGAGGTCATCACCCCGATCAAGATTCCGCGGATCGGCATCATCGCCGGAAGCCGCGTGGTGGAGGGCAAGGTCAGCCGTGGCGGCTGGGTCAAGCTTTTCCGGGGCAGAGAGCAGGTCTTCGAGGGCCGCATCACCTCCCTGAAGCACTTCAAGGAGGACGTGCGCGAGATGCCGGCCGGACAGGAATGCGGCATCGGGCTCGAGGGCTGGGAAGACTTCCAGCCCGGTGACTCCATGGAGACGTACCGACTCGAGCGGGAAGAAATTTAGGCAAGGCGTGTCGCCTTGCTAATGCGGGAGGTCGAGATGACCAGCTACCGCGCGGACCAGGTGGGGGAGCAGGTGCGCGAAGAGATCATGTCCATCATCCGGCGCGATCTCAAAGACCCTCGTATCGGTTTCGTGAGCATCACGGCGGTTCGCATGTCGTCAGACCTGCGCCAGGCGCGCGTGCGCGTTTCCGTGCTCGGTAGCTCGGAGGAGCAGAAGGACTCGATCAAGGGCCTGGTCTCGGCCAAGGGCTTGATCAGGCATGAGCTCGGCCGGCGGCTTCAGAACCTGAAGTTCTCTCCCGAGCTGCGCTTCGAGCTCGACCCGTCGATCGAGTACAGCGTCCACATCTCCGAGCTCCTCAAAGAGGTGCTGCCGGACGGACCCTCTGGCCACCTCCCCATAAACGGGGAGGAGGAGCCGAAGCCATAGCTACCGCCCAGCGCGACAAGCCGCACCTCTACGACGAGATCAAGGACCTGATCGACGCGAACCAGGAGATCCTAATCTTCGGGCACAAGGACGCGGACGGCGACACGCTTGGCTGCAGCCTCGCGTTCGCGGAAGCGCTGCGGTCCGAAGGCAAGGACGTGTGGGTGCTGGTGCCGCCGCCCTTGCCGCCGATGTATGCGTTTTTGCCCAGATTCGAAGAGATCCAGGCCGAACCGCCGCACGGCGTCGACCCACAGCTGGTCTTCTTCTTCGACTCCGGCAACCTCGAACGTTCGGGCAACGCCGTTCGCCGCATCGCGGCGCACGCGACGATCGTCAACATCGATCACCATCCATCCAACTCGCGCTTTGGCGACATCAACGTCATCGACGCCAACGCGTCCGCGGTGGGGCAGATGGTGATGGAGATGCTCGACCACTTCGGTTACAAGATCACCACCACCATCGCTGTGAACCTCTACGTGGCGCTCCTGACGGACACCGGCGGCTTTCGGCACGAGAACACGACACCACGCGCGCTCGAAGACGCGGCTCGGCTTGCGCGCCTCGGCGCGGATCCCGGTCACATCGCGACTCAGGTCTATAAGATGCGGCCCGAGACGACCCTCAAGCTGAGCGGGCTGGCGCTCGCCACGATGCGGGTTGAGATGGATGGACGGCTGGCGTGGGCCAAGGTGACTCGACGCATGCTCAAAGAGGCAAACGCCGTGATGGCCGAATCCGAAGGCATCATCGACACGCTCAACAGCATCGCGGGTCTCGAGTTGGCCATCCTCTTCAAGGAGGTGTCCAGCGACCTGACCAAGATCAGCGTGCGCAGCCGCGGGGCCGTCGACGCGGCGGCGCTCTGCGCGTCATTCGGAGGCGGGGGACACATCCGCGCCGCCGGCGCCGAAATCGAAAAGTCGATGGACGAAGCTGTCAAGTTCGTCCTGGCGGCCGCCAAGGAGGCGATCCTTGCCGCCTCACCCGAGCCCTGACGGACCGCGGTTCGCGACTGGCGTTCTCAACGTCAACAAGAGCGCCGGCGAAACGTCGTTCTCGGTCGTCAACCGCTTGCGGCGCCTCACTGGCGCTCACCGGGTCGGTCACGCCGGCACGCTCGATCCCCTGGCGACCGGAGTGCTGCCGGTGCTTTTCGAGTCGGCGACTCGGCTCGCCGAGTTCGCACTGAAGCTTCCGAAGACGTATGTGGCCGACATCCACCTCGGTTTCCGCACTGCCACCGACGACGCCGAGGCAGAGCAAGAGCCGGTCGCCGACCCAAGCGACGTAGGCGCCCACGACGTCGAGGGCGTGCTGTCGGAGTTTTCCGGTCGAATCCTTCAACATCCGCCCGCCTATTCGGCGGTGAAGCTGGGCGGAAAGCGTGCTTATGCGCTCGCGCGCGCGGGCGAGGCGACCAGGCCGGCCGCGCGCGAGGTCGAGGTCTACTCTGCGCGGCTTCTCGATTTCAAGCCTGGATCTCGCGCGGTGGCGCGCATCGAGGTGAGGTGCGGGAGCGGAACCTACCTTCGTTCGATCGCGCGTGACCTGGGGGAGAGGCTGGGTGTCGGCGGCTACCTAGGACGGCTGGCTCGCACCGTGTATGGCCCATTGACGATCGAGACCGCCGTGCCGCCGGATGCGATCGACGATGCGGACGCGGTGCGAGATCGGCTGCTGCCGGCGGAGGTCATACTGCCCGAGATGGAACGGGTCAGGCTCAACGTCGAGCAGGAGGCGCAGGTCCGCCAGGGCCGCGCTGTGCGCGTGCTTCCCGAGCCCGGACCTGGGCTTGTGCGCGCACACGACGCCGAGGGGCGCCTGATCGCGCTGGGTCACACCGACCCGCTGCGCCGGACGTTCGTGCCGGAGAAAGTGCTGAGCTGAAGGTTCACATAGGGCTGCCGGCGGAACCCATTGGGCCCGTCGCGCTCACGGTCGGCAGCTTCGACGGCGTCCACCTCGGCCATCTCGAAGTGATCGGTCGAACCGCTGCCGTCGCCGCAAGCTCCGGCGGGCAATCAGCTTTGATCACGTTCGAGCCTCATCCGCGCTGTGTGCTCGACCCCGTGAACTGCCCGTCATCCATCACCACCCTGCAGGAGAAGCTCGCCCTGGTCGCCGAGGCCGGCATCGACCACGCGATCGTCCTGCGGTTCGACCGCGAGCTTGCAGCACTGTCACCCCAGGATTTCGTCGACAGGCTCTCCGCGGTGATGGGGCTCAGGCGCTGGGTGATCGGGTTCGACTTCGCCTTCGGGCGCGGCCGCACCGGCAGCGCCGCATGGCTGCGCGATCACGGTCATGAGGTCGAAGTCGTGCCGCCATTCGAGGTGGACGGGCATGAGCTGCACAGCTCCGAGATTCGCAGACTCGTCACCGCCGGCGAGGTCGACAAGGCCAACCGCCTGCTCGGTCGCGAGTTCTCGATGGCCGGGCCTGTCGAGGCGGGGGACAAAGTCGGGAGGCGGCTAGGGTTTCCGACCGCCAACATCGGCATCGAGCCGAACAAGCTCGTGCCCGCGCTTGGCGCCTATGCCGGCCGCGCCCGGGCTGACGAAGGAAATTTCGTCGCGGCGCTTTCTGTCGGCTACCGCCCGACCTTCGGCGGCACCCAGTTGCGCGTCGAGGCTTTTCTGCTCGATTTCGAAGGCGACCTCTACCAGCGCCGACTCGAGCTGCACTTCGTCCGCTACCTGCACCCGGACATCAAGTTTCCGACCCCCGACGACCTCGTCCAGCAGTTGAAGCGCGACGTCGCGGACACCCGCCGGATCGTCGATCGTTGACCCGGGTATGTGTCGTCGGCGGCGGCATCGCGGGCTACACCGCCGCCCTCGCAGCGCGCCGCGACGGCGCGGACGTGACGGTCGTCGCCCGCGCACCCGGCGCGACCGCCCTGTACGCGGGAGGCATGGAGATCATCGACGACCTCGAAGAGGTCCTGCGCTCGCCGCACCATCCTCTCGCGCGGCTGGGCATGGGTCCGGTCGGGCTCGCAACCGAGCTCGACACCGCAATCTCGACGCTGCAACTGGCGCTCAGCAAGGAGGGTTTGAAGTTCGAGGGGACGTGGCGCAGCCGCGGCCTGTACGCGGACATCCATGGCCTCGCTCGCCCGGCGAACGTCGTTCCAGACACGGTGGCCCGCGGCGAGCTCGGAGCATTGAGCGGGAAACGAGTCGCGGTCATCGGCGTGCCGCAGGTCGGCGACTATGATGCGGCCACCACAGCGCAAGCGCTAAAGCAGCTGCACGGCATCGAAGCGTTTGCCGAGGAGATATCCATCCCCGAGCTGCCTACCGCCGCGTCCCTGACGGACCTCTATGGGCGCCGCGCGCCTGCACCTCGGGCGCGTGGGGCGGCCATCGCGTACCCGCCGGGGTTCATCGCCCTTCCCGAGGACGGCTTCGAGCTGCTGGCCTCGCCTCCCTCGCCCCACGGCTGGCGACTGCAGCAAGCCATCGCGCTCGGCGTCGTGACCGCGGAGGTCACATCGCTGGAGGCCGCGCGCGGTCGGGTCACGGCAGCGCGGGCTGCCGGGCGCACGCTTCACGCCGACGCCTTCGTCCTGGCGACCGGCCGCCATATCGGCGGCGGCTTGCGTGCGGGACGCACAACCACCGAACCGCTGCTCGGGCTTGGCGTCTTTTACGACGGAACGCCCGCGGCGGCACTCGGCGTGCGGCTGCATCACCTCAAATATCTCGATCCCGGCGAGGAGATGAAGCTTGGGGTCATGACCGACAAGCACCTGCATCCACTGCTCGAGGACGGCTCGGTGCCGTATGTCAATCTCTACGCCGCGGGCGCAGTCCTCGGCGGTTACGACTACAGCGGGCCGTGCGGTTTCGGCGTTCCGATCCTCACCGGCTGGCTCGCGGGTCGGTTCGCGGCCAAGCAAGAGGGATGAGGACCGAGCTCGAGAAGATCGTCGGGCCTGCGGCTGTGGACGAGCGGCCCGTGCGCGACATGTGGCCGGTCGCGATCATGGCGGAACGCGAAGGCAAGGCGCCCCCGAAGGTCCTGGTTGCGCGGCCGGCAGGTCGTGACCAGGTCGCTGCGGTCCTCCGCTGGGCGGGCGCGAACAACGTCGCGGTCTCGCCGATGGGTGGTGGAAGCGGCGTTTGCGGCGCCCTGTCGCCGGCGGCGGGCGAGATCGTGCTCGACATGTCCGCCTTCGACCGTGTTGCCGAGATCGACGAGACCAACCTGGTTTGCAGCTGCGAGGCGGGTGTCAACGGCTACGCCCTCGAGGAGCAGCTCAACGCGCGCGGCTTGACGCTGGGTCACTACCCGAGCTCGCTTCCGGGCACGACCATCGGCGGGCTGATCGCGACGCGCTCCTCGGGCCAGGAGTCGAGCCGTTACGGCAGCATCGAGGACATGGTCATCGGCCTCTCGGTGGTGCTCGCGGACGGAACGTTCGCGGCGCCGCGACCAGGCCCACGATCGGCCGTCGGCCCCGCCCTGCACCAGCTGTTCGTCGGCGGCGAAGGCGGGCTCGGGGTCGTGCTCGGCGCCGTCCTTCGGGTCCATCGGTTACCGGAGTGGACAGTGGGGCGCGGGTACGCATTTCCCGGGCTGGGCGCCGGCCTCGAATCCATGCGGGCGGTCATGCAATCCGGCATCCGGCCGCTGGTGATGCGGCTCTATGACCCGGAGGACACGGTGTTCAACGGCTACGACCTCAAGTCTGGAGAGTGCCTCCTGGTGGCGGCCACCGCGGGCGGTCGCGAGATCGCCGAGGCGGAGGCCGCGGCCGTGAAGAAGCTAGCCGCCGAGGCTCGCGGTCTGGGCGAGGAGCCATGGCAGCGCTGGCTCAGTCACCGGTTCGACCTCTCGGCCGAACGGATGAAGGCATTCCTCGAACCGCCCGGTTCCTACCTCGACACGGTGGAGCTCGCCGCGAGCTGGACCGTGCTGCCCGAGCTTTACTCCAGGGTCAGGTCCGCAATAGGAGTTGGTGGCCTGGCGTTATGCCATTTCAGTCATGCCTACCAGCAGGGCTGCTGCGCGTATTTCTCGTTTGCAGGCTCCTCGGGTACGGAAGCGGAAGCTCGCGCGGCCTACGGCCGCGCCTGGGAAGGAGCGATGAGCGCGGCCCTGGAGCTTGGCGCGACGATCAGCCACCACCATGGTGTGGGCCAGGCTCGCGCACGGTGGGTCGCGGACGAGATGGGAGGATGGATGCGCGTGTGGCGAGCGGTGAAGGAAGGACTTGATCCCGGGGGCATCATGAATCCGCGCGCGGTGGGAGGCCCACGATAGGCGGCCAGGCCGGCGCGCCGATTCTCTTCATCGTCAACCCGGCGTCCGGCGCTGGCAAGGCGGGCCGGGAGTGGGCCGGCGTCGAGTCGTGGTTGCCCTCGAGCGGATTGCCGTACGAGGTCGCGATGACGACACGACCGCTCGAGGCAACAGAGATCGCGCAGCGCGCTGTGCGCGAATCCCGCCCCGTGATCGTGGCGGTGGGCGGCGATGGGACGCTGAACGAGGTCGTCAATGGATTCTTCAACAACGGGGCGCCGATTCCCACGACCAGCAGGCTGGCGATGGTCCCGCTTGGCACCGGGGGAGACTTCCGCCGCACGCTTCGAATTCCAACAGATACGAAACAGGCAGTTGAGATCTTGCGCAGCGGCATGGTCCGCAAGCTGGACGCCGGATGCGTCACCTACCAGACCGCGGACGGCTCGACTGCGGTGCGTCATTTCATCAACATCGCCGACGCCGGGCTTGGCGGTGATGTCGTCTTCATCGTCGGCAATGGGACCAAGCGCTTCGGCAGCGCGACGTACACGGTTGCCGGATTGCGCGCATTGCTCAGCTTCAAGAACAAACCCATGACGGTCGACATCGACGGCACCACCCACCAGCTCAAGAAGGCGCAGCAGGTCGTGGTCGCGAACTGCCAGTTCTTCGGCGGAGGGATGCAGATGGCGCCGTCCGCCTCGCCGACCGACGGGGTGTTCGACGTGATCCTGATCAAGAACGCCAGCAAGATCGAGACCATGCGGGGCATGAACGACATCCGGAGCGGCAAGCATCTCGATCAGTCGAACCCCAAAATGGAGCTCATGTACGGCAAGCGGGTCTCGGTGACATCGCCGGAGAAAGTCCGCATCGACGTCGACGGCGAGGCGGTCGGCTTTCTGCCTGCTCTCTTCGAGATTCAGCCGGGAGCGATCGACTTCATAACGCCGCGATGACCAGCGGGGTGATCGCCACCCCGCACCATCTGGCCAGCGAAGTTGGGGCGCAGGTGTTGCGCGATGGCGGGAACGCGATCGACGCCGCGATCGCGGCCGACGCCGTCCTCTGCGTGGTCTATCCCCACATGACCTCGATCGGCGGCGACTTGATGGCGATCGTCTGGCCCGCGGGCGCAGCGTCGCCGGTCGGGCTGATCGGCGCGGGCCGGTCGGGCGAGTTGGCGACGATCGACGCAGTCCACTCCCGCGGCTTCGATGAGATGCCCGCCCGCGGCGTGCTGAGCGTGACGGTGCCCGGCACCATCGAGGCGTGGGGCAGGCTGCTCGAGCGATTCGGCAGCGTCGGGCTTGGCCCGGTCATCGAGCCGGCGGCCGATCTCGCCCGGGACGGCTACGTCATCTCGAAGGATCTCTCCGAGCACCTCGCGCGCGCCGCGGGCCTGCTGCTCAAGGAGCCGCACGCTTATGCGCTTTACCCCCCGATGGAGCGAGGGATGCTGCTGCGCAATCCAGACCTTGCCTCGACTCTGCGCGAGATCGAGAGGAACGGGATCAACGGCTTTTACCGTGGGGAGATTGCGACCGCGATCGCCGCGGCGATCAAGCGCCGCGATGGGCTGGTGACGCGCCAAGATCTCGCCACGCATCGTTCACAGTGGGTCGATCCAATCGGGTTTACGTACCGCGACCTCGTTGTGTACGAGCTGCCGCCGCCAACCGTTGGCTTGGTCGCCGCGTCGATGGCGCTGAGACTCGAGGCCGGCCAGGACTTCCGATCCGCGCGCGACGCGAGCTATGCGCTGCGTGACCGGTACATCACCGATCCTGGATTTTCGGTCGCACCAGCTGAGGTCTTCCTGGACCCAAACCATGATCTGGCCCGCCCGGTCGATGTCACGCCGAGGGCTGGGGACACCGTCTACCTCTGCGCAGCGGACGAGCACGGCAACCTGGTCTCGCTGATCCAGAGCGTCGCCTATGACTTCGGCTCGGGCATCGTCGCCGAGGGCACAGGCATGCTCCTCCAGAACCGAGGCGCCTACTTCAAGCTGGATCCCGAACACGTCAATCGGCTCGAGCCCAAGAAACGAACCATGCACACACTGATACCGGCTATGGTCGCCCGCGGAGGACGGCCTTGGGCCGCTTTCGGGACGATGGGAGGAGAGCGTCAGCCGCAGCTGCAGGTCCAGGTCCTCCGCAACCTGGTCAACGACGGTCTCGAGCCGGCGGAGGCGGTCGCCCGGCCGCGGATGGCGGTGCTCGTCGACGGTGAGACTCTGGCCGTCGAAGCCGACTACCCGGGTGCGGCCGCGATGGCTCGCGCGGACAAAAGGGTGAAGCTCATGCCTGCCAGGCACCATTCCCTCGGGCACGCCCACGCGATCGTGATCGATGGCCCGAAAGCGTGGCGAGGCGGGGCCGATCCGCGTTCGGACGGATCGGTCGAATACAGCCGCTAGCAGTCGCCCCGTATACTTGCCAGTCGAGTTTGGCAGCAGAGAACCAAGTCAAAGGCAAGCTGATCGCGGAACACAGACGCGCAGACAAGGACACGGGTTCCCCCGAGGTTCAAATTGCGCTCTCCACCGCACGTATCCGGGAGCTCACCGAGCACCTGAAGACGCACGCCAAGGACCATCACTCGCGCCGCGGCCTCCTTCTCCTGGTCGGCAAGCAACGGCGACTGCTCAACTACCTGAGGGACACCGACGTCGAGCGCTACCGCGCCCTCGTCGCCAAGCTCGGGATCAGGAGATAAACAAGCCGGCCGGGCGCGCAGGGCGCCCGATCAAATCAATCGGGAGGACCCAGCACGGTAGCGCGGGTCAGCTCTTAGAAGCTCTCGCTCAGGGACTCGCCCCTAAGAGGCAGCTGCTAGGAATCTGACCCAGAGTCGCACCGCCGGGTTCCTCCCACATTCTTGGAGGTATTTGGCGTGGCAACAGTCACGAAAAACGTAGACGTCGCCGGACGGCGACTTTCGATGGAGACCGGGCGGGTGGCCGAGCAGGCCAACGGCGCTGTGGTCATCCGGCAGGGCGACACCGTCGTGCTGAGCACGGCCGTGATGTCGAAGGAGCCGCGGGAGGGGATCGACTTCTTCCCGCTCACGTGCGATTACGAAGAGAAGCTGTACGCCGCCGGCAAGATCCCCGGCGCGTTCATGCGCCGCGAAGGACGGCCCAGCGAGCAGGCCATCCTCGCCTCGCGGCTCACCGACCGTCCTCTGCGCCCGCTGTTTCCGGAGGGCTTTCGCCTCGACGTGCAGGTCATCTCGACCGTGCTGTCGGTCGACCAGGAGAACGATCCGACGATCCTCAGCATCAACGGCGGTTCCAGCGCCCTCATGATCTCCGACATACCGTTCCAGGGCCCGGTCGGAGCGGTGCGCATGGGCTACATCAACCGCGAGGTCGTCGTTAACCCGCCGATGTCGCAGATAGGCGATTCCGACCTCGACCTCGTGGTCGCCGGGACGGCCGATGCCATCCTCATGGTCGAGGCGGGCGCAAGGGGCGTAAGCGAGCAGGTGGTGCTCGACGCGCTGGCGTTGGCGCACCAGGAGATCAAGCGGATCTGCGCTGCCCAGCTCGAGCTGCAGCAGCAGGTCGGGATCGAAAAGCGCGAGTGGATCTCCTCCAGCTACCCCGAGCAGATGGTCGAGATCGTGGGTGAATACCTCGCCCTGCGCCTCGACCAGGTCATGTACAGCGCGGACAAGGAGAGCCGCGAGAACGCCGTGGACGATCTCCGCACCAAGACGATCATCGAGCTGGGCGAGCGTTTCCCCGAGCACGCCGACATCATCGGCAAGCTCTTCGACAAAGCGGTGAAAGACCGCGTCCGGCAGCGCATCGTCGAAGAGGGCGTGCGCGTCGACGGTCGTGGCCTCAAGGACGTGCGCGCGATCACCGTCGAGGTCGGCGTGCTGCCACGGACGCATGGCTCTGGGCTTTTCACCCGCGGCCAGACGCAGGCGCTCACCATCGCAACCCTCGGTTCCATGTCCGACCAGCAGAAGCTCGACGGGCTGACCACCGAAGAGTTCAAGCGCTACCTGCACCACTACAACTTCCCACCCTTCTCGGTGGGCGAGGCGCGTCCCCTGCGCGGCCCCGGCCGGCGCGAGATCGGGCACGGAGCGCTCGCGGAGCGGGCGCTGCTGGCCGTGATCCCGCCGATCGAGGACTGGCCCTACACGATCCGCATGGTCTCCGAGATCCTCAGCTCCAACGGCTCGACCTCGATGGCCTCGGTTTGCGGTTCCACCCTTGCGCTCATGGACGCCGGCGTGCCGATCAAGGCACCTGTGGCCGGCATCGCGATGGGCCTGGTGACCCGCGAGGGCAAGTTCGCCGTCCTCACCGACATCCAGGGCGTCGAGGACGCGCTGGGCGACATGGACTTCAAGGTGGCCGGCACGCGGGACGGCATCACGGCCCTCCAGATGGACATCAAGATCAAGGGCCTGACCCACGAGATCATGGCCCAGGCGCTGGAGCAGGCTCGTGAGGCGCGGTTGTTCGTGCTCGACAAGATGCTTGCGGTCCTGCCGAAGCCGCGGACCGAGATGAGCACCTACGCGCCCCGCATCACCACGATCCTGATCAACCCCGACAAGATCCGCGACGTGATCGGCCCCGGAGGAAAGACGATCCGCAAGATCACCGAAGAGACCGGCGCACAGATCGATGTCGAGGACGACGGGCGCGTATTCATCGCGGCGGTCGACCAGGTCGCGGGCCAGAAGGCGATCGACTGGATCAAGAGCCTGACCGACGAGGTCGAGGTCGGCAAGATCTACCAGGGCAAGGTCGTGCGCATCATGCCATTCGGCGCCTTCGTTGAGGTGCTGCCCGGCCAGGACGGCCTGGTTCACATCTCCAAGCTCACCGGCCACCGCGTCGAGCGGGTTGAGGAGGTGTGCAACATCGGCGACGAGATCGTGGTCAAGGCGGTCGAGATCGACAGCCAGGGCCGGCTCAACCTGAGCCGCCAGGCGGCGATCGAGGAGCTGACGGCCAGAGGTGAGCCGATCCACGAAAGCATCAACCCCGAGGTGATGGCGGCCGCGCTCGCGTCGCCGGCGCCTTCGCGAGAGGGTGGATTCGGTGGACGGGATCGTGGCGGCCGCAACGGTGGAGGCAGAGACCGGCGCCCACGCCGCGACTGAGAGCGGGCAGGTGACGATCCGAGTCGCCGTGGCCGGACACCGCGGCAAGGTCGGGTCCGTGCTCGCCATGGGGCTGCAAGGCGAGCCGGATATCGAGTACGTCGGCGGGATCGGCCGCGGCGACGACCTGGCCGAGTTCTTGCACGAGAAGCGGCCACGCGCGCTGGTCGATTTCACCCGTCCTTCCGAGGCGCTGCACAATGCGCTCGCAGCGGTGGCCGCGGGCGCTTCACCGATCGTCGGCACAACAGGGCTCAGCGCGACCGACGTCGACAAGCTGGAGACAGCGTGCAAGGCCAAGGGAGTCGGCGGCATCGTGGCGCCGAACTTTGCCGTCGGTGCCGTGCTCATGATGCACCTGGCGGACATCGCGGCCCCGCACTTCGACGCCGCGGAGATCATCGAGCTGCATCACGCCGGGAAGCTCGACGCGCCTTCGGGCACCGCGCTCTCGACAGCGCGGCGGCTCGCGGCACGACGCAAGGACAAACCGTTCACGCACAAGAGGGCCGAGAAGGAAACGCTCGCCGGCACGCGAGGTGGGGAGGAGGGCAACGTGGCGGTCCACAGCGTGCGCCTGCCTGGTTTCGTGGCTGACCAGGAGGTGATCTTCGGACTACCCGGCCAGACGTTGACGATCGCCCACCGCACCACGAGCCGAGAGGCCTACGTCCCGGGAGTACTCCTCGCGATCCGCAAAGTGACCGCCGAGTCGAGGTTCTACCGAGGCCTCGACGAATTATTAGACCTTAGGTAAACTGACCGCGTGCCCACCTCCAAGCGATTAAACGTTGCTGTCGTAGGTGCGACCGGGATGGTCGGAAACGAGATGCTGCGCGTCCTCTCGCAGCGCAGCTTTCCGAGCGACCGCATCATCGCTCTCGCCTCGGAGCGTTCGAAAGGTTTGACCGTTCCCTATGACGGCAGCTCGATCGAGGTCGAAGAGCTCACCGAGTCCGCGTTCAAGGGCATCGACCTCGCGCTGTTCGCCGCCAGCGGTGATATCGCGCTCATGTACGGTCCGGTGGCGGCGGAGTCCGGCGCGCTGGTGATCGACAACAGCTCCGCCTGGCGCATGAAAGAGAACGTGCCGCTTGTGGTGCCCGAGGTGAACGGTAGCGATATCTCTGAAAACGAGGGCATCATCGCCAACCCCAACTGCTGCGCGATTCCTCTGACCGTGATCCTGAATCCGTTGAAGAAGAAAGTGGGCCTGGAGCGTGTGTTGGTGTCCACCTATCAGTCCGCGTCGGGCGCCGGTCGGCTCCTGGTCGACGAGCTGGAGGAGCAAACCAAGGCAATCGCCGAAGGCGCGGAGCCGCAGGCGGCTGCGTATCCCTACCAGCTCGCCTACAACGTCGTGCCGGGTGGATGGCATCCCGAGGCTGGTGGCTACAACGAAGAGGAAGTGAAGATCGTCAACGAGACACGCAAGATCCTTCACGAACCTGAGCTGCGGATCGCCGCAACCTGCGTGCGCGTGCCCGTGCCGGTCGGCCACGGCGAGTCCGTCTTTGTCGAAACGAAGGACAAGATCAGCGCCGACGACGCGCGCACCCTGCTCGGCGCCTCACCTGGCGTCATCGTCCAGGACGATCCACACACCAAGCTGTACCCGACTCCCCACGACGTGGCCGGCAAGGACGAGGTCTACGTCGGCCGGATTCGCGAAGACGCTTCGACCAGGCACGGCCTGCTGCTGTGGATCGTGTCCGACAACCTGCGCAAAGGCGCCGCCCTCAACGCGGTACAGATCGCCGAGCAGGCGATCGAGATCGGAGCACTAGGAGCAGTAAAAGAATGACAAAGGAAATCGGAACCCTGCTGACCGCGATGGTCACGCCGTTCAAAGCCAGTGGCTCGGTCGATTACGAGGCCGCGGCCAGCCTGGCCGTCATGCTCGTCGCCGACGGATCCGACGGCGTCGTCGTGTCGGGCACCACGGGCGAGTCACCGAGCCTGAGCGACGCCGAGAAGATCGAGCTCCTGCGAGCGGTCAGGGACGCGATCCCCGGCAAGAACGTCGTCGTCGGAACCGGGAGCAACGATACGCACCACTCGGTGGAGCTCTCGGAGCTGGCTATGAAGGCGGGCGCGGACGCACTGCTCGCCGTCGTGCCCTACTACAACAAGCCGCCGCAGGAAGGCATGTACCAGCACTTCAAGGCGATCTCCGAGGTCGGGCCGACGATCATGTACAACATCCAGGGCCGGACCGCGATCAACATGACGGCGGCCACCACGCTGCGCTGCGCCGAGCTACCGGGGATCATCGGGGTCAAGGAAGCCAGCGGCGACCTCGACCAGATCGGCCTCGTCTGCGCCGGAAAACCCGACCGTTTCAAGGTCTGGAGCGGGGACGACAGCTGGACTCTACCGATCCTGGCCGTTGGTGGCCACGGCGTGATCTGCGTGGTTTCGCACATCGCGGGACGCTCGATGGCAAGGCTCATCGAGGCGCATCGCAAGGGCGACAACGACACCGCGCGGAACATTCACCATGGTTTGCTGCCGGTGATCAAAGTGCTGATGACCACGGCCGCGAACCCGGTGCCGATCAAGTCCGTCTTGAACGCGATGGGCTTCAACGCCGGGCCGTTCCGCCTACCGCTGGTGCCGCTGACCGACGACCAGCTCAAGTCGGTTCTGAAAACGATTCGCGACGCGCGCGAGTTCATCACCTTCGCCAAACCTGGAGTCAAAGTCGCTTAGCGCTGCTTCCGAGCTCGTCCAGCTCCACGAAACCATCAGGTCATGCAAGAACTGCGGGCTGCATGCGACTCGCACGCAGGCGGTGCCTGGCGTCGGGCCGTGTCCGGCGGACGTGATGATCGTGGGCGAGGCGCCGGGTTTCAACGAAGACCGCCAGGGTGAACCTTTCGTAGGCGCCGCCGGGAAGCTGCTCGACACTCTGCTCGCGCGGATCTCCCTGAGCCGCGCCGACGTCTACATCACCAACGTGCTCAAGTGCCGGCCGCCGATGAACCGCGACCCGATGGCAAACGAGGTCGAGGCATGCTCGCCCTACCTGAAGCAGCAGCTCTCGCTCGTCAAGCCCAAGGTCGTGCTTATCCTCGGCCGCCACGCTCTCGAGCGCCTGATGCCAGGCCAGGGCTCGATCTCGCGGATCCACGGCAGCCTGATCAAGCGCGGAGAGATCGCGTACGTGCCGCTCTACCACCCGGCCGCGGCGCTGCACAACGGTTCGCTCGTGGCCGACCTGGAGCATGACTTCGACGCGCTCAAGCGTTACCTCGACCAACTTCTGGCGCCGCCCCCTCCACCGGTTCCGATCACGGTTCCGAAGCCGGAGTCCGAGCAGCTACGTCTTTTGTGACTTCAGGTCGCCTCAGGTACCTGCCGCTGGGCGGCCTCGGCGAAGTGGGCATCAACATGTGGGCCCTCGAGTGGGAGAACAAAATCGTCGTCGTCGACGCTGGCCTGATGTTCCCGCAGGAGGACATGCCTGGCATCGACCTCGTCCTTCCCGACATCTCGTACTTGCTGCAGCGCGACCGCGAGGTGGTCGGCATCTTTCTCACCCATGGCCACGAGGATCACATCGGCGGCCTGCCCTTCGCGCTGAAGAAGATCAACGTGCCCGTCTACGGCACCCGGCTGACTCTCGGCCTCCTCAAGCCAAAGCTCCGGGAGCACCGCATTCTTCGCGAATCTGACCTGCGCGAGGTGAGGGTCGGGGATTCGGTGCAGCTCGGTCCCTTCCGCGTGGAGACGATCGCGGTGTGCCATTCGATCCCGGACGCGGTGGCTTTGGCCATCGACACACCCGTCGGTCGCGTCGTCTACACGAGCGACTTCAAGCTCGACCCGGCGCCGCCGGACGGCAACCCAACCGACATGGATCGGTTCCGCCGGCTTGGGGATGCGGGCGTGCTGCTGCTCCTCAGTGACTCGACGAATGCCGAACGTGACGGCCGCTCGGGATCGGAGCGCGATCTACACGGCGCGTTCGAGCGGATCTTCAGCGACGCCCCCGCCCGAATCGTGGTCGCGAACTTCGCGTCCAACATCCAGCGCATGCAGCATCTGGTCCGCGTGGCGGCTCAGTTCGGGCGCCGCGTCGCCATCGTCGGGCGCAGCCTGCAGCAGAACTTCAAGACGGCGCGCGAGCTCGGTTTCCTGACGGTGCCGGATGGCGTGGTCGTGCCGCTCGCCGATGTGGAGAAGATCCCTCCCTCCAAGCTCCTCTTGCTGACCGCCGGCAGCCAGGGCGAACCCATGTCGGCGTTGACGCGATTTGCCGCTCAACGGCACCCGTTCCTCAACGTCCGCAAGGACGACTGGGTGGTGATCTCGGCGCGTCCGATTCCGGGCAACGAGCGCATGGTCCATCAGACGGTGAACAACCTCTACCGCCATGGAGCTCGCGTGTTCTACTCGGAGGTCGGCAACGTGCACGTGACGGGACACGCGCAGCGCGATGAGCTGCGAGAGATGCTCGAAGCGGTGCGCCCCAAGTTCTTCATCCCGGTGCACGGCGAGTATCGACAGCTCCTCTTGCATTCGGAGCTTGCGCGCGATGTCGGGCTCGACTCGGACCGGATCGCGGTCGTCGAGGATGGCGAGACGGTGGAGCTCGACCAGGCTTCGATGTCTCGGGGTGAGAAGATCGGGACCGGGCTGGTCTATGTCGACGGCCTGGGCGTGGGTGACGTGGAGCAGGTGGTCCTGCGTGACCGCCGCCACCTCGCAGAGGATGGCATCCTGGTCGTCACGTTGACGCTGGATCGCGACACCGGCAGCGTACGGGCCGGTCCGGACCTGGTCTCCCGCGGTGTCATTGAACCAGAGCTCTCGACCCGGCTCATGGCAGACGCGCGGGAGGCCGCCCTGGAGAGCATCCGCCAGCTCGCTGATTCACATCCCGAGCTTGGCCTGGTCCAGGAGGCGATCCACGACGCGGTGTCTAAGACGGTCTACAGGCAGACGCGCCGCCGGCCTATGGTGATCCCTGTCGTGACCGAGATATGAAGCTCCCCCCGCTGGCGCTCGTTGCGCCGAGCCTGTGCCCGCGCTGCGACCAACCCGCCATGGTTCTCAACCATTCGAGCGAGGACGCCCGCTGCGCGCACTGCGGGCTGCAGCTGCATCAGTGCGCTCGCTGCCGCGGCATCGCCGGTCCGTTCGACCGCTACTGCGGATTCTGCGGGCATGAGATGGTGCAGGGCGAGAATCGGCCGCTGTGGTGGCGCTTGTGGTTCCTTGCGGCGCTGCTGCCGGTGGCGCTAGGCCTGGCTTACGGAATCGCGCAGGCGCAGGTGCGTCACTGACGCAAGCCGTCAACTACTACCCTGCCCCTAGGGAGTGGGGCTGTGGGGAGAGGGGCTTGAGTACGCACTAGCGATTCAGTCGCTGCCCGCATTCCACGCAAAAGCTGTGCCGACCAAGGTTGTGATGTCCGCATGACGGACATACAAGGCGGCGTGGCGGATCTGCCTGCAGCCACCGCTCGTTTTCGCGGCGATACCAGATTCCGTCTTCGGGTCCAAGCGTCCAGCGCCGGCCCTCGTTGTCCAGCACCGCAAGGTCGCGCACGGCAACCCTGAACGCCCGCGGCTGCAAATTTCCGGTGCGCCGCTCCTCGACCAGGTATTTGTAACGAATCTCGGCTTCGGCGAAGGGATCGACCGCCACGCCGGAGAGTATGGCGTCCGCGGTTGCTAGAATCCAATCGGCTCAAGGGCCCGCAGCATGCGTCGCACCACATCCCGAAGCTCGACTCGATCCGGCGCTCGCCGCGCTTCGTCCTCGCGTTCCAAACGAAGCAAGCGCGCGGTCCGGCCGCGCCTCAGCTCGCTCCAGATCCGGGAGATACTCGGCGTTCTCCTCTTGCTGGCCGCGCTCCTCGGGGTTCTCGGCATCCTCAGCAACGCGGGCTCGATCCTGGGCGCAATTCGAGCAGGGATGCTGTCGGCGTTCGGCGTCGCATGGTTCGTCCCCGTCGCCGCGGCCCTTGCGCTCGGCGCATATCTGTTGTGGCCCAAGGCGCCCCGTCCTCGCACCATCGACATCGTCGCGGGAGTCGTCGCGGTCTTGTCCCTGATCGCGCTCTTTGGGCTGACTGCGCAGGCCGGCGGGGCTGTCGGCGCCGCGATCGATGACGCGCTCAAAGGTCCCTTCACGATCTTCGGCGCGTGGGCGCTGCTCGTCGCGGGTCTCGTGATCGGCCTCATAGTCACGGTCCATTTCAGCCCGGGCGCGTTGCTCGTGACAGCGGTCGGAGCCGTGCGCGCCGCGAATGCAGAGCGGGCGCGGTTGCGCGATCTGGTGGCTGCGCCCTCGGCGGAGAAGGCGCGGCCGGGAAAGCCGGCTCCGGCAACGTCCGACCTGTTGACGCGCTCGGCGACAATACTCGCCACCGCGCCCGCCACGAAAGATCAGCCCGGCCTGTGGGAAATCGACGAGCAGGCAGAGGTCGATGTGAAGAAGCCGCAGGTCGAGGCCCCCGCCGTCGAGGATGAACAGCAACCTTCGCGGGCGCCGGCCGCCGTGCTCCGCGTCGTGGCCGAGCCAGAGGACAACCTCCCCGAGATCGAGTGGAAGCTGCCTTCGATCGCGCTCCTGGATACCGTCACAGCTCGCCGCGAACGCATGGCCGACGAGATCAAGCGGAACGTCAAGATCATCGAGAGCACCCTGACCACCTTCGGTGTCGAATGCAAGGTCGTGGGCGTCAACCCGGGCCCAGCCGTCACCCAGTTCGAGATCCAGCCAGGCCCGGGTGTGCAGGTGAAGCGCATCACCGCCCTGCAAAACGACCTTTCCCTCGCCCTGGCCGCCGCGCCGCTGCGCATCGAGGCCCCGATCCCCGGCAAGTCGGCGGTCGGTATCGAGGTGCCGAACAAGTCGGCGAGCCTGGTCACGATTCGGGAGGTCATCGAGACGGCGGCGTTCCGCGAAGGCAGCAACGTGCTCGCGCTCGGGCTCGGCAACGATGTGTCAGGGCAATCGATCGTCGCCGACCTTACGCGGATGCCTCACCTGCTCATCGCCGGCGCCACCGGCCAGGGCAAGAGCGTGTGCATCAATGCGCTCATCACGAGCCTGCTGTTTCAGGTCACCCCCGATCACCTGCGGATGCTGCTGATCGATCCCAAGCGAGTCGAACTGACCGGCTACAACGGCCTGCCGCACCTGGCTCTGCCAGTGCTCGTCGAGTCGCACCAGGCCGCCGCGGCGTTGCGCTGGGCCGTCGCCGAGATGGATCGCCGCTACAAGCTGTTCTCGAGCGAAGGCGTGCGCAACATCGCCAGCTACAACGACAAGGCGACGCAAAAGCTCGCCCGAACACTGCCGTACGTCGTGATCGTGATCGACGAGCTTGCCGACCTGATGATGGTCGCGGCGGGCGAGATCGAAGAGCTGATCTGCCGCATCGCCCAACTCGCGCGCGCCGTCGGCATCCACCTGATCATCGCCACGCAGCGACCTTCGACCGACATCATCACCGGCCTGATCAAGGCAAACATCCCATCGCGCATCGCGTTTGCGGTCGGTTCACAGGTGGACAGCCGCGTCATCCTGGACTCCGGGGGGGCCGAGAAGCTGCTCGGCCGCGGCGACATGCTCTACCAGCCTGTCGACGCCGGCAAGCCAACCCGCATCCAGGGCGCGTTCGTCAGCGATCCAGAAGTCGAAGGCGTCGTCAACTTCTGGAAGTCGCAGGGCGCGCCCCGCTACATGGAAGAGATTCTCGAAGAAGGCGCGAGCTCGGAGTGGGATGGCGAGAGACGCGAGGAGCGGAAGCTCGACCCGCTGTTCGCCCGCTCGGCGCGCGCGGTGGCGGCGGAGGGTGCGGCCTCTGTGTCGCTGGTGCAACGAAAGTTCAACGTCGGTTACTCACGCGCGGGACGTATCGTCGACCAGCTCGCCGAGCATCGCGTCATCGGCGGCTACCAGGGATCGAAGTCCCGCGAGGTCTTGATGACGCTTCCCGATGTCGATGACCTGCTGGAGCGCCTCGGCATCGAGTAGTCGCACACTTCTGGGGTAGAAAGGGAATGAACGTCCCCAACGCGCTCACCGTCAGCCGGCTGGTCGCCATTCCCCTGTTGATGGCGCTTCTTCTGCTGCGATTTCCCGGTCACGACCTGCTCGCCGCCGCGTTGTTCATCGTCTTTTCTCTCACCGACACGCTGGACGGGCAGCTCGCGCGGCGAAGCGGCTCCGTCAGCGACCTCGGCAAGTTCCTGGATCCACTCGCCGACAAGCTCTTCGTCCTGGCGGTGCTCATCGTCCTCGTCCAGGAAGGCCTGGTCGCGGCTTGGGTGGTGGTCGTCATTTTTTCCCGCGAGCTGATCATCACGATCCTTCGTTCGGTGGCGGCGAATCAGGGCCGAGTGATCGCGGCAGCCCCTCTGGGCAAGACCAAAACCGTCACCCAGATGAGCGCCGTCACGCTGCTCATTCTGCAGCGGCCATATCCAGTCCTTGTTCCGCTGGCGGACATCGCGGTTGGGGTGGCCGTCGTCTTCACGCTGTGGAGCGGCCTCGATTACCTCTGGCGCTTCCGCCACCTGATCGAACCGGTGGACACTTCGCGGATGCGGGCCGGGGCGAGCGGAGGTGCGCCTGAGAGCTCGCCGGCCGAGCTCGCGGAAGTCCTCGGTGGGACAGGGCTTACTGTCTCCGTGGCCGAGTCGATCACGGGCGGCATGATCGGCTCCTTGATCACGGAGCAGCCCGGAAGCTCGGGGTACTTCGTCGGCGGCGTGATCGCGTACTCGAATGAGGTCAAGCGCGAGCAGCTCGGCGTCTCGGCCGGCTTGCTGGACAGCGTGGGGGCCGTGAGCCGGGAGGTGGGGGAGGCGATGGCGCACGGCGTCCGTTCTCGGCTCGGCACGAGCCTCGGGGTCGCGGTGACAGGGATCGCGGGCCCCGGCGCGGAGGGGACGAACAAGCCCGTGGGCCTCACCTACATCGCGGTCGCATCGGACGGTCACGTGGCCGCGCGCGAGTTCAAGTTCGACGGCGACCGCGCTTCGATCAGGCGCCAAGCTGCCGCCGAGGCCCTGCGGATGCTGATCGCCGAGGTGCGCATGCTGAGCCGCGAGACGAGCAGGCCGGCTTGACAGCGAACGCCTGTTCGTATATCTTAACAACCTGCGTTGCGCATTCAGCCCAGCCGTACCACACTCGCCGAAACGATCTAGGAGGCATCTAGCAAAAATTGGAAAAGGACAAAGCACTCGACTCGGCGGTTTCCCAGATCACCAAGGCATACGGCAAGGGCGCGATCATGCGGCTGGGCGAGCATGTCGCGCAGCGGGGTGAGGTGACGGTGATCTCGACCGGTGCGCTCCCGCTTGACCTCGCGCTCGGCGTGGGTGGGATTCCGCGAGGCAGGGTGACCGAGATCTACGGTCCGGAGTCAGCGGGCAAGACCACACTCGCGCTGCACGTGATCGCCGAGGCACAGAAGGCGGGGGGGGTGGCCGCTTTCGTCGACGCCGAGCACGCGCTGGATCCGCTCTACGCGTCACGCATCGGCGTGAAGATCGACGACCTGCTGATCAGCCAGCCCGACACGGGCGAGCAGGCGCTCGAGATCGTGGAGGTGCTCGTGCGGTCCAACGCCGTCGACGTGATCGTGATCGACTCGGTCGCCGCGCTCGTGCCGAAGGCTGAGATCGAAGGCGAGATGGGGGACGCCCACGTCGGCTTGCAGGCGCGGCTGATGTCACAGGCTCTCCGGAAGCTCACGGCGGCAATCTCCAAGTCGAACTGCGCGGTGGTCTTCCTGAACCAGCTGAGGGAGAAGGTCGGGATCATGTTCGGCAACCCCGAGACGCAGCCGGGCGGTCGCGCCTTGAAGTTCTACTCCTCCGTCCGGCTCGACATCCGCAAGGTCGAGGTGATCAAGAATGGCCTCGATTCGGTCGGTGCGCGGGTGAAGGTGAAGGTCGTCAAGAACAAGGTCGCGCCGCCATTCCGTTCCGCGGAGTTCGACATCCTGTTCAACGAGGGCATCTCTCGCGAGGGCTCGCTGATCGACGCCGCGATCGAGTACGGGATCCTGGACAAGAGCGGCACCTGGATGTCGTACGGCGACCAGCGGCTCGGCCAGGGCCGGGAGAACGTCCGCAACTACTTGCGGGAGAACCCCAGCCTGTCCGCCGAGATGGAGGGCAAGGTCCGCGAAAAGGCTGCGGGCAGCGCGGCGCCTTTGCGCGTCGCCGGGCCGGCAAGGTCGCCCGCCGGTGCCACGGAAGAGTTCTAGAGGCGCGGCCGAAGACCCTCGGCGAGAGATTCGCCGATCCAGGTGGCCCGGATCCGGCCAAAGCGACGAGCAGGCAGCGAGCGCATCGTGCATGCGTAAGTGAGCAGCGCAGGAGCTGAGCCCGGAGACGGGCCGCCTGGGCGGCAAAGATCCGTCGAGGGGCGTTCGCGCCGCGCCTCCCGGCCGCTGTCGAGCGGATCGGCATTCGACGCCGGGCTCCGGATCATCGTCGGGCGCGATCATTCGGTCGTCGAGTTGCGCCGGAAGCTGTTCCTCCGTGGGTATGACCAGGCCGAGATCGACTCGGCCCAGGCCCGACTGATGGAGCACGGTTTCCTGGGTGATCAGACGTTCGCCGAGCATTACGTACGCAGGCGGTCGCGCTCCTTGGGGCCCCTGGCCATCTCAGCGGAGCTTGCGGCCCGAGGCGTCGATCGAGAGACCGCTGAGCGAGCCCTGGAGCGGCTAGATCCCCACAAGCAACTGCTGGCGGCTCACCGGCTGGCTGACCGCCTCGCCGGCAATACCCGGTATGCAAGCTACCGCGAGTTGCTGCACTCGGTGGGAGCCAAGCTGCTTCGGCGCGGCTTTCCGATGAACGTCGCCAGAGCGGTGTGTGAGGGCGTGTGGCGGGGGACAGGCGACACTCCAGACCCCTAGAATCAGGGTCACGCGGACCCGTTTTTGAGGCCCGCAAGTCATAGAGCCAACCCGAGGTGGGACCCAGGCAGGGTCCTGCCGTGGTCACGCACTTTGACAATCGAATTAACGAGGTGCTTGTCATGCCTGTCTTCGCCTACGTATTGCTACTCGTGGTGGCTGCGGTGGCCCTCGCAGGCGGCTTTGGGGTGGCTTATCTGCTGCTTCAGCGCCGCCAGAGCAACGGGAGTCACGTCCTCGAGCTCAAGGCCCAGCAGACCCTGGTCGAGGCTGAAACCCAGGCCAAGGAAAAGCTGCTGGAAGCCAAAGAGGACGCCGTCAAAGTCCGCACCGCCGCGGAGCAGGAAGCCCGGGAGTACCGGGCGCAGTCACAGCAGATCGAAAAGCGACTTCTCCAGAAAGAGGAGAACCTCGATCGCAAGACCGAGGATCTCAACCGCCGTGAGCGGGAGCTGGGCAACCAGCAGAAGGTGCTCGACGACATCAAGGCCAAGCTCGAGGAGAGCTATCGCCAGCAGGAGAAAGAGCTCCAGCGCGTCGCCAACATGACGCGACAGGAGGCTCAGGGCATCTTGATGGCACAGGTCGAGCAGGACCTGCGCAACGAGGTTGCGCGCAAGGTCCGCGAATCCGAGCTCTCGGCCCGTGACGAAAGCGAGCGGCGAGCTCGGGAGATCGTCACCGAGTCGATTCAGCGCATCGCCGCCGACCAGACCGCGGAGGTCTCGGTCTCCGTCCTACCTCTACCGACCGACGAGCTGAAGGGCCGCATCATCGGCAAGGAAGGGCGCAACATCCGCGCGCTTCAGCAGGCCACAGGGATCGACCTCATCGTCGACGACACCCCCGAGGCCGTGATCATCAGCGGCTTTGACCCCGTCCGCCGCGAGGTGGCCAGGGTCGCGCTCAACAAGCTCATCGTGGATGGACGCATCCATCCGGCCAGGATCGAAGAGATCGTCGCCAAATCCCGCCAGGAGGTCCTGCAGAGGGTCAAAGAGGAGGGAGAGGCGGCAGTCCTGGAACTCGGTCTCCAGGGCCTCCACCCGGAGGTCGTACGCCATCTCGGGATCCTGCGGTTCCGCACCAGCTACGGCCAACAGGTGCTCAACCACTCCAAGGAGGTCGCCCATCTCGCCGCCATGATGGCGTCCGAGATCGGCGCCGACGTTCGGATCGCCAAGCTGTCGGGCCTGCTGCACGATATCGGCAAGGCCATCGACCATGAGGTCGAGGGCTCGCACGCCGTCATCGGCGCGGACCTTTTGCAGCGACACGCGGTTCCAGCTCAGGTGGTGCACGCCGTGCGCGCGCACCACTACGACGAGGAGCCACACACCATCGAGGCGCTGTTGTTGATCGCCGCTGACGCGATCTCCGCCGCGCGCCCGGGGGCGCGCAGAGAGTCGCTCGAGGCCTACGTCAAACGGCTCGAGAAGCTCGAGGAGATCGCCAACTCGTTCCAGGGCGTCCAGCAGTCCTACGCCATCCAGGCCGGACGCGAGGTCCGGATCCTGGTCAAGCCCGAGCAGATCGACGATACGGCTGCTCAGCTGATGGCCAGGGACATCGCCAAAAGAATCGAATCCGAGCTGAGCTTCCCAGGCCAGATCCGCGTCACCGTGGTGCGCGAGACGAGGGCCGTGGAGTACGCGAAGTGATCATCGAAGGGAGCCCGCAAGGGCTCCCTTTTCTTTTTGCCCGAGAATCAAACGGTGCCTGACAGCGAATTCAGGATTCTTTTCATTGCGGACGTAGTCGGGCATCCCGGCCGCGACGCGGTCAAGGCGCTGCTGCCCGGCCTGAAGAAGGAGCTCCGGCCGAACCTGACCATCCTGAACGGCGAGAACGCGGCCGGCGGTTTTGGCCTTACCGCCAAGATCGCCGCGGAGCTCAAAGGCGCGGGCGCAGACGTGATCACGAGCGGCAACCACGTCTTCGCGCAAAAGGACTTCCTCGGCGAGCTGCCGAGCCTTCAGAACGTGCTGCGGCCCGCGAACTATCCGCCCTCCGCACCCGGCCAGGGTTGGTGCGTGGTCGGGGCCGGCGGCCGCCAGGTCCTGGTCCTGAACCTGATCGGCCGGATCTTCCTGGACTCGCTCGACGACCCCTTTCGGGCGGCGGATGCAATCCTGGCGGCTCACCCCGAGGTCCGGATCGTCTTCTGCGATATGCACGCGGAGGCGACCTCGGAGAAGGCCGCCATGGGGTGGTATCTCGACGGCCGGGCAAGCGCCGTGGTGGGCACCCACACGCATGTGCCGACCGCCGATGCGCGGGTCCTGCCCGGCGGCACCGCCTACGTGACCGACGTCGGCATGGTGGGGCCACGGGACGGATGCATCGGCATGGACAAGAACGTCGTCATCCAACGCTTCCTGACCGGGGTTCCGAACCGCTTCGTGGTGGCGTCTGGCCCAGTGACATTCAATTCCGTACTGGTTACCATTAATGGTTCCAGCGGCCGGGCTACGTCCATCCAGCGAATCGACCGTGAACATGTTTGAAGGGGTTCCAGCAATGTCAGCGGAGCGCGCTCCAGTAGAGGTGCTCAAGGTTTCGGCCACCTCGAAGCCGGTCGCCGTCGCGGGGGCGATCGCGGGCGTGATCCGTAGCAAGGGTCGGGTCGAAGTCCAGGCCATCGGCGCGGGGGCGATCAACCAGGCGGTCAAGGCGATCGCCATCTCGCGTGGGTACGTGGCTCCGGGCGGTCTTGACCTCGTCTGCATCCCGGCGTTCATCGACATCTCGATCGACGGCGAGGAGCGAACAGGAATCCGGCTGCTCGTGGAGAGTCGCTGACGGGAGTCCAGACCAGGTCGTTCAGCATCTGGACGATCGGATGCCAGATGAATTCGGCTGATTCGGAGAGCCTCGCCCGAAGGCTGCTGGCTGCCGGCTACGTCGAGGACTCGCTGGAGCGAGCGGACGTCGCCATCCTCAACACGTGTGTCGTGCGCCAGGCGTCGGAGAACCGCGTCTACTCGAAGCTCCACGAGTTGAAGGAGTGGAAGACAGCGGAACGCACTATCGCGCTGACAGGCTGTCTGGTGGGGAAGGAGGGCGAGGAGCTGCGCAGCCGCTTCCCGCACCTGGACGCGGTGGTCCCGATCGGTGACTACGAACCGTTCGTCGCCGAGCTCGAAGCTCGCTACGACTACTCGCAAGGCGAGGCTCTGCCGCACGCCGGACGGACCGGGGTCAGCCACTACGTGCGTGTCATCCAGGGCTGCGATCACAACTGCACCTTCTGCATCGTGCCGAAGGTTCGCGGGCGCGAGAAGCATGTGCCGATGGCGGCGGTCGTGGCCGAATGTCGACAGGCGGTCGACGACGGGGCTCGCGAGGTCGTCCTTTTGGGTCAGAACGTCGACGACTATCGGGACCCGAATGGTGGTGGCGGGCTGGCGGCGCTGGTGCGGGAGGTCGAGAGGATTCCGGGACTGAAGCGCCTTCGCTTCCTCACCTCGCATCCGCAGGACCTCGAGGTCGAGTTGCTCGAGGTGATGGCGTCGAGCGACGTGGTCTGTCGAGAGCTGCAGCTCCCGGTTCAGTCCGGGGACGACACGGTGCTGAAGCGGATGGCCCGCGGTTACCAGACGCGCCACTACCGGGCAATCGTCGAGAACGCGCGGCGGCTCATGCCGGACATCGGGCTCGTGACCGACGTGATCGTAGGCTTCCCCGGCGAGTCAGAGTCCGCATACATGAACACGCGCGCCCTCGTTGAAGAGTTGGAGTTCGACGTGGTCCACATCGCGATGTACTCGCCGCGCCCCACCACCTACGCGGCGGCGCGAATGGCAGACGATGTCCCACACGAAGAAAAGCTGCGGCGGCTGAACGATCTCCTCGCGCTCTCGCGCGGGATCGCGGCCCGCAAGACGGCGCGGTGGATCGGCCGCGAGGTGGAGGTCCTCATCGAAGGCCGCGATGAGCTCCATCGGCCATTCGGCCGCATCCGCCAGGGAAAGCGCGCAATCGTGCTGCGGCCCGGCGACATCGTGGCGGGCGAAGTCCTCAACATGCTCGTCATGCACGCGACCGCTGGACAGCTCACGGGATTGCCGGCGGCGTGACCATCCCCGCCACTCCGGTCATGCGGCAGTACCAGGAGGCGCGAGACAAGCACCCCGACGGGATCCTGCTCTTCAGGCTCGGCGACTTTTACGAGATCTTCTTCGACGACGCCAAGGTCGCGGCGCCGATCATGGGAGTGCAGCTCACGTCGCGGCCGCTGGGCAAGACCGGACGCGCGCCCATGTGCGGCGTCCCACATCACGCCTGGCAGTCATACGTTGGGAAGCTGCTGCGCGCCGGACACAAGGTCGTGATCTGCGACCAGGTCGAGCCGGCAATCAAGAACAAGGTCGTCCGTAGAGACGTCACGCGCGTCCTGACCCCAGGCACGGTGGTCGAAGACGCATATCTCGAGCCTTCGCGGACGAACTACCTGGTTGCGGCCTGGACCAAGGGCACGGAGGCCGGGCTCGCCGCATGCGAGGTGTCGACCGGGGAGCTAATGCTGTGCCAATTGCCGGCCGACCGGCTGCCGTCGGAGCTCGAACGCCTTGCTCCGGCGGAGCTGCTCACCCCGCCGAAGATCGAGGAGTACCGATTCGATCCGGTGCGGGGCCAGCAGCGGCTGAAGGACGTTCTCGGCATCGCCTTCCCGGCTTCAGTCGGCGCGGCCGACTCACCTCTCGCGGTGGGCGCGGCGGGCGTGGTGCTCGATTACCTGAGACAGAACCAGACCCGCATCGGGCCGGGTTCGCTGTCGGTCCGCACCTACTCGGCGGACGCCACCATGACCCTGGACGCCGCAACGGTGCGCAACCTCGAGCTGCCGGCATTGGGGGCGCTGGTCGACCGCACGTCGACGCCAGTTGGCGCCCGCCAGCTTCGCTCGTGGCTGACCGCACCGCTACGCGACGTGGAATCGATCGAGCTCCGGCTGGCCGCGGTCGACGAGCTCCTCGCCGCACCCGCGACCCGGGACCACTTGCGTGAGGTTCTCAAGCCCGTGGGCGATCTTGAGCGCCTGGTGGCGCGTTCCGCCCAGGGCCACTCCAGCGCCCGTGAGCTGGTCTTGCTCCGGCGCTCGCTGGACGCCATCCCTGCGGTTCAGGCTTCGCTGGGCCAGTGCTCCGCCCTTGTGACGCGGGAGTTGGCGGCCCAGGTGACATCAGCTCCGCAGCTCACGGCGTTGCTTGCCCGCGCCCTGATCGAGGATCCGCCGGCCGGCAGCCGTGACCGAGTTATCAGGCCCGGCTTCGACGCTGACCTCGACGCGATCTCTGACGCCTCCAAGGGCGCCCGCGAGTGGATCGCAAAGCTCGAAGACGCGGAGCGCCGGCGCACAGGCATCCGCCCGCTCAAGGTTGGCTTCAACCGGGTCTTCGGTTACTACATCGAGGTGAGCCACTCCAACGCGCAGCCGCTTCCCGACGACTTCGTGCGGAAGCAAACGCTCACCGGCGGCGAGCGCTACATCACGCCAGAGCTGAAAGAGAAGGAAGCGATCGTGCTCAGCGCGCAGGAGAGGATCGCAGCACGCGAGCTCGAGATCCTCCACGCGCTCGCAGAAACAGTCGCCGCGAACGCGCCGTCACTGCGAGCCAGCGCGCAGGCGATCGGAAGGATCGACGCCCTGCTCAGCCTGGCGCTCGCTGCGGCCGAGCACGGCTGGCGACGCCCCGAGGTCAATGCCGGCCTGGAGCTCTCGATCAAAGCGGGAAGGCACCCCCTGGTCGAACAAAGCGCGCCGGCGGGCCAGTTCGTCCCGAACGACCTGAACCTGGATCCGGACGGAGCGCAGATCGTGATCCTCACCGGCCCCAACATGGCGGGCAAATCGACCTACCTGCGGCAGGCCGCGGTCATCGTCCTGCTGGCGCAGTGCGGCAGCTTCGTCCCGGCGGAGAGCGCCGTGATCGGTCTCACCGACCGAGTGTTCACGCGTGTCGGCGCCCATGACGACATCAGCGCCGGCATGTCCACTTTCATGGTCGAGATGACCGAGACCGCCAACATCCTCAGCCACGCGACAAGGGCATCACTCGTGATCCTTGACGAGGTGGGGAGGGGGACGTCGACCTATGACGGAGTTTCGATCGCCCAGGCGGTGGTCGAGTTCTTGCATGACGCACCGAAGCTCGGATGTCGCACGCTGTTCGCGACTCACTATCACGAACTGACTGCCCTCGCAGAGCGATTGCCGCGGGTGCGAAATCAGCGGGTCGAGGTGCTCGAGGACGGGGACACCGTGCGCTTCCTGCATCGTGTCGTCCCCGGAGGCGCGGACCGTTCATATGGAATCCACGTGGCGGCGGTGGCCGGACTACCGGCTGCTGTCATCGCTCGCGCGCGGGATGTCCTGGGTGAGCTCGAGCGCCAGCGCCCGCTCGAACCGCCCGAGCTTCAGCTGGGCTTGCCGATCGAGCTCGCCCCTGACCCGCTGCGCAAAGAGCTCGAAGGCATCGACCCCGCCTCGCTCAGCCCGCTCGAGGCGTTGCAGAAGCTGTATCAGCTGCGCGCAAAGTTGACTTCATGATCCAGATGCTCGCGCCCGAGGTCGCTGACGCGATCGCCGCGGGCGAGGTGATCGAGCGCCCGGCATCGGTGGTGAAGGAGCTGGTCGAAAACGCCCTCGACGCTAGCGCCCGGCGGATCAGCATCGACGTCCGTGGCGCCGGCAAGATCTCGATCCGCGTCAGCGATGACGGCGCCGGCATCCCCGCGGACGAGGTGGGCCTCGCGTTCGTCCGCCATACGACCAGCAAGCTGACGTCGCTGGCCGACCTCGCGGTCATCGAATCCTTTGGTTTTCGCGGCGAAGCGCTGGCGAGCATTGCCGCCGTGGCGGACGTGGAATGCGCCAGCGGTGGCGCGACGCTTCGGGTCCGCAACGGCGAGGTCGTCGAGCAGGGGGTGGGGCCGCTCCTGCCGGGAGTCGCGATCGAGGTTCGCGACCTGTTCGCCAACCTGCCGGCGCGACTCAAGTTTCTCAAGAGCGACGCGACCGAGGTCGCGGCCATCAAGGACGTGGTCAGCGCGTTCGCGCTGCTCCACCCGCACGTCCGCTTCCATCTCACGATCGACAGCCGTGCGGCGGTGAGCAGCAACGGCGACGGCGACCGGCGGCGCGCGATCGCCGCTGTTTACGGTCCCCCGGTCGCCGCTGAGATGCTGGAGATGATCGGCATGCCGCTGGTCGCCGGCCTGGTGAGCCAGCCGCGCCTCAGTCGGGGCAGCCGCGACGGCATGGTGCTCGCGGTCAACGGGCGGCCGATCAGCGCAAGGTCGCTTGTCTACGCCCTCGAGGAGTGCTATCAGGGACGGCTCGAGCGCGGCCGCCATCCAATCGCCGTCATCGACGTCGGCATCGATCCCGAGCTTGTCGACGTGAACGTCCATCCGGCGAAGAAGGAGGTCCGATTTCGCGATGAAGGCGCGGTCTTCGCGGCTCTGCAGCGAGCGGTGCGTTCCGCGCTGGACGGCAGCGACCCGTTTCGCTACCGCCCGACGGAGGGCCCACCCGCCGCGACCGCGACCGTCTCCGGCCCGCAGCTCACGCTGCACGACGGACCTTGGACCGCGGCAGCGGTAGAGACGAACGGTCACGCGCCGGCCGCGGTCCTGCGCCCGATCGGCCAGGCCGGACCCGGCTACCTGGTCGCCGAAGGCCCCCACGGGCTGGTCCTGGTTGACCAGCACGCGGCCCATGAACGTGTCCTCTACAACCGGCTGCTGGAGCGGCTGCGCAGCGGGCGGGGCGCCAGCCAGCCCCTCCTGATTCCGCAAGCTGTGGATCTGGAGCCAGCACTGATCGCCGCGGCTGCCGAGCACCGAGCCGACCTGGCCAACCTTGGACTCGAGTACGAGGAGTTCGGGCCGCGCAGCCTGCGCATCACCGCGGTGCCGATCGAGCTCCCGGCGGGGCGGGCAACCGCCGCAATCCAGGAGACGCTGGGCGCGCTGGCCGAGAGCCGGGGAGATGGCGCCATCGAAAACGCCGCCGCGGCGCTCGCATGCCACTCCGCGGTGCGGTTTGGCGACGTGCTCGACGTCGCCGAGCAGCGCCGCCTGCTGGCGGATCTTGAAGCGGCCGAAGAATCGATCACCTGTCCGCACGGGCGTCCGACCCGACTCCTGGTCGAGTGGCAGGAGCTGACGCGCCACTTCCGCCGAAACTACTGACGACAGTTCCGGTCGTCGTGGGGCCGACCGGGATCGGCAAGTCGCAGCTGGCATTTGAGCTTGCCCTGGAGCTAAGCGGCGAGATTGTCGTCGCGGATTCGCGGCAGGTCTACCAGCGCCTCGACATCGCGACCAACAAGCCAGGCCCTGACCAACGGCAACAAGTTCGCTATCACATGATCGATTTCGTTGATCCGGCGGCGAGCTTCAACGCCGCGCAGTACGTCGAGGGCGCGCGAGCCGCGATCGAAGACATCGTGTCGCGGGGCCGTCTCCCGATCGTCGAAGGCGGGACGATGCTGTACGTCGACGCGCTGTGCGACGGTTTCACGCTGACGGGGATTCCCCCTGATCCCGCGCTTCGCGCCGAGCTGGAGCGGCTGGACACCGATTCACTGCGTGAGCGGCTCTTGAGCCTCGACGCCGATCCTGGTGTTGACCTTCGCAACCCGGTGCGGATGATTCGGGCGATCGAGATCCTCGCGACTGCGGGACCCCCGCTGCGGCGCATGCGCACCCGGGCCGCGCCGACCTGGCAACCCCGCCGCATCGGCCTGAGCGCCAGCCTCGACGTCATCGACCGCCGGCTCGAAGAACGCAGCCGCCGTCAGGTTGAGCGCGGGCTCGTCGCCGAGACGCAAGCTGCGCTCGACGCTGGAGTGCCGCCCACGGCGCCGGTGTTGACCGGCATCGGTTATGCGGAGGCGCTCGGGCACATTCGCGGGGAGCTCACGCTCGCTGAGCTGCCGGCCGCGATGGCGCGCTCGAACGGCCGGTACGCGCGGCGGCAGTTGCGATGGTGGCGCCGCGACCGCCGCGTGCGGTGGTTTGAGATCGAGGCCGAACCACTGGCGGGTATCCTCAGTTACATGGCGGAGTCGGCTTGAGCAAGACGTTTGCGGGTGCGCAGCGATTGGGTCGCATCCCGCCCTATCTCTTCGCCGAGATCGACCGCAAGGTGCAGGAGAAAAAGCGCGCAGGTGTCGATGTCATTTCGCTCGGCATCGGCGACCCGGACCTGCCGACGCCAGGTCGGATCGTCAGCGTGCTCCAGGAAACCGCGGCCGATCCGTCGAACCACCGCTACCCGTCTTACTTCGGCCTCGCGGAGCTGAGGGAGTCGATCGCCGGCTGGTACAACGATCGCGCCGGTGTGGAGCTGAACCCGGGCACGGAGATCCTGCCCACGCTCGGCTCCAAAGACGGCATCAGCCACGTGCCGATGGCGCTGGTCGACCCCGGCGATGTGGTGCTGGCGCCAGATCCTGGCTACACGGTCTACGTGACCGGGGCGATCATGGCGGGGGCGGAGCCGTACGCGATGCCCCTGACCGAAGCGAACCGCTGGCTGCCCGACCTCGACGCGATTCCCGCCGGCGTGGCCGACCGCGCGCGGCTGATGTGGCTCAACTACCCGAACAATCCGACGGCGGCGACCGCGGATCGAGACTTCCTGGAGCGCGCGGTTGCTTTTTGCCACCGCCACAACGTCGTCCTGTGTCACGACGCTCCGTACTCCGAGATCGCTTTCGACGGGTACCGACCGCTGACCCTGTTTGAGATTCCCGGCGCCAAGGAAATCGGTCTCGAGTTCCATTCCCTGTCCAAGACCTACAACATGACGGGCTGGCGAATCGGCTGGGTGTGTGGCCGCTCGGACCTCGTCAACCTCATCGGCCAGTTGAAGACCAATATCGACTCCGGCATCTTCCAGGCCGTGCAGTGGGCGGCGATCGAGGCCATCAATGGGGGAGAGGAGGAGACGCGAGCGGCATGCGCGGTCTACGCGCGGCGCCATCGACTGGTCGCGGCCACCCTCAACAGCCTGGGCTGGAAGATCAAGCCACCACGGGCGACGTTTTATGTCTGGGCGCCTGTGCCAGCAGGCTATGACTCGATCGGCTTTGCGAGCCACGTTTTGGACCAGGTCGGGGTCAACATCACACCGGGCGTTGGTTTTGGATCCCGCGGCGAGGGATACTTCCGCCTCTCGGTGACCGCGCCTGACGCGCGCCTCGAGGAGGCGATGAATCGGATGAGGAAGCTCCAGCTCTGATCACGACCGGGAGCCCGCGGGAGCGGGCCTATCTCGTCGGCATCCTGCTCCCGGGTTCGACTCCAGAGTCGGTCGGTGACCAGATGACCGAGCTGGCCGACCTGGCCAGAACGGCCGGCACCGAGGTCGTCGGCTCTGACGTCCAGCGGCGATCCGAGGTCGATCCAGCGCACTTCATCGGCATGGGCAAGGTCGCGTCGCTGCGCGACATGAAGGTCGAAGGATCTTTCGACCTGGTCATCTGCAACGAGGACCTGAGTCCCCGCCAGCAGCGCAACCTCGAGCTGGAGCTGAAGGCGCGCGTGCTCGACCGGACGGAGATCATCCTCGAGATCTTCGCTCAGCACGCACGTACCCACGAGGGCCGGCTGCAAGTCGAGGCGGCCCGGCTGCATCACCTTCTGCCGCGACTGATCGGGGCCTACGCCTATGACCGCCAGGTAGGCGGGCGGCGCGGGGGAGTGGGCGCCCGCGGCGGCTTCGGCGAGCAGCAGATCGAGGTCGAGCGGCGTCGCATTCGCAAGCGCCTTCGCGACCTCGACCGCGAGATCGAGCAGGTGCGGACGCAGCGGCACCAGCAGCGCACGGGACGCCGCCGCGCGGAGCTGGACACGGCGGCGATCGTCGGCTACACCAACGCGGGCAAGTCGACGCTGCTTAACGTCCTGACCGGAGCGGATGTGCGAGCCGAACAGCGGCTCTTTGCCACCCTGGACCCGACCACGCGCAAACTCGAGCTACCGGCCGGCCGGGAGCTGCTGCTCACCGACACGGTCGGCTTCATCCAGAAGCTGCCGACCGACCTGGTCGCCGCCTTCCGAGCCACTCTCGAGGAGGTCACCGAGGCCGACCTGGTGATCCAGGTCCTGGATGTCAGCTCACCTTGGGTCGAGGATCAGGCCGGAACCGTGGAGCGTGTCCTGGCCGAGCTCGGTGCCGCCCGGAAACCAAGAGTCGTGGCCCTGAACAAGATCGACCAGCTCGGTCCGGCGTCGCGGCGCCGGGCGATCGCCGCGCTCACCCAGCGCTATCCGGGGGCGGTTGCCATCTCCGCCACCAGCCGCACTGGGCTGGGCGAGCTCTTGGCCGCGATCGACCAAGCCAGCCGCGGCGACTCCGTGCCGGTGGAGATCCTTGTCCCCTACGGTCGGGAAGGCGTCCTGGCCGAGCTACGCAAAGTAGGTGGGGTGGAGCGAACCGAATACGTCGAGGGCGGCACGCGGGCATGGGGTTGGGCCCCCCGTCATGCCGCCCGTCGGTTCGAGACTTTTACGGCTAACGGAAAAGCCTGATCACACCCCGGACGAGCCCGACCAGGCTCACGTTGTTGGTCACGATCGGCTCGTAGGCCGGGTTTTCGGCAATCAGCTTGACGTGGCCGTCGCTGCGCTCGAAGCGCTTGACGGTGGCGTCGCCGTCGATCAGCGCGACCACGATCGAGCCGTTGCTGGCTTCGTGTTGAGGCCGGACCAGGACCAGGTCACCGTCGAGGATGCCGGCGTTGATCATGCTGTCTCCGCGGACCCGGAGCAGGAAGTAGCCGTCCTTGGCCAGCTCCGCGGAGAGCAGGACGTGGTCTTCGATGTTCTGCTCGGCCAGGATCGGGCTGCCGGCGGCGACGTGGCCGACGATCGGCACCGAAACCGCGTTGCGGCGCTCCTGGTCGAGCTCGATGTCGGCGACCAGCTGGACGGTGCGAGACTTGCTGGGGTCGCGCTTGATCAGGCCCCGGCGCTCCAGCTGGTTGAGGTGATTGTGCACGGTGGAGCTCGAGCTCAGGCCAACCGCCTCGCCGATCTCGCGCACGCTGGGCGGGTAGTTGCGGACCTTGGTCACGTAGCGGATGTAGTCGAGAATCCGGGTTTGCCGTTCGGTCAGCGTTTCGGTCAATTTGTCGTTCTCCAAGGGGTTTCAAGATCGTAGTGGGGGACGTTGAGATCGATCCTAGCACTTTGGCGCCCCGAGCGCAAACCTTTGTTCGGTTAATTTGACATGCGAACGACCGTTCGTTATGATTCCGAACGTATGTACGGCGCCGGGCACGGCTTCAAACCTTGGCGGGCACCCCGTGCCGGCGGTTTTCGCTCTGTGCGGCGGCTGCTGGCGGCAGTCGCCGCCGTCTCCTTCCTGAGCCTCGGACTCGCCCTGGCCGCCCGCGGAAGCACGGAAACCGCCTACACGACCGTGGTCGTGCAGCCGGGCGACACGCTGTGGTCGATCGCGGCCGAACACTATCCGGCGGATGATGTGCGAGTTCGTGTCAACGACATCGAGCAGGCCAACGACCTGCGGGGGCCGCGGATCGAGGTGGGGCAGAGCCTCCGGCTCCCAGGCTGAGCTGCCCGCCGCGTGCAAGGCGCCCAACAGATGAGGCTGGTCATGGTCACGCGCCAGGGCTGCCAGCTCTGTGACGAAGCCCTGAGCCTCCTCCGCTCGCTCGGCTGCGAGCCCGAGCTGGCCGACGTCGACGCCGACGATCGGTTGCACGACCTCTACGACTGGCGCGTGCCCGTCGTCCTGGTCGACGATCGCGTCGTGGCTGAGGGCAAAATCCGCCTCGAGCAGCTGGAAAGAGCGGTGGGCAAGGGGCTCGAGTAGGCCGCCCGAGCAAGATTATGGACTTGATAATAGGCCTTTAGGAAAGCACTAGGGTTTAGATATCCGGGCGCGGTTGATCATGTGCGGCGAGTTGCATCGCCTTGCGGATGACACCGACTGAGCCTCTATGCTGAGCGCTGCAGAGCCGGTTCCGCGTTCAGGCCGCGCATGAACACCTCGAGCGGCATCGCCGCTCCCTCGAAGTCGCCGCGCAGCAACTCCAGGTCCGCGCCGGCCTGGCGCAGCCCGGCGATCGCCAGCTCGGCCGTGCGCAGCGAATCCGCCACGTAGGCCTCCAGCGGCGCCTCCAGAGGTTGCACCAGGCTCTCGCGGCGCCACGACGTCCTCACATCAGCCGCCAACTCCAGCAACCTGTCCACGACGGGGCCGACCGCCCGACGATGGTCCGGCTCGGACGCCAGGCGGCCGTGGGCCTCGCCGAAGGCCCGGACCAGACGGTGCAGCTTGACCTGGGTTGCCAGCGTACGCATGTTCGACATCAATTGTAGCGAACGCGCGTTCGAGGCGCAATGGGCGGTTGTTAAGCTCTTGCGGTGCGCCAGTTGCTGGTCACGGCTGGTCTCCTCCTCCCCCTCGCCCTCGATACCTTCGCCCTCGCCGCGGCGCTCGGGGTGGCCGGCTTGGAGCAACGCGACCGGCTCCGGATCACCCTGGTCTTCACCGCCTTCGAGGCGGGGATGCCGATCCTCGGCCTGGTCATCGGCCGTGTCGTGGGCAGCTTCGTCGGGGCGTGGGCCGGCTATGGCGGAATTCTGTTTCTCGTCTTTGCCGGCCTCTTGCTCCTTCGCTCGGGCATGAGCGATGACGAAGACGAGCGGCGCCTTAGGTTGCTCGCGCATGCGCGTGGCCTGGCCGTCCTCGACCTCGGTCTGAGCATCAGTGTCGACGAGCTCACGATCGGCGTCAGCGCCGGCCTGCTCGGACTCTCGATTGCGCTGACGGTGATGTGGATCGCCCTGCAAGCCTCCGTCGCCGCGCAGGCCGGCCTACGGCTCGGCGCCCGGCTCAGCGAAGCGGTGCGCGAACGATCGGAACAGGCGGCCGGAGGTGCGCTGATCATGGTCGCGCTCGTCCTTCTGGCGTTGAGGCTGCTGAACGTCTAAGGCGCGAAGATCACGCATAGGCTTGCCGCCAGCGAATCGGCGTCGACCCCCGGATGCGTCAGGAAGTAGCCCACCGCGTCGCTCACCGCCCCGACCACCGCCCGCCCGAAAACCGCCGGATCCTTGTCGGCATAGAAGGCGTCGTGCGTCATCGCATGCCGGACCTCCTCCGCCACCGCGTCGGCAAATCGCGCCTGCAGCTCATGGCGGACCCCCTCCACCCCCTGGCTCAACCCGACCGACTCCACGATCAGCAGCCGAGCCACGTCCGACCGCTCGAAACACGAACGCACGAACCGCGTGATGCCGCGCCGCAGCCTCTCGTGGTGGTCGTGGCCGGTGGCCGCGTCCGCGAGGACGTCGTGAATCAACGAGCCGCCCTCCTGGTCCAGCAGCTCCCGAAAGCAGTGCTCCTTGGACTCGAAGAACTCGTAGAACGCGGACTTGGAAACGCGCGCCCGGGTGACGATATCGTCGACCGAGGTCACGGTGTATCCTCGACCCGCAAACAACGCGAGTGCGGCCTCGGCGATCCGCTTGCGGCGCCGTTCGATCCGTGCGTCGCGCCGAAGCTGAGCCGCAGGGACCGCCACGACGACCTAGCTTGCGGCCAGAGCCCGCGAGATGACCAGTCGCTGGATCTCGCTCGTGCCCTCGAAGAGGGTGTAGATCTTGGCGTCGCGGTGCCACTTCTCGACCGGGAAGTCGCGGATGTAGCCGTAGCCGCCGCAGATCTGGATCGCCTGCTCCGTGACCCTGACCGCAACCTCGCCGGCCTTCAGCTTCGCCATCGAACCCTCAGCGCGCTTGAACTCGCCGCCGCTGCGGCCTTCCCACAGCGCCCGCCAGATCAGCGCCCGCGTGGCCTCGATCTCAGTTGCCATGTCGGCGAGCATGAAGGCGATCGCTTGGTTCGCGATCAGGGTGCGCCCGAACTGCTTGCGCTGCTTGGCGTAGTCCAGGGCGAATTCGAACGCCGCCCGGGCGATCCCCAGCGCCTGGGCGCCCACGATGGGACGCGACAGCTCGAACGTCTTCAAAGCCACCGACGAGCGCTGTGACTTGCCTTCTCGCGCCCTGGCCAGCCGCGCCTCGAGCTTCTCCATGCCACCGAGCACGTTCTCGACCGGGACGATGCAATCCTCCAGCAGCACCTCGGCCGTGTGCGAGGCGCGGATGCCCATCTTCTTTTCCTTCTTGCCCATGCGCAGGCCCTTGGTGCCCGGTGGCACGACAAAGCTTGCCTGGCCGCGCGTGCCGAGCTCAGGCTCGACTGCGGCGACGACCACGTGGACGTCGGCGATGCCGCCGTTGGTGATGAACACCTTCTGGCCGTTGATCACCCAGTCGCCGTTCTTGCGGACGGCTCGCGTCTTCATCGAGGAAACGTCCGAACCCGCGTCGGGCTCGGTGACCGCGAAGGCGCCCAGGGCCGGCTTGTCAGGGGTGCCGAAGCAGGCCGGGATCCAGGTCGAGATCTGCTCCGGCGTGCCCTGGGAGAAGATGGCGGCCACGGGCAGCCCGGTGCCCTGGATGGCGAGCGCGATGCCGGCGCAGCCCCAGGTCAGCTCCTCGGCGACCAGGGCGGGCATGATGCCCGTCCCGTCGCCGTAGGTCTGCTGCAGGAACTCGGTCCCATACAGCCCGACCTCGGCCGCCTTCTTGACGATCGGCCAGGGGAACTCCTCGGATTCGTCGTACTGGTGGGCCACCGGGCGGATCTCCCTCTCGGCGAAGCTGTGAACCCAATCCCGGATCTCCTTCTGCTCGTCGCTCAGCTCGAACGAAATCATGTCCCTGCCTGATCTCCTGCTCTCATAACGCCGTGGTACTCGTACGTACCGTTTCCAGAGTGAAACGCTACGCCGGGCCGAGCGAGCCTGTCAACAAATTAGGGCGTTTTTTCCGAAGCCTTGAGGGCTTGCATCGTCAGGCGGTAGGCGCTGAAGACGAGGAACCCACCCCAGATCCTTGCCAGCAAGGGCCCGGGCACCTCGACCGCCACCAGGGCGCCGATCACCGCCCCGACCACGCCCCCACCGCCCATCATCAGCGCGGGCCGGCTCAGGACGTTGCCTCGCCGGAAGTGGGTGAAGGCGCCGACGATCGCCGTCGGGATGATGGCGACCAGCGAGGTGCCCTGGGCCACGGCCTGGGACAGCCGGAGGCCGACCGTCATGGTCGGCACGAAGAGCAGCCCACCGCCGATGCCGATCGTGCCGCTCAGAAAACCGGCGCCGAAGCCGCCCACCACGGCCGCCGCGTCCGCCCAGCTCAAGGCAACAGCAGCTCCTTGAGCCCGACCACGCCGAGGACGATCGCGACGGCGAACTTGAGCTGGCGATCGGGGATCCGGCTCAGCACCCGAGCGCCGATGTACGCGCCCGCGACGCTTCCGATGACGAGGAAGAGCGCCACGTGAGAGTCGATCTGCGGCGAACCCTTGCGAAAGTAGTAGATGGGAAGCGCGGCGACCGCGATGGGGATGATCGCGACCAGAGAGTTGGCGTTGGCGTTGCGCTGGGGCGTGTCCGTCCACAGCACCTGCAGCGGAACCAGGATGAAACCGCCACCGACACCCAGCAGCCCTCCGAGCAGCCCGCCGAGAAAGCCGATGACCGGAAAAACGACGTGCCGGGGGGTCAGGCGGTCGATTATTCGGTCGGGCGGGGCGGCGGTTCGGGCTGACCCGTCACCACGGAGTGATGCCGGAACTGAACGTTCGTCGGCACCGCCGCGGCCGGCTGCTTCGGCTTCTTCTTCTTTTTGGCCTCGCGTCCTTGCTTGTCGCGTCCTTTAGCCATGGCGACCAGTTTCCACGACAAGGGCCAGTTCGCGCAAGAATGACTCGACGTCGGTGACCAGGCCGACGGACTGCCAGCTGCCGCGGTCGGCCAGCTTGGTCACCACGGCCGGGTTGATGTCGACGCAGACCGTGCGCACCCCGGCGGGCAGCATGTTGCCGGTCGCGATCGAGTGGAGCATGGTCGACAGCATCAGCGCGATGCGCACACCACTCAGGGCGGCGCGCATCCGCCGCTGCGCCTCGATCATGTCCGTGATCACGTCGGGCAGCGGGCCGTCATCGCGGACGGAGCCCGCGAGCACGATCTCGACCCCGTGATCGATCGCGGACTTCATGACGCCGGCCTTCAGCTCGCCGCTCCGAACCATCTGCCGCAGCCCACCTGCAGCGCGCACGCGATTGATCGCCCGCATGTGGTGCTCATGGCCATGCTCGATGGGGACGCCGCTCTCGATGTTGATGCCGAGAGCGGTGCCGAAAAGCACCGACTCGACATCGTGCACCGCCAGCGCGTTGCCCGCGAAGAGGACCTGGACGTATCCCAGCTCGATCAGCCGCGACAGGTATACGCCAGCGCCGGTGTGCACTACCGCGGGACCGGCGACGACAAGGACCTTGCCCCCCGCAGCGCGCGCCTGGCGCATCTCCTCGGCGATGCCGGCGATGAGCACCTTCTTCGGCTTCTCGGCGGAGACCTCGCTGCCCATGAAGCTGAAGATCTCGGTCTGGCGTGATCGCTCCAGCGGCGTCACGCGGACCCCGTGGTGGCCGATCACGACCTCCATCCCCGGCTTTGCGTCCTGGAAGACGATGCAGCGCGCCCGCTTCAGCTTGCGGTCGACCGCGATCGCGGCGTCCATCTCGATGTTCTCGACCGCGACCCAGCGGCCGTCGACCAGCACCTCGGTGGGCAGGTTGCTCGTCGAGTAGAAGCCTTCGGGAAAGACGCCCTCGCGCGCCACCTTGTCGACGCGCACCGGCTGCTCGTGCTCGGCGGTCGCGCCCAGGGCGCGGGCGCGCTGCACGATTCGATCGAGCTCCTCGGGGGTATCGGCGTACACCTCCATCCGGCAGATCGACGTGTCGGTCTTGTGCTGGCCGACCTTCAACTCCTCGATCGTGAAGTTGCCGCCGAGGTCCATGACCAGGTCCATGAGCTGCGGCAGCATCATCGAATCGATGATGTGGCCCTTAAGAACAAGGCGCGCGGTATGTCTGCCGTCCTTCACGTTCGCACCCCCGCCGCGGCGTTGATCTGAGTCTTGAGCGCGGCCGCCTCGCGGGCCGGATCCTGCGCGAAGAGGACGCTGCGGCTTGCCGAGACGAGGCATGACGCGGGGTCGCCATTCCATGCCGCGCGGGCGGTCGCCTCGACATCACCCCCTTGTGCTCCGACTCCGGGCAGAAGAAACGGCAGGTCGGTCACGGCGCGGACCTCAGCGATCTGCGCCGGCGCGGTCGCGCCGATGACAAGACCGACGTTCCCATGCGCGTTCAGGCGCTCGGCCAGCTCGACGACGTGCCGATAGATCGGCCTGCCGTCGGACTCGAGGTGCTGCAGCTCGGCCGCACCCGGATTTGAGGTTCGGCAGAGGACATAAACGCCGCGATCCTCGAAGGCCGTGAACTGCTCGAGCGAATCTGTGCCGAGGTAAGGATTGACCGTCGCCGCATCCATGCCCAGAGTCCTGAACACCGCCCGCGCATACGCCCGCATCGTGTTGTCCATGTCACCGCGCTTGGCGTCGAGCAGGAACGGAGTCCTGGGCGCCTCGTCCCGGAGCTCGAGCAGGGCTTTCCATCCGTCCGGTCCGTACTGCTCCCAGAACGCGCTGTTCGGCTTGAAGCAACACACATGCTGTTCGGTCTGGCGTACCACCTGGCGGCAGTGGCGCAGCGCACCGGCTGCCCCGCCTTCGATTCGGTCCGGGTCGGGGTCAAGGCCGACGCAGAGCATGGTCTGGCGTTCGCGCGAGAGCGCACGCAATTGTTCGAAGTAGCTCACCGCCGCCCAATCGTAGGGAATGGGCGATGGTGGATAAAGCGAAAATTGAGCTGTGAGGATTGCGCTGGCCCAGGTCAACCCGACCGTCGGCGATCTCGCCGGTAACGCACGCCTGGTCGGCAGCTGGATCGAAAAGGCGCGCGAGGCGGGCGCTGACATCGTGTGCTTTCCCGAGCTCGTGCTGACCGGGTATCCGCCGGAGGACCTAGTCCTCAAACCGTCCTTCGTGCGCGACAACATCGCCCAGCTGAAGGCGATCGCCGAGACGACCAGGGACATCGCGGCAGTCGTCGGGTTTGTCGACGAGGAAGGCGACATCTTCAACGCCGCGGCGTTCATCGACGGCGGCGAGGTCAAGGCCATCTTCCACAAGGTTTTCTTGCCCAACTACGGTGTGTTTGACGAGAAGCGCTACTTCGAGCCCGGCCACCGCTGCCCGATCCTCGAGCTGAATGGCGTGCGCCTCGGTCTCTCGGTGTGCGAGGACTGCTGGTTCCCCTCCGGTCCGATGGCCTGGGAGGCGCATCACGGCGCGCAAGTCCTGATCAACATCAACGGCTCCCCATACCACTACGGCAAGCGCGCCCCGCGTGAAGCGATGATCGGTGGGCGCGCGGCCGATTACGGCGCCTTCGTGGCGTGGGTGAACACCGTGGGCGGTCAGGACGAGCTCGTCTTCGACGGCAACAGCGTGGTGTTCGATCCGCACGGGCGCCAGCTGGCGCACGCGGCCTCGTTCGTCGAGGAGCTCCTCGTCTGCGACATCGACACGTCCCTGCCCGTCCACCGTCCGGTCGAAAAACTGCGTCGGGAAGCCGACGCCGCCGAGCGACTGGAGCTCGACGTCTCGGAGATCCAGCTCGAAGGTGGCAGCGCTGGTCCGAAGCCTCCGATCACGCAGCGTCTCGCCGATCCGCTCGAAGGCGCGGCCGAGATCTATGCGGCGGTCGTGCTCGCCACCCACGACTACATGCGCAAGCAGGGTTTCCAGAAAGTCGTGATCGGGATGTCGGGAGGAATCGATTCCGCCCTGACGGCGGCGATCGCATGCGACGCGCTGGGTCCAGAGAACGTCATCGGAGTCCGCATGCCCTCGCGGCACACCTCCGCCGAAAGCCTGGAGGACGCGGGATCGGTGGCCGAGAACCTCGGGATGCAGCTGATGGACTTCTCCATCGAGCCACCGCACAAAGGGTTCGAGGAGATTCTGAGTCCGGTCTTCATGGGCACGAAGCCTGGCGTGGCGGAGGAAAACCTGCAGCCCCGCATCCGCTCCACGATCCTCCACGCGCTGTCGAACAAGTTCGGCTACATCGTCCTCAGCACAGGCAACAAGTCCGAGCTGGCGACCGGGTACGGCACGCTGTACGGCGACATCGCGGGCGGATACGCCGTCCTCAAGGACATCACCAAGACGACCGTCTACGAGCTTTGCCGGTACCGCAACTCGCTCGGCACTGCGATCCCCGAGCGCGTGATGACCAAGCCGCCTTCGGCGGAGCTCAAGCCTGGCCAGAAGGACACCGACAGCCTCCCACCCTATGAGGAGCTCGATCCCATCCTGATCGGCTACATCGAGGACGATCTGAGCCCGGAGGAGCTGGTGGCCGCAGGTCACCGGGCCGAGACCGTGGCTCGCGTCATCCAGCTCGTCGATCGAAGCGAGTACAAGCGCCGCCAAGCACCGCCGGGCGTGAAGATCACGGAGCGCGCCTTCGGGCGCGACCGCCGGATGCCGATCGTCAACCGGTACAGCCCGAACGGCGGACGGGCCCTCTGATCTCCCCGGCATAATTTCCATCGATATCTCGTATAGGTAGGAGCTATGGGCGGAGCCTTTGACGTGGTCGTGATCGGTGGTGGCCCCGGCGGCTATGTCGGGGCGCTCCGGGCCGCCCAGCTGGGCGCCAGGACGGCGATCGTCGAAAAGGACCGGATGGGCGGGACCTGCCTCGTCCGCGGCTGCATCCCGACCAAGGCTCTGCTTCAGTCCTCGGAGCTCTACACGCTCGCCAGGGCGGGTGAGCCCTTCGGCCTCGTGGCCGACAAGATCGCGTTTGACTGGTCAGCCGCCCAGAAGCGCAAGACCAGTGTGGTCGACCAGCTGGTCAAAGGGGTCGAGGGCCTGCTGAAGGCAGGCGGGGTTTCCAGCTTCAAGGGCGCGGCCCGGCTCGCGGGCGAAGGGGTGGTCGACGTCGGCGGTGATCATCTGCAGGCCAAGGACATCGTCATCGCGACCGGGTCGGCGATTGCGCGCATCCCGCTGCCAGGCGCCGACCTGACCATCGACTCCGACCAGATCCTCGAGCTGAAGGAGGTGCCGCGTCGCCTGGCGGTGATCGGTGGCGGCGTGGTCGGCATGGAGTTTGCGGCGATGTTTGCGGCCCTCGGGAGCAAGGTCACCGTCCTGGAGATGCTTCCCCAGGTGCTGGCCATGGTCGACGCCGACCTGGTCAACGTCTACACCAAGCACCTCGCCGGCCTCGGAGGCGAGGTCCACACCAACAGCAAGGTGTCGAAGGTGGTCAAGCAGAACGGCGGCCTGCAGGTCCAGTTCTCGACGGGTGCTGAGGGCGGCGCGGTGGATGCGGACCAGGTCCTTCTGGCCGTGGGTCGCGTGCCTTACACGGACGGCCTCGACGCCGAGAAGGCGGGCGTCAAGCTGGATCGCTACCGCGTGGTGGTGGATGAGCATCTGCACACCGACGCGGACGGGATCTGGGCGATCGGCGACGTGATCGGCGGGATCATGCTCGCCCACGTCGCGTCGTACGAGGGGGTTTGCGCGGTCGAGAGCATCGCGGGCCACGCCAGCCGTACGCCCGACTACCACGCGGCGCCGAACTGCGTCTACACGGACCCTGAGATCGCGCACGTCGGCCTTGGCGAGAAAGAGGCGAAGGAGAAAGGGATCGCGATTAAGGTCGGCCGCTTCCCATTCGCCGCCTCTGGTCGGGCGCTCACGCTCGGGCAGTCGGAGGGCTTCGCCAAGGTCCTCAGCGATCCCGAGTCGGGCAGGCTCCTCGGCGCGCACATCATCGGCCCGCGCGCAACGGATCTGATCGCGGAGGCGGCCCTTGCGGTCCAGAACGGGCTCACGCTCGAGCAGATCGACCTCACCATCCACGCGCATCCGACGCTGCCGGAGTCGCTGATGGAGGCAGCGCTAGCGGCGCAGGGCAGGGCAATACACATCGCCAACCGCAAGTCGGGTTCCAGTCCCCCCTCCGGCGGCTCGGCCGCCACCTCCCCACGCGGTGGGGAGATGAATAATCAGGAGAAGCAGATGGCGGCCACGGTCAAGCCCTCCTCCCCACCCCCGATACCCGACGCGATCAATCCCAAAGCGCTGAAGCTGAGCAAGGACAATCGCGACTTTCTCCTCGGCATGCACCGCCAGATGCAGCTCATCCGGCGTTTTGAGGAGCGTGCACAGGAGCAGTACACCAAGGCGAAGATCGGCGGCTACTGCCACCTCAACATCGGCGAGGAGGCGACAGTTGTAGGTGGCGTGCTCGCGCTCAAGAAGAACGACTACATCTTCACCAGCTACCGCGAGCACGGGCACGCGATCGCTCGCGGCATCGACCCCAAGGCCGTCATGGCCGAGCTCTTCGGCAAGGAGACCGGGACTTCACACGGTCGCGGCGGCTCGATGCACATGTTCGACTCCCGCCTCCGATTCATGGGCGGGTACGGGATCGTGGGCGGGCACCTGCCGCTCGCGGTCGGCGGCGGTTGGGCGGTCAGGTATCACAAGCAGAAGGATGTGGTCTTCTGCATGTTCGGTGACGGCGCGACCAACATCGGCGCGTTCCATGAGTCGCTGAACATGTCGAAGGTCTTCCACCTCCCGGTCGTGTGGTTCTGCATCAACAACCGCTACGGGATGGGCACGCCGGTCGAGGCCGCGTCTGCGATCGCGGACATCTACAAGAAGGCGTGCGCGTACGACATGGAGTCGATCCAGATCGACGGTATGAATCTGCGCGAGGTCATGCTGCGAACCAGTGAGATCGTGGAGAAGACGCGGAGCGACTCCGAGCCACGTTTCGTCGAGGCCCTCTGCTACCGCTTCAAAGGCCACTCGGTGGTCGACCCCGACAAGTACCGCTCCGACGAAGACAAGGAGAAGTGGCGGAAGGCCGACCCCATCGTCGCGTTCGAGCACGAGCTGGAGCAGAGCGGGCTCGCCGATGAGGAATATTTCAAAAGCGTGCGCCAGGAGGTCGATGCTCAAGTTCGCGACGTCATCCAGTTCGCGGACGAGAGCCCTGACCCGAACACCGACGACCTCTACAAGTACGGCTACGCCGGGGAGTGGGACAACCGGCCCGAGCTGCGCTCGGAGCCTCTGTGATGGCCACCGCAACCCAGAGCAAGAAAGCCCCGGCCGCGGAGGAAAAGCTCTACCGCGTCGCGCTGCGCGAGGCTCTCATGGAGGAGATGGAGCGAGACGACTCGGTGTTCCTCATCGGCGAGGACATCGGCAAGTTCGGTGGTGCGTATCGCGTCACTGAGGGCTTGCTCGACAGGTTCGGCCCTCAGCGCGTAGTCGATGCCCCGATCGCCGAAGAGGTGATCGTCGGCACCGCGATCGGTTCGGCGATGCTCGGTCTGCGACCGGTAGTCGAGATGATGACGATCAATTTCTCGCTGGTCGCGTACGACCAGATCGTCAACAACGCGGCGAAGATCCGGTACATGTTCGGCGGCGAGGCCAAGGTGCCGATGGTGATCCGGATGCCCGGGGGCGCCGGTCACCAGCTGTCGGCCCAGCATTCGCACAGCCTCGAGGTCCTCTACGGCCTGATCCCCGGTCTGCTGACCGTGGCGCCGACCACCCCCGAAGACGCCAAGGGAATGCTCAAGAGCGCGATCCGCGGTGACAACCCGGTGATGTTCCTCGAGTCGATGAGCTTGTACAACGTGCGGGGCATGGTGCCGGCCGGCGACTACACAGTGCCGCTCGGCAAGGCCGCTCTGCGGCGCAACGGTTCCGACGTGACCATTGTCGGTGTGTCAAGGATGGCGGTGCTGGCCAACGAAGCTGCGAAGCAGCTCGAAGAGGAGGATATCGACGCCGAGGTGATCGACCTGCGTTCCATCAGGCCCATCGACTGGAAACCCATCGTCGACTCCGTGCGCAAGACGAGCCGCTGCGTCGTGGTCGAGGAGGGCTGGTCGACGTATGGCGTGACAGCCGAGATAGCCGCGGGCGTGCAGGAGCGGTGCTTCGACTACCTCGACGCGCCCATCCGGCGGCTGGGTGGCGCGCAGGTCCCGATGCCCTACAGCCTGCCGCTGGAGAAGGCGTCGATCCCGACCTCGGAGGACATCAAGCGCCTGGTCCGCTCGTCGCTCGGAAAAAAGCCCGATGCCTGACGTCAACATGCCCAAGCTGTCCGACACGATGGAGGAGGGCACCATCGTCGAGTGGAAGAAGAAGAGCGGCGATGAGGTGAAGACGGGCGACGTCCTGGCCGAGGTCGAGTCGGACAAGGCTACGTTCGACCTCGAGGCCGAAGCCGACGGAACGCTGCAGATCCTGGTCGAGCAAGGGGTCCCCGCCAAGATCGGCGCCCCAATTGCGAAGATAGGCGAGGCCGGCGCCGAGCCCGCCGCGAAAGAAGCCCCGCCGAAGAAGGACGGCGCCGCCGGGTCCAAACCGAAGGAGCCGGAGCCGACTGCGCAGGTGGCCGAGGAGCGGGAGCCTGCGCAGAAGTCAGCGGCTCCGAAGCAAACGGCGCCCGAGGCCCCTCCGGCTGCCTCGCAGCCGACTCCCCGCGAGCGGGGAGGTGAAGACGGCCAGCAGCAGGATGGGGTCAAAGCCTCGCCGCTGGCCAAACGCCTGGCCGCGGAGATGGGCGTCGACCTGGCGTCGCTGAAGGGATCCGGCCCCGAAGGTCGCATCGTCAAAGAGGACGTGATCGCCGCCGGAGGCAGCCGGCCGAGATCCGACCGGCGCAGGCCGCAGCCGACCGCCGAGCGGCCGAGCGGCCCGGATGTCGAGGTCGTCGAGCCCAGTCGGATGCAGGCGACGATCGCCCGTCGCATGGCCGAGGCCAAATCGACCGTCCCCGAGTTTCAGGTCACGGTCGAAGCCCGCGTCGACCTGGCGGTCAGCATGCGTCAGCAGCTCAAAGATTCCGTGCCCGGCGCGGACAAGGTCACCATGACGGACTTCCTGGTCCGGGCCTGCGCGCTTGCGCTGCGCAAGTTCCCCGAGGTCAACAGCTCCTGGGCCGACGGAAGGTTCCAGCGCAAGCGCTCGATCAACATCGGCCTTGCGGTTGCGCCCAGCCAGGGCATGGGTCTGCTGGTGCCGGTGGTGCACGACGCTGACATCAAGGACCTGATCCAGATCTCGATCGATTCGCGGCAGGTTATCGAGCGCGCGCGATCTGGACGGCCCGGCGAAGGTGACCTCAGCGGGGCCACTTTCTCGATCTCGAACCTCGGCATGTTCGGCGTGGATGAGTTCACGGCGATCATCAATCCGCCCGAAGCCGCGATCCTCGCCGTGGGCGCGATCAAGGATGTACCGGTCGTCGAGAGCGGCCGGATCGTGCCCGGCAAGGTCATGCGCATGACGCTGTCCGTCGACCACCGCGTCTTCTACGGCGCGACCGCCGCGCAGTTCATGGCCGAGCTCAAGCGCCTGATCGAAAACCCGGTCACACTGCTCGTCTCGACTTCTTGACCCCCGACGAGATCGCCAACGTCCTCGAGACCTCGGGACAGGCCTGCGCGGGCCTTCTCCGCTCCCTGACGCCTGACATCGCATCCTGGCGCCCCGCACCAGAAGCGTGGTGCGTGAACGAGGTGGTGGGTCACCTCGTCGAAGCCGAAAGGCGCGGCTTTGCCGGCCGCATCCGCACCATCCTGGGCGCGGAGCACCCGGCGCTCGAAGCGTGGGACTCAGCCGAGGTGGCGAGGAGGCGCGGCGATTGCGAGCGCCAACCGGACGAGCTGCTGGACGAGTTCGAGCCCCTGCGACGCGAAAGCGTTGAGCTCGTGCGCTCGCTGAGCGGCAAACAGCTGGAGCGCTCGGGGCGCCATCCCGAAGTCGGGCCAATCAACGTCAATGAGCTCCTGCACGAGTGGGCTTATCACGACATGAATCATCTGCGGCAGGCGTATGCGAACGTGCAGGCCTACCTCTGGCCGAACATGGGCAGCGCTCAACGCTTCTACAGCGACTAAGCGACCGCGGCCGAAGGTTCCTCGTCAGCTTTCGGCAAGGCCTCGCGGGAGGCGGGAAGCGTGAGGTGCAGGCGCAGGTTCGCGGCGTCGTCGAAGTCCGCCCAGAGCCGGCCTCTCATCGCCGCGGCCAGCTCGCGAGAGATGGCCAGCCCGAGCCCAACCCCGCCGGCTGCGGCTGATCGCGACGGGTCGGCGCGATAGAAGCGGTCGAACATGCGGTCAGGGTCGGGCCGATGCGCGCCGGCGGGATTGGAAATCACCGTCTCCACCGAGCCGCCGCTGAGGCGCGCCACCGCGTTGACTGTCGAGCCATTGGGCGCGTACTTGACGGCATTGTCCAGCAGGTTGTCGAGGATCTGGTGCAGCCGTTCCGGGTCGGCGGCCACAGGCGGAATGTCGTCGGGCACGTTGAGGTGAAGCGACAGCTCACGCGACGCGGCGCGCGGCCTGACGATCTCCAGCTCTTGCTCGAGCTGGCCGCCAAGATCGACGGACGTGATGTGCATCGAGATCGACCCCGCTTCCACACGCGCGAGGTCGAGCAGCTCCTGCGCCATTCGCAGCACGCGCTCAGACTCCTCGTGCACGATCGTCGCGGCGCGCGTCCGTTCGGCCTCGCCGAGCAGGCTGCCGTCGACCAGCGCATGGCTGAAACCGATGAGACTCGTGAGGGGAGTCTTGAGCTCGTGAGAGACATTGGCGAGAAAGTCGCGCTGCACCTTCCGCGCACGCTCCACGGCTTCGGCCATTCGGTTGAAGGCCGAACCGAGCATCCCGATCTCGTCCTGGCCCGCCAGGCTCACCCGGCGTGAGTAGTTGCCCGCGGCGATGTCTTCCGCCGCCGACGCGAGCTGAGTCAGGGGACGCGTCACAGAACGACTGACCAGCATGATGAGCAGCATGGCCACGACGAGCGCCGCGCCGCCGGCCTCGAGCAATCGAGTCGCGAGATCGCCGGCGGCCGCGGTGGCGACGAACGACTGAGGCTGCGCCAGGACGACAAACGTGGCGCCGAGCGGATCGACTCTTTTGCCGGGCAGCCTCATCGCAGCCGCAAGGTAGGTCTCGTTTCCGAGTGACGTCCGAGCTTCGAAGACGTTTGCGAAGCGCGCTGACGGCGTCAATGCCATATGGCCTCCGACCGCCTCCCCGTCAGCGCTGTCGTAGACGATGTATCGCTGAGGGTCCAGAAGCAGCAGGCGCCCGCTTCCCAGGCGCGTGGCGCCTGAGTTCAACCGGTCCCTGAAATCGCTTGTCGACGCCGGCCGGCACAAGCCCGTCCCCGGCGCCGGCGTGACGATGCATTCCTGCGTTCGCACCGCCGCCGCGGCGGAGGTGATCTGGCGGTCCAGTTGCTCTTGCACGCTCTGGAACTCGAGATCGCGAACCTGGACCCAGGTCAGGGCGCCGGCGAGCAGCAGGCTGACCGCGACGATACCTGCGGCCGCCGCCATGAGCCGGAAGCGCAGTGTCAGCTGGCTGCCAGCTCCAGGCGATATCCGACGCCCCACACAGTCTGGATGCTGGGATCAGTGACCTTCGCGGCCGCAAGCTTCTCGCGGACCTGCTGCACGTGGACGTCGACGGTGCGGGTGTATCCAGGAAAGTCATAGCCCCACACCAGGTCCAGCAGCTCGCTGCGCTGGAAGACCCGGCCCGGATATCGCGCCAGCAGAGCAAGCAGGTCGAACTCCTTCGGCCTAAGCTGCACGCGCTCTGAGCCATAGCGGACCTCATGCCGCTCGATGTCCACCTCGAGCTTGCCGGCGCGGACGAGCTTCGGCTGATCGGGTTCGGTCCGGGCGCGGCGGAGCAGAGCCTTTGCGCGCGCCACCAACTCCTGTGGGTGGAAGGGTTTCGTGAGGTAGTCGTCGGCGCCCACCTCGAGGCCGACCACCTTGTCGGTGACCTCGTCGCGGGCCGTCAGCATGATGATCGGAACCTGGCTCTGCTTGCGGATCTCCTTGCAGATCGTGAGGCCGTCCGTGCCGGGCAGCATGATGTCGAGGATGACGAGGTCGGGTTTGACCTGCCCGAATCTGGCCACCGCCTGCGCCCCGTCCCCCACCCCCTCGACCTCATAGCCCGCACGCGTGAGATAAAGGCGCGCCAGCTCGACGATGTGCTTCTCGTCGTCGACGACGAGGATCTTCGACGTCATCGCTGAACCCACGGCGTCAAATTCATCACCTGGACGTCAGACGGCTGTCTTACATGTGTGAGGGATGTGTAAACGACGCTATTTTGCCGCCCTGGCTCGGGATCGCCTGGTTTCTTCGGCGCGCAGCACCAGCTTCAAAGGGTTGCCGACAAGGCCGAAGCGATCGCGGACCTTCTTCTCCAGGTATCGCCGATAGGAGAAATGTAGGAGGTTCGTGTCGTTGACGAACATGACCACCGTCGGGGTTTGGTCTCCCGCCTGAGTGGCATAGGTCAGCTTCAGCCGGCGGCCTTTGAAGCTGGGTGGCGGGTGCTCGACAAACGCGTCGCGCAGCACGCGATTCAGCTCGTTGGATGGCATCTTGATGCGCCGCTGCCCGACCACCTCCAGCGCGACCGGGAGAATGGAGGGGATCCCAACCTTGGTCTTGGCGGACACCGCGACGACCGGCGCATAAGCAGCAAATTTGAAATCGGACGCCAGCGCCTTGCGCCAGTAGGCCAGCATGCGCATGTCCGGCTCCACGAGGTCGATCTTGTTGACCACGATGACAAGCCCCTTGCCTGCCTCGAGCGCGTACCCGGCGACGTGCTGGTCCTGCGCAAGCACACCCGCGGAGGCGTCGATCACGAGCAGCACCACGTCAGCACGTTCCATGGCATGGATGCCGCGGAGCAGGCTGTAGCGCTCGAGACGGTCGCGGCTCGATGACTTGCGGCGGATGCCGGCCGTGTCAATGAGCACGACCGGCACGCCGTCGAATGAGAGCTCGGTGTCGATGGGGTCGCGCGTCGTGCCCGGGGTCGGGCTGACCAGCGCTCGTTCGTCGCCCAGGAGGGCGTTGAGCAGCGACGACTTGCCGACGTTGGGCCGGCCCATGATCGCGAGCCGGTCCGCGTTATCGTCCGCCGGCGCGGCCTCGTCAGGGCGAGGCAGCACTCCGATGACGCGGTCGAGCAGCTCGCCGACGCCGAGCCCGTGTTGGGCGGAGATCAGGGAAGGTTCGTCGAACCCCAGCTCCGACACCTCGTGCGCGAGATGTCGCTCAGAGGGCGAGTCGGCTTTGTTGGCTGCGACGATCAGGTTGCGTCGCGACGTCCGGAGCATTCGAGCGATATCGCGGTCGATGGGAGTGAGGCCCTGCCGCACGTCGAGCAGGAAGACGATCACGTCGGCCTGGTCGATGGCAATCTTCGACTGCGCCTCAATCGCCGCTCGGGAGGAGTCTTTCGCGCCGTCCAGGTCAAGGCCCGCGGTGTCGACCACCGTGAACTCCCGACCGCGCCAGTCGGCGACGCCATACAGCCGGTCTCGGGTGAGGCCGGACTGGGGGTCGACGATCGCCTTCTTCCAGCCGATCATGCGGTTGAAGAGGGTCGACTTGCCGACGTTTGGACGACCGATGATCGCGACGATAGGCCGAGCCATCGGTCAATTAGACGATGTGGGTGGCCTCAACCACAGGATTGAGGTGCTGACCAGGCTCAGGACCGCGCCCAAGCCCATCGAGGCGGCCGGGCTCGCCATCCACAGCAAGCCGGCCAGAACGCTCGAGAGGAGGTCTCCCGCCCCGTTGATGCCGTTGAGCACCCCGAAGGCGGTGCCGAGCTTCGGCTCCTCGACGAGTGATCCGGACAGCGACCCTTCCACCGAGGACACCACAGGCGACTCCGCTCCGACCAGGAGGGCCAGGCCCGCCACCGCGAACCAGCCATGGCCCAGCGCGCCCACGACGCAAGCAAGGCCGAAGGTCACGTAGGCGGCGGCGAGGACCTGGGGCTTGCCGACCCGATCCGCCAACCACCCGGCCGGAAAGGAAACGGCAGTGCCCACCGCGTTGTGGGCGAGGTAGAAGCCGACCGCCGCGGCCGTCGCCGCGGGCCGGCTCAGCTCGGGCTGCAGCATCTGCACGACGCGCAGGGTGAAGAAGGCGGTAGCGAAGTTGCCCGCGCCGAAGATGCCAATCGGAACCATCAAGCGCCAGAAACCCGCGGGCAGCTTCAGATTCGGCGCTTCCACGCGCCATGTGCCTCGCCGGGGATCGCGGGTGAGCAGAGCGAAAAAGGCGACGGCGAACGCGGCGGGGATCATCGCCACCGCGAACACGGTCCGAAAGCCGTGGTTCGTCGCCAGCAAGAGGAAGGCGGTGGCGGGGCCGATGAGCGCGCCGGCCGTGTCCATCGCTTCGTGGAAGCCGAACGCCTTGCCGAGGTCCTTCTTCTCGACCGACCCCGCGAGCATCGCGTTGCGGATCGGCTGCCGGACTCCACGGCCCATCCACGCGAACCCGCGCGAGACAAGCACCTGCGGCCAGGTCGTGACCGCGACAAGGAGCGCGAAGCCGACGCCGGTTGCGCCATAGCCGCCGGCCGCGAGCGATTTTCGCCACTCTATCCGGTCGCTGTACCAACCACTCCAGACCTTGATCGCCGCCGACGAGCCGTCCGCGACCCCCTCCACCAATCCGACGGCGAGGGCGGGCGCACCCAGGCCTGAGGTGATGAAGAGCGGCAAGATCGCCAGCACCATCTCGTAATTCGCGTCGGCGGCGAGGTCGGCGAGGCCGATGCCCAGGACGTTTCGATTCAGCCACCTGACCGGGGCCGGTGCGGCGGTTTGAATTCTCAGGCGACCTCGAGGGGCTCGAGGACCATCGGACCGCGGTCGTTCTGGGCGATGAACGCATTCACGTCCGCCGGCCGGCCGTCCTGCACGGAGACGATCACGTACACGTAGCTCTCCCACGAGCGCTCGGTGTCGAAGATCGACGGCTGCGCGGGATGGTTCGGGTGGCTGTGGTAGTAGCCGAGCACGTCGAGGTCCGACTTGTATAGCTCTTTGCGGATGCGCATGTCCTCTTTGTCGTCGATGAGGTACCGCACCTCAGGGTTTTGCATTTCGACGTTGCGGACCGGCCGGACTTCGGTGATTAGGTTCTCCGACGGCCTTCCGATCAACAGCCCGCAGATCTCGTGCGGGAAACCCTCAGCCCCGTGGGAACGGATCTTCTCGAGGGCGTCCTGCCGAATCTTCACCTCCCCACCGTGCGGGTCGGGAGGGGACGCTCGCTCACTTATTCCTCCCATAAAGCCCAGACGACAGATAGCGGTCGCCGGAGTCGGGAAAGACCGTCACCACCACACCCTCCCGTATGCTTTGGGCGAGCTTGCGGACGGCCCACAGCGCGGCGCCGCTCGAGTGGCCGACCAGGAGCCCTTCGGACCGAGCGATGGACCTTGCAAGGTCGTAGGCGGGCTCGGTGGGACAACCCCACACCTCATCCGCCTGTGCCGCGTCCCAGATGCGCGGAACGATCGCGGTCGGCAGATGCTTGAGCCCCTCCAGTCCGTGAAACGCATCCTCCGGCTGAACGGCTATGGCCTGGATCGACGCGTCATGCTCCTTCAGGCGTTTGGTGGTGCCGACGAAGGTGCCGGTGGTGCCAAGTCCCGCGACGAAATGCGTGATCCGACCGCCGGTCTGCTCCAGGATCTCGACCGCGGTCCCTTCGTAGTGCGCGCGTGGGTTCGCGGGATTCGAGTACTGGTCGGGATAGAAATACGCCTGAGGGTCGTGGTCGACCAGCTCCCGGACCAGGCGGATCGCGCCGTCTGATCCCTCGCCCGCATCGCTGTAGACGATCTCGGCGCCGTAGGCCGTGACGAGAGCCTTGCGCTCCATGCTCACGTTGCCGGGCATGACGAGCTTGACCCGGTATCCCTTGGCCGCGCCCATGAGGGCGTAGGCGATGCCAGTGTTGCCTGATGTCGAGTCGATGATCGTCTTGTCTTTGGTGAGGGCGGCGCGCCTCTCGCCGTCTTCAACCATCGACAACGCCGCGCGGTCCTTCACCGATCCGCCGGGGTTGAACCATTCCGCCTTCGCGTAGACCTCAACGTTCGGGAACTCGCGTTCGAAGAGGCGCACGCGAAGCAGCGGTGTGTTGCCAACGAGTTTGGTGATTCCTGGACTCACGAGCGCAGCCATGTCGGTAAAAGGATAGAAAGGGACAACTCCCCATTGATGGGGAGCTGTCGGCGCAGCCGACGGAGGGGACTCAGGCGGCGAAGTGGGCGAAGATGACGCCGCCCAGCACGAACACAGCTGCGATCCCGTAGCCGATCAGTGAGCGCCGGTAGACCGACCCACCCTCGGGCCACAGGATGTTCAGGATCGCCTTGCCGATCAAAAAGCCTCCTCCGAGGAGGGCGACCGGCGGCCATCCCTTCAAGACTCCGATCAGAAGGATTACGCTCGCGACCCCGACTTCGAATAGCTGCAGCAGCGTGTACGCGGCCAACTGTCAGCGCGAGATGGCCTGTTCGAAGTCGGCAATGATGTCGCCCGCGTCTTCGATGCCGATCGAGACGCGAACCGTGCCAGCTCCGACTCCAAGCGCCTTTCTCTCCTCCGGACTCATCGAGCGATGAGACGTGATCTCGGGGTACGAGATCGTGGTCTCGACACCGCCCAGGCTGGCCGCAAACGTCACGAGACGGAAGCGCTCCATCATTCGCTGCACCGCGTCTCGCCCGCCGTCGAGGTCAAACGCCATCATGCCCCCGGAGCCGTGGGCCAGGAGCCGGTGCGCAACTGCGTACGAGGGCGAGCTTTCGAGCAGCGGATGGTGCACACGGCTGACGCCGCGCATCGAGCGCATTGCCCGCGCGAGCGCCAACGAGTTGTCGCTGTGCCTCAGCATCCGGACGTCGAGCGTGCGCAAGCCGCGCAGCGCCAGCCATGCGTCAAACGGCCCCAGCGTCGTGCCAGTCCTGGCCGAGCGCTTAAGCGCGGCGGCCATCGTGGCCGCTTCACCCACGATGACACCTGCCACCAGGTCGGAGTGGCCGCCGAGGTATTTCGTAGCGCTGTGCATGACGACAGTGGCGCCGAGCTGAAGCGGCCGGCACAGCATGGGGGTGGCGAACGTGTTGTCGACGAGAAGCGGCACGCCGCGCTCGCGACAAATCGTGGCGATCGCCTCGATGTCGGGCACGCCGCAAAGCGGGTTGGTGATCGTCTCCGCGATCACGAGGCCGGCAGTGTGGATCGCCCGCGACGCCGCGTCGAGGTCGGTGAGATCGACGAAGAGGATCTCGTAACCCATCGGCTCCAGGTCCAGCCGTAGGAGGGCGGCCGTGCCGCCATACAGCTCCCTCGTCGCCACGATGGTCACGGGCTTCGGAGCCAGGGCGAGGATGGCCGCGTGCAGCGCGGCCATGCCGGACGCGGTGGCGACGCCCGCGTCCGCGCCCTCGAGGTCGGCTACGGCTCGCTCGAGCATGTCCCGGTTGCTGTTCGAGTTGCGTCCGTAGTAGTGCCCAGGGCGCTCCCCGCGAACCACCGCGTCGTAATCGTCAAGGTCGGTGTACACGTGGACCGCGGCGGGGCTCAGGTCTGGTGCGAGTGGACTGCGGGCCTCCAGCTCGCGGCCCGCGTGGACGGCGCGCGACGCGGGCTTCAATCCCCCTACGACCGCAGCGCGGTGCGGCCCGCGTAAACCGCCGCCTCGCCGAGCTCGGCCTCGATCTGGAGCAGCCGGTTGTACTTCGCCACCCGCTCGGAGCGCGCCGGCGCCCCGGTCTTGATCATCCCCGCGCCTGTGGCCACCGCCAGGTCGGCGATCGTCGTGTCCTCGGTCTCGCCCGAGCGGTGCGAGATCACGGCGCTGTAACCGGCACCGCGGGCGAGCTCGATTGCTTGCAGCGTTTCGGTCAGCGTGCCGATCTGGTTGACCTTGATCAGGATCGAGTTGGCGACGCCGCGGTCGATCCCGTCTTGCAGGCGCTTGACGTTGGTGACAAACAAGTCGTCGCCGACCAGCTGGACGCTGCCGCCGATCGCATCCGTCAGATGTTTCCAGCCGTCCCAGTCGTCTTCGGCCATGCCGTCCTCGATTGAGACGATCGGATAGCGTGCGCTCCAGTCCCGGTACAGCTGGACCAGGCCCGCGGCATCGAGCGAGCGTCCCTCGCGTTTCAGGTTGTACTCGCCGCCCTTGTAGAACTCGCTGGATGCCGGGTCGAGCGCGATGGCGACCTCCCTGCCTGGCTCGTACCCCGCCTTCTTGATCGCGTCGACGATGAGCTTGAGCGCGTCTTCGTTGGAGGGCAGCTGCGGCGCGAATCCACCTTCATCCCCCACTCCGGTGGCGAGACCCTGCGCTTTGAGCACGTTTTTGAGCGCGTGATAGACCTCGGACGTCGCCCGGATCGCGTGGCTGAAGGTGGGCGCACCCACGGCGCAGACCATGAACTCCTGCAGGTCGACCGACGTATCGGCGTGGACGCCGCCGTTGAGGATGTTTGCCATCGGCAGGGGAAGGACGGAGGCCTTGTCGCCGCCAAGGTGCCGATACAGCGGAACAGCTTTTGCGTTGGCGGCGGCATGGGCCACTGCGAGAGACACGCCCAGGATCGCATTGGCCCCGAGGCGCGACTTGTTAGGAGTGCCGTCGAGGTCGATCAGCGCGTCGTCGATCGCCTTCTGGTCTTCGACGTCGGCATCTCGCAGGCGCCGTGCTATCTCGCCCTCGACGTTCGCGACCGCCCTGGTGACTCCCTTGCCGCCGAAACGTTTGGGATCGCCGTCACGCAGCTCGACAGCTTCGTGCGCGCCGGTAGAGGCGCCGGACGGCACGATCGCGCGGCCGCTGCCTCCGTCGGTGAAGGCGGTCACCGCGACCGTTGGATTGCCGCGCGAGTCGAGCACCTCGAGGGCCCCCAGACCCGTCAGACGCGTCACGAATCCTGAGTCTAGCCTCAGCCGCCGAACGGGCCGAACGCGCGTGTCGGGTGGACGCTGAACCCGTAGTTGAGCAGCGTCACGGCGTCGTCGGTCGAGTGGCCGGTTGCGTTGAGCACCACCGCGATCAGGTGCCGGCCGCCGCGCGTGGCGGTGGCGAGCATGCAGCCCCCCGCGTTGTCTGTGAGCCCGGTCTTCAGCCCGGTCGCTCCTGGGTACGTCCACAGCAGCCGGTTCAGGTTGTGCGGGTAAAAAGCTTTGTGGGTCGACGTCGCCGGGATGACGATGTCCTTGGTCGCGGCGATTGCGGCGAGCTGCGGGTAGTACGCGTCGAGGTAAGCCGCGGTGTGCGCGAGGTCGTGCGCCGACATGCCATGACCTGGCGTATCCAGGCCGCTTGGGGTCGCGAAGTGGCTTGCGGTCAGGCCGATGCTCTTTGCCTTCTGGTTCATCTGGCGGATGAAGCGCTCGCGCGGAACCAGCCCCGAAGCCAGGGCCTCGGCGGCGTCGTTGCCGGAATCGAGAAACATACCGTCGATCAGCTCGCGAACCGTGACCTGCTCGCCCGGAGTCAGGCCCATCACGCTCGGGACCACCTGTGTCGCCTGCTTGGTTACATCGACCATGCGGTCGAGCGACCCCGCGTCGTCCACGGCCACCATGGCGGTCACCAGCTTCGTCAGGCTTGCCGGCGCGCGCGAAGTCTCGGGGTCCCGCGACCACAGCACCTGTCGGGTGTCGAGATCGACCAGGATGGCCGCCTGACTGCGGAGGGCGAGGTTTGGCTGCCCGTGCGTTGCCAGCCAGTAGCTCGAGAAATCGAAATGATCGAACGATTTTGCCGCCGGCGCTTTCGCGCCCTGGAGGCTGAAGTCGAATGGTGTCGCCCGCGTGCGCGCGATGAAGACCGTGGTCGCGATCGCGGCGGCGATCACGCCGACGGAGACGAAAAACGTCAGCCGCTCGCGACGCTGCCGTCGCCGCGCGCGCGTGTGGCTCCTCTTTTCTGAGACGTTTGCTGGGACGGAAGGAACTCCCTAGGTGGTAATCGCCGGGGATTTTAACCGGCTGGCGCGTGCTCCGGCGCGGTCACGGGTGGAGGCGGCATCGCGGGAACCGGTGTCGTGGTCGGTTCGCGGAGGCGGATCGCAAGCTGGTCGCTCGCCGCTTCCATAGTCTGCAGCGCTGTCGCCGAGTCCTTCGGGTTCATGAAAACCGGCTGGCCGTAGTCATAGATCCGGTACGCCTTCCACGTCGCCGCCACGAGCTGGGTGCCGTTAAAGGTGTACGTCCCGATCACGCCCTCACGCGTCTCTTCCGACCACATCTGGTCGAAGACGAAGTTGCCATGCGCGTAGGTGATGAGCTTTCCGTGATAGATCTCGATCCCCTGGTACCAGTGGGGGTGGTTGCCGATCACGATGTCCGCGCCCCAATCGATGGCGTCGTGGCCGATGACGACAGGATCGTCGGGCGTGGGCACTCCCCGGTCGGCCATCGGTTGGCGCTCGTATTCCTTGCCCCAGTGGAACTGCACGACCACGATGTCTGCGAGCTGGCGCGCGTGCGCTATGCCCTCTTTGAGCGCGGTCTTGTCGATGGCGCGGCCGACGCCGTTGAAGCCGATGAACCCGAATTTGATCCCGCGCACGTCGATGACAGCGACAGGACCCAACCCCGAAGTCTGGATCCCATTTTGGTGCAGGAGCTTGTCGGTGAGCGTGATCCCCTCTGCCCCGTAGTTCGAGAGATGGTTGTTGGCGAGATTGGCGACATCGGCACCCATCAGCGTCAACCCGTTGACGAAGCGGGCGTCACCACAAAATGTGAAGCTCTCGGCGGCGCTGACCCGGCAGCCCGCAAACAGAGGCGACTCGAGGTTGATGTACGTGATGTCGGCCGCCTTCGTGTAGCTCGCCGTCGGGCGAAACGGCCAGAGAAAGTCGTGCCGCGTCGCCGCGAAGTAGTTAACCCCGCGAGCGGGAATCACGTCCCCGGTCACCAGCAGGGTGCGGATGCGGCTCGGATCGCCGGGCGCGATGTAGGTCGAGTGGAAAAGACTCTGCAGGCTCAGAACCGGCAGCCGCCCGGTGCGGTCGGAGAACGACGGCTGGTCGCTGAAGTCGGGGGCGGCGACGAGCACCCTGGAGCCCGAGGCAACGTTGGCACGTGGCAGCGGAGGCGACGAGTTGGTGCAGGCCACCAACGCGAGGACGATCGCCAGATGACCACCCGACAGGCCCCACCGGCGCCTCGTCCGACCTCCCCAGTGAGTGGGGAGGTGAAGCAGTGTCATTTGACCGGCAATTGTGCCAGCAGATTCTCGATCGCGATCAGGCGGGCCACATAGGAGCGAACCGGCTCACCCAGCTCGCCGGCCGCCCGGAAAACGCCCTGGTTCCCTTCCGCGCGGCGTGTTTCCAGCATTTTGGCCAGGTTGGGGTCGAGCGAGCCCCGAGCCAGGGCGACCTCGACGATGCTCCCGATCCAGGACGCATAGAGGGCCACCTCCTGCCGGCGGGGATCCGAACCGCCGACAGGCGACGGTGAATGGATGTGGTCGCCCCACAGGCGGCGAAGCCGAAGGACTTCTGCTGTCGCCCCTCTGGCCAGGGGATCAGGCCGCTGCTTTCAGCTGCGCGATCACAGCGTCCGCGACCTGGCTGGTGCCGACGGCAGTCGGGTCATCGCGCTTCTCTTTGAGGTCGTATGTGACGTTCTCCCCGAGGGCGATGACGTTGGCGATCGCTTTCTCCATGGCGTCGGCCGCAGCCGTCTCTTCCAGGTAGCGCAGCATCATCACCCCCGACAGCATCACCGCCATGGGGTTGACCTTGTTCTGGCCCGCGTACTTCGGCGCGCTGCCGTGCGTGGCCTCGAACACGGCGCCGTTGGTGCCGATGTTCGCACCCGGCGCAAGACCGAGGCCGCCGATCATGCCCGCACCCAGGTCGGAGATGATGTCTCCGTACAGATTCGGACAGCAAAGGACGTCGTACTCCTTGGGCCGCAGCACCAGCTGCATGCACATGTTGTCGACGATCCGGTCCTCGAACTCGATGCCCGGGTTGCGCTCGGCGACCTTCCGCGCAACCGCGAGGAACAGGCCGTCCGTGTGCTTCATGATGTTCGCCTTGTGCACGGCCGTGACCTTCCGGCGGTTGTTGCGCCTTGCGTAGTCGAACGCGAACTGGACGATGCGCTCGGATCCGCTTACCGAGATCGGCTTGATCGAAAGCCCGCTGTCCGGCCTGATCTTTTTCTTGAGTAGGCCGGAGATCTCTTCGATCAGGTGCTCGGCGTCCGGCGTGCCTTTCTCGAACTCGATGCCGGCGTATATGTCCTCGGTGTTCTCGCGCACGATGACGAAGTCGAGGTCGTCGCGCAGGTTACGCGCGCCCTTGTAGGCCTTGACGGGGCGCACCAGAGCGTAGAGGTCGAGGGCCTGGCGAAGCGCCACGTTGACGCTGCGGAAGCCGCTGCCGACCGGGGTGGTGATCGGTCCTTTGAGCGCGACCTTGTTCTTGCGGATCGAGTCGAGCACCTTATCCGGCAACGGGGTGCCGAACTCGGCGATGGCTGCTTCGCCGGCGTTCTGCAGGTCCCAGTCGAACTCGACCCCGGTAGCCTCCAGGACCCGTCGCGAGGCTTCGCAGATCTCAGGTCCGACGCCGTCCCCGGGGACGAGCGTTACTGCGTGCCTACCCAACCCGTTTAGCTGAGCGTGATTCGGCGGTTACCGGTTCTTGAAGTAGTCGGCGTTGATCTGGATGAAGTTGCGCCACTGCTCCGGCACCTCATCCTCGGGGAAGATCGCGTCCACTGGGCAGGGGTCGACGCAGGCGCCACAGTCGATGCACTCGTCGGGATCGATGTAATACATGTTGGCGGCGTCGTCCGAGTGGATGCAGTCGACCGGGCAGACCTCCACACATGAGGCGTCTTTGACGTCTATGCAGGGCTGGACGATGACGTATGCCACGCTCCGCAAGGGTACCATGCACCGTTAATGCCCGAATCAGAGCCAAAGCCCAAGCTGATCGAACTCATGGCGCCTGGCGTAGGCCAGGGCTGGAAGGCCGTCCTCAGGAGCGGAAAGCCGGCCGTGGTGCACGAAATTCCGGTTCCGCAGGCGGAGGCCACCGCGGCCGTGCCGCGTCTGCAGCGCCTCTTCGAGCACCGACATCCCGCTCTTTCGCCGGTACTCGCCTGGGGCACCGACGCCAACGGAATCTGGGTCGCCGTGGAGCCCAACGAGGGGACACCGTTGAGCTCGATCCTGGCCCGCGGCCCGATGACCCCGCCCGCGGCGGCCGCTCTCGGCGCCGCCGTGCTCTCAGGTGTAGCAGCTCTGCACGAAACCGGAATCGCGATGGGAGGTTTCGGCGCGACCGCCGTACGGGTGAACTCGAACGGCGAGGTTCGGTTGGCCGGGCACCCGGCAGCCGCCGTGCGAGGCGCACCTTCCCAGAGCGATCTGCGCGCTGACGTGCGTTCTTGCGGCATGGCGGTTTGCGCCGCCTTCGGCGTGGACCCGGCGGGAGCGCCGGCTCCCGCGAACATCCCTCCCGGCCTGGTCGTGACCATGCGGTCGATGGCGAGTGGCGCCATGGGCCCGTCGGCGGACAGGGCGCAAGGAGCGCTTCGCGAGATGGCGGCGCCTTTGCTGGCTCCCGACCGCCAGATGGCGGCGCAGTCGGAGCTCGCGACCCGGGCAGGTGGCCGGGAAGTCCCGGCGGCCACGCCGTTCCTCCCCGGCGGCGAGTCAGCCGCACCGCCGCAGGCCGACGCTCCAACGCCTCCCACCCCCTCGCCCGCCCCGTACATCGCACCACCGCGACGGGACGAAACTCCAATCCGCACGCCCGTGTCGTACGACGCACCGGATCGTCCGCTCCAGACCTACCCGTCGATGCCGGCGATGACTTTTCCGCAGGTCCCTGCCCCAGCCCCGGTCCCGGAACCTTCGCCGGCCGTGGAGACGCCTCCAAGCCCGCCTGCGGTGCCGACCTGGTCCGAGGCGCCCCCGCCAACGCCGGAACCCGTCGAGAAGCCGATCGCGAGCACCACGGATGCGCCGGCCGCGACGGGTTCGTTCGAGGCTCCGGCCGCCGAACCAGAGCCTTCCAAGGCCCCGTCGGCTTTCGAGAATGTGCCGCCGCCACCGGCGTTTGCGACGTCACCCCCGGCGTCCTCGCCGGCCCCAACCGAGCCTCCGCCCGCCCAGCAGACGTGGACCCCCGTCGAAGCACCCGTCTGGAAGCCAGGCGAGTCCGCACCGGCGGAGCCGCTCGGCGCAGGTGTCGCGGTGGCCGACACGCCGGTTGCCGAGACGCCGGTTGCCCCTCCACCGGTCCCGGCACCTCCGCAGGCGCCCTCCTGGACGCCGGCGCCCGTGCCCGAGCGGAAGCCCACCGTGCCGCGGCCGCCACGCGCCGGTGAAAGCGGACCCTCGGAGCGCCCGCCGTGGTTGGTCCCGGCGGCGGCCGCTGCCGCGATCGTGATCCTGCTTGGCATCTTCGGGGTCGTGGTCCTGGCGAACCGCGGCAGCGGCCCGGTCGCCATCGGTGTCCACGCGTCGCCGTCTGCCCACGCCTCGGGATCGCCGCGGACCTCCCCGGGCTCATCCCCGAGCAGCAAGGCCCCGCGGGCGGTGCCCACGAACTTCGGTCCGGCAAGCGCATCCCCGATCAACAGGGTGCAAATCTGCACTCCGGCGTCGCCGTGCGCGATCCCGGGGAAGCCGACCGAGAGCGCGACGGCATGCGACCTGAATTCCTGCCGCCTCGAGGTCGCAATTTACTTCAGTTCGGTGCAGAAGAGCGTTCCGGTGTCCTACACGCTCAAGTTCTTCGACCGGTGCACCGGCCAGACCACCGACCTCCCGGGAACCAAGGTGACCACACCGGCAAGCGGCTTTGTCGTCGTCATCCCGACCGACCACCTGGCGGTGGCGATCCCCCCGGGCGCCAGGTCCGCGGCCCTGGTCGCCGTTACTTCGCAGCCGGCCACCGCCGCATCAGCACCGCTGCTTCTGGGTTCGGATACCTGCTAGGAACGGCGAAGGCCGTAGCGCAGGAACAGGAAGTCGCCGTGGCGCCGGGCGCTGAGCAGGCCGCTCCACAGCCGGCGAGCGGGTAGTAGCTCCGCGCCGGCGACCATGCCCAGGCGCACCTCGTGGTCTCGGCCCGCGACCACAGGAGAGATGGTGATGAATGCTTCGTCCAGCAGGCCATGCTTGATCAGGTCGCCGGTCAGATGAGGGCCGCCCTCGGTGAGCAGCACCTCGTAGCCGCGGGAGCGCAGCTCGGACAAGGCACGCGTCATGTCGACCGCTCCGCTCTTCCCCACCTCGATCACGTCGCAGGACGCGGGTAGGCGTCCCTGCAACTCCGTGGCCCCTTGCTCGCTGGTGACGATCGTCGCGCCGCCCTGCACCGCCGGATGCGACATCTCGATGTGGCCGGAGGCTGTGACCAGCATGAGGCGCGGATGCGGCTTGCGCCCTAGCTTCATCCGCAGCTCGGAGAAGCCCGCTGCCATCTCCGGAAAGATGTGTTCGGGCGTCCAGTGGTGGCCTGGCGTTGCTCGTAGGGTGCCCGCGCCCAGCAGCACGGCGTCCGCGCACGCACGCAGCAATCCCATCAGGAATCGATCGGCCTGATTCCGGCCGCTGATCACTGAGCCGGCCGACGGCTCGGACGCCAGCGTGGCGACCCCGTCGAGCGAGGTCACGAAGTTCGAGTAGAGGATTCGATCCGCAAATCCCAGCTGTCCATAGATCCGCTCGAGGTCCGTGGGCAAGTTGTAGCGCGGAACCTCGCCTTCGTAGAGGACGTCGAATGGTTCGATCAGTGCTCGAGCCGGGAGTTTGCCGTCTGCAGGAATTCGGTCCGGAGCTGCGGATCGCTTTCGTAGTTGCCGCGCCAGAAAGAAGTCCATGTGCGCGAGTGGCTCTCGCGAACGCCGCGCATCTGCGTACACAGATGCATGGCGTTGAGGTGGACCGCGACTCCATGTGGCTTGAGGACTCGCACGAGCTCGTCGGCGATCTCGACTCCAACGCGCTCCTGGACGGTGAAGCGACGAGCAAAAACGCGCACCAGGCGCGTCAGCTTGGAGATGCCGATGATCTCCTCGTGAGCGATGTAGCCGATGAACGCATGGCCGTGAAAGGGCAGAGCGTGATGCTCGCAGAGCGAGTAGAACTCGATCGGCCCTTCGATGACCTGGCTGATGTTGCAGTCCGGCCCGCCATGGCACTCCGTCGGGAAGGCGGTGAGGAGCTTGGGATCGCCCTCGTAGCCGGCGGTCGATTCGAACAGCGCCCGAAGGTAGCGCTCCGGCGTGCCGCGCGTGCCAGGGGTGTCGAGGTCCATGCCCAGAGCCTGGAAGATCTCGGCCGCGTAGCCTTCGAACTTCCTCCACTGGTCGGGTGGGATCTGGCGCGGACGAACCTGCTCCCAGTGCGTGGTTTCTTCGGGATCGAAGGCAAGCGTTGACATTGCTCCACTCCTCTACCTGGGCCGGCAATCCAGGCCAATGTAGCGCTGAGGCGGAGCCAAGCTCGAGCTGGCTATCCGGCGGCCTGCACGTCGATCACGAGCCGGCTCGGGTTGGTGAGGAACGACACCCGGTAGCAAGCTGGGCCGTTGACGCCGAGTCCGAGCTGGACCACACCCTCGAAGTCTTCGATGCGCTTGACCTCGGCCAGGGCGGCGTAGCCGGTCAGGATGTCGGTCGACCCCGAGTACGAGGTGTGCAGGTCGGAGCCTCGGATCACGACCAGGATTCCGTTGCTGCCCTTCAACGTGGTCGGCATGCCGCTAGGGGACAGCGTGAAAGCGGTTCCACTATGGACGCTGACCTCGATGTCGCCGGGCATCCCGTTGGCGAACTCGACTGTCAGGCGATCGTAAGCCCCGTGGCTACCGGTCCGCAGGTCGCTGATCACGGGCGTCCCTGAGGGCGCCGGCTGGAAGGCCTGGTTGGCGCACACGAACGGCTGAGCGCTCGGGCTGGCCGACGGCGTCGGCTGAGCGGAGGGCGACGCGCTCGCGCTCGGACTCGCGCTCGGTGAGGCAACGACGCCGCCCGTCGATGGACCTGGACGCTTGAGCGGGTTGGCCACGAACAGCACGCCGACGATCAAGACCGCGATAACGCATGCGGCGACGCCGGCGATCCAGTACGGCGCTCGCCATTCGGGCGCCTGGGTCACAGCTGAGCGGACGCGGTCGTGGAGCCCCGCGTTCGGCGAGCCGCTGACCTCGTCAAACGCGTTGTTCAGCTCCCGGCGGAAATTCTCGTTGCTCACGTCAGAACACCTCCTCGATCGTGAGGTCGGCTCGCAATCGCTTGGCGGCGCGATAGACGCGCGATTTGGCTGCCGAGGGCGACACGCCCAAGGTCTTCGCCAGCTCTTCGAGCGGAAGGTCGAGATAGAAATGGAGGACGAGCGGCAGGCGCTCGTCGGGTGACAGTCGGAGCAGGGCGCGACGCAGGTCCGAGTGGCTCTCCCGCTCGTCGGCCGCCGGAGCCGTTACGTCGGCGAGCTTGATCACCGACCACCACCGCGTGCGCCGGGCCATCCGGCACTCGTTGGCGACGATGGAGAGGAACCAGGGCCGCAGCGACGAGATATCGCCGCGAAGCTGCCGGACCTTGCGCCAGGCCTTGATCGCGCCCTCCTGGACGGCGTCCTCAGCCGCGGATCGGTCCGCAAGCATGACCGCGGCCAGCCGGTAGGCGGGATCGAGCAGTGGTTCGATCAGGCGCGAAAAGGATTCCGCGTCGCCTTCGACCGCTCGGGCGAGGATCTGGGGTCGTTGCTCCATCAATGCGGCTGACATCTTGCTGCTTGTTTGATGCCGGGAACCCGCTCCTGGTTGCAGCCGAGCTCAGATTTAGGTGTCTTTCTGACCCACCGGCTCCGACGCCGGCCTTGTGGGAGCCCCGCGGGGTCGTGGTCCCGGCGGCCGAACGCCAAGGCCGCCAGGCGGATCCGGCGGCGCTTCTCCCCCGCCGCGGTGCTTCCACCGCAGCTTGGGCGGGCGATCCGTCCGGTACTCGCGGGCACGCTCCGCGGCGATCTCGAAGTTCTCACAGAACTTCTCGTTGCCCGTCTGGGCTCGCAGCGCCAGGACGTCCTCGCGCAGCTCGTCCCAGTAGAGGTCGAAGGCGAACGCGTCGAAAAGCAGCGCTTCGGGGATAAGGTGGTGCAGAGCGAGCACGCTGATCTCCTCGAACAGATGGGCAAGGAGCATGTAGTCGTCGGGCTCGAGATTTTTCTTGAGCAGGCGTCCGAACGCCTCTGCCGTGGGCTCGCTGTGGAGCGTGTTGACGATGGCGATGAACGTCTGGGCGTGCTCGGCGGAGACGCGCCCGAAGTCGGGAGCCGGCGGACGTGGATCAGCTGGTCCGTGCATCAGCTCAACGCTAGCCGCTTACGGCCCGGGTCTATGTACCCGGGGCGGAGAAGGTCGCGACCGCGCCGTCGAGCGCCAGCTCATAGATCCCGACCGTGGTCGTCCCCGGCGGGCAGGTCACACCCGCGGCGGACGTCCAGTAGCCGTTGAACCCCTGCCATGCCCCCCAGCTCCCGTTGAAGCCCATCCGGTAGAGGCCGTGGTCCGAGCCCGCCACGAAGACGTCTAGACGTCCGGAGGCGCACGAGGTCACACCGGGGCCGCTGGTGAGGATGCCGCCCTCCGACGCCCAGCCCGTCCAGCTCTGCCCATTCCACGTCTTCTGCCAGAGAGCGTTGTCATGGCCGCGGATGAAGATGTCGACGCGATTGGGTCCCCACGAGACCGCGGCCGGATCGGACACGAATCCGCCGCCCAGCGATTCCCATGGCGACCAGTACGTGCTTCCCCAAAATTTGTGCCACAGAGCACCGTCAGTTCCCTGGACGAAGATGTCGAGCCGGCCACTGGCCCACGAGGCCACCGCGGGCCCAGACGCGAGTGCTCCGCCCAGGCGCTCCCAGCCGGACCAGGTGGTGCCGTTAGAGAAGCGGTGCCACAGCGCTCTGTCTTGACCGCGGGCCAGAATGTCGATTCGGTTCCCACTCCACGACACCGCCGCCGGCGCTGAGGTGATCACGCCGCCCAGCGACTCCCAGGCCGCCCACGCGCTGCCGTTCCACATGCGGTGCCACAGGGCGTTGTCGGAGCCCCGCACGAAGACGTCGGTGCGTGACACACCCCACGACGAGGCGGCGACCGATGAGGTCCCGATCGCGCCAAGACTTGTCCAGCCGCTGGGGAGGGCGATGCCGATCGTTCCGGTGTTGTTCACTCCGAACGACCACGAGTAGGGGGTTCCGTTGACTGTCAGCCCGACCGTGTACGTGACGCCTACGGTCAGCGGCGCCTGTGGAATCACGATAACTCCACCCCGCGAGGTTAGGCTGCTGCTGAACGTCGCGTTCGTGGAATCGATCACGCAGTGCGCGAGCGCCACACCGTTGCCGGTCAAGGAGTGGGCCGATACGGTGGTGGCCACGTTGCCTCCTATCTCAATGAAGGCCGGAAGGCCCGTCGGGGCGGCGTAGCCAGGGCAAGCCTGCAGCGGATTGGGACTCTCTCCGCCCGAGAAGGAGGTCAACGGAACAACTGCGCCGCTGCCGGGGAAGAAGACGGGATAGGAGCCGCCCGTAAACGGATTGCCGCGAAGTACGTCAACGGCCGCGCCCATGTCCCATCCGGACTTGGTCTCGCGATAGGAGCCGAAGGCGGTGGTCGTGAGCCTCGGATCCATCATCCCCATCGCGTGGAACGGCGCCTGCATCCACCAATCGATCGCCTGCTCGTCGGAGGTGGCGGTGCTCGAGCTGACGTAGATGTTGCTGTTTCGCGCCGCCGTGTCGCCGTCGGTCGTGTAGTAAGGCGTGCCTAGGGTTTCGTAGTGGGTGACGAGGTCGTTCTTGACCATGTATACGGCGTGGTCGTAGTCGCCGGTGCTCCAGGTGGCGTTCTCGACGAGCTGGCTGAGCCGTGAGCTGGCCCGCCAGGCGTTGAACCGAGCCAGCCAGCCTCCACTCGCGGTCAATTTGGCTTCGACGCGGACGCGAGAGTGGTCGGCGGCTGTCGATTCCGCGGACACGACCGCGAGCAAGACTGTGCTGATGACCGCGACGGCCATACGCCGTCTGGCGGACCGCGGCCGGGACAAGGCTGACAACTGTAGTCATAACGGCGCGAAATTCAGCCTTCTTGCGCTAAGGCCCGGCGGCGACGAGTCCAAAGAGCGGACGGGGTGGGATTTGAACCCACGAGGCCCTTGCGGGCCTACGGCATTTCCAGTGCCGCGCCCTCGACCGAGCTAGGCGACCCGTCCCGGCACAATTGTGTCAACAACCGTGAGGCGCCTAGCTCGGGCGGCCCGGGCTTCTCCAGGCATTCCTTGCCAAGCCCGGGGTCGACCGTGCGACCCGTCCCGGCACAATTGTGTCAACAACCGTGAGGCGCCTAGCTCGGGCGGCCCAGGCTTCTCCAGGCATCCCTTGCCAAGCCCATGGGGGGCCTGCGTCGGGAGTTTATGGCGGCAGACATGCCAAACCCGCACACAACCTAGGGATCGGCTGACACCAGACGTGTGGAAATCGACCTTAGATCCCGCTCGAGGCACGGCCGAGGGCTTTCGGACCCTCCGGGCCGGCCACGATCACGGTGTCGGTCATGCCCACGAACAACCCATGCTCGACCACGCCCGTGATCTTTTTCAGCTCCACGCCGAAGTCGCCCGGGCTCTTGATCCCGCCTTCGACGGTCACGTCGAGGATCAGATTTCCGTTGTCGGTGATGAAGGGGGTCTCCTCCCCACCTCGGATCACCAGGCTCAACCCAAGCCCCGCCAGCCGCTCCGCGCTCGACCGCCACAAGAACGGCAAGACCTCCACAGGCAGGACCCCGGCCCCGAGCTGCTTGACCATCTTCGACTCATCGACCACGACGACGAAACGCTTGGACGCCGTCGCGACCAGCTTCTCTCGAAACAGCGCACCGCCACGACCTTTGATCAGGTTCAGCGAGGGGTCGACCTCGTCCGCCCCGTCGACCGCCAGGTCGATCGGTCCGACGAGCTCGGTGACGATCGGGATCCCGACCTCCGCAGCCAGCTCCGCCGTCGCCCGAGACGTGGGCACTCCGCGCACCTTCATCCCCTCGGCCACCAGGCGGCCGACTCCCTCCGTGAAGAACCGCGCCGTCGATCCACTCCCGAGGCCTACCAGCATCCCGTCCTGGACCAGCTCCAGCGCCTTGTAGGCGGCCGCCTGCTTGAGCTCGTCAGTCAACAGCGTCACGTATCGCCTTGATGCCGGCGGCGATGCCCCCCTTGTAGCCGTAGACCGAGTTACCCGCGACAAGCACCGTGGCCCCGGCGGCAACGACCAGCGGGGCGGTGCGCGCGTCGATGCCGCCATCCACCTCGATCTCGACGTCGGTGGACATCGCCCGCAGGCGGCGAAGCTTCTCCGGGCTGTGCGGAATGAACTTCTGACCGCCGAATCCCGGCTCGACGGTCATGACGTTGACGAGGTCGATGTACGGCAAGATCTCACGCAGGTCGTCAACCGGGGTGGCGGGGTTGATCGCCACGCCCGCTCGCGCTCCCAGCTCCTTGATCGTCTGAACCGTTCGGTACAGCGAAGTCGTCGCCTCCACCTGGACCTCGATAAGCGTCGCCCCCGCCTTGGCGAACTCCTCGAGGAACCGCTCTGGCCGCTCGACCATCAGATGCGCCTCCACAGGCAGGGAGGTCGCCCGGCGCACGACCTCGACCACGAGCGGCCCAAACGTGAGGTTAGGGACGAAATGGCCGTCCATGACGTCGACCTGGATCCGGTCGGCGCCGGCGCTCTCTGCCTCCTTGACCTGCTCTGTCAGCCGTCCCGCGTCTGCGGACAGGATCGAAGGGACGATCTCGATCTTCACTGACCCGCGGCGGCTCGATCGATCAGCCATCGTGCGCCAGCAATCATCCCGGATGGCGATTCGCCACGCCGGGCCAGGGCCACGGCCTCCGCCTTCCCCGCACCCGTCGCCAGGATCAGCACACGTCCCGCGTCCTGCAGCGCCTCCATGGTCAGCGTGACCCGCTCGGGCGGCGGCTTCGGCGAGTCGTGGATCCCGGCGGTGAGTCCGGAGGCGTGCAGCGCTGGATGCCCTGGGAACAGCGATGCGACATGTCCGTCCTCCCCCACCCCCAGGACCACGAAGTCGAGCGGGGAGGCATTGGCGACGACCTCCGCATACAGGTCGGCCCCCTCGTCCGGGCCCAGCTCGCCGGGCATGCGGTAGACGGTGGCGGGCGCGACCCGATCGAGCAACGTCTCCTTCGCCATGCGGTAGTTGCTCTCAGGGTGGTCCGGCGGAACGCAGCGCTCGTCGCCGAAGAGCACGGCCACCCTACCCCACTCCACATCGAGGCCGGCAAGCAGCTCGTAGCAGCGTTTGGGGGTCGTGCCGCCCGCAAGGACGAGTGTCGTCGCTCCGCCGCGCAACGCCTCTGCGATCTCCGCCGCCGCGGCCTCGGCAACCTCTTCGGCGGTGGCGAGCACGGTGAACTCGGCCAACTAGAACAAGTGCATCAGCTCGGACGCCGCGGCGAGCGACCGATTGAAGACCTCGTCGTGCGTTCCGGTCGCGAGCAGGTCGAGCAGGAGGGCCGCCTCGTCCTCGCGATCCAGCTGCTGCACATGTCGCAGCGGCTCAACCTCACCCATCTCGATCATCGTCAGCAGAACCCGTCCCGTGTCCCGCCGGCGCCGGTCGTGCGTGACGACGACCGGGCGTTGCGGACGGCTTTCGCCCGGCGGGTCGCCAGTCGCGGTGTGATGCAGCGAATCGAGATTTTCATGGAGCACGTCGCGATGCCATTCCGCGCGGCGCTCGGCCAGCTCGATAGCCGCGTCATCCTCCCCCTCGGCCGGGTGCACGGTGCGGTACGCGGGCACCGATACGCGAGGCTTGCGTTCCGGGTCGTGCTGCACCGACAGCCGGAACGTCACCCCGTTTGAGGCGCCACCGATGCGGATCGAGCTGAGCTCGCCGGGGGCGAGATGGGCCCTTTCCACCGACCTGAAGTCGACCTCGACTGAATGAGGGCCGTTCTCGAAGTGGGCCACCACGACGCCGCCCGCGCCGGCTGCGGCTCGCTTCAGCTTCCAGCCCAGGGCCGCCGCCATCCAGCCTGTTATCAACGCCGCGGCGATTCGGTTGCCTCTGCCTTCGCCCGCGTAATCGATTCCGACCTCAGAAACTCCAGTCAAAAACGCGCGCCGGTCGGCGGGTCCGAAGAACTGCGCGATCGTCTCCCGCCACGGGCGGAACCGCGACCACTGCAGGTCGGCAAGGCCAAGGCGGTGATGGGCGACCTTCAAAAGCCGCGCCAGGCCCACAAAAGAACGGTGGGGCTCTTCAAACCGCGCTGAGTCCACGACGAGGCCGTCGCCGACACGCAGGGCGGCGAGCAGCTCATTCTTTCGAAAGGGCGGCGTGCCCATCCACCACAGGTAAGTCGGCACACCACTCACCAAAAGAGGATCGACCAGGGCGTCCAGGTGGTCAGCCGCGGCTCCGCGGACGTGAAGCGTGATGATCTCGCACTCCACAGCGCAGGACATCTCGGGTCGCTTGACGTCGGTCGTGATCCACGCATCCAGGTGGTGACCTCGAAGCGGCGCTTCTTCACGGATCACGATCGCCTGCGCGGGATGCTGCGATGAGATCGTCAGGCACGTCTGCTCCGCAAGCCGCTCGTCGGCCTCGCTTGCGGCCACCGCGATCAGCGTCATCACACAGTTCCGCGGATGGGCGTGCTCGTCGCCATCGGCCTCCGCTCGGGCGAACTTGCCGCGAATGTCGGCGAGCGCGTTCAAGACGTCGCTGACTGTCACGTCGTCGCCCTGCCAAACCCGGTTGGAAGGCGGCTTGACCACAGTGTTCATGGGCGATGCCACTCCCGTCCATCGCCCTGCAGCAGCTTCGTCGCGCCGTCCGGGCCCCACGTGCCCGCCGCGTAGGTGCCAAGCGGTGGTCGCCCGTTCCGCCACGCGTCCTCGATCGGGTCCATCAGCATCCACGCCGCCTCCACTTCGTCGGCTCGGGTGAACAGGGTCGGATCGCCGATCATGCAGTCGAGCAGCAGTCTCTCGTATGCCTCCGGCGCCTCCACGAGAAAGGACGTCATGTACTCGAAGTCCATGGTGACGCTTCTGATACGCAGCCCGGCGCTGGGCACCTTGGCGCCGAACTTGAGGGAGATGCCTTCCTCGGGTTGGATCCGCAGCGTGATCGCGTTGGGGTCGACCTCCTTCATCGCCTCCCTGCCGAACGTCAGGTGGGGCGGACGTTTGAACTGGATGCGAATCTCGGTGACCCGCTTCGGCAGCCGCTTGCCGGCGCGGATGTAGAAGGGCACGCCGGCCCAGCGCCAGTTGTCGATGAACAGCCGCAACGCCGCGAACGTCTCCGTCCCGGAGTCAGCCGCGACCTCTTTCTCCTCTCGGTACCCGACCACCTGTTCTCCCAGCACCCAGCCCCCCGTGTACTGGCCGCGCACCGTCGACTGCTCGATGTCTTCACCAAGCAAAGGCCGGATCGCGCGCAGCACCTTCACCTTCTCGTCCCTGACCTCCATAGCCTGGAATGCAAGCGGCGGCTCCATGGCGGTCAACGTCACGAGCTGCAAACCGTGGTTCTGCACGATGTCGCGCAGCGCCCCGGCTCGGTCGTAATAAGCGCCGCGCTGTTCGATGCCGATCTCTTCGGCGACCGTGATCTGCACGGAGTCGATGAGGTTGGCGTTCCACATGGGCTCGAAGATCGAGTTTGCGAAACGGAAGGCAAGGATGTTCTGGACGGTCTCCTTGCCGAGATAGTGGTCGATGCGGTAGACGGAATCTTCGGGAAATACCTTCTGCAGCGTCGCCGTCAGCTCGCGCGCCGACCTGAGGTCGAAACCGAACGGTTTTTCCACCACGATGCGGTGAAAGCCGCTGCCCCTGTTGAGACCCGCGGCCTGCACCTGAAGGGTGATCGTCTGGTATGTGGGTGGCGGGGTGGCGCAGTAGAAGATCCGGTTGCCGGGGATATGGCGGCTGTTGTCGAGCTCCTCCAGCCTGCGCCCGAGCGCCCTGAAGTCGTCCAGCTTGCCGAAGTCGACCTTGACGTAGGAGACGGACGACAAAAACGCCTCGAGGACGCTGTCGTCGATCGGCTGCGTGCGCGAGAACTGGTGGATCTTGTCGGCGGCGCGCTTGCGAAACGCATCGTCCGACAACTCGTCCTTCGCTGCACCTACCACCGCAAATCCGGCCGGCAGCGAGCGCTGCTTGGCCAGGTTGTACAGAGCCGGCAACAGCTTCCGACCGCTCAGATCCCCGGTGGCGCCGAAGATGACCATGACCGCCGGGTCGGCCACGCGATAGTCGTGAAGGCCCTCCGCTAGCGGATTAGGGGCTTCCTCAACCTTCACTTCTCCGACGCGGCATCCTTGACTACGGCGTGGCCACCGAACTGCGCCCTCATCATTGCGAGCATCCGGTCGCCAAACGTGTTCTCCATCCGGCTTCGGAAGCGCGCAAACAGCGACTCCGCGATCACCGGCGTCGGCACCGACTCCTCGATCGCGGTTTCGACGGTCCAGCGTCCCTCGCCTGTGTCCTCGACCCAGCCCTTGATGCTGGTCAGCTCAGGATCCTGGGCGAGGCCCAGCGCGACCAGGTCCAGCAGCCAGGAGCGGACCACGCTCCCGGTGCGCCAGGCTTCCGCGATCGCGCGCATGTCCATCCCCGGGAAGGACTTCGACATCTTCATGACCTGGAAACCCTCGGCGTACGCCTGCATCAAGCCGTATTCGATGCCGTTGTGGACCATCTTCACGAAGTGGCCCGACCCCTCGGGCCCCGTGTGCACGAGACCGCCATCGTCGGGCGCGAGGTCTTTGAGGAGCGGGAGGCAGTGGTCGTAGATGTCTTCCTCGGCGCCGACCATCAGGCAATAGCCGTAGTCCTGGCCCCAGATGCCGCCTGAGGTGCCGGCGTCCATGTAGTGCATGCCCTTGGCCCTGATTCGGGCGCAGTCTTCGAGCGCGAGCTTCCAGTTGGTGTTGCCGCCGTCGACGATGATGTCGCCCGGATCGCCGAGCTCGATCAGCTTGTTGATGGTTTGCGTGGTCGGATCGCCCGCCGGGACCATGATCCACATCACGCGCGGCCTGCTCTCGAATCTGGCAACAAAGTCTTCCCACGACGTCGCCCCGACGGCGCCCTGGGCCGCATGCGCCTGGACCGCGGCCTGCGAGAGGTCGAACGCAACGATGCGGTGGCCGCGCTTGATCAGGCGCAGGGCCATGTTGCCGCCCATGCGGCCCAGGCCGACCATGCCCAGCTCCATCGTCAGCGGACCGCTTGTCTGACGGCGCCCGTCAGTGCTCGCCAACCCGCCGCGGGTTCGCGTCCCAACGTCACCCTCAGCACCGGCAACCGGCGCGACGTCAGCGACTGAAGGTCGCCGAGCGACTGCGCCTGCTTGAGGACCGAGAACGTGTACGGCTGGCCCGGAATCTTCACGTCCTTGGCATCGTCCTGCACGATCTGCAGGAATAGGCCGGTCTTCGGTCCGCCCTTGTGCAGCTGGCCTGTGGAATGAAGAAACCGCGGGCCGTATCCCGCGGTGGTCGCGATCTTCGTCTTGTCCCGAACCGCGGTCCGGATCGCCGCGATGGCGGCCTCCGACTGGGGCGTGCGGCTCGTGTAGGCCATGATCGCGAAGTAGGCGCCGCGCCTGGCGCGGTCCACAAGCGAGGCGATCTGGGCCTTTGCCTTGGCCGCCGGCACCGAGTCGGCCGCCGGCAGATTGCCTCGGCTCTTGAACGTCGCCAGCACCTTCTTGGTGTTGTCCTTCGACTCCTGAACGTTGGGCTGGTCGAACGCGTCGATGCCGAGGACCGCGCCCGCGATCGCGGTCGCGACCTCCCAGCGGAAGAACTCGCCGCCGAGGTCGAGCTTGTCGCGCATCGTCAAGGTCACCACAGGGTGCCCGTACTTCTCGAGCGCCCGCACGGCGCGGTTCGGGGGGTCGGCGTCCATCCGGATGTAGACGAACAGCCGATCGTCGCCGTACACGGTCGGTTTGCCGATTGGCTCGCCCTCGATCGGCACCAGGCCTTTGCCCTCCTTGCCGGTGCTCTCGGCGAGCAGCTGCTCCACCCAGTAGCCAAATGTGGCGACCTTTGGCGAGGTGATGAGCGTGACCTTGTTGCGGCCTTGGGTCGCAAGCCGGCCCATGACCGCGCCCAACCAGGCGCCGGGATTGCTCTCGACCGGCACGGAGTCGGCGCAGGAGTGCTCCATCTCGACCGCGCGCTCGAGCAGCTCGCTCACGTCGACTCCCATCAGGGCGCCGGGCACGAGCCCGAAGTACGACAGCGCCGAGTAGCGTCCGCCGATGTCCGGTGGATTGGAGAAGACCCACCGGAAACCGTTGTCCCGGGCCAGCCTCTCCAGCGACGTTCCGGGATCGGTGATGGCCGCGAACTGCTTTCCGTTCTGCCTGGTCTCGTTGAAGAAGTAGGCGAAGTGAGAAAGCGTCTCGGTCGTCTCACCTGACTTGGAAGCGACGATGAAAAGCGTGGTCGCAAGCCGGATCTTCGCGCGCACGCCGAGGATGGTCGCGGGGTCGGTCGTGTCCAGGACGTGGAGCTTCGGTCGTCCCTTCAGGGTGCCGAAGGTGTTGCGCAGCACGTCGGGGCACAGGCTCGAGCCGCCCATCCCGAGCAGCACGACGTCGGAGAGCTTGCGGCCCTGCGCCGCCAGCTCGCTCAGCTCATCCGCCTTCTCCTGCATCTTGTCCGCGACGTCCAGCCAGCCGAGCCGGTCGCGGATCTCCTGGCGCTTGGCCGGATCCGCCGTCCAGAGGGTCGAGTCCTTGGCCCAGAGACGTCGCGGCGCCTCGTCCTTCTGCAGCTTCGTGAGCTGCGCGTCGACGACAGGCTGCAGCCCGCCAAGGCTGTACCACTGGCGCGGGCCCTTGCCGGCCTTGATCTCCTTCGCGCTCTTGTCCAGCGCGGTGAGCAGGCTTTCGAACGACTTGGTAAAGGCTTCCACCCCCTCGACCTCGAGATCCTTTGTGACCTGGTCCAGATCCACCCCCATGCCGGCGAGCTGCTTCAGCTGCCGGTGCGCCAGCTCGACGTTCTCGTCGAGGCTGCGGCGTACTTCGCCGTGCTCGCGGAACGCGGCCAGCGTGGCGGGTGGAACCGTGTCCACGGTATCCGGTCCGATCAGCTCCTCGACGTAGTAGGTGTCGGGGTAGCGAGGGTCCTTCGTCGAGGTGCTGGCCCAGAGGCATCGCTGCGTCCGGGCGCCGGCCTTGCGGAGCCTGTCCCAGCGGGGACCAGCGAACAGTTCCTTGTAGCGCTCGTAGGCCAACTTCGAGTTGGCGATGGCGGCTTTGCCGAAGACCTGGTCCAGCGTTCTTTTCTGCTGGGGATCCTGCGTCCGGTTCATCTTCTCGGCCAGGATCTTGTCGACCTTCGTGTCCACGCGACTGACGAAAAAGCTCGCCACGCTGGCCACCTTGCTGAGGTCGCCTCCGTCCTTCTGCAGCCTCTCCAGGCCCGCCAAGTAAGCCTCGACGACCTCGGCGTACCGGTCGACAGCGAAGATCAAGGTGATGTTGATGTTGTGGCCCTTGGAGATCTGGTCGAAGATCGCCGGCAGTCCTTCCTTGGTCGCCGGGATCTTCACCATGACGTTCGGCCGCTTGCAGCGGTCGCGCAGATCCTCGGCCATCCGGATCGTGCCACGCGTGTTGTTCGCGAGCGTGGGAGCCACCTCGATGCTGACGAAACCGTCACGACCTTTCGTCTTGTCGTAGACCGGTCGGAATGTGTCGGCCGCGGCCTGGATGTCCTCAACCATCAGCTGCCACAGCATGTCCGCCGGCCTCTTCTTCTCGCGGACCAGCCGGACCATCGCCTCGTCGTAGTCCGTCGATCCGCTGACGGCCTTCTCGAAGATCGTCGGGTTTGACGTGACGCCGGTCAAACCCTCGTCGCGCAGCCGGGCGAGCTCGCCCGAGGTGATGAGCTGGCGGCGGATGTTGTCGAGCCAGAGCGACTGGCCGAGCTGCTTGAGCTCTTTGATCGCGTTTGTCTTTGAGCCGGTTGCTGTGGCCATCACTTCAGATCCCCACGAACTCCGATGCTTCGCCGTGAGTTCGCGGGGGCCCCTGACGCGTGCACCAGCTTGGTCGCCGCGGCGACAATATGCCGGCTTGATATCCCCGCGGCATTCATGAGCTCTTCCGGTTTGCCGGACTCCGGCAGCTCTTTCACGGCGAGGTGCGCCAGGCGAACCGGCGGGTCGCCCGCCAGGGCTTCGAGCACGGCGGCGCCGATGCCGCCCTCGGGGTAGTGGTCCTCGACCACGACAAGCCGTCCGTTGGTCACGCGGGCCGCCTCGCGCAGCGTCTTCACGTCGACCGGCTTGACCGAGTAGAGATCGATCACTCGAGCCGGAATCTTCTTCGCCGCCAGGGCGTCGGCGGCGGCAAGGCAGCTGTGGAGCGTGACGCCGGCCCCGATCAGCGTCACCTTGTCCTTGGGGCTCTGGCGCAGGACCTTCGAGCCCCCGACCTTGAACGTCTCATTGGCCCCGTACAGCGTTGCGTAGGCGCCGCGGGTCGTGCGCATGAAGACGATCCCGGGTGTGTCGGCCATGATCCTAGTGAGCTTCGCGGTCTGGTTCGGATCGCACGGGTAGAGCACGGTCGAGCTGTGGATGGCTCGCATCGAGGCGAGGTCTTCGAGCGCCATCTGCGAGGGCCCGTCCTGGCCGATCTCGACGCCGGCGTGAGACCCGGCGAGCCGGATGTTGGCCTGCGAGATGCCGGCCATGCGGATGAAGTCGTAAGCACGGCTGAAGAACGCCGCGAACGTCGATGCGAAGGGCTTGTATCCGCGCACGCTCATGCCGACCGCGGTCGCGACCAGCTGCTGCTCTGAGATCCACATCTCGAAGAATCGGTCCGGATGCGCCTTGGCGAACTCGTCCGCGTGCGTCGAGTTGGAGACCTCGCCGTCCATCGCCACCACCTCGGGCAGCGCAGCCAAGGCGAGCAGCGAGTCGCCGTAGGCCTTGCGTGTCGCCACCTTCTCGTCCTTCTTGTAACTCGGCATGACCGGATCCGACACCGCCGGCCGCCGGGGCACGCCGCCGTGCTCGGGCCTCTGGGTCTTGACCTTGAGGGGGCGGATGCCCCCGAGCTCCTTGATCGCCCGCTCCGCCATGTCCGGCGGCAACGCCTTTCCGTGCCAGCCGTCCTTGTTCTCGATCTCGGTGAAACCCTTGCCCTTGATGGTCCTGGCGATGATCACCGTCGGCTTGCCTGTGTTGGACAGCGCCTCGCCGAAAGCGCGGTCGATGGCGGCCATGTCGTGCCCGTCGATCACGATCGGAAAGCAGCCGAACGATTCGACGCGCCGGCGGTAGACGTCCAGGTTCCAGCCGAACTCGGTTTCGCCGCGCTGTCCCAGGCGGTTGATGTCCCAGATCGCGGTCAGGTTCGAAAGCTTGTAGTGCCCGGCCTTGTCTAGCGCCTCCCAGATCGAGCCTTCAGCCAGCTCGGAGTCGCCGCAGAGGACCCAGACATGGAATGGCAGCTTGTCGAGGTACTGGCCCGCCAGCGCGACGCCGACACCGATCGGCAGGCCCTGGCCCAGCGAACCGGTGGCGACGTCGATCCACGGGATCGCCGGCGTCGGATGGCCCTGGAGCCTCGAGCCGAACTTGCGGAAGGTCATCATCTCGGCGTCGGTGATGGCGCCGACCGCCTTGAACATCGCGTAGCAGAGCGGCGAAGCGTGTCCCTTGGAATAGATCAGGTGGTCGTTGTTCGGGTCTTTCGGCTTGCCCCAGTCGTACTGCAGGTAGCGCGAGATGAGGACCGCGATGAGGTCGGCCGCAGACATCGATGACGTGGGATGGCCTGAGCCGGCCGCGGTGCTGCACCGGATCGAATCCACCCGCAGTTGCTGGCCGAGCTGGCGCGCGAACTCTAGATCTGTGGTCGCAATCGTCTCGGTGACGGCCATGTCACTCCTTGGCACTCACGGTGCGAAGGTCCCTTTGCGGGGGTTTGCGGATTTACCTAGAAGTTTATCGAGCGCTGGAAAGTCGTTCGACTTCGGTGACCATGCCGTCCAGGATCTTCAGCCCCGCGTCCCAGAAACCCGGGTCCGTGATGTCCATGCCGATGCGTTTGACCAGCTCGTCCGGCCGCGTCGATCCGCCCGCGGCCAAGAAGTCCAGGTAATCGTCCACGAAGGCCGGGCCCCGCTCGAGAAAGCGGTGGTAGACGGAGAGCGCCAGCAGGTTACCGAACGCGTACGCGTAGACGTAGCCGGGAGTGTGCAGGAAGTGGCCGACGTAGCTCCACCAGACCTTGTGCTCCTCCGTCAAGGTCAACGCATCGCCGAACATCGCCTGCAGCTTCTCCTGGAAGATCTCGCCCAGCTGCTCCACTGACAGCTCGCCCTCGGTCCGGCGCGCGGTGTGGCTGGCGTCTTCGTAGCGGTTGAACGCGACCTGGCGGAAGACGGTGGAGAAGGCGTCCTCGCACTGGTTGCAGAGCATCGCGAGGCGGACCTTTGGGTCCTTCTCCTCGGCCATGATCCGGTCGAACGTCAGCGCCTCGCCGAACACAGACGCTGTCTCGGCGAGGGTTAGGGGCGGATGGTAGTCGAAGACGTGCTGCTTCGATGCCAGGCGATCGTGAAGGCCGTGCCCGAGCTCATGCGCGAGCGTAAGCGCGTCGCGCAGCTTGCCGGTGAAGTTCATGAGCACGTAGGGGTGGTGGTGCGGGGTCACGGGCATGCAGTAGGCACCTCCCGCCTTCCCCGGAACCACCGGCGCGTCGATCCAGCGTTCGTTGAAGAACTGCTCGATGAGCTTGCCCGCGCGAGGCGAGAAGCGGTGGTACGAGCCCAACACCAGTTCTTTCGCCTCGTCCCAGCTGAGGTTGCGGGTCGTTTCGCTCACGGGCGCGTACCGATCCCACTCATGGAGCTCGCCGACGTTGAGCAGCTTTCGCTTGACGCGGTAGTAGCGCACGCACACGTCATACCGACCGGTCACCGCGTCGACCAGCGCCTGCACCGCCTCGTCTGAGGTCTCGTTGGCCAGGTTGCGGGCGCTGATCCAGCTGGGGAAGTGACGCACCCGGTCGTCGATCGCTTTCTCCTGGAGGATGACGTTGAAGATGTAGCCGCGCGTGCGGATGTCGCCGCTCAATGCCTCCGTCACGGCGCCGCTGGCCCTCCGCCGGACTTCGCGGTCCGTCTCGCGCAGGAGGTTGAGCGCCTGGTCGAGGGCGAGGTCCTCCCCGTCGATCTCGACCCGGATGCGCGCGCACAGCTCTTCGAACAGCCGAACCCACGCTGAATTTCCGACCGGGCTGAAGTCGGTGAGCACGCGCTCTTCTGGCTCCGACAGCTGGTGCGGCCGGAACTTGCGAGCCTCTTCCACGGTGTGCCGGTAGGCGGCCGCCTCCGGATCGGCGTACACGGCGGCCGCGTGGTCGTCGGTGATCTGCGCCAGCTCGAGCGAGAAGAAGACCATGTGGCTGCCGCGCTCGGCGGAGGCCTCGCGGACCCGGGCCAGGAGCCGGCCGGCGGCGGGATCCTGCGTGTCCTGGCTGTGGAGCATGTAGGCGTAGACCTCAGGCTTCGCCGATGACTCTTCGTACTCCGCGAGGTCGCGCATCATCGCCGCGAATGCTTTCGGCTCGAGGGTCGTGACCCTGCTCTTGTACGTCGCCTCGAATCGCTTTGCGCGCTCGAGCTCCCGCGTGAGCGTCGCCTCGATCTCAGGGTCGTCAGGCGACGCGAAGAGGTCGCTGAGGTTCCAACGGACCGTCTCGGCGCCCGTCGTAGTTACAGCTTGGACCATCAAAAGTCAGGATATCCGCTCCATCCCCACGAATTCAGAGCCTACGGCGCGATTTCGCGGGTACCCTTAGGGCCAGCTTGCGCAGCCGCGCAGGGTCTGGCCAGCGGCCCGCGTAGGCGCCTTCGTTGACCGCCCGCGTCACCTCTTCGAGCAGCGCCGACGGCATGGTCTTCTGATACTCGAGCGGCGTTTCCGGCGGCGCCCGGCGGCGCCCCAGCCTGCGCTGAAGACGTTCGTAAAGACGGAGCAGCTCCGACTCGCCGGGCTGCGCTTTGGCGCCGGAATGCCAGCGGCGCCGGCGCACCCAGGCGTAGGCAAGCACCACCGCCAAGCCGACGGCCACCGCGGCAGGGACCACCGCCAGCGCACCGAGGGAGCCCAGCCCGGCGGCCGGTGCGCCGATGGTCAGGTGCGGCAGCAATCGAGCCAAGCCGCCCGCCGCCCAGTGGCTGGGAAACGTTGTTGCCGCCAGCGGCGAGACGCCGGGCGTGGGGTCCACGGGCACCCAGCCATGATTTGGGAACCACACCTCCACCCACGCGTGAGCGTCGCGCTCGCGTACGACCGCCTGATTCAACACCGCGTCGTAGTCGCCGGTGGCGTAGCCGGTGACCAGGCGCGCGGGAATGTCCAGGCTGCGCAGCATCAGCGCGAGCGCGGTCGCGAATTGCTCGCAGTAGCCGGTCTTGACGTCGAAGAGAAACCAGTCCACCGGATCGACGCCCGTCGGCACTCGCGGAAGGTCGAGCGTGTACCGGAAGTTGTGCTGCAGATAACCGGTCAAAGCCATCACCCGGTCGTACTCGCTCGAATTGCTTCCGGCGACGTGGACCGCGACGGTGCGGGCGCGGGGCGATAGGCGACCGGCATCGGTGTAGAGCGCAGCGTGACCCGGGTACAGGTCCAGGAACGCCGGATCCAGTGGCGGTTCCGCCTGAAGGACAGCCTGGGTCAGGTTGGGCACGTACGACACGACCGAGTAGGTCTGGCCTGGCCTCAGCTGGTCGGGAGTGTGGAACGTGCCGTAGGCGTCCTCCCTCAGCGCGGCGACCGGCGCGTACAGGCTCTCGATCGGGTACGCAGCGTTGATGACGGCCGGCATCGGCCGTAGGACGCGAAAGGTCTGGACAAAGGTGCCGAGATTGTCTTTCGGTGCAGGTGGAAGGAAGCGTGGCGGAACGTAAGGCTGCATCTCCCGGTAGCCGTGAATCGACGCCGTCCAGGCGCCATCGGCGTACCTGTCGAAGGCGAGTCCGCGCCAGTAGGCGGGCGCTCCCGTCCTCACGTACATGACGGGCGTGTCGCCGAGGCGGCCGCGGAAGTGCAGATCGACGCTACCGTTCGCACCCGACGGGTCACCGGTCAGCTGCACCAGGGGCAGCGCCGCGCTCTCGATGTCACCCCGGAAGCTCGTGAAGTTTGGAAGCGAGACGATCAGCGGCGAGATGGGAACCCCTGAAGGCTGCGGGGTGGCGACAAACAGGGCGACGCCCGCGATCAATGCGGCCACACCTGCGACCGCGATCGCACGAGCCGGAAACCGCATCTGCAGGTTCATGCGCCGGAGGTGCGAGGAAGCCCAGAACCCTCCCAAACAGAGCGCCCACAGGGCGAGCAGCAGCCCGAACTCGTAGTCCCACGCGTAGACGGCGGCGAGATAGACGATCGCGAGGCTGATCCAAAGGCTCGAGTAGCAGTTGCGCCGCGTTTTCAGGTCGAAGCTGGTGATCGCGACCAGCAGGACCGCGAAGTTTGCCTGCGGCAGGACCCCACCGAACAGCGCCAGCGACGAATCCGCGATGAGGTAGAAGAGCGCACCGAAAACCAGCACGGCGAGAAAGACCTGACGCCAGAAGCCGCGCTTGCGATCGCGCTCCCGGTAGCTGATGACGTGTCCCGCGGCCGCCCCAGCGATGCCGAGCACAGGCAGGACGTAGTCCTGGCCGTAGAGCACGATCGCCAGCACGGCCACAGCGAACGCCGAGAACACAAACGCACGCGCCTCGACCGAGTTCTCGATCGGTGACGATGGGAGGCGCAACCTGCGCGTCAAAGCGGCCACTCGATGCCGGTGCGTTCGACGGGCGCGTCGACGACGACCTCTGTTTCGCCAACCACCCAGGCTCGAACGCGGGCGCCGCGCCTCCGGGCGGTCTCGACCGCATCGATCAGGCGCTGGTCGGCGGATCCGCTGACCATCACGGCCTCGGACACCGCTGGCGCGGGATCGTCGGCGGCAGCCCCGGGATAGCGGGCCAGCCACTCCAGCAAGGCCCAGATGTCTCGCCCCTGCGGCGGTTCGCTCGCCTTCATGCCGGGCGCCCAGAGCACGACTCGGCCGCCGTCCCGGATGCAGTCCCACGTCTCCGAGGCTGCGATGCGCGCTACCTGATCGGCCACCTCTCGGCTCGGTGGCGAGGAATCAATGAAGATTCCAAGCGTCTGCAAGCCGGGCGGCTCGTACTCGCGCACAACCAGCTCGCCGTGGCGTGCGCTCGACCGCCAGTGGATGCGCCGAAGCGAGTCGCCGGCGCGATACTCCCGGATGCCGAACACTTGGTTCCCCGAACCGGCGCGAGGCGCCGCAACGCTTGCCTCCAGCTGGCGCGACTGCCTCAGTCCCGCGAGCGACGCAAACCTGGGAAGGACCACGGCCACCTCCCCGTCCGGCCATCGCTTTCGGCGATAGAAAAAGCCAATCGGGTCGCTTGTGCTGATCCGCCATCCGGTCGCACCGACGGGTCCCCGCAGCAGGTCTGGCAACACTTCCAGGTGCCGCCATCCCTGCCGGGGCACGACGCCCGTTCCAGAGCTGAGCTTGCTGCCGGCGACTTCGCCGGCGATCCAGGCCGGACCGCGCGCTCCTCCTTTGGTGTCCAGGCCAACCGCGAGCTCGAGTGCGTCACCTTCGAAGATCGGCGCCGGGTAAGGACCTCGGCGCAGAACGTGCTCAGGCAGGTCCTCGGCTGGCGATCCGGCGGCCGGGCGGCTGTTTCGCATCGAGAGCTGTAGGGTGAGCCCGCGATTCCACACTGCGTAGAGGGCGCAAACGGCCAGGAGCGCGAACACCCATGAGGCAAGCAGGAACAGCCACGACACCTCTGAAGTGGCGCCGTACCACTCGAGCACTATCCAGAGCACAACTGCGCCGGCCACGCGCCAGGTCGGCCTCAGGACTGCCCTCCTCAGTGCTGGCGCAGGGGCGGGATGGGCAGCGTCGAGACGACCTCGCTCAGCATGTCCGCCGCCCTGCCTCGACCCTTCATGCCCAGGCGGTGCGCGAGCACTGGGCCTGACAAGAGCTTGATGTCGTCGGGCAGAACGAAGTCCCGGCCTTCGAACAGTGCCCAGGCCTGGGCGGCGCGCTGCAGGTAAACGCCGGAGCGCATGCTCGCGGGCAGCAGGACGTCGGGCCGGGCCCGGATCGCCCGCAGTAACGCCACGATGTAGCTGCGGATGGCCGGCGCAACCACGACTCGAAGGCAGGCCTCCTGCAGCTCGATGACCTCGCGGATGTCGATCACCGCGCTCAGCTCGGCGATCGGATCACCGTGCTCGCGCCGGGCGAGAACCTCGAGTGCCTCGGAGTCGGTGGGAGGTCCCATCTCCTCCGCTAGGACGAAGCGATCGAGCTGCGATTCGGGCAGCGGATAGGTCCCGTGAAATTCGGCCGGGTTTTGGGTCGCGACCACGAAGAAGGGCCGCTCGAGGACCCGAGTCGTGCCCTCCACGGTGACCTGACCCTCGCCCATCGCCTCGAGCAGGGCGGATTGCGTGCGCGGCGTGGTCCGATTCACCTCGTCGGCGAGCACGATGTGGGCGAAGATCGGCCCCGGTATGAATTCGAACGTCAGGTCTTTCTGGTTGAAGACGCTCGAGCCCGTGATGTCGGAGGGCAGAAGGTCTGGGGTGCACTGGATCCGGCGGAAGATGCCGCCTACAGACGTCGCGAGGGCTCGCGCGAGCATAGTCTTGCCCGTGCCAGGCAGGTCCTGGAGAAGGATGTGTCCGCCTGCCACGAGACCGGCCAGGGCCAGGCGGACCACGCGGTCCTTGCCGACGATGACGAGGTGGATGTTCTTCTCCACCCGGTCGAGCAGCTCGGCGGCACGACGTGGCTGGAGGGATGGTTCCTGTGTCGCGGCCACAATGATCGCCAGTCTAGAGGCGCGACTCGGCGACAAATCCCGTCATATTCACTTCGCTTCCGTCGTTCTTACGGGGTTTAACCCTGGCCGACCATCCGGGAGATCACCTCGCCTAGGTTTGGTCCGCCCTTTCCGAAAGGCACCGAGTGCACTCGGTGCGCGAACACCATCTCCGCCACCTCGCCGACGTGCTTGACGTCGACCTCTTCCGCGCTGTCGTACGCGGCCTTGGCCTGTGCCGAGCGCGCGCACACGAGGTCGGAGCGGTGCCCGTCGACCTCGAGCGCGATCGAGATCTGCGCGATCAAGCGCAGGATCTCACGCGGCAGGGTGACCTCCGGGAACGTCGCGATCGCCTCGGCGATCTGCGACTTGACCGACTGCTCTGACTCCGCGTGCTGCTGATAAAAGAGGTTGGGATCGTCCTCCCACACCGCCCGCTTCTCCACGATCGCGACCCGCTGGTCGAGATCGCGGATGCCCTCAACGTCGACGCACAGGCCGAACCGGTCGAGCAGCTGCGGCCGCAGCTCGCCCTCCTCGGGGTTCATGGTGCCGACCAGGATGAAGCGCGAGGGGTGCGACACGGAAACGCCTTCGCGCTCGACCGTGTTGACGCCCATCGCGGCCGCGTCCAGGAGGACATCGACGATGTGGTCGTCGAGCAGGTTCACCTCGTCGACGTACAAGATGTTCCGGTTGGCCTCGGCAAGAACGCCTGGCTCGAAACGCCGCGAGCCTTCTTTGAGGGCGGCCTCGAGGTCGATCGTGCCGACGACTCGGTCTTCCGAAGCGTTGATCGGCAGCTCGACCACTCGCATGCGCCGCGTCGCCACGGGGAGCGCGCCCGCGACCGCACGCTCGCGACAGTCGAGACACCAATCCTCCGGGTCGTCGGGATGGCAGCCGAAGTGGCAACCCTCCACCACCTTCTGGTCCGGAAGCAGCCGGGCCAGGGCGCGCACAGCCGTCGACTTTCCTGTGCCCTTTTCGCCCCGGATGAGCACGCCGCCGATCGTCGGATTGATGGCGTTGAGGACCAGCGCCAGCTTCATCTCGTCCTGTCCGACGATCGCGGTAAAGGGGTAGGAGTAGCGGTCGATTGCCATGCGCAGCTAGATAGTACCGACGCTCATTGGCACACCAGCTTGGTCGGGTCGATGTTGAAGGCCCAGCCGTAGTAAATGGTGGCAAGCCGGTAGCCGCTGACCTCCTCGGGTCGTGTCGCATGGTTGTGGTTGAGGTCGTCGCAGATGGCGCTTTGCACCTGCCCCTCGGTTGGGTTCAGACCCAGGCCGAGGACGCTGGCGCTGATGTTGGCGTAATACGCCCATGCGAGGACATTGAGTGCACCGCTCCTGCACAGCAGCGGCGTCGCGTTTCCGTCGGCGGTGGTGACGATTGACTTGGAGCAGAGGTTCGCCACCGGCTGATCGCTGGCCGGCGGCAGTGCCTGTCGTGACACGGGAGTCTCATCCGATGAGGGGCTCGGCGAGGGCGACGGAGTCGACTGGGCCGTCGGTGTCGGGGTTGGCGTGGGCGCCGATGCCTTCTCGCTGCCCGAGCAGGCGGCCGCCAAAAGGGCCACCACGACCAGGATGCGGACGCTAGCGGCCGCGGCCCAGCTCCCGCTCCACCGCCGTCGCGATCTCGTCTCGGGAAAGGTCATAGAGCCCGTAATAGTGCGCTCCCATGCGCTCCGCCAGGTCCGCGCAAGCGTTGATCGCATAGGTCTGATACATCGGAGCCACGCGCGCGAGGTGCTGCACCGACGGCAGGTGACTATAGTCGCGGGCCGAGTCGATGACCAGTGCATCGATGTCTTCGGCGTCGATCATGGCGGCGACCTTCTGCGCCTCCACCAGGGGCTCTTCCTTGAACATCGAGATGTTGCCACGCCCGTCGCTGATCAACACCAGCAGCGGGCGGATGGTCGGATCGCGGAGAAGCTCGGTCTTCACGACCTTGTAGCCCGCCATCAAGCCGTGTGTCAGGGGTGTCGTTCCTCCGACCGACAGCCTCTCGAGCCGGCGTCGGGCCAGAGAGACGCTGGACGTAGGACGCAGGACCACCTCGGCGGTCCGGTTCTTGAAGATGACAACGGCGACGCGGTCCCGCCGGACGTACGCGTCCTGGAGGAGGGACAGGATCGCGCCTTTGGTGGCGGCCATCCGCTGCTCCGCATCCATGGACGCGGACGCATCGACGACGAAGACGATCAGGTTGCCGACCTTGCGCTCGCGCACCTTCTGACGCAGGTCCTGCCTCTCCAGCATGAGGCGTTCGCCGTGGCGGCGTCCCCGTTCCATCTGCATCGGCGCGGCGGCGCGCACAGTGGCGTCGATCGCCAGGTCGCTCACCTTCTCTTTGGGCTCGGCCCGCACGTAGCGCCCGCGCCGGTCGGGCGTCTGGCTCGCGGCACGCTTGCCCCCCTGCTTACGCACCCGGCGCTGGCGCGGCAGGTCGATCCGGCGCAAGTTGAAGGTCTGCAGCGCCTCGGGCGCCGATTCGTGGCCGCTGGAGCCGCCGGTCGTCACGCCGGTGTCGGCGCCGGCGGACTGCTGTCCGGTTTCAGCGGAGCTGGCCGTTTGCTCGGCGGTCGCCTCTGCGCTCGCCTCGCTGTCCGAAGGCTGCGGTTCGCCGGCCTCGGACTCCGTCGGCTGCGATCCCTCCTGCTCCTCCCCGTGCTCCGGCGCGGTCCGGTTTTCGTCGTCGCGGCGCAGCGGCTGTCGCGCGCGATGGGCCAGGGCGAGGCTCGCGGCGTCGTAGATGTCCTCCCGTGAGGGGGAGACGTGGCGGCGGTAGGCGGCCAGCGCTCGCGCGGCGTGGTCGATGACCACGTCGGCGCGGTGCCCGAGCACCTCAGCCTCGACGCAGATGGAGGAGATGAGGCGGGCGTGGCCGGCGGTGATGCGGACGTCCTTGACGCGGCCGATCGCCTCGGCCAGCGCGCGGGAAAGGTTGTTGTCCGCGGCCGCGAACTCGTTGGTGAACTCGTGGTCGCCACGCTTGAACGCGGCGTCGCGCTCCGCGATCAGCACCCGCTCATCGGGGTCGCGTATCCCCTCCACGTCGACGCAGAGGCCGAAGCGGTCGAGCAGCTGGGGCCTCAGCTCACCCTCCTCGGGGTTCATCGTCCCGACGAGGATGAACCGGGAGGGATGGCTGTAGGAGACTCCTTCGCGCTCGATCACGTTGATGCCCATCGCCGCCGCGTCGAGCAGAACGTCGACCAGGTGGTCGTCGAGGAGGTTGACCTCGTCGACGTAGAGGATGTTGCGGTTGGCCTCGGCAAGCACCCCCGGCTCGAAGCGGCGCCTGCCTGTGCGCAGCGCGGCCTCGATGTCGATCGTGCCAACGACGCGGTCCTCCGACGAGTTGATCGGCAGCTCGACGACGCGCATGCGCCGCACGTGGTGAGGAAGGGTGCCCGCAGACTTGAGGCGGGCCCGGCAATCCGCGCAGAGCGCTTCTCCGTCTGCCGGATCACAGCCGAAGTGGCAGCCCTCGACCACGTCGTGCTCCGGCAGCAGCCGGGCGAGCGCGCGCACTGCGGTCGATTTGCCGGTGCCCTTCTCGCCCCGGATGAGGACGCCGCCGATCGTGGGCACGACCGCGTTGAGGATCAGGGCGAGCTTCATCGACTCCTGGCCGACGATCGCCGTGAAAGGGAACGAGTGGCGGTCGAGCGTGACGCTCACGGAACCAAGATTAGGCAGGTTGGCTCGGAACCAGCTCCTTGACCAGGTTCTGCTCCTGCAGGAGCTCCTGCGTCGTGACTCTGATCCGCTTCCAACCGTCGTCGTCGTGCTGAAGATCGGGCACGACCTCCCAACGCTCGGCGTCGGAACGCACCGGGAAGCCGAACTGGAGCCCTTCCGGCACACCGTACTCGCCGTGGCTGACGACCGCCAGCGAGTGCCAATCTCCCCACGGTGTCGGCGTACGGATGCTGATGACCGAGTCGATCACGGCGTTGGCCGCAGACGCGGCGGACGACGCACCCCGTGCCTCGATCACGGCCGCGCCGCGCTTCTGGATGATCTCGACGAACTTCCCCTTGAGCCAGCCGTGGTCGGTGATGACTTCCTCGACCGGCAGACCGGCGATGCGGGCGTTGTGAGCGTCCGGGTACTGCGTGGTCGAGTGGTTTCCCCAGACGGCCAGGTTCGAGATCGCGGCCACCGGAACCTTGGCCTTCTGCGCGAGCTGGGTCCGCGCGCGGTTCTCGTCGAGCCGCGTCATCGCGAACCAGCGCTCCTGCGGGATCTCGGGAGCGTTCATGCGGGCGATGTAGCAGTTGGTGTTGCAGGGGTTGCCGACGACGAGGATCCGGACGTCGCTCGAGGCTGTCTTCGCGACAGCCTTGCCCTGGGGCCCGAAGATCCCGCCGTTGACCGACAAGAGATCCGCGCGCTCCATTCCCTGCTTCCTGGGCGCGGCACCGACGAGCAGCACCCAGTTCGCGCCCTCGAACGCCTCCTCTGCCTTGCTGGTCAGGACCATGCCGGCGAGCATGGGGAAGGCGCAGTCGTCGAGCTCCATCGCGACGCCTTCCAGCGACTTCATCGCCGGCTCGATCTCGAGCATGCGGAGGACGATCGGCTGATCTGTACCGAACATCTGGCCGGAGGCGATCCGGAAGAGGAGCGAGTAGCCGATCTGGCCGGCCGCACCGGTGACCGTGACCTGGACGGGCACGTGCCCCCCGCTCATATCACGGGCAATCCTAGCCCCGACTACGGTCCTCCGCTCAATCCATAGCTGACATACGAATCTGGGCCCGTCTGCACCCAGACCACCATGGTGCACACGTTGGTGCGGAACCTGGCACGCATCTCTGGTGACATCACGTTGGCGACCACGGCATCTCCGGAAGGTGCCGTGTCGATGCGCGTGAGCCCGTGGATCCCGTTCCTGGAAAGCAAATCGGCGACCTGCGAGAGAGTCTGGGCACGGGGCTTGTCGGCTGGGTAGTAGGTCCGCCCACAGAAATCGACCCGAGGCGGAGCGTCCGCGGTCGCGAAGGTTCCGTAAACGATCCGGTTATGGATGGCATTGGGGGCGACGGCGAACATCGCGACGGTGACGATTGCTGAGACGAGAAGTAGGACCAGTCGTAGGACGCGGCGCCCCATGTCTATGCAACGAACCCACCGCCCGAATCGTTACCGGAACCCTTCTCCTTCGGGTTCGAAGAGCTCATCCTCGGCCAGGCGTCGGGCGAAGCACAGGAAACCTGTGTGCGCGACCATCCGGTGGGAAGGGCGCATGCTGCGCCCCCTCACCGTCCAGCCTCGCTGCAGCAGCTCGAAGGCCTCGAGCATGCCGAATCCCCGCTCCTCGCGGAGGCAGTCGAAGAACCTCTGCACCTGGCTGACGTTCGGGCAGTGCGCGAACACGATCCCGCCCGGCCGCAGCGCGGCCTTCGCGGCCGGGACAGCCTGCCAGGGCTCGGCCAGGTCGAGCAGCACGCGGTCCATTTCGCGCTCCTCGACCCCCTCGTACACGTCGCCCAGCTTCAGGGTCAGGTTGGTGGGAAGCGCGCCAAGGGTTTCGACGATGCCCCGCTTCGCCGCCTCCAGAAACTCCTCCCGCATCTCGTAGCTGACCACCGACCCGTCGGGTCCAACGGCGCGCACGGCGGCGAGGGTCAGCCCGCCAGTGCCAGTTCCTGCCTCGAGCACATGCGCCCCCGGGTAAATGTCGGCGCCAACCATGATCGCGCCCAGGTCTTTGGGGTAGATCGGCTGCGTCTGCCGACGCCGGCCGGTTATCTGCTCGGCGAACGTAGGGCGGACCGCGAGCAGCCTTGCGCCCATCTGGGTGGTGACCACCACGCCCTCGGACCGCCCGATCAGGTCGTCATGCTGGATCAGCCCGGAGTGGATCGAGTGGCGCTCCCCGGCGCGCAGGCGGACGCGATGCCTCCTCCCCGCCTTGTCCACCAGGACGATGACCTCGCCGTCCGCGAATGGCCGGCTCACGTGCCCGGCTTGTGGGCTCGGATCAGCGCGTGCCAGTATGCGTGCCACAGCTTGCCGTCCCGTCGCTCAGGATGAAGCTGTGCGCGAGCCTCTCCTTCGGCCGACTCGATCAGCCCCGCCAGCTCTGCCGCAAGCTCAGGCGCGACCGCCTGGTTTCCCATCCATTCCTCGTAGTTCCAGTCGAGCTCGCGCGCGTCTGCCCTTTCAACCTCGAATCCAGCACGCTCCAGCTTCGCCACCCACTCGTCGAGAGTCAGCGAGAGCACGTGCGACGGGTCGCGCCGCATCTCGACCTCGTGGAGGACGGCGCGTGCCGGCTGGGGCGGTGCGCAGTCGATGAACAGCGCGTCGTGGTCCCACTTCAGCACCCGGTAGGCCTCGGCCAGGAAGGTATCGACGTCCATGAAGTGGTGCGGTGCGGCGCGCACCGCGTAGAGGTCGAACGTCTCGTCTGGGAAAGGCAGATCCTGTGCGTCGCCGATCACCCAGTCGGCGTTGGCGATACCACGCTCCGCTGCGATCCGCCGCGCTTCGTCGAGCATCTCCCGCGTGAGGTCGAGTCCAATGACGCGGCGAACGTGCGGCGCTAGCGCGAAGGCCGTGTTGCCGGTGCCGGTCGCCACGTCGAGCGCGAGGTCGTCAGGTTTCGGTTGGGCCAGATCGACGACCTCTTGCAGCCGGATCGACGACGTGTGGAAGGTCGAGCGCGCGTAGTTGGCGGCGACATTGCGGAAGCTGTCCCTTACATCGGGAGACATGCCGTGAGTCTAGGGTCGGAAGTAGTCGTACACCAGCTTGCCCCCGATCACGAACAAGGCCAGGCCGGCCACCGGCTTCAACCATGCGATGCGCTCGATCAGCTGCGATCCGATCAAGGTGAACGCGAAAAGACACAGAGCAGCCAGAAGCACTCCACCGGCAAGCACAGGCAGGCGGTAGCTCGAGGGCACCGTGCTCGCCACCGACGAGATGGCGAGGGCGTTGTCGAGTTGCAGCGCCACGTCGGTGAACGCGATGAGCGCGATGGATACGAGAATGGTCCTGGTCATTTCAGCCTCCACTCGAATCAAGTTCCGAGTAGAGGTCTCGCCGCGGACCATGTCCGCCGCCGGTCCCGGGCTCGCGCCGTCTTGACGGGACCGACGGGGGTCGGGGCGCGCGCGGGGCGCACCTCCGGCCGAGCTACTCCCCTCTACGAATCACAACCGAGTATATGGTTTCGCCGATGACGAAGGCGACCGCCAGATGGACCGGGTCCAAGGTGCTCTTTGACATCGAGTCGGCATCCGGACACACGGTCCAGATCGACGAAGCGCCGATCTTCGGCGATGACGCCGCGATGCGGCCGACCGAGATGCTGCTCGGCGCGCTCGGCGCCTGTACCGGGCTCAACGCCGTGCTCCTGCTGAAGAAGTTCAAGCAGCCGCTGCGATCGCTGGAGGTCGGGGTCGAAGGCGATCGGGACGAGGAATGGCCGAAAGCCTTCAATCGAATCGAGATCACTTTCCATTGCACCTGGGATAGCGACATCGATAAGAAGCTGGTCGAGCAGGCCCTCGACTGGGCGTGCAACCGGTATTGCCCAATCCACGCCACGCTCTCCCGCGGGGTGAAGATCGAGCACCGCCGCAGGGACAGCCACTAATCAAAAGACGAGGTGAGGCTCTAGGCCGGATTCATTCCGGCCGTCACCCGGCGCGTACGACCAGACGCCTGCGGACGCCACTTTGCGCGGAGGGGGCCCCACGGGGG
>VBFH01000091.1 GCA_005883575.1 Chloroflexota bacterium | reverse complement strand
CTTGCCTTGCAACCCCACTGTCACCGAAGCCCCGGGGCCGGCGATCGGCTGCCCAGCCTCGTCGCCTCCCGTGCCGCCCGCTCGGCCGACGCCGCTCCCAAATCCGACCGTCATCCTCTGCTCGCTTGTGCCGCTCCCGCCAGGTCAGCCAACTTTTGTGCCAGCTTCCGATGCTGTCTGCGGCAGGGGGTTTCAACCAGGCGAGCGGCTGACCCTCACCGCCATCGGCTCGCGAGGCAGGCTTTCATGGTCCTCGCAGGCAAACGCCCGAGGGCAATTCCAATCCATCTTGCCGCCGACGCTCTGCAGGTTCCTGCCGGTCAGCCTCGTGGTGACCGGAACCTCGGGCGACCGCTCCAACACCCTCGCCGTAGGCCGCAGCGCTTGTGCGCCGGCCTAGACACTGCGGGCGAGCCTGGGTGGGGTCGCCTATTGCCAGACGACGAGTTCTTTACCGGCTGGAGATCGCTCGACGACCCTGGCCGTCTTTCCGTCATCTGCATCTTCGGTCGTAAAGGTGGTTCCATCCGGTAACGCGGCGACGCCAATCGGATGGTGCTTGTCGCGAGCCGGCCAAGCGGCCAGCAGCTTTCCATCTGGGGAGAGCTTCTGAAGCGCCATGTCTCCTGGGTCGGTGACGAACACGTTGCCCTGGCCGTCCAGAGAAATCTCAATCGGGTAGCTGAGGCTTATGCCGTTCAGACCTTGCCCCCAGGATGCCAACTGCTTTCCGCTCGCATCCAACTTCAGGACACGGCCCCTCTCGTGGTCGGCCACATAGAGCTGGCCCTCGGCGTCGACAGCCAGTCCACGCGTTCTGATGAAGGGCCCGCGAATCGTTCGCGTCAATTTCCCACTCGGCGAGAAGACCTCGACTGCGTCGCCGCCCTCATCCGCGACGTACAGCGCGTCGTGCGAATCGACGGCAAGGCCACCGGGCACGGCAATTTGCGAGGCTCCGATCCTCGAAATCAGTTTGCCGGCAGGCGAGAACTTGACCACGTCGTTGCCCCCCTGTGCTGCGCCGTAGACGTTTCCCTGGCTGTCGACCGCCACGCCGTGCACGCCGGCATCGCCTTTGAAGCCGGTGAACTGCGCGAGCAGCTGCCCGGAAGGTGACAGTTTCGATATATGCGGATTCGGCCCGTCGCCCGAGGACAGGTAGACGTTTCCCTGGACGTCCAGCGCGATAAATCCGCCCCCATGTAGGGGCGAGTCTGCGATCGCCATCGTCAAGGGCGTTGATGCGGGCGAGGGCGATGCGGCGGCTCCGCCGGAGGATCCCGATCCGCACGCTGCCAGGAGCGTTGACGCGCAGACGCACGAGGCTAAGGCGGCGCGCACCAGGACTAAGTCGTGAAGTCGCGACTGGAGCATGGACGGAGTATGAATGCGGGACGTCGAGCGTGAGCGGACGGCCTATAAGGCGCGACGCGGATTCACCTAGCCCGGCAGCGTCCGCTTGAGAAAGTCGGTAGTCTGCGCCCAGGCCTCTCGGGCGGCGCGTTCGTGATGCATCGTTGCCGCGTTGTGATTATCGAAGGCATGGCCAGCGCCCTCGTGGACGTGGAACTCTGCCCCTGCATGATGCGCGAAAGCCTCCCAGACCGCCCGCTGCTCCTTGGCTGGGATGTAATCGTCAGCGTCTCCGAAGTGAAAGAGAATTGGGCATCTGACCTTTCCCGCCAAGTCCAGGGTGTCGGGAACCGCCGAGCCGTAGTAAGAGACGCACGTCACCGGGTCGGATAAGGCGGCAACCATGTATGCGATACCACCACCGAGGCAGAAGCCGAGAACGCCGGCCTGGCCGGCCGCCACCTCAGGAACGCGTCGAAGGTGCTCGAGTGCCGCTGTCGCGTCGTCGGCAGCCCTGGCGAAATCGAGCTGCTCCACGTATCCGAACGCCTGCTGCAGGCCGTTGGGATCTTTCTCGTCGATGGCGATTCCGGGGCTCAGGCGCCAGTAGAGATCGGGCGCCATTGCCACGTAGCCCAACTTGGCGAGGCGGCCGCAGACGCCTTTGATGTAGTCATTGACTCCGAATATCTCCTGGCTCACGACCAGCCCCGGCCCGGATCCAGCTGCGGGCAGCACGAGATAGCCAGTGAAGCGGCCTCCGTCATGGGCGAGGACCTGCTCGGTGCGACTGATCGTCACGACCTCCTGATCGCTCCTGTGGGCCTGAGAAACAGCATCACGCGTCAACTCCATTCGTCTCTCGTAAGCGCGCACCCGACTTCGCCGTGTTCGGCGCGTCCGTGGGCATCTATCAGAACTGCCGGGGCGGATGACAGCGGTGCGGATGTGGGCACGCGGATGCCCGAGTCCTACGCAATCAGTTCATTCACGCACGCGTACACGTTGAACTTGATGCGCAGCGTTTGTGCGTCGATTACTCCCTCGATCACGCAGAGGGAGTCGTTAAGCCAGAGGTATCGCTGGTCATCCGACTCGAACAGGATCCAAAGGAGCTGCCCACCCTTGCCTTCGCCCTTTTCGTTCATTCGGAAGACTGTCCTTCCTGCATCCGGAACACGACCTTCGCACCATCGTCGGTCTGAAGGATTCCACCTGCATCTGGAAGCATCCTGCCGCTGGCTCTAGCTGGCGTCTGTCTGTACCTTTAGATCCGGGGAGTCAGGTGCGCTCGGCAGCTCGCGCAGAAAGTCGATAAGGCCGGCGAAGTAGGCGTCCTGATCGTCATACAGGGCTAGGTGGCTTCCCTCGGCGCAGTACAGGTAGCGACCGCGTGGAAGCAGTCCGGCCATCATCTCCATATGAGCGGGGTCCATGGTGTCGTAACGAGCGCCGATGACCAGCGTCGGCACCTCGATCCGCGGGAGGTCGGCGACCCGGTCCCAGCGCGCGAGCTTGGCGTCGGCGCTCATTCCGAGTTCGCTCGGTCCCTGCATCGGCACGTACACCTTCGGGTTGATGTGTGCGAAGGTGCGCTGTACGGGGTCGGGCCAGTTTTCTGCCGGCATCCGCAGAGTGTGGTGTTCGTAATAGTGCGGAATCAGCAACTCCATGTAACGCGGGTTGTCGGTGTCGCCCGCCGCCTCAAGCGCCTTTATCTCAGCCAGCGCGTCTTGGTCCATCGCCGGCATGAGCACTTGCTCGGCGTACGCCGTGTACGCGGGCGCGCTGGCCATCATGTTCGAGATCACCAGCCCCCGCAGGTGTTGTTGGTGCGCCAAGGCGTACTCAATGGCGAGTATCCCGCCCCACGACTGGCCGTAGAGAACGAAGTCGCGACTGCCGAGGCCCAAGGCGCGGCGGACCTGCTCGACCTCGTCGACGAAGCGGTCCAGTTCCCACAGCGACGAGTCGTCGGGATGGTCGCTAAATCCCGAACCAAGCTGATCGTAGTAGTAGTACTCGATCCCTGCAGCTGGCAGGTAACTGTCGCAGGCCTCCAGGTACTCGTGAGTCGCCCCCGGGCCACCGTGGAGCAGCAGCACCTTCAGCTCAGGATTGCTGCCGACCCGCTTGGTCCAAACGGCGAAGCGCCCGGCAGGCGTGTCGACCGGAATTCGGCGAGCCCCGCCGCTCAGTCGGTCTGCGCGACCGGAGTAGTCAAGATAGCGATCAGCCGCACCCCACCTTGTCCTCCCGTTTGGCGCAGAACTCAAACCGTGCCCCTCGAAAGTCGTCTCGTCATCTGAACGCCGTCCGCATCGCCTCATCTCCCGCTCTCGCCACGCCCGCCACCACCAGCCTGGTGTTCGCCGCGTCCTCGGCGTTCGCGGGCTGGTCCCACCACCACAGCCGCCTTATGCTGGTTTGGTTCTCGGCGTGGCTGGCCAGGTGCATCGTGAGGAACATCACGCCGCCGGCACCAGTGTTGCCCAGCGTCAGCTGGCGTCCTTTGTCGCTTGCGATGACCCGTAGGAAATTGACTCCATAGCCGTGGTGGCAGTGGAATACGGTCCCCAACTCTCCACCACGGGCGCCTGCAAATGCCTCCACCTTGGTCGCGAGCATGTAGCGTTCGATGACCTCGGGGCGCAGTATCAGCTCACTGACCAAATCGATTGGAACATCGACGATGACCGTGCTGTCGATCAGAGCTTCCTCTGGTTTCACTTCCTTTCGCTCGCCGGCAAGCTCCCGCTCCCATAAGTGTCCGAGTGATTCATAACCTGCTTTGACCACCCCGAGATCGAATGTCTCCTCGTACGGCGTGAATCTCCTCTGCCTCTCCTCACTCAGCCTATTCAGCACCGCATCGGTTGCCAGCAGGTATTCCTTGGTCGGGACCCTGTTCTTGGCCAGCCGGTGGGGGACGATGACGTCGCTGCCATGTAGCTGCTCCACTCCCCCCAATCGCTGGCGCGAGAACTTACCCCGGTGGATCACGAACTTGAGCTTGAGGATGCCAATCTGCTGGCATGCGTTGCAGGGGCACGTCGTTACAGCCACCATGTCCCGTCTTCGTCGGTGGAAGCCGATGAAGGTGTCTTCCACGGTCTTGACCACCTCTTCGTCCTCGAGGCCGCTGATGAACAGGATCGCGTCGCCTTCGACTTGGGACACCTCCATCTTGCCCTGTGCGCTGTGCACCATCACTTCAAGCAGCTCGTGCAGGATCTCCCAGCTGTGATCCATCTCCGTCTGGGTCACAAAGGCTGTATAGCCTGAGATGTCCGCGAGCACCAGCAACCCTTCTTGCGCCTTCGAGAACGCCCTTTCTTCGATCACGACACCAAGCCATATGTTCGGCTTTTCCGTGCACCCACGCTGCTCATCAATGGGATCGACCCCTCGCCCTCGGGGATGTCAGCATCTTGGGTCATGTCATCTTCGGCGCGCACCGCCTCGAGCTTCACGTGGAGGGGCGCATTCGGATCTTGCCAAGGGCCTCGAGCAGCATTGGAAACCTCCTAAGTGCGCGATCGACCTTGCGCCGTGGTGACCATGCGTTGAGACCTGCTTGACATGCTCCCCGTTCACGACTGGCGACCGGGACGGAGTGGGAAGTGTGCTCAAGCGCACGGTGCTCCTCTACGACCATCCTTGATCGGGCAACGCCTGGCGCTCTCTCCTGGCATCGGCCAATGGCGCTCATGGTCGAGACGACCATCCGAAAAAGCGTGCAAGCCAACCTCGAATTTCGCTGGACGGCATTGATCCGCACCCGCCTCGAGAGCCTCACCGACGATGAGTGGGAGCCCAGCCGCCGCCAGTACGAGCCCTCATTCCGGAGGGATCCGGAATACTCGTCGAGCCGGCGCTACCCGATGTTGTCAAGGAACTTGAGCACACGTTCCTCGAGTAGCGCGGCCGCGGTTTCGTCGTAGTCGGGCAGGGTGTTGTCAGCGAAGAGGTGGCGATCGCCGCGGTAGAGAAACAACTCGGCGCTGTCGACCGTCTCGGCGAGTTGGCGGGCGGCGTCGAGGTCTGGTCCCAGTACCCACTCGTCCGCGTCCATCATGTGGACCTGTACGGGTACGCCCTCCGGCCAGGGAGTGCCGAATTCGGAGGTTGGGAAGCAGGCGCTGAACAGCAGGGCTCCTTTGGCGCCCCGACGCGTCTGGGCCAGCATCTGCGCGGGCATCACCCCAAGTGAGAAGCCTGCGTACACGATCTCGCCGGGCAAGTCGGCTGCGGCAGCTCGACCCCTGTCGATGATGGTGTCGAAGCCGACCTGCTTGGCGTAGCCCACGCCGTCCGACAGGTTGGTGAAAGTCTTGCCCTCATAGAGATCCGGGGTGTGAACGACATGGCCGGCAGCGCGGAGCTCGTCAGCGAACGATAGGATCCCAGACGTCATCCCCTGGGCATGATGGAAGAGCAAAACCTGGGCCACGCGTTTCAGCTTAAGCCGGTATGCCGAATGGGAGTGCCGCAGCCTGCGTCAACGTCCATGAAGGGCACTTTTTGGACCCAAGAGAGGGATGTACGGTTCATAGCTGGTGGGCGCGGTGGATCCGAACCACCTACCTCCGCGGTAACAGGCACTGAGTGCTGCGCTCGACCTCATCGGAACTAGGGGCCGACGAGCGCTGCAGCGCTTTTAAGTGGTATCTCGCAAGATTAGTCGGATACATAACGACTCTCGCGGCCTGCCGCCCTCAGGCGCTGGGACGAGCGATGGCGTCAAGCTGGAGCAACAATGTCGAGGTCGTGCTATGCACATGCTCTACCGAATACGGCTCGCCGATCGACAATGCCGGAGCAGCTCGGCCTAGCT
>VBFH01000063.1:592-21291 GCA_005883575.1 Chloroflexota bacterium | reverse complement strand
GCTGACTGAACACCCAATCAACGCCCGCGAAAAGATCCTCCAGGCCGCCTTCACCGTCCTCGCCCGCGAGGGCTACGAGAACACCTCGATCAAAGACATCGCCGAGGAGGCCGGCGTCGCCCAGGGCCTGGTCCACTACCACTACAAGTCCAAGCAGCAGCTCGTCCTCGCGGTGCTGGCGTTCGTCTGCCAGAAGGTCGAGCTCGGCGTCGAAGGCGAAGCCGGCGCGCTCCAGGCCTTCGAGCAGACCAAGGCCATGCTCAAAGAGAGCCGCGCCACCAACTCCCTTTACATCCAGCTGATCGGCGTCAGCCTCCACGATCCCGTCATCGGCCCCGGCGTCCGCGACTTCATCCGCTCCGACCGCGCGCACGTCGAAGACATCGCCAGGCAGGTCCTCGCCGAGCGCGAGCTCGACCCCACCCCGGCACGCGGGATCGCGGGCGTCGTGTGGGCCGCCATCCTCGGGATCATGGTCCAGAGCCTGGTCGACCCCGAGTTCAACTCCGATGAGGCGGTCGACGCCCTCGCCGCCATGTCGCTGTCCGCCGTTTTCGCGCCGCCACCCGGCGTATAGGCACAGGAGGAAAGCCGCCGTGTTCGCACGCTGGGGTCGTTTCGTCTACCGCTACCGCTGGGCCACGCTCGCGGGATCCAGCGTCCTGCTCGTCCTGTCCGTCGTCAGCCTGTTGATGGGCGGCACGCTGCAGAGCGGGGGTCCACTCACAAGCAACCTCGAATCCTTTCAGGCATATCGCGCCATCAACTCCGAGCTCGGCGGCGGCAGCGCCAAGGCCGCGACCTCGACGTTTGATCTCATCTTCAAGAGCGACTCCATGTCGGTCGGCGACTCGGCTTACCAGGAGTCTGTGACCCAGGCCCTTGCACCGATCCAGAACGACTCGCGTGTCGTGAGCATCAAGTCGCCCTACAACGTGGCGCCGCAGGGCGCGACGAGCCTGACCTCAAAAGACGGGCACGAGGCGCTCGTCCTGGTCGAGATCCGCTCCACCGGACAGCAGGCGTGGAACGACTACAGCTCGCTCCGCGACGAGGTCAAGTCTTCGACGCTCTCGATCACCGGAACCGGATTCGTCCCCATCAACCGAGCCTTCAACACGACGCTCGAGAGTGACCTCCAGCGCGCTGAGTTCGTCTCTCTTCCCATCACGCTGCTCCTTCTCATCCTCATCTTCGCGACGTTGATCGCGGCGAGCCTGCCGCTCGGCGTCGGCGTTCTGACGATCGTCGGCGGGCTGGGCGCGATGTTCTTCCTCAACAGATTCACGGACGTCTCGCAGTACGCGACGAACATCGTGACCCTCATCGGCCTCGGTGTCTCCATCGACTACTCGCTGTTCGTCGTCAACCGCTTTCGCGATGAGCTCGCGAAGGGCGCAACCCGCGAGGACGCGATCGCGACGACGATGGCGACGGCGGGCCGCGCAATCACCTTTTCGGGTCTGACCGCAGCCGTCGGGATCTCCGCGATGCTCTTCTACCAGGGCACGTTCATGGCCTCCATGGGCGCCGCGGGCGCAATGGTCATCGCCGTCGCGGTGCTCTACGGGCTGACGTTCCTTCCCGCGCTGCTGTCGGTGATGGGTCCGTCGGTCAACAGGTTCCGGCTGGGAGCGCTTGTCAGGAGGAAGCCCTCCAACGATCCGAACCGCGGTTTCTGGCACGCGCTCGCGTCGTGGGTGATGCGCCGGCCGGTCATTGTGCTCGTGCCGACGGTGGCGTTCCTGGCCACCGCATCGACGCCCTTCTTCCAGCTCCGCATGGCCAACGGCGACGTGGACATGCTGCCGCCGCGGCTCGAGGCGCGCCAGGGCTATGACCGCCTGACCGCGGACTTCCCGGGTCAGGACCAGACGAGCTTCAGCATCGTCGTCCGCTATTCCGACGGGTCTCCGCTGACGGCCAACCGCATCGCCGAGCAGTACGCCCTGGACCGCCGGATCGCGGCGATCCCGGGCATCCTGCGAACGACGTCGATCTACGACCTCGACCCGAAGCTGGGCCTCTATGACTACGAGCAGCTCTACACCGGAGATCCAAACAACATCCCTGCGCCGGCGCGCCAGCTGGCGGCGGGCCTTGTCGGCAAGCACATCGTGCTCATCAGCGCGGCCAGCAACGCGACCGCCAGCTCGGACGCAGCGCGCGACATCGTGAAAGCGATTCGCGCCGACCAGGGCGTGGGCGACGGACAGGTTCTGGTGGGTGGTCAGACCGCCGTCGACATCGATGTGATCAGGTTCATCGTCGACCGGACCCCGCTCGCCGTGGGCATCGTCGTCCTCGTGACCTACCTGCTGCTGTTCCTGCAGACCGGCTCGGTCGTGCTGCCCCTCAAGGCCGTCTTGCTGAACTTTCTTTCCATCGGGGCGTCATTCGGAGCGCTGGTCTACATCTTCCAGCAGGGTCACTTCGCGAACCTGCTCGGTGGGTTCACTCCGCAGTCGCTCGATCCGAGCATCCCCGTGATCCTGTTCTCGATCGTGTTCGGGTTGTCGATGGACTACGAGGTCCTGCTTGTCAGCCGAATCCACGAGGAATACGTGCGCACCGGCGACAACACGGCTGCCGTCGCACGGGGCCTGGAGCGAACCGGCAGGCTGATCACCGGCGCCGCGGCGGTGATGTTTGCGGTCTTCATGGCTTTTGGCCTGGCCGAGGTCGTGATCATCAAGGCGATCGGGATCGGACTGGCGATCGCGGTCGCCATTGACGCGACCATCGTGCGCTCGCTCGTCGTGCCGGCTGTGATGCGGCTGCTCGGCGACGCGAACTGGTGGGCGCCGAGGCCGCTGCGGTGGCTGCACCGACGCATGGGCCTGAGCGACCTCGGGGTCGACGAGAGGCAGCTTGAGTCTCCCCTCCCGCCGGCTGCGCCGGCCACCTCCCCACACACGGGGGAGGTCGAGCCCGAGGTCGCGATCGGAGCTCGGTAAGTAAGAGCTTTCAGCTGGAACCGGTGACCCTCACAATAGGCACCGTGCCCACCCTGTCGTCCGACGACGCCTTCGCGGAGGTCAAGGCGAAGGTCGACCTGGTCAAGGTCGTGTCCGAGCACGTCCGCCTGACGAAGCGGAACAAGGACTACTGGGGCCTGTGCCCATTCCACCAGGAGGACAGCCCGAGCTTCCACGTCAACCCGCAGCGGCAGTCCTGGTACTGCTTCGGCTGCGAGCGCAAGGGCGACGTTTTCACCTTCGTCGAGCTGATCGAGAAGACGGACAAGCGCGGCGCCCTGCAGATGCTTGCCGAGCGGGCCGGCGTCGAGCTCAAGAAGCTGAGCCCCGAGCAGAAGGAGAGGTCCGACCTGCGCAAGCGCATCCTCGACATGCTCAAGCTCGCGGCCCAGTACTACGAGTACGTGTTGTGGAAAAACCCCGCCGGCGAGCCTGGCCGCAGGCTGCTCGAGTCGCGCCGGGTGAGCGAGGAGACGGCCCGAACGTTCCAGCTCGGCTACGCTCCGGCGGGTCGCGGCTTTGCCGAGTATCTGCGGGCCAAGAAGCGCTCACTCCTCGACGCCCAGGAGGCGGGGCTGATGCGCCGCGACGGCACGGATTTCTTCGCCGAGCGGCTGGTGATCCCGATCCGGGACGAGCGCGGCCAGACGGTCGCCTTCACCGCCCGGGCGGTCCGCCGGGACGAGCAGCGCAAGTACATCAACTCGCCCGAGACCGCCGCCTACATAAAAGGAAGAGCGGTCTACGGCCTAGACCTTGCCCGGGACGAGATCGCAAGGCGCGGCCATGCGGTCCTGATGGAGGGCCAGTTCGACGTCATCACCGCCCACCAGTTCGGCGTCGCCAACACCGTCGCGAGCTCGGGCACCGCCCTCACCGACGACCAGGTGCGCATGCTCAAGCGCTTCACCGACGAGCTGCTCCTGGTGTTCGACTCCGACCGGGCCGGTCGCGAGGCCACCCGGAAAGCCGCGGTGCTCGCGGCGCACCACGGGATGCGAACGCGGGTCGTGGCCGTCCCGGGCGCCAAAGACCCGGACGAGTTTCTGCGCAGCGCCGGCCGGGACGCCGAGGCTCGCTGGGAGGAGCTCCTCGCCAGCGCACTATCGGGTTTCGAGGCCGGGATGGCCGAGGAATCGGCCGGCCTCAACCCCAGCAAGCCGAACCAGGTCGAGATGGTGGCTGGGCGGCTGCGAGAGTGGATCCGCCAGTTCCCCTCCGGTTTGCACGAGGGCTACGCCGAGGCTGCGGAGCGCCACACCGGCATCTCCCGCCACCTGCTCCTGGAGGAACCGGAACCGAAACCGGCCCGGGCGCCGACAAACGGCTCCTCTTTTCGGGGTCCGGCGAAGAAGCTCACAGCGAGCGCGTACCTGGTTCAGCTCCTGGCAGTTCGGCCGGGTGCTTTCGATCGGGTGCGAACAAAGATCACCGCCGAGGAGCTGGATGCTGACGACCGTCCTGTTTACGTCCGTATGCTGGGGAGTTACGAGCGCGGGGGACCCGCCGGGCTCGAGGCCGATTTGGCGGGTTATCCCCCGGAGGAACAGGACCTGATCAGACGGGCGTGGGCGGCTCCGCCGCCGAATGTTGATGACGAGGTGGCCGTTGAGCTTGCCGACAGAATCCGGCTGGAGCACATGAAGGGTATGCACAGTGGGATAATCCGCGAGCTATCTGAGGCCGAGAGGGGCAAGGACTCGGATCGAGTGGGGCGGCTGGAAGCTGAAGCCAGGGAACTGGCCCGCGCCATCAAAGACATGGAAAGGAGAGGCTAGACATCGCGCGGGTAGTGAAGCATGCGGCGACGCCGAAGGTTGCGGAGCCCAAGGCGACGAACGACAACAAGACGCCGGCGACCAAGCCGGTCAAGGCCGCCAAGGCGATCGAGAAGCCGGAGCAGAAGTTCGAAGACGAGCTGATGGCCGTTGCCGAGCAGCTCATCATCAAGGGCAAGGAGCAGGGCTACCTGACTCCGGACGACATCCTGCAGGGCTTCCCTGAGATCGATGCCGAGCCGGACCAGATCTTCCGCATCTTCGCCGCCTTCAAAGAGATCGGGATCGAGGTCACCGACGGCGAGAAGGATTTCGAAGAGGTGGAGCAGATCGACGACGAGATGCTCCTCGACATCGAGATGATGGACTCGGTCTCGCTCGACGACCCGGTCCGCATGTACCTGAAGGAGATCGGCCGCGTCTCCCTGCTCACCGCGAACGACGAGGTCGAGCTTGCGCAGGCGATCGAGGCCAAGCCCCTGCATGACGCGATGAAGGCCCTCAACGTGATCGAGGAGGTGGACGGCCGCCAGCGCTCGGTCGACGAGCTCCTGCCTGAGGTGATCGAGCGGCTCGCCACGGTCAAGCGCAAAGGCCAGCAGTCGCACATCGCCCAGGAGCTGCTAGGCCTGGCCGACCTGGGCAAGCTGCCTAACCTCGCCGACGCGGCCGCCGCCGAGCGGCGACGGATCGCGAATGGTGCGCGGCCGCGGATCCGCGCCGAGGCGCTGGAGTCGTACCGCATCGCCCGCTACCGCCTGACCGAGCGGTACGAGCGCGCCTACGAAGCGAAGCAGCGCCTGACCGAGGCCAACCTGCGGTTGGTCGTGTCGATCGCGAAGAAGTACATCGGCCGCGGGATGTCCTTCCTGGACCTGATTCAAGAAGGGAACATGGGCCTGATCCGTGCGGTCGAGAAGTTCGACTACCACAAGGGCTACAAGTTCTCGACCTACGCGACGTGGTGGATCCGGCAGGCCATCACCCGCGCAATCGCCGACCAGGCGCGGACGATCCGCATCCCGGTGCATATGGTCGAGACGATCAACAAGCTGGTCCGCGTCTCCCGGCGTCTGCTGCAGGAGCTGGGCCGCGAGCCCTCGGACGACGAGATCGGCGAGGAGATGGGCATCACGCCGGAGAAGGTGCGCGAGATCGTGAAGGTCTCGCAGGACCCCGTCTCGTTGGAGACGCCGATCGGCGAGGAGGAGGATTCGCACCTCGGCGATTTCGTCGAGGACCGGGAAGCGGTCTCGCCCTCGGACGCCGCTTCGCTGACCATGCTCCACTCCGAGGTCGAGGACGTATTGGACACGCTGACGCCGCGCGAGCGGCGGGTGCTGCAGCTGCGGTTCGGGCTGATCGACGGACACCAGCGGACCCTGGAAGAGGTGGGGAAGAGGTTCGGCGTGACCCGCGAGCGGATCCGCCAGATCGAGGCGAAGGCGCTGCGCAAGCTCCGGCACCCTTCCCGGTCCAAGAAGCTGCGGGACTACTTGGAGTAAGCCAGGCGGCCGCGGGCGGCGCCCGGGCGTGGGGTTCCGCACTTTTGGCCCGCCAAACATTCATATCGCGAGCGGTTTATGGCGCGTTTGGGCTCAAAGTTGCGGAATCGTGACGGGTCGAGGCGCCGCGCTGGCCGTTACGCATCGCGCTCAGGCTGGCGGCTCAGAGGGTGGTTGCGCGGATCCGGCGCAGAAGAGGGGCCTGACTGTTACCCGACGCTGAGTAGAGGCGTTGACCAACCAGATGCGGTACCTCGCCGCTGTCGCGTGTGCCTTGGTGGTGGCGTGCCAGTCGAACGGTCCGGTCCCCAATCCGAGCCCGGCCTCGCACGCGATGCCCTATTTCTACGCCCGCGAGCTCGGCGATCCGACGCAGCTCGCCGCGTTTGACTGGTCAGGGCGGCAGAAGACCACGATCCCCATGGCCGAGGAGGTGGACCACAGCCCGTGGTTGGCGGTCTTTCGCGACGCGGCCGGACATGAGGTCCCGGACCTCTGGCGGCCGTTCCCCTGGTACTTCTGGGCCGACGACGACCTGACTCGATGCGACCTCGACTACGACTACGCGAACTCCATCGCCACGCTTTCGACCCTGAGTCCGGGCCAAGCTCCCCGGCAAGTCGCGAAGCTGACCTGGAAACCAGGGTCGCGCTTCACGACCGTCAGGCTCGCGGCATGCAGCATCCGCACCGATCGGGCCATCGCGACGGAATCCACCAACGAGGGTCCGACGGACCTGTGGATAGTCAGGCTGTCGGACGGGAAGACGCTCGTGCATCGAACCTACGATTCGCAGAACCTCACGTCGGTTGTGGCCAGCCCGGATGGAAGCCTCGTGGCCGAAAACTCGGGCGGCGCGGCCTCCACGGTCGTGCGCCAGGTCAAGGGCTGGCGAACCGTCCTCAGATTTGACGGCAACGTCAGGGTCAGCGGCTTCAGCGACGACAACTCGCGGGTCCTGACCGTGAGGGAGCCGCTCGAGCCTCCCGGCAGCATTCGCAGTGAGATCATCGACCGCTCTTCCAAACGTGCGGTCTGGACGAACGATGGCTACGAGGAGGCCATAAGCTTCGTGGCGAGAACCGGCACGGCGGATCTCGTCCTGGCGTTGCGCGGACCGGCGATGCTGGCAATAGCATGTCCTGCGGCCGACATCTGCTGGCGGTTCTCAAATTCCCGGCTGTTGGTAGTGCGGCAGGACGGTTCGACAAGCGAGGTCGCGGGCCGATACCTGACCGATTGGTGACCTGAGCCGCCTGAAACCAAAAGGCGCTCGCCGGCGTGGTTGAGGCGAGCATCTTGTGCCGACATGTGGTGGTGACGTCCGAGCCCGCCGGAGCGGGTGTACGTGTCCGGGCCGGCATCGGCGGTCCCCGGAGCTTCATCCGCCCCTAGCCCTTTCCGCTGACAATTAGGCCGTGCCGGTCGTTACGATCGGGCGGCAGTTCGGGGCGGGAGGCGCCACCGTCGGCCGGATGCTGGCCGACCGGCTCAAGGCTGACTTCCTCGACTCCAGGATCATCGACGAGGTCGCCCGCCGGCTTCAGCTCCCGAAAGAAGAGGTGGAGGCCGAGGACGAACAGCCCGGCTCGCTGCTGGCGCGGCTGCTGGTCGCGCTGGGCTCGGCCAGCACCGAGCCGCTGATCCCGGCCGAAGCCGGCGCGGCCTGGACGCCGCCCAACGCTGCCCCGACCTTCGACACGCGGAAGGCCGTGCTCCAGATCACCCAGCACGTGATCCAGGAGGCGGCGCGGAGCGGCAACGTCGTGATCGTCGGCCGAGGAGGCGCCTACCTGCTGCGGGACTTCCCAGGTGCGCTCCATGTGTTCCTGCGCGCTTCGGAGGCGGTTCGGGCGCGGGCGATCATGGAGCGGTTGAAGATCACGTCGGAGGACGAGGCCAGGCGGCGGGTCAAGCAGACAGACGAGAACTGGACTGCGTACATCAAGCAGGTATACGGCCACGACCGAACGCACCCGGCGCACTACGACATGGTCCTCGACACCGGACGCCTGAACTATCAGGCGACGGTCGACGCCATTCTGGCCGCGCTCAGTGCCCGCAAGCCGATAACCTAGTAACCCCGTGATCCACTCCCTCGGCTCGCGCACGTCCGGCGTCGACGGCTCCAGCGAGGGCGGGCGCATCAATACGATCAACATCCCCGGAGCGCTGGTCATCTATGGCGTGGCATTGCTCCAGGCCCTACAGCCGAGGAATCCCAGGAGCAAGCTGAGCGTCACGCCAGTCCAGGCGGACGGGATCTGGTGCCTGGAGCTGACCTACCAGGGCGACGAGCCGGCCGGCGCGCCGGCGAGCTGGCACGGGCACAAAGTGATCCTCAAGAAGGCTGAGCCTCCTCCGGCGCCCGGTGGCTGAGCGGCTTGGCCCGGAAAGCAAGGTCCGCGAGGTGGTCGCAGTCTTCGGTGACCGCGGTCGGGAGGCCTTGCGCCGGCACGGCTACGACCTGGGCCAGGGCTTTGTTGACGTGCTGTCCCAGTACCAGACGCTCGAGCACGCCGCCCGGACCGAGCGGCTGCGGGACCTGGCCGGGCTGCTGCGGGAGTTGAACAGCGGAGGCTCCTGAGGGCCCGAGCGGAAATTTACATTCTCTTGACCTTCCAATTTGAAGGTCCCCAATGTAAGCTGCAACGAAATTCCGACCTGCGTCGTTATAAGAGTCGAGGTTTACGTCAGTGCAAAGGTCGAAGCTGGAATCGGACAAGGGCAAATGCGCCTGTGGCCGGCGCCTGCAAGACGCCGCCATCTACACCTACCGCTCCAGGACCGACCGGTTCCTGTTCCACCGCTGCGAGTGCGGAACCGAGTGGACCGAGCATCACACGGACATCGACCCGACCGACCCCGTGACCTCCGATGAGGTGATCGAGGTTCACCGGCAGCTGGCTCAGTTCGAAGGCTCGATCGCCGAGCTCCTGCAGCCCCACTCCGCCTGACCTCCGAGCGCAAAAAAAGAGAGGGATTGGATTCCCTCTCTCTCTTCGACAAAGCCGAGCGCAACGGTCTCAGTCAAGCTCCCTGTGGCCGGTGCTGCGTCCTTGGGGAGCCGCTGGGCTGGAAGGGGCGTACAGGCTGATGAAGTACGAGTCGTCCTGCCGGATCCGAGGTGTCGGCTGGGCGTTGATCTCGCTCTGGATGTACCACGGAAGCTCGACCGAAGGCTGGACCGGGTTGTCCTGCCTGAGCACGCTGCCTGGCGCGGCGTGCGCAGCCTGGGCCGGCGATGTGGCGGCGCTGCCCGAGGTCAGGCCCTTGGCGAGGTAGCCGCTCATCGCAGCCAGACCCATAGCCACGATGACAAGGACGGCTGCGACGAAAGTCCGCGAGACGGACGCTCCGCCAAACGATGCTCTTAGTTCCACTGTCTTTCTCCTCTCGGATTTTTCGGCCGCTGGCGCGAACCGTTGAGAGGAGACTAGGTGTCGACCTGCGCTCGCCATAAGGTGGAAAACACCTGAAACGGCGGCGTTCAGGTACCTGAAAACTGGTACCTGAGCCTCATGGCGAAAGTCCGCAAAAAAGGAGAGGGACCAAGTTGGTCCCTCTCCCCTCCTAACCGTCCAAGGGGTAACTGGGCGGTTTCGGACCTAGACGTAGCGCCCTTCGCGGACCGGCCGGACTTCCCAGCCGGGGTTGTACCCGGAGGTCAGGCCGGTGGTGTCGCTGTCCTGGATGACCGACAGGTTGCCGCTGCTGCGGCCGGTGTGCGAGCCGGCGGGTGCGCCGGCGGCTGACTCCGCCGCGCGGTCGATGAGACCCGCACCCTGAACGGGGTTGTCCTGCCGGAGGACAGTGCCCGGAGCGGCGTGAACGGTGCTCTTCACTGCAGCCGCGCCACCACTGGCGAAGTCCTTGGTGACGACGGTGCCAATCGCCGCCAGCGCGACCGCGGCGCAGATCGCAAGCGCGACCATGAGACTCTTCGGAACGGCGCTTCCTCTCAACGTTTGCCTGGCTTCCATTTCTCTCTCCTCGTGATTTGGGATTTCGATTGCCTTAGCAATCTGTTGAGGCGAGCGTAGGAATCAAGGCGTATTCGTCATAAGGTGGAAAACACCTGAACATGGGCCGGCAGGTACCTGTTTTCGAGTACCTGCCGGTTCCCGGTCCCAAAGCTGTTAAGAAGCGGCGGCGTGCACCTCGTCGAGGAGCTGCTGGCCCTTCGTGATCAAATTGTTGACGTCCCGGTCGTTGTGGTGAGTCGAGCCGCCCGGGGCGGTGGAGTCGAGCAGGGAGATCATTTCCGCGGCAAACGCGTCGCGCCGCGAAGTCCAGGATTGGATCGTGGCATCGGCGTTCAGGTACGTCGCGTCGCCTGGACTGTTGCTCCTGATCGCGTTGGTGGCGAAGGCGGTGCTGTCAAATCCAAGCTGGCCGACAGGGGCGTTGATCTGCTTGTAGACCGCGGCGAGCCGGTCGAGGTCCCGGCGAGCCCCCTTCACGGCCTCCGTGATCGGTCGCCCCGAGTGAGCGTAGTCATCCTGGAGGCCGGCCAGCGCGAGCAGCGTCGGGCGGATGTCGGAGTGGTCGGTCCAGATGTCATTCTTGACGCCCAGGTTTCGCACTCCGGGGCCGACCAGGCCCAGCCATGTCGTGGTGATGTCGGTCCCGATGTCGCCGTGGTTCCAGGCGAACGCGGGGTTGATGGTCACACACGGGGAGTTGCAGTTTCGGGCTCCAGCGAAAAGGAAGTAGTCCTGGTTGGCGAACCAGGTGAACGTAGGCGTTCGCGCCGGGTCGGCGGTGATCATGTGAAGCAGCTTCATCTCGGCAGGATCGGCCATCGCCCTTGTCAGGTCGTCGGTGTTCTGGGTGTACGGATTCGTTGCCGTCAGTGCGCTCGTGGCGCGCTCAAACGCACGCGTGACTGCCGCGTCGTGGGCGGGATTGCCGGTGATGTAGACGGTGGGCGCGTCGTCGCTGTGCACGGTGAACGGCGTCGTGATGCCTTGCTCGGAGGCGAGGAGCCCAGCCATGTTGGCGTTGACCTCGCCGATCTGGCCGAGGCCGTACACGCACGGGATCGTTACGCCGTCGCATCCTGTCTTCTGGACGCCGACAAAGTGATCACCCTCGTCAGCGGTGAAGGTGAAGATCGTGTTGCTGCTGTTGATGCCGTCGGTGGCGAGGCGGCTGAAGAATGCGCCGAATGCGTCGTCGTAAGACTTGAGCGCGGCGACGTACCCCGGCTGTCCGGGACCGAATGCGGGGCCGGTCGGGTGATTGTCATGAGCGTCGGATATGTAGGCGTAGGTGACCGGCACCTCGTGCTCCTGCATGGCGGCGACGTACGCAAGCGATACCGGCGCCTCCATGCCGTCGAAACCGGGGAATCCGATGCGCCCGGCCGGGTCCTGGATGACCTGGCCGGCGAGATCGGTCAGTGGCCCTGTCGGACTGATCTGTGGAGCCACGTACTTGTGGCCGAAGAGCGCATCGAAGCCGGTGTAGCCGGCCGGCTCATCGGGCAGGCTGTCGTTCTTGCCGCCGTTGGCGGCCGAGCACAGAGAGTCGCCCTGGGCGCAGTGGATCGCGATGCCCACGAAGTCGGAGAAAGCCTGCCCTGGGTTGGTCGTGACCTCCTGCGCCTGCGGTGATCCCGCGCCGAAAACCGTCGGGATGTCGGTGGCGATGTTCTCGAGCTCGATGTTCGCCGTGCCCACACCACCGACGTTGCAGCCGGCGCGCGTGAAGGGCACCCAAGGGGCGGGTGCGTTCAGACCGGCAGCGGTCAGCATGTTGGGCTTGGTGTCCGTGGGAGAGGAGGTGGTCGGGTCGAAAAGCGGGTCGGTCCAGTAGGCGAACGAAACGCCGAGGTTGGTCGTGCCGTTCGGATTGAAGTAGCGGAAGCTGTTGCTGACTGGCACTCCCATACGGTCGCCGTAGACACCGGTGAGGGCGGTGAGGATGTCAGTCGCGGTGTGGGAGATGAGCGGGGTGTGCTCGTTGGTCAGGAGCGTTCCATTCGACCGGATGAAGTTGAGCAGGTGTGGCATCTGCTCCAGGTCGGAGGGCACGTTCGGGTTGTCGCGCGTGAAATGCGTGTTGTCGAACACGATGTTGATCACGTGCTGCACGCCCGGACCGAGCTGGCAGGCGGAACTGCTTTCCGGCTCGCCGGCCGCATGAGCCAGGGGCACGGCAGCTGCCTGCCAGCCAATGGAAAGCGCAGCCAGCGCGGCAAGCCGGATCAGACGTCTCATACCAAACCCCCTTTGATCGCAAGCCGACCGCACCTGATGGGTTCCCTTGACCCATTGACTCAGCCACGCGCTGTGCGTGGTTTAAGCGCGATTTAAGAATCGACCTTATTGGGAGAAGGGCGGCCTGTCAAGACGAGCCGCGGAGGTCAGTCTCGGGGCGTGCCGGGCCACCAGCGCGTAGCGCGGTCGGCGTCGAGCGGCCGAGAGTCGACGCCCCAATGCGCCGCGAAGATGAGCGCAAGCAGGATCAGCAATGTCATCAGGACCTCCATGCATTGAGTGTTCCCATCCTGAAACTCCGAAGCAACATGCTTTTTACGTATAAGATTTCGCCATGCCGGATAATTGGCAGAGCATCGATCTCAAGCACCTGCGAGCGCTCCGTGCAGTTGCTCACAAGGGCACCTTCTGGGCGGCGGCCGAGGATCTGCACACCTCGCTCTCAACGGTCAGCGACCACGTCAGCGCGTTGGAGGCCCTGGTTGGCCAGCGCCTGGTGGAGCGCTCGCGCGGTCGCCGCACAGTCGAGCTCACCGACGCCGGGCGCCTGCTCCTGACGCACGCCGATGCGATCGAGTCACGCTTGCGGGCGGCCGAGGCGGATTTCCGCGCCTACGCGGCAGGCGTGTCGGGAGGCCTCCGCGTGGGCATCTATCAGAGCGTCGCCAACAAGGTGCTGCCCGAGGTCATGCGCCGGTTCAAGGCCAGGTGGCCAGACGTCGATGTCGAGGTCACCGAGGGCGATCACGACACTCAGCTCGTCGATGCGGTCGAACGGGGGGCACTCGACATGAGCTTTGCCATCCAGCCCATACCCGACGGTCCGTTCGAGATCCGCGAGCTAATGCGCGACCCGTACGTGCTGCTTGTGACAGCGCGTTCAGCGCTGGCCTGGAAGAGGCCGGCGGCGGCGGATCTGGACGATGCGGCGATGGTCGCCTACCAGCACGGCAAGCACCAGGACCTGGCCGAGGACTTTCTTCTCGGACTCGGTGTCAGGCCGCGTTTCGTGTTTCGTTCCAACGACAACGGGACTGTGCAGGCGATGGTCGCGGCCGGACTGGGCGTGGCGCTGGCGCCGCTGCTCGCGGTCGATGAGGTCGACACGAAGGTTCGGATCCTCCAGCTCGCCGAACCTGTGCCTCCTCGCGTGGTGGTCGTGGTCTGGCATCGGGATCGGTATCGTCCGCCGGCGGCGGCGGCCTTCGTCGAAACGGCGATCGCGGTCGCGGCGGAGATCGAGCGCAAGCATGCCGGGTTTCTTCGTGCGCTGGTCAGGCGGCACCGTCAGCACGGATCACGAACACCAGCTCGAGCCCGTCGACCTCGTCGTCTTGCGTCCCGACCTGGATGAAGCCGAGGCTGCGGACGATCGCCAGCGATGGCGCGTTGGCGGGAGCAACGGTGGCAAAGACTTTCGTTTCACCTTGTGCGAACGCCCACCGCACAAGGGCGCCGGCAGCCTCTTTGGCGTAGCCCCTTCCCCGAAAAGTCGAGAAGACCGTGTAGCCGATCTCGGCGCGGCCGATGACTTCTGGTGGGCCGTGAAAGCCGCAGTGACCAACGACGTCCTTGTCTCGGGAGACCATGAGGCGGGCCATCCACTGGCGGCGGTCAGGCGCTGCGTGCATGCGGTGTAGGTGGATGGACAGAAAACCGCCCAGCTCGTCCTGGGTCGGAAATTCGGGTGGCAACGTGAGCCGGAGGAGGCGCTCGGCCGAGGCACGGTCACCCTCCAGCAGGCGTCGCAAGGCCTCCGGATCAAATGGCACCAGCTCGAGACGGGGCGTTCGAATGGGGGCGACCAAGGCGGTGTTACTTTGATGCAATGCAGAGGCTCGTAGTGTCGGAGTTCATCTCGGTCGATGGCGTCATGGAAGATCCAGGCGGTTCAGAAAAATGGGAGCGCGGGGGTTGGGTCGATCAATTCGATCGCGGTGACGAAGGGGACAAATTCAAGCTCGACGAGGTGATGGCAGCCGGTGCGCTGCTTTTGGGCCGCAAGACGTATCAAGGCTTTGCCGAGGCGTGGCCGAGCCGCACCGACGAGACCGGTTTTGCCGACAAGATGAACAGCATGCCGAAGTACGTCGTCTCGAACACACTCCAGAACCCGGGGTGGAACAACACGCGGGTGATCGGCGGCGATTTCCTGGCGAAGGTATCGGAGCTCAAAGAGCAGGGCGACGGGGAGCTGCTGGTGGCAGGCAGCTGTCAGCTGGTGCACGCCCTGGTGGAAAACAACCTGGTCGACGAGCTGCGCCTGATGGTGTTCCCAGTCGTGTTGGGAATGGGTCTGCGGCTCTTCAGCGACAGCCCGCACTCGTGGCCGTTTCGCCTGCTCGAGTCGAGAGCAGTGGGTCCGGAGGGTGTTCTCGTCGTGAGATACGAACCGAAGCTGCAGAAGAGCTAAGCGATCGGCGGTCGGTGGATGGCAGCACCTAGAATTCGAGGTCTGTTCCGGGATAGCTCAACCGGTAGAGCAGGCGGCTGTTAACCGCAAGGTTCGGGGTTCGAGTCCCCGTCCCGGAGCCAAATTTGAATTCGGAATCAGGCCTCGCCGCTTTTAGCCGGAAGCCGGGTACACCAGTTCTACACCAGTTCTACACCTACGCAGCCGGCTGACCGCCTGGCGCCAACGCGTCTGTCTTGACGCTACCAGTGGGCCGTGATAAAACGCTCAAATCGAAGGGGGCCACTAGGGTTCCGCCGGCCGTTCGCCGGGTCCGGTCCGAGAGTGGCAAGCACGCACGGCGTGCCACACGGCGGGAGAAAAGCCCGGGAGACTTCGCCTCGGATCGAGGTAGCAGTGTTCCGCTTCGCCGCCGGGCTCTGGGTAGAGCGACGCGGCTTTCTTGCTAGGAGGCACGCATGAAGGAGGGGACGACCCGGTCCGCTGGCGTCATGCCGGTCGCGATCGAAGAGCACCACATCGATTTCATTCCTGAAGGCGAAAGACACGGGCGGCCTCGCGACCTCTTCTATGTGTGGTTCGCCGCCAACCTCGTCATTGGCACGATCATCACAGGTGCCCTAGCCGTTCTCGTAGGCAACAACTTGTTCTGGAGTCTGGTCTCCATCGTGGTGGGCAACCTGGTCGGTGCCATCTTCATGGCTTTTCACTCCGCGCAAGGTCCACGTCTGGGCGTCCCCCAGCTGATTCAGAGTCGGGGCCAGTTTGGCTTCCACGGTGCACTGCTGCCAGTCGCTCTTGGCATCCTCCTGTACGTCGGTTTCTTTGCAGCCGGCGCGATTCCTGCGGCACAGGGCCTGCACGCGCTGTGGTCGGGACTCAATTTGAACGTGGCCATCCTGATCATCGCGGTGCCGTCGTTGCTGCTCGCGATCTGGGGTTATGACCTGATCCATTATTGGCAGCGGATCGCCACTTTCCTGTTCTTGCTTGGATTTGTCCTCCTGACGGGAGCCGTTCTCGCGCACGGCGGCCTCGACTTCTCAGCCGGCGGTTTCAACGGCGGCTCGTTCTTGCTGTCTGTCTCGATCATGGCGGTCTTCCAGATCAGCTACGCGCCTTACGTCTCTGACTACTCCCGTTACCTCAAGCGCACGATTGGCATAGCGCCTCCCTTTTGGGCGACCTTCATCGGCACCAACCTGAGCGCGTTGTGGCTGATGGCGGTAGCCGCCATGGTCACCGCGCAGTTCCCAACGTCCGGGACTGTGGATGCGATCAACAAGGTCATTGGGGGAGTGCCGGGCGCCATCGTGTTGTTAACGATCGCCTTCGGCATCATCGGCGTGAACGCAATGAACTTGTACGGTGGAATGCTCTCGCTTGCCACTGCACTCAGCTCAGCGACACGCGTCAAACCCAGCACCCCCCTGAGGATTGGCTTCGTAGTAGCGATCTGGGTCGCCTCGATCCTTCTGGCGATCGTCGGCGCAGGGAACTTCATGACGAACTACGAGAATTTCCTGCTTCTGCTGCTCTACCTGTTTATTCCGTGGACCGCTATCAACCTCACCGACTACTACTTTGTCCGGCAAGGGCGATATGACATCGATGCCTTCTTTGACCCCAAAGGCGTATACGCCCGTGATCCCCAGCACGCGGTCTACGGCGGCATAGCTTGGCTTGCGATGGCTGCCTACGTCGTCGGCTTTCTAGTGGAAGTACCGTTCATCAACACGACGATCTACCAGGGCTTTTTCGTGAAGGACCTTGGAGGTGCTGATGTGTCATGGATCGTCGGGCTCATCGTTTCGGCCGGGCTCTACTACTTCCTCGCGATGCGCGGTCGATTCCGGTTAACCGAGGACATGCCTGGGGTGACGCCAGTGCCCGGACATTAATGGGTAGCGGCCTCCCTATGGAAGGAAAGGCCGAGACGATGTATCTACTTCAGTACGGACAGGAGCCTGTGCCGAAGCGGATTTCGGTCCGTGGCGCCGGCAAGGAACTGCTCTGGGAGCCGATCATCGGCATCGTCGTCAAGACGACGATCGGCTGGGTTCTTCTCGAGTCGGGAATTGGCCGTCAGGTCTTGGACGACGCCGAGGCGCTCAAGGTGCTCTATCCCGGCGAAGACAAGCCGTGGGGCCTCAGTGGAGATCCGCTAACGACCGCGCTGGCCGGAGTGGGGCTGACGGTCTCGGACATCAAGCTCGCCGCGGTAAGTCATCTGCATTGCGATCACAGCGGTGGCGTCCCTAAGTTGGCCGGCGCGGGAGTCCCGATCTGCATACAGCGCGAGGAGTTGGAGTTCGCGCTCGAGCGAGCCTCAACGGTGGACGGTTACTACCCGGCCGACTTCGTCCGTGCTGCAGACTGGCGAGAGTTGGATGGAGACGCTGAGATCGCGCCGGGCATTCATGCATTGTCGACACCCGGCCACGCGCCCGGGCACATGTCCTATCGAGTCGACTTACACCAAAGCGGCCCGTGGCTTTTCGCGGTCGACGCGGCCGATCTCGGTGAGAATTTCATCGACCGGAAGCCGCCCGGCCAGACTGTCCTCCCCGGCGACGTTGTACGCGCTGAGGCGTCGCTCGACCGCCTCTTGGATGAATCGAAGCGGTTGAACGCCCGCCTGGTACCAGGGCATGACCAGCTGTTCTGGACCGCGATTCGGCATCCGTTGGGCGGCTACCACTGACTGCGTCGTTCAACGACCTGCTCGACCTGGCCGAACAGGCCGATCGGACAGCGGCTCAACCACTGGGCACGGGCCGTCCGTTTCTCGAGTTCTCACCCGAGGAATACGGTCAGCGCCATCGGCGTGCGGCTGCGCTGCTTGAAAGCGCTGGGCTGGATGCGTTCGTCCTTGCGGAACCGTCGAACATTCGTTACTTCACTGGCCTACGTTCATGGTTCAGCACCCTGCCTCCGGTGCTTCCGATCGTCGCCGTCATCGGACCAGACCCTGCATCGTCAACGGTCATCGACACCGCGACGGAGTGGGGGAGCGTCGAAGCCGCTACGTGGATCGAACGCGCTGAGCTCTATGGCCCGCACGACGATCCGATCGAGAAGCTGGTGTCCGCGCTTCGACGGCGCGGGATGGCTACAGGGCGTCTAGGCCTGGAGCTCGGAAGCGGCCGCCTACCGCACCTCAGCCCGTCCGACCTCGGGAGGCTTCGGATGCTATTGCCTGATGCCGCGTTCGTGGACGCATCGGACTTGCTCCACTCCGTTAGAGCAATTAAGAGCCAGGCGGAGATCAACGTTTTGCGCCGCTCTGCCAATCTCATCGTGCACGCGTTCCAAGCCGTATGCCAGAGTCTGCGGCCGGGCCTAACCGAGGTCGAAATGACCCGAATCGCCTCCTCAGCCATCCTCGAGGCCGGCGGCACGCCGGATCTGAATCCGACAGTGTTGATCTTCATGGCGGGTAGCCAGCGTTACCGAGCGCCCCTGTTGCCGGCGACCGAACGCCCGGTCGGGCGCGATGAGCTGATATCACTCGACGGTGGGTGCAGCGTTCAGGGTTACCACTCTGACTTCGCTCGCGGGGCCGTCATCGGACGAGGAAGCCCTGAGGTGATAAGTCAGTTCGATGCAGTGGTGCAGGCGCTGACCGCGGCCGAATCCGCGATCCGCCCAGGACGGCCTGTCGGCGATGCCTGGAGCGCCGCGCAGGTCGTGCTTGACGACGCCGGCTTGGGCGATGCAGCAGTCAACCCGATCAATATCGGACACTCGATCGGGCTCGACCATTGGGAGCGACCTACGATTGCTCGGCCGGGGAGTGAGATGGGCGATGTGCGGGCTAGGCCAGGCATGGTCTTGTGTATCGAGCCGCAGGTCGCCGGGGCGCATGGTGACGACTCATGGTCACGCGGCCTTTTTCTTGTCGAAGACCAGATCCTCGTCACGGATAGCGGTATTGAAGTTCTGACCGCGGCCTTTTCTCCCCAGCTGTATGTCATCGGAGGCACCTAGGCATGGTCATCGACAGCGAGACCCACGTCATTTTTCGGGCATGGCCCATCGAAACCAATCCGACTCGTACTCGAGTGGAGCGTTTCACATGGCACGAGCACTCGGGTGATCTTCTGGCGGATGAGATGGCGCGTGCCGGCGTCGATCGCTCGATCCTGATTAGCTACGACGGCTACGACGTCGAATGGTTTCTTCGGAGTGTCGGCTCGACGCCTGAAGACTTCATCACCGGCAAGAAGTACACCAAGTTGGCACTCGCGAGGCATCCAGACCGCTTCTATTGGTTCAGCACACTCAAAGATCCTCGGGTCATGGCGAACGTCGACGCCGTGAAGCAGGACTTTCAGGAGGGCGCGATTGGCCTCAAGATCTTTCCCTCTTTCTTGGTTATGGCCGTGGACGATCCGGCTCTGATCATGATCTACCGCCTTTGCGTTGAGAACGACCGTCGCGTGATTCTCTCTTTCGAGGATGCGCATCCGCCGGAGACCCCATCGATTCCTGAGTTCTTCGAGCAATTCGATCGCGTGATGGCGGAGGTGCCGGAGTTACGGGTTCAACTCAATCACGCCGGATGCATCGACCCGCTTCGGCCGGATGCAGAGGTCGTCTTCAGGACTGTGCCCAAGCACGCCAACGTGTGGGTTAGTACGGCGGCAATGGGTTTGATCTGGGACGACGGCACCGAGTATCCGTTTCCAAACTATCTTGCCCGGTTAGAGCGGCTCCGCGACGCCCTCGGTGCTGACCGGCTCCTGTGGGGGACAGACTGGCCGCACTTCTCCCATTACATGCTGTACCCGCAAGCCATTGACTCCGTCCGCAAACACGCCAACTTCTTCAGTGCCAGTGAGAAGGCCTTGTTTTTGGGTGGCAATGCCGAGCGATTTCTCCGCGTGCCGTAGCCTGATCGCTTAGCCAGCGAGCCTAATGTGAGTTCTCCTGAATCAGCTCTTCCATTCGCTGCGCCGCATCACGCCGAAGGTCTGGGATTACGTGCGAATAGGTATTCATGGTCAAACCTATCTGTGAGTGGCCCAACAGGTCCATAACCACTCGTGGGGACACCCCTTGAACCAAAAGGAGCGTCGCGCATGAATGGCGGAGGTCATGGAAGCGTCTCTGCGCAAGACCTGCTCGTTCGAGGATCGAGTGGAACTGTTTGGTGATCGCGGTGCCATCTAGCCCCTTCCCTTCGATCGTTGTAAAGACGAGACCGTGATCGACCCAGCCCTCACCAGCCACGGCACGTTCGTCCCGTTGACGATCGCGATGCGCATCTAGGGCCTTGGTGATTGAGGGAGGCAAAGCCAATGTTCTACGGCTGCGCTTGGTTTTTGGTTCAACCAGTTGCAAGTGGCCATCGATTCTTTGCAGTTGCTTCGTGACACGCATGTAGCCCAAGTCAAGGTCGACGTCCTGCCAACGCAATCCCAACGCCTCGCCTTGCCGCAACCCCATTGTCAGGGCGACTGAGTAGAGGGCTTCGAGGCGATCTCCTTTGACTGCCATGAGAAACGCCCGAGCCTCGTCAGGGGAAAACGGACTGATCTCGTACTGATCGACGCGGGGTCCGTCAACTAGAGTCGCGGGATTGCGTGAAATCAGTCCCCAACGCACCGCTTGGTTTAGGGCAGCCCGCAGGGTGCCAAGCACATACCTGACCGATTTTGGCTTCAGGCCCGCGCGCGATCGCTCATTGATGAGTTGCTGAACGTGAAGCGGCTGCAGTTTGTCTAGCCCGATGCGGCCGAGCGCCGGCTTGATGTGCAGTCGGACATGGACCTCGTAGCCCTTGTAGGTCCAGGGCC
>VBFH01000063.1:0-493 GCA_005883575.1 Chloroflexota bacterium | reverse complement strand
CATGGATGGCGGCGCCCAGGCGCCTGCGGACTTCTTCGCGAGTGGTCCCGTAGAAGTACTTACGCCGCCCGAGCTCGGTCGAAAGGTAGGCTGCCCATAAGCCGTCCTTGCGGCGGAAGATGCTTCCGTCCCCATTTGGCCGACGTTTCACCGCGCGATGCGTCGGGTTAGGCCCGCCTGTTGCCAGGATCGTTTGCCAAGGCACCCGTTCGGCTCGCAATCCAGGTGGCTAAGCCGTCAGTGGGTACACGCACGCACCGTCCGATGCGGACGATTGGCAGCTCTTGGCGAAGCATCAGCTGGAACGCCTTCGTCCGGCCAATGCCAAGCAGGTGAGCCACCTCGCGGCTGTCGAGTAACCAGGGCAGCTCCCTTGCAGCGGCCGGAAGCGCGACCTCTGCCGGCCGGTTAAGCGGGAAAACCGGATGCGCCGCCGGTTTCCCCGCACCCCTTCCGCGGCGCCCAGGAGACGCAGGAGGTGCATTGACTGGCC
>VBFH01000082.1 GCA_005883575.1 Chloroflexota bacterium | reverse complement strand
TCGAGGACGTGATCGGGGTCCCCGCCTGGAAGTCGCATCCCACCTGGTATCTCGTTGCAACCAAAGATGAAGCGATTCCGCCCGATGTTGAGCGCATGTTCGCGAAGCGCATGGGGGCGACGACGATCGAGGTACCCGCCGGCCACCTGGCGATGGCTTCCCATCCGGCGGACGTCGTGCAGTTGATCGAGGCCGCTGCGAACGTCTCAGCAGCGGTCAAGTAAGGAGACGAGCCAATGCCGATGATCGACGTCTACGCCACGGTCGGTACGTTCAAGGATCCAAAGTCGCTCGCGCGCGACCTTGCCGAGACCCTGATGAAGATCGAGCAGGTCCCGGACATCCCGATGTTCCGCAACAACACCGCGGCATTCATACACGACCTGCCGGATGGCGCCCTCTCTAACGTCGATGGAGACGGCAACTACGTCAGGGTGCAGGTCCTCACCAATGCGGGCGCGCTCAACCGAGAGAAGCAGCTTGCCGTTGTCCGCAAGTTCACCGACCTGGTCGCGGCTGCGGCCGGAGATCCCTCAGTTACGGCGAGGACCTGGGTGCTCCTTTCCGAGGCGATCGAAGGTGGGTGGGGCCTTGCGGGGCACGCCAACACCAACGCGGAGCTTGTCGACGCGGCGCGTGCGCAGATCGCCGAGCTGCAAAAGGCGAAAGGCGCTGGCGCCTGAGCCCAGTCCGCTTTCGGTTGACGTCTACGTCGCCCCGATGCGGCCGTACGTCTGTCCCGATCAGCTCGGCGAGGGTGAAGTCGCGACCTGGGCGCCGTCCAGCAGCACGCTGATCTCCGGGCCGGCCGAAGGGATTCTCATCGACGCCCTGCTGACCTTCGAGAACGCGGACCAGATCGCCGCCTGGGCGAAGAACTTCGGCAAGAAGATCACGGGTGTCTACATCACCCATGGCCACTCGGACCACTGGCTCGGCCTCGCGCGCCTTCTCCAGCACTTCCCCGAGGCTCGTGGGTACGCGGCTCCGGAGGTTGCAGCTCGGGCTACTTGGGAGGCGGAGTTCAACAAGACGAGCAAGTATTGGACGTCGCGCTTTCCGGGCGAACTCCCCGAGACGCCCGTGGTGCCCGAGGTGCTGAACACTGACGAGATCCCGGTGGACAGTCAGGTCGTCAACCTGATCCACGTTGGCCAGGGTGACATTGAGGGTTCGACGATCTTCCACGTGCCATCGGCCGCCGCCGTTGTCTGCGGTGATGTGGTCTACAACAACGTGCACATGATGATGTACGAGGCAAATGAGGCGAAGCGCGAGGCCTGGATCGCCAGCATCGACGCGGTCGCCGCCTTGAACGCGAAGACCGTCGTCGCCGGCCACAAGAGCGTGGGGGCGGCGGACCTACCAGAAAACCTCGCGGCCAGTCAGCGGTACTTGCGTGACTTCAGCACCCTCGCGAAGAAGGGCGGCACTGTGGAGGACTTGGTCCACGGCATGCTCGAGTTGCATGGCGAGCGCGACCAGCCGCACACCCTATGGATCTCGGCCCGAGCCGAAGTCGTCCGACGGGCTTGAACCGCCGATTGCGCGGCAATCGTCACGTGAAGGCAAAGCCGAACGAGCTGACGTCATAACGTCATGGATGCTTCATCCGGCATCAGCGTCGGGCCCGACGGAGTGGCCCGATGCTGGTGGTCAGATTCGGATGACCTTTATCGGCGTTATCACGACCTGGAGTGGGGCCGACCCGTCGCCAATGACCGCGAGCTGTTCGAAAAGCTCTCGCTGGACGGTTTCCAGTCCGGCCTGTCGTGGCTGATCATTCTGCGCAAGCGGGAGAACTTTCGCGCCGCCTTTCGCAATTTCGAACCGGCCGCCGTTGCACGATTTAGCCCCCGCGACATTGCCCGCCTGATGAACGACACGAGCATCATTCGCAACCGCGCCAAGATCCAGGCGACCGTCAACAACGCCCAGCGGATGCCCGACCTGGTTGCGGAGCTCGGCTCTTTCGCGGCCTACGTCTGGCGATTCGAGCCGGAGCCACGACGCCGGTTCCTGTCGCGTTCTGAGCTCTTAGAGATCAAGACGTCTCCAGAGGCGCTCGCGATGAGCAACGACCTACGAAAGCGAGGTTGGAGATTCGTCGGTCCAACCACCGTTTACTCCTTCATACAGTCAATGGGTCTGGTCAATGATCATGTGAGCGGCTGTGGCGCCGGCGCGGAGGTCGAGAAGGCGCGCCGCGAGTTCATTCGGCCGCGCTGATGCGCCGAAACTCAACTCTTCGATCAATCAGCAGGCACGAGCGTGGGGTAAGCGATCGGCAGGGTCAGACAAATCAGGTCGACGCGACGGCTTACCGCTGGCTTTCAATCATGCGGGGAGGTCACAACTGTGTCACGCAATTCCGGAACCAGGAGGACACGGGAGGACTCGAGAGGACACGACGAGCTTGGCGATTGAGTACAGGAGGACACGCAAGGAACCGCCGGGATACGGAAGGACACACCGTTGTGCCGGTTCGGGACCGTGAGGCCCCGGGTTCAAATCCCGAGCCCCCGACCAAATTTGAATTCAGCTTCGTCAAGCAAGCCTTTACGGCTCGCGCCGGAGGACACAAGCGTGTCACAGATGTGTCCAGATTTTGGAAGAACTAAGTGCGGTCAACCCGCTCTAAGGCCGTTCCTGGCCTTCATTTGAATTCGCTCATAGTCGTTAAACAGCCGATATACCAGCAGACGCACGGGCCCGGGACCGTGAGGCAGTGCCGGCTCCTCGCGCGTCCCATTAACGTGCGGCTGACTCCGAAGGCGGTCAGCCTGGCGTTCTGAGGGAAGGCAGGGAGGCCGGTCAGGTACCGGTCAAAGCGCCCGAGCTGTGGGGTGCGGTCCGCCAGGTACGTCCTTGGCCGCGCGAAGTTTTAGGCAAGGAGGCGGCTGTGAGATCCGTCCAGCGGCCGGGCGTCAGGCCGTAGGTTCGCTTGAACTGGCGCGTCATGTGGCTTTGGTCGGCGAAGCCGGCCTCGGCGGCGGCTCGCGCGAGTGATCGGCCGCTCTCGATCGCGGCCCGTGCCAGCGCCAGGCGGCGCAGCGTCCGGTATCGGTCGGGGCTCGTCCCGAACGCCCATCGGAACTGGCGAGCGATCGTGAAGCGATCGATGCCCGCGATCTTTTCGAGGATCGATGCTGGCGTCTGCTCGGATGCGTGTGCCACGAGATAGTCGCGCACGAGCTCGACTGCCCTGATGTCGACGGTGGCTCGGCCGAAGTTCGTCTGGCCACTGAGCGACAGGAGGCCGTCGGCGACCGCAGCCGCGATCTCGGCAGAGCTGAGTTCGCTGATCGGCTCGTCGATGTCGGCGAGTAGGGAAGCAATTGGTCGGGCTGCGGGCGTCGGCTCCTGGATGGGATCGGCGACGAACGGCAACGCGCGACCGGCGAGGGCGTCACGGACGAGCTCGGGTGCAATGTAGAGGATCCGGTAGCCGAAGCCGTCGTCGGTTCCCGCGGCACCGTCGTGCGTCTCGTCGGGATGCAACACGTGCAGCTGCCCGGGCAGGCAGATACGGCGCGAGCCGCGGTAGCGAAAGATCTGCACGCCGGCTGTCGTGAGGCCGATGGCATACGTGTCGTGCCGGTGCGGTTCGAATGCGCACATCGAGAGGTAGACCTCTGCGCGCTCTACGCCGTGCGCCCTCGGTCCGAACCTGATTGAGTCCGAGCGTCGGCCGCCGGATCGTTCAAGACCGCCGACATCGATGCCTCCTAGCGTTTGCGGCATGGATCAAAGGTATCGCGCCGGCAGCACCTGAGGTGGTTCTGCTCGAAGGCATTCGGTGGGAATCGGTCGGGCCGCTGGTGCTGATCTCGCTTGCGATCATGGGCAGCCCTGGCCCGGCGACGATCAGCCTGGTCGCAGCCGGCTCGGTCCGCGGGGTACGGCGTTCGTTCCCGTACCTGTTCGGGACTATCGTCGGCACGACGCTCGTCCTCGTGGCGGTCGCGAGCGGGATTACGGCGGCACTCTTGGCGGTGCCCGCGATCGGGTCCGTCCTAATCTGGATCTCGGCCGGATATATCCTCTGGCTCGCGTATCACATCGCGACCGCGCCTCCGCTCTCGAAGCCGACCGGAGCCCCGAACGCCTTCTCTCCGATCGGCGGAGCACTCCTCGGCATTGCCAACCCGAAGGCTTGGGTCGCGATCGCTGCGGTCTTCGCCAGCGCCCGCCTCGCCGACGCCGCGACGACGGACGCCGCAGCCAAGATCGCGGTGCTGACTGTGATGATCATCGTGATCTGCGCGACATGGCTGTTCGCAGGCACAGCAATCGCGCCGTTGCTTCGCGATCCACGGCGAGCCCGCCTCGTCAACGCCGCGCTCGCCGTGGGGCTCGTGGGCGCGACCGCGCTGGCAGTGCTTCACTGAGGCCACCGCGGCACGATCTCCTCCTCGGGCAGTTCTGTGAGATCGCCCTCCCAAATCCCTAAGGGCACGCTGCGCGGCTTTCTTGGCCGGCTGAACAAGCAGCCCGGGTTCTCGCTGTAGGCGGTTAGCGTCCGAAATTTATTCCCGAAGGTCGGCTCGTCGCTTGCAGGATCGTTCAAGACGACGGTATCTACGCCCCCTAGCATCTCCTGCGGTCAGACGACGCTCGGATGATTCCGGAGTCGGATGTCGTGCTCGTGATCAGAGATCACGGCAGATTCCACGCTGGTAGTTCAAAGGGGTAGGGGATGCCGCTAGTTCGAATCGATGTCAACGAGGGAAGGTCAGAACGAGAGTTCCGGGCAATTGGGGACGCAATACACGAGGCGCTCGTAACCACCTGCGCCGTCCCGGCCGATGACCGCTTTCAAGTGTTCACAGTCCACTCCTCGCAGACTCTCATCTACGACGAGAGCTACATGGCCATGCATCGCAGCGATGGCATCGTTCTGGTGCAGGTCACTTTTAACGTCGGCCGAACTACCGAACAGAAGGTCGCCCTCTATCACCGTGCAGCGCAGCTGTTGGCGGAAAAGGCAGGAGTGAGTCCTGACGACGTATTCATCAACTTGGTCGAAGTTCAAAGGGAGAACTGGTCCTTCGGACGAGGAGTCGCGCAGCTCGTCCCGCAGCCCGAAACGAAATAGAGGAGGAGCGATTCATGGCAAAGACGGTCGGACCTTTCAGCCCATGGTGTCGGATTGGACAGACGATCGCCACGTCCGGTCAGATCGGCCTGGGCGACGACGGGAAGGTGGTCGAGGGCGGCTTCGGGCCCGAGCTCGAGCAGACGCTCCGCAACCTCAGCAACGTCCTCGCCGACGCCGGTGTTACAAGGGAGCAGGTCATCAAAGTCAATGTGTACCTGGCTGACCTAGCGGACTGGTCGGCCCTCAATGGTCCCTACGCTGAGTTCTTTGGCTCTTGGCTCCCAGCGCGGACCGCCTTCGCGACGTCCGCGCTCCCGCTCGGTGCTCGGGTCGAGATTGAGGCCTGGGCCGTCGTCGAGGAGACTCGATGAGCGAGGGCCCAATCAAGTCGATTGCACGCCACCAGGATCGGATCCCATGAACGTCACCCGGCCGCCCCGTACGACTTTCGCGCCGCGGCTAGGCCTTTAGGCGGATGAACCGCCGCATCTCACACCTCATCGCGGGTTGGCGCACCGGGCTCCCTCGCCCCGTGCTCATCCTTCAAGCGGGAAACGCCCTCAACTACTT
>VBFH01000081.1 GCA_005883575.1 Chloroflexota bacterium | reverse complement strand
GGAAAGCCGAGGTTGACTGTCGGGTTCGAGATTCCGGAGGCCGCGAGCTCCGCCTTGGCCTTGGTGAGATCGCGTTTGGCGGCGTCCGCCTGCGTCAGCGCGCCGAGAAACATGCTCGGGACAAGGCCCGGTGTCTGGATGGCGCCGGCGCCGGCGAGCTGGACGAAGGACGCGTAATCGAGCCCGTAGCGGATCGCGTTCTGGAAGTGCTTGTTCGGGGTGATCGACGAGATCTTCGGGTTGTTGTTCGAGAACAGGAAGAACACATTGGGGCCGGGGATGGCCTTCACCTGGACCGAGTTGCTGCCGCTCAACGTCGACGCCTGGTCAGGTGACAGGTCGAGCGCGACCTCGTCCTTTCCTTTCTGGATGTTGATCAGCTGCGCCGGAGCCTGGATGTTCCGGACGACGACAGTGTTGTAGTACGGCTTGGGGCCCCAGTAGTTCGGGTTCGCCGTGAGGTCGACCTCCGATGTCGTGCTGAACGACTTGAGGGTGTACGGCCCCGTCCCGGCCGACTGGCCGTTGAGGAACGACTCCGCCTGGTCCGCCTTGTCGGCGCCTGGTTGGTCAGTCCCGCCGTGTGCCTTCACGAGCTTCGAGTTGACGATGCCGAGAGCTGGGTTCGGGATGATGAACGGGATCGCCGGGTTGGGGTCTTGCGAGGTGAGGACGACCGTGGATGCGTCGGGCGCGGACACGGTCACGCCGGCGAGCAGGAACGAGGGGTTGCCCTTGATGTTGATGAGGCGGTTGAAAGAGAACATGACATCGGCCGAGGTGAGCTGTGCGCCGTCGCCGAACTTGATGTCGTTGCGGAGCTTGAACGTAAAAGTCTTCGCATCCGACGACGCGGTGTACGAGCTAGCGACGGCCGGCACCGGGGTCGCCGAATCCGCTCCCTTGAAGGTGAGCAAGGTGCTGTAGAGGGCCTTGGCGATGATCCCACCCGAGACTTCGAACTCCCGCTGAGGGTCAGCGGTCTTCATATCGAACGACTTGTCGACGACGAGCACGTGGTTAGTGGTCGTGGTCCCGGTCCCGCTTGAGCAGGCCGTCATGACGACGAAGGCGGTCAGCACGGCGCTGGCCATGACCGATCGATGAGGCTTTCTGGCGGCGATCATTCGAGCACTTCTCCTTCTCTCCTCGATGCCAGGGGGCTGCAATAATATGCGCGCTTTAGGATGGGTGAACGAGCAGGCCCGGCTCGGCGCACCACTTCGCTCTACGACCTTCGGGTCGTCGTCGACCGCGTCGAGGGTCGCTCTGTGTGCGGATTGTCTGCCGGCGACTACTTCGAGGTCACGGAGTCGAGCCGTGTGCGGATCCCCGCGGGGAGGCATTTCTGCATGTTCGCGCTCGCCGCGGCGCTCCCTCTGCTGGCCGCCAAGCAGCGAAAGCAGCCGGTGGGCGATTGGCTCGAGAGTGATTCTTTCGTCGCCTGTCCCGACCCTGACGAGCGCGTGGTCATGCGGATCGAGCGCATCCGCCGGAGGAGGATCCCGACCGAGGACCTGACGTGAACGTCCGGCGGTTCGGCATCGGGCTCCGCGGGAACCTGTCGCCGGGCGAGTACGGGCGCCTCGGGCGGCTCGCCGAGGACCTGGGTTTTGACGTCGTCAGCGCTTTCCACGACCTGGGCGACCAGCCTGCCCTCGTCCCCCTGGTCGAGGTCGCAAAGGTGACGCAGCGTGTCGCTCTGGGCCCGGCGTGCCTCAACCCGTACACCATGCACCCGGTCGAGATCGCGGCTGCCATCGCGACGCTCGACGTCGTGTCTGGCGGCCGTGCCTACCTGGGTCTCGCAAAGGGCGCCTGGCTCGAGTCGGTCGGCATCGCTCAGCCAGACCCGCCGAAGGCGGTGCGGGAAGCGGCCGCGTACGTGGAAGCACGGACGAGGGTGCCGCTCCTGGTCGGCGGGTGGGGTCCGCGAATGGTCGCGCTCGCAGGCGAGATCGCCGCGGAGCTGAAGGTGGGCGGCAGCGCGAACCCAAACATCGTGGCCGTGATGCGGAAGAGGCTGGCGGTGGGAGCTTCCCGGGTGGGCCGGTCCCCTGAGGCGACCGGGATCGTGCTCGGCGCGGTTACGGTCGTCGACGAGGACGGAGCGGCGGCCCGGCGCCTAGCTCGGTCGGCGGTCGAGCGTTACTACAGGCTGGTGGCGAGGTTCGACCCGACGGCGCCGCTGGCTGCGGACGGCAGCGAGCTTCCCGACGACGTTCTCGACCTCTTTGCGTTCGCCGGCACGCCCGATGACGTGGCGCGGCATGCGAGCGAAGTCTTCGCCGCTGGAGCATCGCGTGTCGAGTTCGGAGCGCCGTTCGGCCTCGACCCCGGGCGTGGGTTGCTCCTGTTAGGCGAGCGAGTGCTTCCGCTGGTGCGCCCGGATGAATGAACGTCCGTAGCCGCGGGCCCGTACTGCACGATCGGCTGCGGCCGTCTGCGGGGGGCGGCCCGATTCAAGCGGAATCACTGACCGTGTCTCAGTTGTCGCGCTCGCCGGGATGCTACCCGTCGACTGCGCGCCGGAGCTCTGCCGCGGCGCCGTACAGCATCAGCTCGTTGTTGCTCACCGTCACGAAGCGCACGCCGTGCTCCACCCAGAAGCGCGCCGACGGCGCGTCAGGGACCCAGATTCCGACCGCGACATTGCGCTCCTCGGCACGATTCACGATCTCAGTAATCGCCTCGCGAACCTTGGGATGGTCGAACTGCCCGGGCAGCCCCAGTGAGGTGGAGAGATCGTAGGGGCCGATGAAAATCACGCCGACTCCGTCGACTTCGAGGATGCCGCCGAGGTCCGTCGTGGCCAGTCGCGCCTCGACCTGCAGCACGATGAGCGGCTGCGCCGCGTCTTCCGCCGTGAGCGTCGTGAATGATATGGCAGAGTAGTGGAGCTGCCTGGTCGAGGGCGACGCTCCGCGCGATCCGTGTGGTGGAAATCGCGTCAAACGCACGGCCGACGCGCCGGCTGCGGCCGACGTCACGCCGGGCGTGACGATGCCGACAGCTCCAAGGTCGAGTGCTTTGCCTACGTCGTGCGGCGAGCTCAGTGGCACGCGCACGAACGGCGCCGCATTCGACGTTTCCGCCGCCCGGATCAGGTGACGCAGCCCCTCAGCGCCATAGGATCCGTGCTCCAGGTCGAGGATGACGAAGTCCCAGCCCGACCAGCCGAGCATCTCGACGACCTCGGGGCTTGGGGTCTGGACCCACGTGCCATAGACGACCTTGCGCGAGGCGAGCGCCTGCCTCAGGCGCTCCGCGTTCATGAAGGTGGGGTTCTATGCAGAAGGATCTTGATCGTGCCGGCGACGCACACGTCGTTGTGCTGATTGCAGATCTCGAAGTCGACGTCCGCGACGCCACGGCCGTCGCCCTTCGGCTGGAGAGCGGCGATCTTCGAGGTGTAGGTGATGGTGTCGCCAAGCGCCACAGGATTGGTGAACCTGACGCGGTCAAAGCCATAGAGCGCGACGACCGACCGACCCGAGATGGGCGCCATGCCGGTCATCATCGCGACGAGGAGGAGGCCATGTGCAATGCGCGTGCCGAACGGTCCGCTGGCCGCGAAGGCCGCGTCGTTGTGGATGGGGTTCCAGTCGCCGCTGACCGCGCTGAAAAGCGCGATGTCGGTCTCGGTCACCGTCCGGCCCCGAGTGCCGGCGAACACATCCCCGATGCTCAGCTGATCGAAGTACTTGTCCAGCAACGCCTACACCTTTTACCGGCCGGTCGAGCGTCGAAATGATATACCGCTTCCGTGCCACCGGCCTGCGTGTTGTCATCCTAAACAAACGCTCGTTAGCCAATACAATCTGACGGTGAGGTTCGCCGGCCAGGCCGCCATCGTCACTGGCGCCGGCCGCGGCATGGGACGGGCTGTCGCAATGGGCCTCGCCGCCGAGGGCGCGCGCGTTGTCGTCGCCGAGGTCGACGACGCCGCAGGCCGTGAAGCGGTCGCGGCTATCACAGCCGCAAATGGCCAGGCCATGTCGGTAACGGCGGACATCAGCCGGGTCGACGACGTGCGGTCGCTCTTCAGGCGGACAATCCGGGAGCTCGGAACCGTCGACATCCTCGTCAACAACGCGGGCATCGGCATCCCCAAGCCGCTGCTCGATTACACCGAAGCCGATTGGGACACGCAGCTTGGCGTCAACCTCAAGGGAATGTTCTTCGCCACACAAGAAGCCGCGCGGGTGATGATCCCGAAACGCCAGGGCAAGATCGTGAACTTCGCCTCGACGGCTGCGTTCGTGTCCTCGTCGACGCCGGAGACTGCCTACGACATCAGCAAGGGGGGGGTGCGGCAGCTGACCGTTTCGGCGGCTGCCGAGCTGGCGCCGCACCATATCAACGTGAACGCGGTCGCGCCGGGCACCATCATGACCGAGCTGACGTTGCGGGTCCTCGACACGCCCGAGAAGATGGAGCGCGCGGCCGCGAAGATTCCGATGGGACGGCTCGGAACGCCTCAAGACATGGTCGGGCCGGTGCTGTTCCTCTGCTCGGGCGAGGCCGACTACATCACCGGCCACACCTTGGTCGTCGACGGCGGGTGGTTGCTGTTCTGACGTCGACCGAAGCGGTACGCGACGGCTCGCTGTTCGGTCTCCGGCCGCGGCTCTGGCTGATGACGTTCGGCCACCTGGTCATCGACTCCAACCCTGCCTTGCTTTTTGCGCTTGTGCCCGTGATCGTTGCCCACCTGCGAATCGACTTCGCCCAGGCGGGCGCGCTCGTGACCGTGCTCCTCATGACCTCGAGCATCACCCAGCCTCTGTTCGGGCTGCTCCAGGACAGGCGACCTGCATTCCCGACGGCGAGCCTTGGCCTGCTGGTCGCGGGCTCTGCCATGGCGGCGACCGGGTTTGCCACCACCTTCGCCCAGATGGTCGCTCTGGTCATCGTCGCAGGCCTGGGCGTGGCGGCGTTTCACCCGCAGGCAGTCGCTCAGGCGGCGCGCGCGAGCGCCGGGCGGAAGGAGTGGGGGATCGCCGTCTTTTTCACCGGAGGATCGACCGGCACCGGCATCATGTCGCTCGCAATCGTGCCGTTGGCCGCGGCGTTCGGTCCGGGTGCGACGCTTGTCGCACTCGTACCGGCAGTCGTCGCCGCCGCACTTTTTGCGCGCGCCACCTCGATCTCCAGCACATCCATCCCGGCAATGACGGGCGCTTCGACGATGACGTCGTCGGTTCGGGCGGTCGGATTCCCGCTGTCGATGCTTCTCTCGGTCTCCATCCTGCGTTCAGCCGTGTTGACCGCATACCTGGCCTTCCTGCCGGCGCTGGCGACCTACCGAAGCGGCAGCCTGGCTGTCGGAGGCGCAGCTCTCGCCGCGTTCCTCTTCGCGGGCTCCGCCGGCGCCTTGCTGGGCGGCGCCGCGGCGCACGTCTACGGCAGCTCGCGCGTGGTGACGGCCTCGCTCGTCACGGGCATGCTCGCGCTGCTGCCTGTGCCGTGGTTGCCGGCTTCCTTGCTGGTCCCCTGGATGTTCGTCGCCGGCATCCTGTTTTTCGCTTCCGAGGCACAGGTGACAGCGCTCGCGCAGCGACTGCTGCCGGCTTTCGTCGGCATCGCGTCGAGCCTGATGATGGGCGTCGGTCTCGGCATCGGAAACGTGGGCGCGTTCGTCGCCGGTGCCGTCGCCGACCTGCGGGGTATTCCTTTCGCGCTGGCGTCGATTACGCTGGTCCTGGCTCCCGCAATTGCCGCCTCGCTCGCATATGCCGTGTCGATGCGCAAGTTGAGGGCCTGATTCAGATGCGCTTCGGCGTCGGCATGTACAGCGCCCAGCGGCCGCCGGACTCGCCGCACACCCATCGCGAGCTGCACGAGGACATGCTGCGCCAGGCTCGCATCGCCGACGATGCCGGTCTCGATTCGTTCTGGATCGCCGAGCACCATTTCGCCGAGGACGGATACGCGGCGGCGGTGATCCCGGTATGCGCCGCGGTTCTCGGCACAACCCGAAGGCTCACGGCCGGAACGAGCATCGCGATTGCGTCCTTCTATCACCCGCTAAGGCTCGCCGAAGACGCGATCGCCCTCGATCTCCTCAGTGGCGGCCGTTTCGTGCTTGGGATCGGCACCGCGTACCGCCCGGAAGAGTTCGCGGGCATGGGCATCGACGCCTCGACCGACGAGGCGCGGTTGGAAGAGATCACCGAGATCCTCGACCGTGCGTTCACCGGCCGCCCGTTCTCGCATCGCGGCCGCTACTACCAGATCCCTGAGCTCGCCGTGACGCCGGCGCCGTTAACCGAAGGCGGTCCGGCGTCGCCGACCGCGACGCGGCCCGCGCAGGCGAGCGCGGCAAGCGCTACATGGTCGACCCGTCGCTCCGCCTGGACGAGGTGACGCGGTTGGTCGGCATCTACGACGCAGCGTTTCGCGGTGAGCCGGGGCTCGAGCTGCCGCTCTTCAGCTACGGCTTCGTGAGCGACGACACCGACCCCTGGGAAGAGATGCGTTACGGCTTCACATATCTGCGCCAGACGTACGACCGCTGGGCCGGCCGAGGCGTCCGCGACGTGCATCGCGAGAACCACCGCCTCATCCTTGGCAACCGCGAAGAGGTGGCGAGGCAGGTCCTCGACTACCACCGTATTTTCGGCGACCGCCTGCACTTCGTCCTGCGCCTGAACTATCCGGGGCAAGACCCGGCGCGGTCGGATCGCGCGATCGAGGCCTGGGGCGAGGTCGCAGCCGCGGTCCGCGGCGAGCTGGCGAAGCCGGTCGCATGAGCATCACGACCGTCGAGACGATCGACACCCACACTCTCGGCGAGCCGACCCGCATCGTGCTGA
>VBFH01000037.1 GCA_005883575.1 Chloroflexota bacterium | reverse complement strand
GGCGCGATGATCGCCCTGAACCCGAAGTCGCGCAGCGCCCAAGTCGCGTGCTCGCGCGAGGAACCACAGCCGAAGTTCGCCCCGGCGACCAGCACTGAGGCTCCCGCGTATTCCGGACGGTCGAGCACGAAGTTGCCGCGAGCGCGCCAGTCGTAGAACAAAAACGGCCCGTAGCCGGTGCGCTCGATCCGCTTCAAAAACTGCTTGGGGATGATCTGGTCGGTGTCGACGTCGGCCAGATCGAGCGGCGCCATCCGGCCGGAAACGCGCTTGACGGGTTCCACCTACATCAGCTCCCGCACGTCGACGAGGTGTCCCGTGATCGCCGCCGCCGCAGCCATCGGAGGCGACATCAGGTGCGTCCGCCCGCCCGACCCCTGGCGCCCCTCGAAGTTGCGGTTCGAGGTCGAGGCGCAGCGCTCGCCGGGGGCGAGGATGTCGGGGTTCATGCCCAGACACATCGAGCAGCCCGCATTGCGCCACTCGAAACCGGCGGCCTTGAAGACCGCATCCAGGCCCTCGTCTTCGGCCGCGCGCTTGACCGAGGTCGACCCAGGCACGACCATAGCGCGCACCTTTGGATGCACCTGACGGCCCTGGATGATGCTCGCCGCGGCGCGCAGGTCCTCGAGGCGCGCGTTGGTGCACGAGCCGATGAACACCCGGTCGATCGCGATATCCGCGAGCGCGAGGCCTGGCTTGAGGTCCATGTAGCGCAGCGCCCGCTCGTCGGTCTCCGAGCGTGGCGCCGGCACGCGCCCGGTCACCGGCACGACCTGCGCCGGCGTCGTGCCCCACGTGACATGGGGCTCCAGGGTCGAGGCGTCGATGTCGATCTGGCCGCCAAAGTGCGCGCCCTTGTCAGTTGTGAGCGTGCGCCAGTAATCCAGGGCCTGCTTCCACGCCGCCCCGCTCGGTGCGTGCGGCCGGCCTTCCACGTACGCGTAGGTGGTGTCGTCCGGCGCGACCATCCCGGCCTTGGCGCCCCACTCGATCGACATGTTGCAGATCGTCATCCGGCCTTCCATGGAGAGCCCGCGGACTGTCGGGCCCCTGTACTCAACCAGGTGCCCCTGCCCCGCCGATGTGCCCGTGCGGCCGATCAGGCTGAGGACGATGTCCTTGGCCGTGACGCCGATCGGCAGGTCACCAGACACGTTGACCGCCAGGTCGCCCTGACGTTTTTGGGGCAGGCATTGTGTGGCGAGCACGACCTCCACCTCGGAGGTCCCGATGCCGAACGCCAGCGCTCCGAACGCGCCGTGCGTCGAGGTGTGGGAGTCGCCGCAGACGATCAGCATGCCCGGCTGGGTCAGGCCCAGCTCCGGCCCGATGATGTGGACGATGCCCTGGCGCCGGCTTCCGATCTGGTGGAGTGGAATCCCCTCGCGCCTGCAGTTCTCCGCGAGCACCTCCATCTGCTTGCGCGACAGCTCATCGGCGGCCCGAACGCCCCCTCGCGTGGGCACGTTGTGGTCCATCGTGGCCACGGTCAGGTCCGGCCGCCGGACCTTTCGCCCGGCCATGCGCAGGCCCTCAAAGGCCTGGGGCGAGGTGACCTCGTGGACCAGGTGCAGGTCCACGAACAATAGGTCCGGCTCACCCGCGGCTGAACGCACGAGATGGGCGTCCCACAGCTTCTGAGCGAGGGTTTTTGGCATCGGGAACGACAACTCTACGGGCCGTTGGGTCGGGAATTTTGTGCCTTAGCCACAACCCGATGCCCCCCGCCGCTCGTTAAGATTGCGCAACTGATGACAGCGTCTGCGCGTCTGACCGACCTGGTACTTAGCCTCCTGGGCCTTATTGGCATTCGCATGGGGGCACGCGCGACCTAGTCAAGACCACCGGATAGATCGCAAAAGCCCCCGACCGAAAGGCGGGGGCTTCTTCATTTCTTGGAGCAAAGGAGCCCGCCGAACAAGTGACCGGAGCCGACATGATCCTGGAAGCGCTGGAGCGCGAGGGTGTCGAGTACATCTTCGGCTACCCGGGCGGCGCCAACCTGCCGATCTACCAGCACCTGCGCGAGCATCCGCGGCTCAAGCACATCCTGGTCCGCCACGAGCAGGGCGCCGCGCACATGGCGGACGGCTACGCCCGCGCGTGCGGCAGGCCCGGCGTGGTGTTCGCCACCTCAGGACCAGGTGCGCTGAACCTGGTGACCGGCCTCTGCACGGCCTACATGGACTCGGTGCCGATGGTCGCGATCACCGGCCAGGTCAACAGCACCCAGGTCGGCCGCGACGCCTTCCAGGAATCCGATGTCATCGGCGCCACGTCATCGGTCACCAAACACAGCTACCTGGTCACCAGCATCGACCAGTTGCCTCGCGTGATCCACGAGGCCTTTCACATCGCCACCACGGGCCGGCCCGGCCCGGTGCTGGTCGACATCTGCAAGGACGTGCAGATGGCGGAGGCCGACCGCGTGACGCCGGAGCGTCTCGAGATCCCGGGCTACAAGCTCAACGGCCACGTCGACCTCGACCATGCGCGCCGGGCGGCCAAGGCGCTGGCGGGCGCGGAGCGGCCTGTGATCCTGGCCGGTCACGGCGTGCTCCTGAGCCACGCCGAGCCTCAGCTCCAGGAGCTGGCCGAGACGGCGGCCGCGCCGGTGGGCACGACGCTGCTGGGTATCGGCGCGTTCCCAGTCAAGCATCCGCTCTCGCTCCACATGACCGGGTTCATGGGCACCGGCTGGTGCCTGAAGGCGGTGCAGAACGCCGACGTCTTGATGATGGTCGGAATGCGGGTCGACGACCGCGTCACCGCCAAGCTCTCGGAGTTTGCGCCCAACGTCAAGACCTTCATCCACGTCGACATCGACGGTTCCGAGATGGGCAAGAACGTGCGGCCTCACATCGAGCTGGTGGCCGACGCCAAGCAGGCGCTTGCCGCGATGCAGCCCCACGTCGGGGCGCTCAACCAGAACCGCGGGCGCTGGCTGGCCCAGATCGACGCCTGGCGCGAGGAGCACCCGCTTCGCTACAAGCACTCGAACGGACAGCTGCAGCCGCAGGACGTCCTGATCGACATGTACCGGCGCGCGCGCAGCGAGGCGATCGTCGTCGCCGACGTCGGCCAGAACCAGATCTGGGCCGCGCTCTGGTGGAACTACGACCGCCCGGGCCTGTTCATCAACTCCGGCGGAGCCGGCACGATGGGCTACGCGCTGCCGGCGGCGATCGGCGCCAAGTTCGGCCGGCCCGACGTCCCGGTTTGGTGTGTCGCCGGCGAAGGCGGCTTCGTCATGACCGCGCAGGAGCTTTCTGTTGCGGTCGAGCACCAGCTCGACGTCAAGGTCGTGCTCCTCAACAACTTCTCGCTCGGAATGGTCCGCCAGTTCCAGGATGACTTCTACGGCGGTGTGCGCTCCCAGGTCGACCTGAAGCACATGCCCGATTTCGTGAAGCTGTCGGAGGCATACGGACTGCCGGCGCGGCGGGTTGAGCGGTTCGAGGACATCGGGCCCGCGTTCGACGCGGCGGAGCGGACGAAGGGTCCGTTCCTGATCGACTTCCGGATCGACCCCGAGGCCAACGTCTATCCGATCGTCCCGCTGGGCAAGAGCCTGAACGAGTTCTGGGAGAGCCCGGAGAATGCCTGAGATTAAGGAAAAGATTCGGGTGCTGTCGGTGCTCGTCGAGGATGCGCCGAACACGCTGACCAAGGTCTCGGGCGCGATCCGGCGGCGCGGTTTTCACGTCCGCGGGATCTCGGTCGGCCCTAGCAGCCAGCCGGGTCGATTCCGGATCACGCTCCAGGTCGACCATGGACACGCCGAGGCCGACCAGGTGCGCAAGCAGCTGGAGCGACTGGTCGAGGTCGTCGAGGTCGAGGACCTGACCGGCGACCACGTGCATAGCCGGGAGCTGATCGTCGCCAAGGTCGCGGCCTCAGAGCTCGACGCACTGCTCAAGCGGGGCGCCAAGGTCCTGTCCACGGCGGCGGACGGCACCACGGTCGAGTTTTCCGGCGAGCGCGAAGAGGTCGGCGACTTCGTCGACGAGTTGACCCGGCATGGAATCGTCGACGTGGCCCGCTCCGGCCCCGTCGTGATGAGGAGGACCCAATGAAGATCCATTACGAGAGCGACTGCCCGCCGCAGCTCGGCGAGCCGGTGGCGGTGATCGGCTACGGCAGCCAGGGTCGCGCCCACGCGCTCAACCTGCGTGATTCCGGCGAGGACGTCCGCGTCGGGCTCTACCCAGGCAGCAAGTCGATCGAGCGGGTCGAGGCAGATGGCCTGCGCGCGGTCCCCGTGCCGGAGGCGGTCTCCGAGGCCACGGTCGTGATGGTGCTGACACCGGACGCGGGGCAGGGCAAGCTCTTTCGCGAATCGATCGAGGCGCACCTACAGCCGCGCTCGATGCTGATGTTCGCCCACGGTTTCTCGATCAACTTCGCGCAGATCAAGCCCAACCAGGATGTCGACGTGGCGATGATCGCGCCCAAGGGACCAGGGCATCTGGTGCGGAGCACGTATGTCAACGGCCAGGGCGTGCCGGCCCTGATCGCCGTCTACCAGGACGCGACCGGTAAGGCATGGTCGCGCGCGCTCGCCTACGCGCGCTCGCTCGGCGCAGGCCGCGCCGGCATCCTCGAGACCACATTCAAGGAAGAGACCGAGACCGACCTCTTCGGCGAGCAGGCCGTGCTCTGCGGGGGCGTCGCCTCGCTCGTCAAGACAGGTTTCGAGACCCTCGTCGAAGCCGGTTATCAGCCCGAGCTCGCCTACTTCGAGGTCTTGCACGAGCTGAAGCTGATCGTCGACCTGATGTATCGCGGAGGACTCGGCTTCATGCGCTACTCCGTCTCGGACACGGCCGAGTTCGGCGACTACGTTTCCGGGCCGCGCGTGATCGACGACCACGTGCGGCAGCAGATGCGCCAGGTCCTGGCCGAGATCCAGGACGGCAGCTTCGCCGAGCGCTGGCTCGACGAGAACTCAAACGGCCGCGAGCAGTTCATGGCCATGCGGCGGAAAGACTCGGAGCACCAGATCGAACAGGTCGGGCGTGAGCTGCGCTCGATGATGACGTGGTTGGAGCCAGTAGAAAAATGAAAGAGACAAATCCGGACCGGGTATTCATCTTCGACACGACCCTGCGCGACGGCGAGCAATCGCCAGGTTTCCACCTCGACGCCAACTCCAAGCTGCGCATCGCGCGTCAGCTGGAAAAGCTCGGCGTCGACGTGATCGAAGCCGGCTTTCCAATCTCGTCGCCGGGCGACTTCGAGGCCTGCCGCCGGATCGCGCGCGAGATCCGCGGGGCGACCGTGACCGCGCTCGCCCGCGCCAAGCGCGAAGACATTGACGCGGTTTGGGGCGCGATCCGGGACGCGCAGACGCCGCAGATCCACATCGTGCTCTCGGTCTCCGATGTCCACATCGACCGCAAGCTCGGCATGACGCGCGAGCAGGTGCTGAAGCGCGGCGCGGAGATGGTCGAATACGCTCGCTTCCTGTGCGACAACGTCGAGTACTCGCCCGAAGACGCAGGACGCGCGGACCCTGACTATCTGATCGAAACCGTCGAGACGATGATCGCCGCCGGCGCCAACGTGATCAACATCCCCGACACCACCGGCTACTGCCTGCCATATGAGTTCGGCGAGTTGGTGCGCCGGGTGATCAACGAGGCGCGAGGCTGCGAGAAGGCCCTCTTCTCCGTCCACTGCCACAACGACCTAGGGCTCGCCGTCGCCAACACCCTGGCAGCGCTGGCCGCCGGCGCGCGGCGTGTCGAGTGCACGATCAACGGCATCGGCGAACGCGCCGGCAATACCTCACTGGAAGAGGTCGTGATGTTGCTGCGCGTACGCCAGGCCAAGCTCGGCCTCGAGTGCGGCATCGACACGACCGAGATCACTCGCACGTCGCGACTGGTCTCGGAGTTGACCGGCACGCCGGTGCAGCCGAACAAGGCGGTGGTCGGCGCGAACGCGTTCGCACACGCGTCCGGCATCCACCAGGACGGCGTCCTGAAGGACAGGCTCAACTACGAGATCATGAAGCCGGAAGACGTGGGTCTTGCGGATTCCAAGATCGTGCTCACCGCGCGCTCAGGCCGGCACGCGTTCCATCACCGGCTCAGCCGCCTGGGCATCACCCTGACCGATGGCAAAGACGATGTCGCTTGGCAGCGTTTCCTGCAGCTCGCCGACACCAAGAAAGAGGTCACAGACGAGGACCTGCGCAAGATCGCCGCGATGTCCGAGACCAATGGTCACGAAGGCAACGGCCACCCGCCCGTCACCGACCAGCTCCACGACCACAACCACGTCGCGGATGCAATGCGGCACCTGATCTTCGGGTGAAGGCGTCGCCGCGAAATCACGGCGAAGCCTCGGATTTCGTGGGGAAAAAGGTCGCCTACCAGGGCGAGCCAGGCGCGTACTCGGATGAGGCCGTCTCGGCGGTCTTTCCTGACGCCCAGGCGGTCGGTTTTGCGACCTTTCGCCTGACCTTCGACGCGCTCGCGATGGGCGCGGTGGACGCGGCCGTGCTCCCGGTCGAGAACAGCAGCGCCGGCGTGGTCCAGGAGGTGTCGGACCTGCTGTGGGAGAAGCCCGGCCTGCGCGTCATTCGCGAGCAGGTGCAGCCGGTGAGGCACTGCCTTTTGGGATGGCCGGGACCAGTTGAGCGCGCGCTATCGCACCCGCAGGCGCTGGCGCAATGCGACCGGTATCTGCACTCGCGGCAGATCCGCCCGGTCGCGTTTCACGACACCGCGGGAGCCGCGCGCGCGGTCGCGGAGCAGCGGCAGCCAGGCACCGCCGCGATCGCGAGCAAGGCGGCCGCGGCCCGGTATTCGCTGTACGTCCTGGCGGAATCCATCCAGGACGATTCCGAAAATCGGACGCGGTTCGTGGTGGTCGAGAAGGGCGAGCCCACCCGGCCGCGAGAGGGCGCCAGGGGGTGGAAGGGCTCGATTGCCTTCGTCACCGCCCACCGTCCGGGCAGCCTGGCGCACGCTCTCGACTGCTTCGCCCGGCGGGGCGTGAACCTCACCCGCCTTGACAGCCGGCCGATGATCGGCCGGCCGTTTGAGTATCGGTTCTACCTCGATTTCACGATCAACGGCGAGGAGTCGTCGGCGGCCGCGGCCGAGGCGGCGCTCAGTGATCTCGAGGAGGCGAGCGCCGAGATCAAGCTGTTCGGGACGTATCCGGGGGCTTAGGACAAGCCCATCGTCCCGACCCGGCGGCTTCGCCGCCTGCCTCCCCACAAGGTGGGGAAGTGAACCCCCTCTCTCATGAAAGAGGCCCTCTCTCTGGAAGGGGTGAAGCAGAGAGAGGGCCGCACCGAGGCGGAGCAGGTCGCGGCGGGAAGCACGCTGTACCACGACCTGCGCTGGGTAGTTTAACTTAACAATGTTAAGTATCAGTCGAAATTAGCCAAAGAATCGACCGGCAAAGCTGAAATGTGCGTTTCAAACCCGCCTCTGGAACATTCCAATGATTTCGTATAAAGTGAGTGGCCGTGGCCAGCGGGCGCTTTGAGGTGACAGATGTCAGCCCCAAACGACGCCGGCTCCCCGGCGTAAATGTCCGCCCAGGCTCCGTCAAGGAGGCGCGCCTCGAATCCGGCTTGAGCCTCGCGCAGCTGGGCAAAGGCCGCGTGACGCCGCCCGCGATCTACCTCATCGAGACTGGCCGAACCAGGCCTTCGCTGCCTACCCTGGAGCACATCGCCCGAAGGACCGGCAAGCCTATCGAGTTCTTCCTCGCCGAGCCTGGTGGTTCCGCCGATGACACGCGCACGAGTGTGATCGAGCTCGAGGCTTTGGTCGCAGGCGGCCGCAACACGGAGGCCGTCGCGCTGGGCCATTCACTCCTCGATCGCAGTTCCTCCGCCTTCCGTTTGGGACGCATTCGTTTCCTGGTCGCGCAGGCCTATCTGGACTCGGCGGAGCCGGACCAGGCCGCCGACCTGCTCGGGGAAGCCAGGGCTCACTTCGAAGCGGTGAATGACGGTGTGATGCTGGCCGAGTGCCTTGGCGCGCAGGCGTCACTTGCGACCGCGACGAAGTCCAAGGATGCGGTCGCGCTGGCCGAGAAGGCGCTCGCGGTGTGCCGCGGGCTCAAGCCGGTGCCCACCCCGACCGAAACGCGCCTCCTCGGCATCCTCGCCGCGGCCTACGCCGCCGAGCGCGACGGTGACCGGGCGGTCGCGGCTTACGAAGAGGCGATCGAGGTCGGCAGCTCCGTCTTCGACCTGCGGCATGTGGCGCACATCTACAGCGAGCTGGGCGCTGCGTACCACGGCACAAGTGAGACCGCCTCCCGCTTCGCGATGCGATCGGTCGCCCTCCTCGAGGTGCTGCGCGACCGCGCCTTCCTTGCTCGGGCCGAAAACAACCTCGCCCTCCTCCTGATGGGGCGGCATGATTTTGCCGGCGCCCACCGCCACCTCGATCGGGCGCTCGAGCTGTGCGACGAGGCCGACCTCGAGCTTGGACGAAGCCGAGTCCTCCTCAGCCAGTGCGAGCTGGCGATGTATGAGGGAGAAGCAGATCGTGCGCACGAGCTGGCGAGGGCGGCCCTGGAGCTCGCCGAGCGCCTGGAGGACGGCGCCATGATGGCCGAAGCGCACCTGTGGCTTGGTCGCATCGACGACCAGCGGGGTGAGCACGAGTCCGCCGATCGCCGTTTCGAGGACGCCATACGCGGGTTTGAGGTTTTGGGCTTGCGAGAGCGGCTCCTCCACTCCCATGGCGTCTACGCCGAGATCCTGGAGCGTCGGGGCGAGCTGGCCCGAGCCTACGTGCACATGAAGGAGGCCCTCCAGGCGAGCCGGCCGGGTTTGCTCCGCCGCGAACAGGCAAGGGAGCGCCTTAGCTCGGCCTAGCGGCCCGGGGGCTCTGATAACGTAGTTTTCGGCCGCTGAGCGGTCGACTATGGCGAGAGCGCTTCGCAACTCGAAGGCAACACTGACCGCCGAAGCCGTCATCGCCGATTACCGCCTCGCATACAGCAGCCGCCGCGCTAGCGTCATCGGGCGAGCCGAGGTCCTCCGCGGCAACGCGACCTTTGGGATCTTCGGCGACGGCAAGGAGATCGCCAACATCGCGATGGCCAAGGCGTTCCGGCCTGGCGATTGGCGCGCAGGTTACTACCGGGATCAGACGTTCATGTGGGCGACGCGGATGTCAAACGTCCGCAACTTCTTCGCCCAGCTGTACGGCAACGCCAGCGTCGAGGCGGAGCCTGCGTCGGGCGGGCGGCAGATGGGCAACCACTTCGCGACCCGGATCCTCGATGACAGCGGCGTGTTCATGCGCAGCGTGGACATGCCCAACTCGAGCGCGGACGTCTCCAACGTCGCCGGCTGGATGCCCCGGCTGCTCGGACTTGCCTACGCGTCGCGCCTCTACCGCCTGAACCCGCAGCTGAAGAGCACGCAGGACGGCTTCTCGGTCAACGGCGACGAGGTTGCGTTCGGGACCATCGGCGACGCCGCGACGAGCGAGGGTCTGTTCTGGGAGGCGATCAACGCCGCCGGCGTGCTGCAGGTGCCGTTGGCGATGTCGGTATGGGACGACGGATATGGGATCTCGGTCCCGATCACCCTGGAGACGACCAAGGCTTCCATCTCCGACGCCCTGCGCGGATTCTCACCGGACGACCGCCCGGGGATCGACATCTACGTCGTGCGCGGATGGGACTACGCCGGGCTGGTGGAGACGTACGCGAACGCGATCGAGAAGGTGCGGCGCGAGCACAAGCCCGCGCTGATCCATGTCACCGAGATGACCCAGCCGCAAGGCCATTCGACCAGCGGCAGCCACGAGAGGTACAAGTCGAAGGAGCGTCTGCGGTTCGAAAACGAGTACGACTGCGTGGCCCGGATGCGCGACTGGGTCATCGAGTCGGGTGTCGCCAGCGAGTCGCAGCTCGAGGGCTGGGAGGCGGCCGACAAAGAAGCCGTTGAGGCCGCGCGCGACCTGGCCTGGGAGGCTTTCCAGACGCCTGTCCGCGCCGAGCGGGATCGCGCCGTCGCGATCCTGCGGCGGATCGACATGCCCGAGGTGGCGGAGATCACCAACGCCCTTGACGAAGCCAACAAGGTGACTCGTTCGCTCGTGATGTCGAGCGTGTCGCGGGTGCTGCACCAGCTGCGCGGCCTGGAGTCGCCGTCGCGCGCGGAGCTGGCGAAGTTCGTCGCCGACTACCGGCGCGAGAACGACGAGCGCTACAACTCCTATCTCTACAGCCGGTCAGCGGAATCGCCTCTCCAGGTTCCGGTCGTGCCCGCTGCTTATTCCGACCAGTCGCCGACGGTCGATGGCCGGCAGGTGCTCGTCCGGAACTTCGACGCCAACTTCGAGCGCGATCCGCGGATCTTCGTCATCGGCGAGGACGTTGGCAAGCTGGGCGACGTCAACCTCGTCTTCGAGGGTTTGCAGGCGAAGTACGGCGACCTGCGCCTCACCGATACCGGCATTCGTGAGGCGACGATCCTCGGCCAGGCGATCGGCGCCGCAATTCGCGGACTGCGGCCGATCTGCGACATCCAATACCTCGACTACTTCCTCTACGCGCTGGAGGTCGCGTCCGACGACCTGGCCACGCTGCACTGGCGAACCGTTGGCGGCCAGAAGGCGCCCGTGGTGATTCGCACCAAGGGGCACCGGCTCGTCGGAATCTGGCATTCCGGCTCGCCCATGTCGGTCCTGCTGAACGCGCTGCGGGGCATCTACGTCGCGGTGCCGCGCAACATGACGCAGGCCGCGGGCTTCTACAACACGCTGTTCCAGGGTGACAACCCGGGGATCGTGATTGAGGTCCTGAACGGCTACCGGTTGAAGGAGAGGGTGCCGGACAACATCGGCACGTTCACCGTGCCTTTGGGCGTGCCCGAGGTCCTGCGCGAAGGCAGCGACGCGACGGTCGTGACTTACGGGGCCTGCTGCGGGATAGCGCTCGACGCCGCGCAGGCGCTCGAGGATCTAGGCGTGTCGTGCGAGATCATCGATGTGCAGACGCTCAACCCGTTCGACGTCAATCACCTGCTCGTGCGTTCGGTGGAGAAGACGCACGCGTTGATCTGCGTCGACGAGGACGTGCGGGGCGGCGCGTCGGCGTTCATGCTCCAGCAGATCCTCGAGGAGCAGCAGGGATGGTGGCACCTGGACGCGGCGCCGCGGACACTGGCGGCGTCACCGAACCGGCCGGCGTACGGGCCGGACGGGGATTACTTCACCAAGCCGAACCGGGAGAGCATGGTCGAAGCCGTCTACGAGGTCGTGCGCGAGCGTCAGCCCTGGAGGTTCCCGCCGCTCGACGTCTGAGATGAGGCAGTAGCACGGTCACCTGGGATACCCGCTTCGCCCGTGTACCCTTCGACATTGGAAGGAGGACGGGCGTGTCGATCGAGGACAACAAGCGGGTGGTGGCGCAGTTCGTGGAGGTGTGCCAGAACCAACATGACCTCGCCGCGGCGGACGAGATCTTTCACCCGGACTTCGTGAACCACTACGCTCCGGAGGGCCGCCCGATACCGCCGACGCCCCGCCCGGCCGGTGGCTTCCAGGCGTTCTACGGGATGCTGCTGCGGGCATTCCCAGACGCCACGATGGAGATCAACGAGCAGCTCGCGGACCGGGATCTGGTAGCCACCCGCAAGACCCTGCGCGGCACCCACCGTGGGGCGATATGGGACTTGCCGCCGACCGGCAACCGGGTCGAATTGGAGTTCATCGACATCTTCCGCGTCAAAGATGGCAAGCTCGCGGAGCACTGGACTTCGATGGATCTCGCTGCCCTGCGCATGCAGATGCTCCCGGGGACAGGCTAGGTCAGCTCGCCCGGCAGGTACTCCATCACGGCTAGCGCCGGCGCTCGGCTCAGTAGGTTGAGACCCTCGAGCACGTAGCCGAACCAGCCGCCCGCCGGCGCCGGTTCGACCAGCGGAGGGATCATGCGCCTCGGCCCATGCGCCTCGCGCAGCGGGGCGGTTGAGGTCAGGCCGGCCAGCCCGCGCGCCTTCTTGACCCCCGCGTCCAGGCCGCCGAGCTCATCGACCAGCTTGCGCTCCAGCGCCTGCCGTCCCGTCCACACCTTGCCCTGCGCGATCGGCTCGACCTCCTCGCGCCGCAGCTTGCGCGACGCCGCCACGACATCGACGAATCCTCGATACAGGCGGTTGATCTCTTTGGTCAGGATGTCGCGCTCCTCATCCGAGTAAAGGCGGTCGTCGTTGTTCATCGTCACGTGCCGGCCAAGAGCGATCGTCTCGCGGTTGAACAGCAGCTTCTCCCACAGCGCGCCCGTGACGATCTTCCCGCCCAGTACGCCAATCGAGCCGGTCAGCGTCCCGGGGCGAGCGACGATCCACGACCCGGGTGTCGCCACGTCGTAGCCGCCCGATCCCGCGACCGGGCCCATGACGACGACCAGCGGCTTGTGCGCCGCGACCACTCGCAGCGCCTGGCGCATCGCCTCGCTCGCCGTCGAAGAGCCCCCGCGCGAGTTGACGTACAGCACCACAGCCGCGGCGCGCTTGTCCGCCGCCACCTGCCGCGCCACCTGGACCACGCTCAGGTCGCCAGCACGAGCCTCACCGGCGAGCGGAACCTCGACTGGCGGCCTGACCGGCAGGCGGCCGGACCGGCCGTCGATGATCGTGCCTTCGACCCGGATGAGCGCGACGTACCTGCCCATCCGCAGCGTCGGCGCAGGCATGCGCATCTTCCTCTGCGCTCTATCCCAGGTGCCGATCGAAACCGGGGGGCCGCCACGCGCCAGGTGCGCCGGTAATTCCTCTTCCGGAATCACCCGGTCGACCGCGTGCTTTTCCACCGCGACGTCGTCGCCATACGGCGAGCAGTCGATCAGCTCTTGGGCTCCGGCCTCGTCGAGCTTCCTGGCCTCGGCGATCGCCCCGACCACCTCGGCATGCTGCGACTCGAGCAGCCACGTGACCTGTTCGCGGTACTCGTCCGTCATCTTCGACTTGGTCAGTGGGTCGGCCGCCGACTTGTAAGGCGACACCTGGATGAAGTCAGCGCTCAGGCCGAACCGCGCGAGCCCGTCGGCAAGGAACGTGCCGGTGCCGGCGAAGCCGAGCGGCTCGATCATGCCCGCGGGCATGAGCAGGATCTCGTCGCACGCGCATGCGAGGTAGTAGGTGCCGGTGGTGTAGGCAGGGGCCCAGGCCACCACTCGCTTGCCGGACTGGCGGAGCCTGGATACGAGCTCGCGAAGGTCCTGCAAGGTGGCCATCGGCATCCCGACCGTGCGCAGGTGCAGGACCACGCCTTTGATCCGCGAGTCGCGCGCGATCGCGTCGAAGCGCTCGCCCAGCTCCTTGGTGCTCAGGCGGGACCTGGCGGCGAACCGCTGCCAGAAAGGCCGGGGCGGGTCAGGCAGCGCCGGCGGGTCTTCTTCGAGGACGAAGACGACGAACTCGGGCGGCCTTCCGATCGAGCGGCGAACGCTCGAGATCAGCCACCACAGCCAGCGGAACGGAAACAGCACCACGCCCTCGCGCTCTCGGGCGAAGTCTAGAACTCTCTAGACGACCTTCGAAATTTCGAGATGCTCGTCCATGTCCTCGCTGAGGCGCGCGGCGCCGTACTCGCGTCCGACGTGGTGGTGATAGGGGACACCTGTGAAGAGGTGGTGCGACCGTGTCGGGATATTCCCGCCATCGGCCCACTCCTTGCGCTGCAGCGACATATAGCCCTCTTCCTTGTTCTCCTTCAGCTCTTCGAGCAAAACCGACATGCCATGCCCCGCCGCGTGCTGGAGCGCGAGCGTGATGAAGATGAATCCGACGCCCAGAAGGCCCAGCTCCTCCCACGTGATCGGGTTCTTTTCATTGAACCACTTGAACGACGAGGAGTAGTTGAAGGCGAATCGGGCTTTGGGGAAGCGCTTGCGGATCTCGGTACAGAACGTTTCGGTCGGCTCTCGTTCCGCGGTCGGGAACTCGCACCACAGCAGGTCTGGAACTCCGCTGTCCAGGTAGCGGAGGCCGCGGTCGATGGCCAGCTCGAGGCCGCGCCTGGATTCGGGCGCTTCGCTTGCCGACACGCCGTCGGTGCGTGCGATCACAACGAAGTCTTTGTGACCAAGGTCGTCGGCCGCGCTGCGCATCATCTTGAGCTTGCCGATGAACTCGTCGGCTGAGATCAGCGCCTTGCCCGCGATGTGGCCGCAGCGCTTGGGCATGACCTGGTCCTCGAGGTGTGCGGCCGCGACGCCGGCGTTGACATACAGCTCGACGGTGCGCTGCACGTTGAAGAGATTTCCGTAGCCCGCATCCATGTCGACGACGACCGGCGGGATCTCGAGGTGGGTGGGAGGAACGTTCTTCTCTGGGTCGCCCATCGCCATCGTGAGCTGGAACTTGCGCAGCGCGCTGACGGTGCGCCGGGCGCCGTCCGCGATCTCAACCGAGGAATACAGGTCCATGTCGGTCGTGCCGAGGTGGCCGATGGCGAAGGAGTAGCCGCTGAAGTAGACGGCGTCGAAGCCGTGGTACATGAGGAGCTGAGCGCCCATCGGGTCGTACACACCCGGCGCGAAGACGTACGGCTTTTCCGCCAGCATTCGACGCAGGCGCTTGCTCGGCGGCTCGTTCCGCGACGCCGGCACCTTGAAGCCCTCCGGTAGGAGAGGTGTGGAGACGAGATCCATGGAGAGCCTCCTAATCGTTTTCGTGGTCGCAGTTGCAGGGTTCGGGGCACTCGCACTCGTGCACGGTGCTCTCGGTCTCCTGATCCTGCGATCGGATTTCTCTATCCATGCCTTAGAAACTATCAAGGCAACCGATATACGTCCAATCAATTGATCTGATGAGCTCGATCGGCAGAGTCGATGTAGGAAACACCGGGCTGAGGCGTTCTACTTGGATTCGAGCAGGTCGAGAAACGCGGCCACGATGCCTTCCGGCTTGCCGGCGTCACGCCGCCGATAGGCGACGATCGTGTTCTGCATCGGCGGCGCGTCCTTCATCTTCACGGCACGCAGTGTCTTGCCCGCGACCTCGCGGGCGACCGCGGTTCCCGGCAGGAGCGCCACCCCCAGCCCGCGCTCGACCATCTTCTTTGCCGCCTCGATGGAGTCGAGCTCCATCAGCCCACGCAGGCTCACGCCGGCGGAGAGGAAGGCGCCCTGGGTGATCTCGTAGTAGCTGGAGGTGCGGTCGAACATGATGAGCTTCTCGGCGGCGACCTCTGCCATGGCGACAGACGAGCGCTTGGTGAACAGGTGCTCGGGTGCGCAGACCAGGACCAGGTCCTCGGTGTGGAACGGTCGCAGCTCGAGGTCGGGGTGGCGGATGGCGCGGCCCAGGCCGATCTGGACCTCGTCGCGGAGCACCAGCTCGACAACGTCCTCGGAGTGGCCCGTACGAACGGAGACTTCGACCCGTGGGTGGGCGTCGACGAAACGCTCGAGCAGCTCGGGCAGGACGTAGGTGCTGACGGCGGGGGCGGCGGCGATCATGAGGTGGCCTGCGGACGCGGTCATCACCTGCTGGAGGGCGTCGCGACCGTCGACCAGGGCCCGCAGCGCCCGCTCGGCAAACGGCACCCACGCGCGACCGGCGTCGGTCAGCCGCATGCCGTGGGGCGTGCGAAGAAAGAGCGGCGTTCCCAGCTCCCGTTCCAGGCCCTGGAGGCGCGCGGTCAGCGTCGGTTGGGTGATGAAAAGTGCCTCGGCGGCGCGGCTGACGCTGCCCCGGCGGGCCACCTCGAGGAAGCCCTCGACCTGAACGAGCTGAATTCCGCTGGGCTTGCCGTTACGTGATTCGTCTATCGACACGGCCAAACGCTACAAATTCTATCTATGGCGTGCGTTGAGCGACTACCGCGAACGCTGAAGCAAAACCCTCGCGGCCGCGATCGAGAGCGCCCACACCGGACCCATCGTGATCAGGAACGGCCGGATCGTGTCGCTGGCCGAGTGAGAGTTGCGGTCGAAGGCCTCGAAGACGGCCACGGTCCCGTAGATCAGGACGACAAACGCGAGGCCGATCCCACCGGCCAGCTTCCACCTCATCGCTCGGGGGAATGGTAGTCCGCCCGACGGTATTCTCCTAAACATGGCTGCTTTCTTTGGTTTTCACATGCCCAACTTCTCATTTCCCGGCGTGCCCAATGATCGCCTCTTCGACCGCGTGCTCGAGAACGCACGCGCCGCCGAGGTCGCGGGCTTCGACCTCGTCACCGTGATGGACCACTTCTATCAGATCGGTGGCATCGGTCCCGAGACCGAGCCGATGCTCGAGGCCTATACGACGCTCGCGGGCATCGCCGCCCAGACATCGCGCATCAAGGTCGGGACGCTCGTCACCGGCGTCACCTATCGCAACCCGGCCCTCGTCGCCAAAGAGGTGACCACGCTCGACGTCATCTCCAAGGGCCGGGCGATCCTCGGCATCGGCGCAGCGTGGAACGAGGCTGAGCACATCGGTTACGGATTCGCGTACCCGCCGATCGGCCAGCGCATGGATCGCCTCGACGAGGCGCTGACGATCACGAAGCTGATGTTCACGCAAGAGCGGCCGTCGTTCGAGGGCAAGTACTACCGGATCGAGCGCGCGCTCAACAGCCCGCGGCCGGTCCAGTCAGGAGGACCCAAGATCCTTGTCGGGGGCGGCGGCGAAAAGCGAACGCTGCGGCTGCTCGCGAGGCACGGCGACATCGGGCATTGGTTCGGCGGGCCGGTCGACGAGTTGAAGCGCAAGAAGCAGGTCTTCGAACAGCACTGCGAGGCCGTGGGCCGCGACCCGTCGTCGGTTCTGCTGACCATTGGCATGGGCCTGGTCCTGGTCGAGACCGAGAAGGACGCCAAACCTGTGTTGGACAGGATTCCGGCCGAGCGGCGCGCGATGGTGATGGCGGTGACCGTGCCGCAGGCGGCCGATATGCTGGGCCGCTACCTCGACGCCGGTTTCGGCGGGTTCACGCTCAGCAATCAGACCCTGCCGACGCCGCAGGCGATCGCGATCGCGGGCGAGCTGATCCGAACGCTCCGCGGCAGCTCGGTGCCGGCCTAGGTTTTGTAGACCTGCTCGCCGGCCGGCACTGGGACGGGCATATGGTTCTCGGGCGGCGCCAGCGGGCAGGCCCAGCGCGGGCTGTATGCGCATGACGCGTTGTACGCGAAGTTGAAATCGATCACGACGTCGGTGGAACCCGGCTTGATCTCGAGCACGAGCCCGTCGGTGTCCTTGGCGGTGTCGAACAGGTAGCGTCCGCCGCCGTAGGTTTCATGGCCCGAGGTGCGGTCGCGAAAGGGTACGAACAAACCGCCCGCATACTGAACCAGGCTCAGTACCGTCAGTCCGCATTCCACGCCGGCCAGGTCGAAGACAAACCTGCCCACGCGCCGGTACCGCACCGCGCCGTCTTCGCCGCCGGTGTCGATGACGAGCTCGCTTCCGTCGCCGGGCTCGAGGCGAGCACCGACGCGAAAGGCAGGATCGGGATCGAAGTAGCGCAGACCCTGGAACGAGTTCCGCTCCTCGGGTTCGATCGGCGACTGGGGATGCGTGCGGAACAGCTCGTCACGACCGCGCCGGAACCGCGTCAGCGCGTCCGGACCGGTGATCCGGTAGAGGTCGCCGACTCGGCGTCGCCAGTCGACGAGGTCGAGGTAGGCCTGTGACTCAGTGCCCGTCAACGGCTTGTTCGGCTGGCGTCAGGTGGTAGTTCGATTGGGGCGGCAGGCTGGACAGGGCCTGGTGGACGTCGTCGTCGGTGGCGTCCGTGACCACGAGCGTGTAGCGGCGGGTGTGAGGGCCGAGCGTCTCGGGCGCCGTGGCCGCTGCCGCCGGCACGGCTGTGGAGGCGAGCGCAACCCTGGCCACCGGCGCCGCGGCGGGCTTGGCGGGTCGCGCGGCAGCGTCAGCGCGGAGCACGCGCCAGTGATAGAAACCGACGCCGGCGGCGACCACGAGCACGGCCAGGAAGTGCCCGAAGTCGAGGTTGGCCGGGTCGTCGAGCTTCGGACGCGCGCTGAACGCCTGTCGCAGGACGGCGTTGATCATGCCCACACCACTCGCCAGCACCGCCAGCACGCTGCCGAGCAGCGCCGCCCAGACGTAGAGCTTGCGGCTGAGCGACTGGCGGTCGGCGGCCCACGGGGCAGGCCGCCAGTGCGCCGCCCAGACGGCAGCGCCGACGATCAGGAGCGTGACGGCCAGGCTGAGCGGGTCTTTCCAGTCGCCGGCTTTGACGCCGATGAGCGGCGCTTCGAGCTGTTCCGCGAGGACCCACAGGAGGCTGCCGGCCCCGAAGGCCCACGCGCCCAGCGAGATCAGCGAAGCCAGGTTGGTGTACAGCCGCCGGACTCCGGCCTGGCGATCCGCCTCCTGAGTGCCTGCATCGCGAGCCAGGCGGCGTCTGACCAGGAACCACGCGACGCCGTACACCAACAGCTGCGAGCCGGGGCCGGCCATGGCGGCAAGCACGTTGGTCCCGGCTCCGCCCGGGTTGTCGACACCGAGCGCTCGGGCGAGCGCGTAGTAGAGGATCTGCGTCGCACCGAAGAGGGCGATCGCGATGCTGAAGGCGACGGCAATGAAGCCCTCGAGCGCACGCAGCGTCGAGTGCCGGTCCTCGGCGATGTGGTTCACCGCGATCGTCCGCGCGTGCACCGACCACAGCACCGCGCCGGCGAGAGTCAAACCGGCGGGCCCGGACAGATAGATGTTGCGCGGCAGGGGGCTGAAGATGTCGGTCCAGCCGACCTGGAGCAGGGCTGCGACTCCACCCAGCATGGTCACGAGGCCGGCGAGCAGCGCGATGTACATGTACCAGCGCCGGAGCGTGGAGGACGCGCCCTCTTCGCCGGCCGCGGCGCGATCTTTCGACGCGATGTAGAAGTGGAGGCCCCAGATCGCCGCGAACACGATCGTGGCCCATCCCAGCTCCGAAGCTGTCAGCGGGTTGAACGGCTGGCCGTCGAACACCGGCATGAGCAGCTGAACGAGCGCGAAGTTGAGGGCCACCATCGCCGCGATCGAGCTCGCCAGGCAGGCCCAGTAGACGTAGAGGCGCCGCAGCGCTGATGAACGCTCGAACGGATCGCGCGTAGTAAATCGCTGAGCGAAACCGAAGTGCACGCCCCAAACCGGCAGCCCCACCAAGATCATCGCGGTGAAGATCGCGAGCGACCCGCGGCTGGCTTCCGCGCTGGGATCGTTGAAGACGAACAGCAGGATCGTGCCCCCCAGCAGGACGATTCCGGCCGCGAGCACGACAAGAGCCGCCGCGCTGACCAGGTAGAGGTAGAGGCGCCTCAGAATCACGGCGCAAACCGTACTACCATGCGCGCGTGATCTCTCAAGAACTGCTCGAAATCCTTGCGTGCCCGAAGTGCCACACCAAGGTCGAGCTCAAAGAGCCTGACCAGCTGCGATGCCCGACGTGCCGGGTACTCTATCCGATCGTCGATGGGATCCCGGTCATGCTGATCGAAGAAGCGAAACCAGACTCAGAAAACGCCTGACGGACAGTGCATTGGCGGCCGAGCTTCGCCCGGCCGCGACCTGCGTTTCTCGACGGCCGCGATATGTCGCATGGTTCCCTCTTCTGCGTTAGGCGGCGCACTCGTAGCGGCTCGTGTCTTTGGGGGTTTGAGTGGCTTCGGCGTCGCGGATGTCCGATGAGATCTCGTCGTCGGTGAGCGCGTAAGCCTGGTTCGGCTCGCTCGCCGAGGTCGCGAAGACCATACCCAGCACGCGTCCCTGCAGGTCGATCACCGGACCGCCCGAGTTGCCGGGATGGACGCTCGCCTGAAGGACATAGATCTGACGCGTGACGAAGTTCTCGTTGTAGATGTCGCGGCCCTGCGCCGCGACCGAGCCGTCAACCACCGCGGGCACGATCTTTTCGGAGCCTCCGCCCGGATACCCGATAACCGCCGCCTGGGTTCCCCGCTGAGCCGGACCGAAGGTCACGCCGGGAGCCGGGTAGCCAGGTGCCAGGAGCACGGCGACGTCGCGCTCGGGATCGAAGAAAACGACCTCGGCGTGGATGGCGGTGCCGTCGGGCTTGGTGATCGAATGCGACGCGGTGCCCGACACCACATGCGCGTTGGTCACCACGTAGCCGCTGCCCACCGGAAAGCCGCTGCCCGTAACGATGCCGCCGCACCCGATGCTGGAAACCTTGACCACCGTCTGGGCGGTGTGGTTCACCCCGGGCGTGTCGACGGACGCGGGAATCGGGAGCGCTCCGGGAAGGGTCGGCTCGAGTCCCGCGAACACCGGCGGGAACTGCACTCCGGCGAGGACCTGGGCCACGTTGGCGAGAAGGGCGGGAGGCCGCGGGGCGATGGAGTCCATGCCGCGGAGAACGACCGACCGCTGGATCTGCTGGGCGATCTCGAGCACCGGGCCGCGCGAAAAGCTCAAACCGAGAAACCAGCACATGACGAGAACCGCAAACGCGGAGAGCGCGGCGCCGGCCACCGAGTCGGTGGATGTGTGGATGCCGGTGCGCAGGATCTTGCGTCGGATCGGCTCTCCGACCGCAAAGCCGATGCTCGAACCGAGACTCCCACCGATGACCAAGACGAGCGCCGCGCCGAGCGGTCGCGCGCTCGCGTTGTTGATATGCAGGTAGTCGAGCACGTATCGGGCCGAAGCGGCGCCAAGGAGCACGCCCACGAGCAGGCCGGTGTACTGCGCCAGCGAAAGCCAGAATCCGCGGCGGTAGCCGTTCGCGAGCCCGATCAGGGCCGCGATCACGATCAGGAGATCGATCAGGTTGATCAAGGGGCTATACCTAGTAACAACCCTAACCGGCGAATCTGGCTCCGCGATAATTGAGCCGTGGTTTACCTCGCCGGAGAATGGGTGCCAGCCTGGTTGTGGATGAGCGTCACATTCCTCGTCGCTGCGCTGGGCGTGGCCGGGCTCGGCTGGTGGGTCCTGCGCGGCGATGCTCGCAACCGCGCCGCTGAAGAAGCCGTCGAGAGCGAGGCCGCCCGCGAGCACCACTGAACTGGCTGGAGTTCTCGGCCGCCGCGCCTGAGCTCGCCTCGTTCGCCGCAGAGCGCCTCCGCGACACGGGGATCCTGATCCTCGCCACCAACCGAGCCGACGGCTGGCCGCGCATAAGTCCATGCGAGGCCTACGTCGTCGACGGCGACTTGATGCTCGGCATGATGTGGCAGTCAAAAAAGGCCCTCGACCTGCAGCGCGATCCGCGCATCAGCCTCGCCACGCCCCAGGCCCACCATGACGCTCCCTTCGGCGATCTCAAGCTGTACGGCCGTGCAATCGCGATTCACGATCGCCCTCGCAAACAGGCGCTCGAGGACGCTCAGGAAGCCGCGATCAACTGGCGCCCGACCGAGCCTTATCACGTGTTCGCGGTCGACATCGAGCGCGCCGGCTTCATCAGCTTCGGCAAGGACCGGCGAATGATGCGCTGGTCTGCTGCATCCGGTCTCGAAACCCTGCGCCACCCTGACGCCGGGCAAGAAACGATCTAGAGGGCTGGGCTACACAAGGGCTGGAACGACCGGCGGCTCCTCGATGAGCTCGCCTGATTCGCGCAGGTCGCGGACCGGCATGAAGCTGCGGACCGGCGGCACGCGCTCGAAGTTGTACGGCGGCGGGGGAGAGGTCGTCGCCCACTCGAGGGTGTTGCCCTGCCATGGGTCGTTGCCGGCGATCTCGCCTTGATTCCAGCTGTGGACGATGTTGATCAGGAACAAGAGCACTGAGAACGCGATCAGGAACGACGAGATGGTGATGATGATGTTGGTCGCCGCCCAGGCCTCGTTGGAGTAGGTCCAGATGCGCCGCGGCATGCCCTCGAGGCCGAGCGTGTGCATGATCAGGAAGGTGCCGTTGAAGCCGATGAACGTGGTCCAGAAATGCCATTCGCCGAGCGTCCGGTTAAGCAATCGCCCGGTGATCTTGGGGAACCAGTAGTAGATGCCCGCGAAGATGGCGAATACGCTCCCGCCGAAGAGCACGTAGTGAAGGTGCGCGACCACGAAGTACGACTGGTGCAGCTGGGTGTCCACTGGCACTGACGCAAGGTAGATGCCGGTGATGCCGCCGATGAGAAACGTCGCCAAGAAGCCGAAGACGAACTTGATGGGCACGGTGAAGTCGATCGATCCCCACCAAGCGGTCGCGATCCAGTTGAAGAACTTGATGCCGGTCGGGACCGCGATCAGCATCGTCATCAACATGAAGAAGCCTTCCACATAAGTGTTCATGCCGACCGTGAACATGTGGTGCGCCCACACGGTCATCGACAGGAACACGATCCCGAACAGGGCCGCCACCATCGACATGTATCCGAAGATCGGTTTGCGCGCAAACACCGGGACGATCTCCGAGATCATTCCGAATGCGGGCAGGATCATCACGTAGACCTCGGGATGACCGAAGAACCAGAAGAGGTGCTGATAGAGCACCGGCCGGCCCGAGGTGGTGAAGAACTGCGTGCCGAGCTGGCGGTCGAACTCGAGCAGGATCATCGCCGCCGCGAGCGGCGCGCCGACCACGAGCAGGAGGATCGAGGTCGAGATCTGCGCCCACACGAACAGCGGCAGGCGCGAGAACCGCATGCCGGGCGCGCGCAGGGCCACGATGGTTGTCAGAAAGTTGGTCGAGGCCATGATGCCGCTGATCGCCCAGACGATGATGCTCATGGCCCAGAAGTCGACACCGAGGCTGTGGCTCTGGTACGCCTTCTCGGTCAGCGGCGCGTAGCCGGTCCAGCCCGCGTCGAGCGCGTGCCCGGTGAAGAAGCCGCAGTAGTACAGGATGATCGAGACCGGTATCAGCCAGAAGCCCAGCAGGTTCACCCGCGGGAACGCCATGTCGCGCGCGCCGACCATGATCGGGACCATGTAGTTGGCGATCCCGGTGACGAAGATGGTGACGAAGAAGAAGATCATCGTCACGCCGTGCGCCGAGATCAGCTGGTTGTAGGTCGAGTCGTCGACCAGTCGCAGGTTGGGCTGTGAAAGCTGCAGCCGGATGATCAGCGCGAAGATCCCGCCGATGACGAAGCTGATCATCGCCGTGACCATGTACATGATGCCGATCAGCTTGTGATCGGTGGTCGTCAGCCAGATGCTGATCGGCTTGAAGAATGTGTCGTCGTAGGCTTTGGGCCGCGGGAGGACAGTGGTAGCCATCCGGTTCTTATCCTACTTACTGGGTGACGGAGAAGGCGATCCTGAGGGGGTCGCCCCGGACTCTTTCTGCTTGGCCATCCAGGCGTCGAAATCGGATTTGTCCATGGCCTGAACGATGATCTGCATCGACGCATGACCCGTGCCGCAAAGCTCGGCGCACTCGCCTCGCCACTTGCCGGGCTTGTCGATCTTCAGCCATGAGAAGTTGTCATAGCCGGGCACCGCGTCGGTCTTGCCCGAGATCGCCGGCACCCACCAGGAGTGGATGACGTCGGTGCCTCGGAACTGCAGCTTGACGAGCGTGTTGGTGGGCACCACAAAGGCCGGCACCTCCGCCGTGAGGCTGCCCTCCTGGTGGACGACGACTCCGTTCTCGTACTCGTAGTCCCAGCCAAACTGATGGCCGCTCACCACCACCAGCATCTGCGAGTGGCTGATCGGCTGGAAGTCCTTCTGCAGCTCGGCGAAGCTGTAGCCGGCGATCGCGAGCACGATGACCAGCGGGGCGAGCGTCCAGGCGATCTCCAGGCCGGTATGGCCGTGCACCTGCGGCGGCACGTAGCCCGCGGGCTGGGTGGAGCGGCGGTAGCGAAGCACCACCCACAGCAGGGCGGCCTCGACGCCGACGAAGACGATGATGGCGACGATCGAGATGCCGATGTAGGTGTTGTAGATGCCCTGGCCGTTCGGAGAAACCGGCTCCGGAAAAATTGGGCTCAAACCGCCCACTCCACAAGAGCTGAGAGCGATGGCGAGGGCGGCAAAACCGAGGGTCGTGAACAGCGCCCGAGCGCTCCGAGTCACGAGGTGGAAGTATAGAAGTGCGCTGCCGGTGCTACCTGGAGATGCGGCGCCCAGGCGGCCCACTGCCCCCATGCCTGCGGCATGGGGTCCCCAGCAGGTATGCGCCACTCACTCGCGCATCGACGAATGCGCTCGTTGCAGCGCTCGGCCGCGCCTGGCATCTGGGCCGCCTGGATCGCCGGATCTCTCAGCTCGCACCGCCACCGCACCTCTGTCGGCGGCCCGATCTCGGACCTGCCGTCCCCGATCAGCCGACCCGCGCAGGCAGCATCACTGGACAGATAGAATCCAAACCGATTGTGGCCGTAGCCCGAAAGCCTCGCTACGTCGACGTGACCAATCCCAGCCTGTCGGTCGAGTGCCCGCACTGCGGCTTGCTGACGGCCCGCTTCATCGACCACTGCCGCAACTGCGGCTACAAGCTATGGCCCTCGAGCGTGATGGCCGCGGCGGCCTTCAAAGTCTGGCGTGACGCCGACCCAAGCCGGGCCATGGCCTCGCGCTTCGACCTCGAGGTTCCTGTGGAGCCTCTGGACGCGACGATCGACTACGCGGCCCGCGCCCACGAGCTCGGCATCCACCTCTTTCCGAACAGCAACTACCCGTTCATCATCTGCGTCGGGGCGCTCTTCCTGGCCCTGGCCGCAATTCCTTTTTCGAACATCGCGCGTCTGGTCCTCGCCGTCATTGGCGGCCTGATCTTTCTGTACGGCGTGGTGGGCTGGGTCCTAGTCGAGGACGTTCGCATGTTTCCCGTTGACAACCCACAGTCCCACGGCGAGGTGCATCACTGATGGCGGTCGCAAGCCTCCAGCGCGAGCCGACGCCGCAGTACCCCTCGATCAAGCCCGGGATGATGGGCATGTACATCTTCCTGGCCTCCGAGGTGATGTTCTTCGGAAGCCTCTTCGCGACCTACTTCTACCTCGTGGGTTCGCATCCGACATGGCCGCCTACGCCGCCGGCCAGCCGGCCGGAGTACTACGTCAGCTGGTTGGGTGTTCCGGCGGCCAACACGGTGTTTCTGCTCTCGAGTGGGGTGACCTGCCATTTCGCGCTCGATGCACTGGCGCATGACAACCGTCGCCGGTTTTTCATCCTTCAGATCGCGACCATCATCCTTGGCCTGGTATTCGAGCTTGGCCAGCTCTACGAGTTCATCAACGCGTTCAACCGCGGCCTGAATCTCACCGCCAACACGTTCGCGAGCGCGTTCTTCACGATGACCGGCTTCCACGGCGCCCACGTGCTGGGCGGCTTGATCCTGTTGATCCTGATCCTGTACCGGGCCGCCCGCGGCCAGTTCTCTTCGCGGAATCATGTGGGCCCGGCCGCGGTTACCCTCTATTGGCACTTCGTCGACGTCGTCTGGGTCTTCCTGTTCCTGATTCTGTATGTGGGGATAACCGCAGGCAAATGAGAGGTCTGGCGATTGGTCTGGCCGCAGCAGCGCTGTTGGCAGGATGCGGTGGGAGCAGCCCGAGCCAGCCGGCCGGTTCGACCAAGGTCACGATGACCGAGTTCAAGTTCGATCCGTCGAGCATCAGCGTTGCGCACGGCAAGGTCGTCTTCTTTCTCGTGAACTCGGGCACCACCCAGCACGACCTGGCGATCCGCGACAGCTCCAACAACCGTGTTGCCGTGAGCGAGCTCGTCTCCGCAGGCGATTCGAGCATCTTCACCGTCGACAACATCGCGGCCGGGACGTACACGGTCTTCTGCACGCAGCAAGGTCATGAGGCCTCGGGGATGAAAGGGACGCTGACTGTTACTTAGACGGAGACGGCGACGGGCTTGGCGACGGTGAGGGGGAAGGCGAGGGACTCGGTCCGGGCTTGACGCTCAACAGCTCGATCTCGAATATCAAGGTGGCGTTGGGCGGGATGACGCTGGCGCCGGTGGTCTGGTCGGTCTGACCCTGCGAGCCATAGGCGAGGTCGGGAGGGATGATGAGCTTGCGCTTGCCGCCGACCTTCATACCGAGCAAGCCTTCGTCCCAGCCCGTGATCACCTGCGACTGGCCGATCTGGAAGGTGAACGAGGTCCGGCCGGTGCTTCGGCTCGAGTCGAATTGCTTGCAGTTCGTCAACCAGCCTGTGTACTGAACCTCGGCGTTCTCGCCAGACTTGGCGGAGTCGCCGGTCCCGACCTTCAGGTCGATGACCTTCAGGCCGTCCGGGTAGGTGACGGTGGGTAAGGCGGCACCGGCGTTGCAGTCGTCAGCCCCAGGTGACCCGCTTGGCGACGCGGAAGGATTCGGGCTCTCGTTGGCCACCGGCGGCGAGCCGGCGTAAGGGTCCGAGTAGCCGCAAGCCGCCGCCGCGAAGGCGGTCAGTGCGATGAGGGCAAGTAGTGTCCGCCTCACGAGGCGCTGACGTCGAGGGATGCGATCGTGTCGCCGACCTGGATCTTGTCGATGATGTCCATGCCCGAGGTGACCTGGCCGAAGTGGTTGTACACGCCGTTGCTGGCGAGGAAGGACGCATCTCCCAGGGTGATGAAGAACTGGGAGCCGCTGACACCCGCCGCGCTCGAGGCCATGCCGAGCGTGCCGCGAGGCCACTTCGAGGGGTTGGATTCGTCGGGCAGCTTGTAGGCCGGACCGCCGGTTCCGTTGCCCAGTGGGTCGCCGCCCTGGACGACGAATCCCGGCACGACGCGGTGAAACGTCAGGCCGTCATAGAAGTGGTGTTGGGAGAGATAGACGAAGTTGTTGACCGTCTGCGGAGCGACGTTTGGATCGACGAGGGTGACCACGAAGTCACCGCGCGAGGTATGCACGGTGACGGAGTATTTCTTGCTCGGATCGATCACGGTCGGCGGAGGCGTTGTTCTGTTTTCCATCGCGGGCGACGATCCACATTAGAGGATCGCGTGCTCACGACGCCGCTACGCTAGCGAGGGATGAGTGACGAGACCTTTCATCTCGGTGCGGAGGTCCGCTCGAGCGATGGCCGGGACGTTGGCGAGCTTGTCCATGTTCTGGTCGGACCTGACTACAGACTGAGGGCGCTCGTGGTCAAAGAGAACACGTCGTTCTCGGGTCATGGGTTCGCGCCTCGATCATGGCTGGTGAACGATGAGTTCATCGTGCCCAAGGACGCGGTCAAGTCCGCAACGAGCGACCGGATCGAGCTGAGCCTAAGCGCCGCGGACGTGCGCCTGCTTCCGCCGTACCTCGGCTACCGCGAGAAGAGCGAAACCACGACCGAGGTTCTCAGCGACACGGCAGGCCCATTGCTTGCGAGCCCTGAGCTGCCCCGCTGGTTGGAGCAGTTCGCCAACAAGCGGGCTGACGAGCTGGAGATCGACGGCGGGGAGAACGTGATGCTCCGCAATACTGGCCGGAAGCTCGGCACCGTCAAGGACGTGCTGTTCGACGGGGATCAGCTGGTCGGTGTCGTGCTGCAGCCTGAGGGGTGGTTCAGGGACGAGGTGATCCTTCCGCGGCGGTTTCTGGAGCGCAGCGACGACCTGGCGCTCTTCGCGAGCATCGACGAGGCCGACCTCAAGCGCCTGAAGCCTTTTCGCCCTTCCGAGTGAGCTCGAGGCGTTAGCGCGCCGGCTCTCGCGCTCCGGTGGTAAGCAGGACCGCGAGCAGGACCGCCAGACCCGAGGTCACGAACAGCGCCGCCTCGACGCTAGAGGTGGCCGCGACCCCGCCTCCGATCAGCGGTCCCAGAAAGAATCCGAACGCGACCGAGCTCGCGTTGAACCCGAACACGGTGCTCTGCGCGTCGTGCGGCGTCTCGAGGCCGATCATGCTCGCGGTCGCGGGAATCACCACTCCGCTGAACAACCCGTTCAGGCCCACAGCGATCACGACCACAGACGCCCACGGCGCGACGCCGACCAGGGCCACCGCCAGCGCCATCATTGCCGCCGCCGCCGCCGCCGTGCGCACGTAGCCGAGGCGCCGCGTCAGGCGCGTGTACCCCACTGCCGCGGCGCTGCTGGCGACGCCGGCCAGCCCGAACCCGATTCCGCTCACCGCCGAGACCCCGCTCGAGACCATCGCCAGCAATCGCAGCACGACAAGCTGCTGGGTAGCCGAGTTGCAGACGCTGACCAGTCCCTGAGCTCCGATCAACACGCCGAGCGCCCGCCGCAGACCTGGCTGCCCGGTGATCAGCGCGAGCGTGCTTAGCCGCGGGCCGGTCTGCGGCACCATCGGGCTTTCGCGCACGATCAAGAGCACGGGGACCAGCGAGGCGAGCAGGAGAAACCCACCGCCGAGAAAAACGAGCCTGAGTCCGAAGACGACGCCGGCCAACCCGCCGATCACAGGCCCGATGGCGCTGCCCAACGCGACCGCCGACGTGACCACGCCCAGCGCCCAACCCACGCGCGAGCGCGGCGTCTCTGCCGCGACGAGGGCGGTGGCTGCCGCGACCGTCCCGCTGGTCGCGCCCTGGAGGAAGCGGAGCACGAGAAGCTCGGCGGGGTTCTGCGCGAAGTAGATCAGCCCCACCGTGATCGCGCCGCCCAGCATCGAGCGCAGCAGCATGGGCTTGCGCCCGAACCGGTCTCCGAGCACGCCCCATATTGGGCTCGCGATCGCCATCGAAAGCCCAGACGCGCTCGCCGACGCCGCGGTCCACAGATCGAGGTCGCGTCCCGGCTGCACTCCCAGGTCCTTGGACAGAAAGATGGAGAGAAAGGGAAACGCGAAGCTGAAACCGAAGATCGCCATGAACTCGGCGAACCACAGCGCGGCCAGGTTGCGCCGCCAGTTGACGCCTCCCGAATTGATGGGAGGCACCGTCGCGCGCGGGTTGGTCGACAGTGTTATGCGCCCAGGATTTCGACGATCCGGTCGGACGTGATCGGAAGGCGGTCGACCACCGCGTCCGCCTTGCGTTTGCGCAATGCGTGCTCGACCGCGCTGGAAATCGCAGCCGGGGCGGGGATGGTGCCGCTCTCGCCCGCGCCCTTGAACCCTTCGGGATTGGCGTCGGTTGGAGTCTCGATATGGACCAGGAGGGGCACGGCCGCGACCTCGCCGGTGCTCACGATCGAGTAGTCGAGGAAGCTTGCCGTCCGGTAATTCCCATCGGGGTCGTACATCGCCGCCTCATAAAGCGCGTAGCCGACGCCATGGGCATAGCCGCCGTGCATCTGGCCCTCGACGATCAGCTCGTTGATCGCCTTCCCGGTGTCGTGTCCGATGACATAGAGGAGGATCTCGACCTGGCCGGTCTCGGGGTCGACAGCGACCACGGCGGCATGGCAGCCGCTCGAGTATGCGAGGGGCCGTTTGGGGTCGAAGCTCTCGAGTACCTCCAGGCCTTCCGCGGGAACGACCTGGGTGACCGGGACGCTCTTCGAGGGCGCGCCTCGAACGGCGATGTTCCCGTCCTCGATCACGAGGTCCGCCACGTCCGCCTCGAGCACATCGCCGGCGCGCTCGAGAAGTCGCCTGCGCAGCGCGGTCGCGGCCTTGGCGGTCGCGTTGCCGACCTGGACGGCGCTGCGGCTGCCGGCGGTCAGCGCCGCCGGCGGCACGTGCTTGGTGTCCGCGGCGGTGACGCGGATCCTCTCGAAAGGCCAACCCAGCCGGTCGGCAGCCACCTGCGCGGCCATCGTCTGATGGCCTTGCCCTTGCGGGGTGGAGCCGACGAACAGCTCGGCCGATCCGTCTTTGTTGATCCGGAGCTTGGCGGGCTCGCCACCACCGAATCCGGTCGACTCGACACAGCACGCGACTCCAAGTCCGACCAGCCGCCCGTCGTCCGTGTTCTCCGGCACCGGGCCCAGCTTCTCGAGCGTGAGGTCCAGCAGCCGCGGGTAGTCACCGCTGTCGTAGACCAGCCCGCGGCGCCCGCCCGGATACCCGGTCGTGAAGGGGATCTGTTCAGGCTGGACAAGGTTGCGTCGCCGCAGCTCGATCGGGGAGATGTCCAGCGCGCGGGCGAGCTGATCCATTGCTCGCTCGATGGTGTAGTTGCCGAGCGGCCGCCCGCCGCCACGAATGAACCCGGTCGGCACTGTGTTTGTGAACACGAGCTGTGACTCGATGCTCATCGCCGGCACGACGTAGGCCGACAGCATGTGCGAGACGATGATGTCGGGCTGGCCGGCGCCGCTCCCGGAGTACGCACCCAGGTCGTGCAAGAGGCGTCCGCGCAGTCCGCGAAGCTTGCCGTCGCGGCCGGACGCGATCTCGACCTCGATCACCGAGCCGTGACCCTGCGCGGTCGTGGCGCCGTCCTCGCTGCGGGACGCGATCCACTGAGCCGGTCGCTTCAGGCGCCAAGCGACAACCGCGGTCAGCACCTCTTCTGGAAACACGCTGCCCTTGGCGCCGAATCCACCACCGACGTCCTCGGCGACGACGCGCACGGACTCCTCCTCGAGGCCGAGCGCGCCGGCGATCGCCTCCCGCACGTCGAATATGTTCTGGGTCGAGGTCCAGACCTTGAGCCCGCCTGTTTCGGGGTCTGGTCCGGCGGTCACGGCGCGCGGCTCCATCGCCGCGCCTGCCACGCGGGCCGTGGTCAGGTGGATCTTCGCCGTGACGCTGTCCGGGCCAAAGGCGGCCTTGATTTCGCCGTACGCCGTCGTCTTGCGACGTGAGACGTTGCTTTCCGTGCCCGCATGGACGGTCGGTGCACCGTCAGAGGTCGCTGCCATGACATCGCCGACACCGGGCAGCGGATCAAGGTCGGCGTTGACGTTTTCGGCTGCGTCCTGTGCCTCGTAGGCGGACTCGGCGACGACCACCGCGTACGCCTCGCCGACATAGTTGACCTCTTCGCGGTTGAGAATCGGTCGCGGCCGCTTGACCATGTCCTCGGGTCCCCAATCGCTCAGGCCCTCGGCGACCTCGGGCAGGTCTGAGGCGGTCCACACCTCGAGCACCCCTGGCATTGACCTAGCGGCGGACGTATCGATGGACTGGATCCGCGCGTGCGGCAGCACGGACCTTGAGAAAGCGACGTGGGCGAGGCCATCGAGCTTGATGTCTCCGGCGAAGCGCCCTCGGCCCGTGATCAGGCGCTCATCCTCGACGCGGCGCATGCGCCGGCCGATGTATGGAGCCATCACTCCTACAATAAGTCGTCCACTCTGCCCGACTCCCGACGGGGGCGGCTAGCTCAGCTGGGAGAGCGCCAGCTTGACATGCTGGAGGTCGGGGGTTCGAAACCCTCGCCGCCCACCACCGGATTCGTAAAGCGAAGTGTCGGCAATAATCACTTGCTCGGCGTTCGTTCGTCGCCGGGCGCGCGCAGGGCGCACGACTCCGGACCTCGGCGAATTGCCAACGCTTTCGGGCAGAATCGGTGCGCGCGGCCCGTTCGTCTAGTGGACTAGGACGCCGGCCTTTCAAGCCGGAGATCAGGGGTTCGAAGCCCCTACGGGCCACCACAAGCGGGCGTAGCACAATGGTAGTGCGCCAGCCTTCCAAGCTGGTTACGTGGGTTCGATTCCCATCGCCCGCTCCACCTTCAACGCGCGCGATTCCGCACGTTTCACGCCCAGACGCGCGAGTCGACCGATTGGATTCGCCCGACATCGATGCGCATGCTTGGCCCGCTTTCGGCGCGAAATTCGACGTAAGAGCCGAAGAGGGCGGCCGTCCATGCAGCCGCCCTCCGTGCCGGTTCGCTGGTGCTAGTCCGAGTCCGGGGCTGCCGTGATCTTGCCGAACAGGCCGTTCACCTCATCGTCTAAACCGGCCGTAAAGAAAAGCTCGCTCGTCAGACCGCCGCTGCCGCCGTTGCCGAAGCGCAGGGCCCAGAGGCCGTCGTTCTGGACGGGCTCGTTGCTATCCCTCTTCAGCTGGCCGCGAAAACGCCCCTCGATGGTGTAGCCGTTGATCAGACCGTCGCCGAAGTTGCCGACCAGGATCGCGTTGTGGAACGCGCCAAACGTGGATGGCGCTTGGGCAAGTCCCCACGGCGAGTTGAGGGTCCCACCCGATGCGAATCGGCGCACGAACGTCCCGTCCGTCCTGTAGATGTCGACGAATCCGTTGCCGACTCCTGAGACGTCGTCGTGCTTGGTCGGGTCCTGCTTGGCGTAGGTGACGTAGATCAGGCCGCCGATGTTCTGGATGCCGAAAGGCGCAAAACCCGACGGCAGAGAGCCGTCCGTAAAAGCGCCCGCCCCCAAGTTCTGCAGTGTGAAATGGGTGTCGAAGACGTCGACAGTGCCGAACCTGAAGTTGGTCGCGTACAGATAGTTCGCGGTGCCGGTCATCGTGGCGACGGACCCATTGGTCAGGCCCTTGTACACGGCGCCGACGTCTCCGGCCCCGTCGACGGCGGTCGATCGGTCGGCCGCGATGACCGCGGTCGCCGGCTTGACGGTTGGGTTCCATCCGAGAATCGTGCCGTCCTCGGTCGCGAACAGGAACCTGGCGGGGCCACTGACGCCGCCGCTGCTCACGGCGAAGTCGCCGGTGCCGTTGAACACCGTCCCGGTCGGCGTCCCGGTAAAGGGTCCTGTCAGCGCATCGCCCGGCGCGGGTATCGCGACCGTCAGACCGAGCTTCGTGCCCGCCCCTGTGTACAGCGTCGACACGCTCGCGCCGTTGTCGGAAACCCAGATCGGGCTCGACGAGCTCGCGGAGAGTCCCCACGGGTTCTTCAGGTTTGGGTCGGTGACAAGCGCCAACCCTTGAATGTTGGAAACGAGATTGGCCTGCAGGAACGCTCCCCGAAATACCCCCGCCTCTGCGGGAATGGCCTGAGCGACCACCAACATCATGGTGAGCAATCCAATCGCCGCGCGCGTCAGCCTTACGCCCATATGCACACCTCCCGAACCACCCCTGACGGATTCTTAAGGATTACTGGGGGCGGTTACTCCTCTAGGAGGTAGAAAGGAAGACGTTCTTCAGCTCGGTGTAGTGCTCGAGGGCATTTGGGCCCAGCTCGCGTCCGATGCCCGATTGCTTGAAGCCGCCAAAAGGCGTTGTCACGCGAACCGAGGTGTTGGAGTTGATCGAGATCGTCCCGGTCTCGAGCCCTCGCGCGACGCGCATCGCGCGACCCGCGTTCGAGGTCCAGACCGATCCGGAAAGACCGTAGACGGTGTCGTTGGCGATGCGGATGGCCTCCGCCTCGTCGGCGAACGGGATCACGGCAACGATCGGGCCGAAGATCTCCTCCCGCGCCACGCGGTCGCCCGGCGCGACCGGGGAGAGCACCGTGGGCGGGAACCAGAAGCCTCGACCGGAGGGGGCGCTGCCGCGGATTGCGACCTTGGCCCCGTCCTCTAAATATGAGGAGACCTTCGCCCGATGGTCTGCGGAGATGAGCGGCCCCATCTCGGTCTTTTCGTCGAGCGGGTCGCCGACACGCAGCGCCTTGATCGCTTTCTCGAGTCCCTGCATGAACCGATCGACAGCCGAACGCTCGACCAGGATGCGGGAGCGGGCGCAGCAGTCCTGGCCCGCGTTGCCGAAAACGGCCATCGGCGCGGACGCGGCGGCCTTTTCGATGTCGGCGTCCGCGAACACGATGTTGGCCGACTTCCCGCCGAGCTCGAGCGTCACCCGCTTGATCGACTCCGCGGCCAGCGCACCGATCCGTTTGCCGACATCGGTCGAGCCGGTGAACGCGACCTTGGCCACGTCGGGGTGCTGGACCAGCCTTTCGCCCACCGTCCGGCCTGCGCCGACGACGACGTTGAGCACGCCCTCAGGTATGCCCGCCTCCAGCGCCAGGCGTTCCAGCTCCAGCGCGGTGAGCGGCGTCAGTCCCGCGGGCTTGAGGACGATCGTGTTGCCCGCCGCGAGCGCCGGACCCACCTTCCAGGACGTGATGGCGATCGGAAAGTTCCAGGGCACGATCAGGGCGACGACGCCCAGCGGTTCGCGGAACGTCATGTCGACCCCGCCCGCGACTGGAATGGTGTTGCCCAGGAGGCGCTCGGGAGCACCGGCGTAGTAGTTGAAGACGTCGACAACCATTCCGACCTCGCCGCGCGCGTCACTGATCGGCTTGCCCACGTTGCGCGCCTCGAGCTGAGCCAGCTTTTCGGTGCTGCCGGCCACGGCCTGCGCAAAGCGGCGCAGCAGCTTTGCCCGGTCGCCTGGAGTCACGGCCCCCCATGCGGGAAACGCTGCCTTGGCGCGGGCCACCGCGTGGTCGGCGTCATCGACTCCGGCCTCCGGGACCTCCGCCAGCACCTTTTCGGTCGCGGGCTCGATGACCTTCACGCTCGCAACCATAGCTCCGCCCGGCGCTTCAAAACTCACACCGGAATCCAAGCTCGTTTTGAGGTTTGACCCAGATGATGCGTCGCATGGACAGAACACGACTGATTCTTTTCGCGTCATTGGTCGCCGCAGCCATGATCTTCGGTGGCGTCATGGGCGCGACCGTGCTGGCGCGGACCACCCTCACCGGAGCGAGCGCCGCACTTGCGGCGGCCTCACCCACGCCGTCCTTCAAGTCCAACGAGTCCGCCACCCACGAGGCCGGCGAGAGCGCCGCGCAGGAGGCCGCGGAGAACAACGGCACCTTCCGCCCCGGCGCCGGGGCCGGCGGCCACCCATGCGGCGGCCACGCCAACGAAGACGCGACTCACGAGAAGGCTGAGACCGCGGCCCAGGAGGCAGCCGAAAATGCAGCCTGTCCGACACCAGCCGCGAGTCCGACCGCAACCAAGTAGCGCAAACGTCACCTGAGTAGGGCGCCTCGGCCAAGGCGCCCTACTCGCGCGTTTCCGTCGACTTAATCTGAGCGCGTGGGTACGCGCGTCTACATCGAGCGGGGCGCGAAGCGCACATTCGCCAGCGCCGCCGACTGGCCCGGGTGGTCCCGGGCCGCCAAGGACGAGAAATCGGCGCTCGAGGCACTGGCCGCGTACGCGCCTCGCTACGCCCCGGTGGCGAAGCTCGCGCGAGTCCCTTTCCCCAAAGACGCGACCGACTTCAACGTGACCGAGCGGCTGAACGGCAATGCAACCACGGACTTCGGCGCGCCCGGCATCCCGGCCAGGGACGAGGCCAAAACCATGAGCGACGCTGAGGCCAAGCGCATGTTGTCGCTGGTCGAGGCCTGCTGGGCATATCTGGATCAGGTGAGGGCGAAAGCACCGGAGGAGCTGCGCAAGGGGCCTCGCGGCGGGGGCAGGGACCGGGAGAAGATGTTCGACCACGTGCTGGGAGCCGAGGTGGAGTACGCGAAGAGGATCGGAGTGCGCCTGAAACAGCCGGACGGAAAGGACACGGGCGCAGTGAGCGCCTTTCGCAAGGCGCAGAGCGAGGGCTTCGCCAGGCCAAACCGAGACGAGAAGTGGCCGGTCGCGTACGCCGCCCGGCGCACCGCCTGGCACGCCCTCGACCACGCGTGGGAAATAGAAGACCGCCTACCCTAGTCGGTCTATGGAAGAGCATAAGGGAGGCCTGCTGCTCGTGATGGCGCACCCCGACGACGAGTCGATGGGCGCGGGCGGCCTTGTCCTCCGGCACACGAGAAATGGTGTCGTCGCGCATCTGATCTGTGCCACCTACGGCGAGGCCGGATGGATGGGCAATCCGCCTGGCGCCAAGGCCGAGGACCTTCCGGAGATCCGCGCCAGGGAGCTCGAGGAAGCGGCCGCCGCGCTGGCGCTGAGCGGAGTCGAGCTCTGGGATTATCCCGACGGCGGCGTGGCGCGATCAGACCAGCAGGAGATCACACAGCGGATCTGGGAGCACATCGGCAAGCTCCGGCCGCGCGTCGTGGTGGGTTGGGGACCAGACGGCGGCTACGGCCATCCCGACCACGTCGCGATGGGGGCCTGCACCGATGCGGCCGTGGCCGCGATGACCGAGGGTGATCGGCCCGCCCTATACCACCTCGCCGTCGACAAACCCCTGGCCGAGTTCTACCAGGAGGCCATGCGTCTCACAGGCAGCGCCGACGGGCTGCCGCTGCAGCCGCAGGACAAGGTCGATGTCTTGATCGAGCTCGACGCGGATGAGGTGATGATGAAGCTGCGCGCCATCGACTGCCACCGCAGCCAGCTCGAGGGCTGGCGAATCGCGATCCGCGATCATCCGCACCTGATGCAGCAGGGATACGGCCGTGAACCGTATATCGCGGTGTCCACCCGGACGCCCGGTCTCACCGACAAGGGTTTGTTGGGCGAGTTCGCATGACCACCACCTTCTCCTCCACGGTGCGCGCGATGATCGATTACCTGGAGCCGGTGATCGCCTACGCAATCACGGAGCGCACGCGCGCGATCATCGCCAACACCCCGCACAACCCAAGCGGCCGCATCATCACGCCGAGAGAGCTGGAGTCATTGGCACGCGCCTTGAGTCAGGCGCCTCGGCCGGTTTACTTCTGTCCTACGAGTCGTACAACCGGATCCTTTAGGACGGCCGCAAGCATCGCTCACCGCTCGAGTTCTACAACCGCCTCTTCGAATTACCGGGATGGTTCCGCATCTCGCTGACCGCGAATGACTCCATGGTCGAGCGCTCGCTCGCGGGATTCGAGAGGGCGCTCCCGGCTCAGCTATAAGCAAAGCGAAGTAGCCTGGCGAGGTCTATACACTCCCATCGTCAAATCGCAGCCGCAAACGGCTAACCTTTAGCGCCTGATCCGAGCCGAGTCGCAAATTCCAAGTCGGGGGTAACGCATGGACGTTCAGGAGGCGGTGACAGAAGGTACAGCTTCTGTCGACAACGGTGAAGTCAAACGTGACGGTCGGAAGCAGTTCTCGATGGGGCCGAGCGACATCCTCGAAGGCAAGCTCATCTACGACGGCTCCGTGCATGCGGACGGCCGGGTCGAGGGCGAGGTCCGGGTGAGCGGCAACATCGACGTTGCTTCCGGCGCCAACGTCAAAGCTCTGCTCGAGGGCGCCAATGTGACGCTCAAGGGACAGGTCGAGGGCATGGTTACCGCGCGCGACAAGCTGACCCTCGGCAAGAACGCGCGGCTGAGCGGCGACATCCAGGTCCGCAGATTGCAGATTGACGATGGCGCAACACTCAACGGCCACGTTCGGATGGGTGACTTTGAGCAGCAGGCGTCCGGCCAGTAGGCTAGCGACCCCCGTCCCGGCAGAGAACGGCTCCAACGGTCAGCGCAACTCGGTAGTCCTCGGTCCCAATGACCGGCTGGTCGGCGAGCTGTACATCGAGGGCGATCTGCGCGTGGCGGGCACGGTCGAGGGCAACCTGGAAGCGACAGGCGACATCGAGATCGCCGGCGCAGGCAAGGTCAACGGCGACGTGACCGCATACAACCGCTTGACCGTGGGCAGCGACGCCTCGCTGATCGCGGGCGATGTGCGCGTGGCGCGCCTGACGGTCGCGGACGGCGCGAAGTTCAGCGGCAAGGTCTCGATGGGCAAGGTGGCTGTTGAGCCGTCCAAACCTGCGGAGCCCGAGCCTGTCCTCGTGGAAGCGACGCCTGTCGCTAAGCCGGTACCGGTAAAGCCTGTATCTGTGAAGACGGAGCCGGTAAAGCCTGTACCGGTAAAGGCTGTACCGGTGAAGCCTGCGGCGGCGAAACCCGCGGCTGTGAAGCCGTTCGAGCAGAAGGGAAAGCGCCGCTAGGTTTTCTTCGGCTTCTTCGCCGGCATCATGCGCGTCACCTCGAGGGCGCGCTTGATGAGCGCGTGCGGAGGTTTGGCGCGCCAGTCCCCGGGGACGACCACGTATCCGCCCATCTTGTGTCCCGCCATCGGCTCGAAATCCCGGCCGCCTTGCTTTTTGACCTTGGCGATCTCGTCCTCGGGCAGCCGCACCATCAGCTCCTCACCGAAGATGCCGCAGAACATGTTGCCGTTAACGAAAGCCGACATCTGACCAAACATCGGCCTCAGCGTGACGGCGGGCTCGTCGGGCACGATCTTTGCGAAGGCAGCCTTTGCCTCCTCGCTGGGCTTCGGCATCTTCATCGGACCGCGCGGCGCCGGGCTCACACCCGGATCGTAGTACGCAGATGTACGCGCTATGAGGTTCGCACAGGGGATTCGGTCAAGAACTCGACCGCGCGCCCAGGTTCACTTCCCAGATCGCGCTTTCCCATGCATCCGGGGGTTACGCACCGGAACCACCATCCATGCTGAGAGCGCCCAAGCAGCATTGGCTTTTGGCAGATTGAGCATGGCTCGGGTCGCCGAACCTTCTCGACGCGCGCATATAGGTCTCGACCATCGACCAATTCGATGTGCATCTTGTGCGCCTCAGCACGCGCGTGCTCATTAAACTCCGATAGCGTCACAAACATGCCGGCCGATCCTGGCAGGTGCTCACGGAGTAGCGTGCCTCCGAAACTCCGGATCTCGTCCACGCCAATCTGCCATGAGGTCCATCGCTTGCAATGGACGATCTTGCGCTCGCCCTTGCGCTTCAGGTCAAGGTCGATGTTCCCGTCAGCCGAGTCCTGATGACCAGTTTCAGTTACCTTCCATCCTTCGCGGCGAAACGCCTCGCCAACGAGCCATTCGAATTCTTCCGCATCGAGTAGTCGAAGATCCGTTGTCCAGTCGACGAGATGGCGCCGTCGTGCCCTCTCTGTCACCGCGGCAAACCAACCAAGGCTAAAGATGGCGGCGCCGCTTGCCCCGATCACGTTGACGGACACGAGCTGCGTCATCGACCAATTGAGTGCAATCGGGACAAGCAGTCCGAGCCCTGGATAGAAAGCAATCGCAACGAGTGCCACCGTCCATCCTGGCACTCGATTGACGAAGCCTACGAGGGCTCGGTCGAGAAGCTCACCCGAAGCCGACACGGCGACATGGTGCCACCGTTCCCATCGAAACGAGCCGCCGTCAAGTCAGGGGGCCAGCCTCCTCTTCCGGGATGAGATCAAAGATCGATCTGGCGGCTGATGACCACCCCCGCACTGAAACCTAGGCTGGCCGTCATGAAAAACCTCCTCTACGCGGGCATCATCGGGCCGCTGCTCTTCATCGCGGTCTTCCTGGTCGAGGGCGCCACCCGCCCGGGCTACAGCGCGTGGCGCCATTACGTCAGCCAGCTCGCTACCGGCGATGGAGGCTGGATGCAGGTCGTCAACTTTCTGGTCTGCGGCACCCTTGTGCTCGCTTTCGCGATCGGCTTGCGTCAGGCGCTGCGAGGGACTCGCGGCTCGATCGGGGCGCCGGTACTGCTCGCCCTCTTTGCGGTGGCTCTGCTGGTCGCTGGAATCTTCAGCACCGATCCCGCGCTCGGCTACCCCGTTGGCGCGGCGCATGTGCATACGACGCATGGCATGGTTCACGGCCTCGCTGGACTGGCGGCTTTCACGCTCCTGCCGGCCGCAGCCTTCGTGATGGCCTGGCACTTCGCGTCTGAGCCGGGCGCGCGCCGATGGGCTGTCTACTCGCTTGCGGTTGGCGCCGGGATCATCGTCATGTTCATCGCCAGCACCACCGTCTCGACGATGGACGGCACCGGCATGTGGCCGAACGCGCCCACGGGGTTCTTCCAGCGGATTGCAATCATCACAGGCTGGACTTGGATCGCGATGGTGGCTTGGCGCGAACTGGTCATCGGCGGACGCGACTTGCGCGGCGGACGGCTATCTGATGCGCCTCGGCGAGCAGCGGTTTGATGGATTCGAAGGTGGCCTCAGTCGGGTTGAGGAGGCACACCCAGTGGTTCTTGCCGTAGACCGGATGCGGCATCAGCCGGTCGAGCGCGCTGAAGTCGTGGGCGCCATCGGCGGGAAACAGCGATGCGTAGGTCTCCTTGCTGACGCCGATGTTGAGCCGGAAGACACCGGGTCGGTTGAGGTCTGACCGGTCGTCGAAGTCGCCGTAGTCCTTGGTGACGATGGTCGCGAAGGGAAACCGCCGTGTGTCGTCAAGGTCTCGATACGGGTCATAGATGAAGAACGTGTCGCCCCACGCGATCTCGGGTGCGCCCATTTCCTTCGAGGCGACGACCACATCGACGCCGTCGAGAGAACTCTTGATGTACTCGGTGATCGCGCCTTGGTTCACGGGACACTCCTTGATGATGCTTAAGCGCGCATCACACATCATGCATGCAAGTGAGCAAGCATCTGGCGGTGGTACTGCAAGGCCGGTGCGTACTTCGGGTCGTTTGACCACCAGTCGACCGTTAGAACGTAATTCTTGCCCAAGAAGGTCGCCGGTCGGCGCAGGCACCGAATCCCCGGATAGTCCGGACTATCCGAGGTTTGCTTCGGACTTCAACTCGGTCCGTCCGGACTACCCGTTGGTCGGTGCCCCTTAACCGGCACCTCCACTCATCCATGAGGATGAGACCAAAGATCGATCTTGAGGCTGACGACCACGCGCCCCGCGACACCTAGCGTGATCGTCATGGAAAACACCAGCACGACGATAGTCGAGACCCACGGTCTCACCAAGCGGTATGGCAGCGGAGTCCTCGCCGTCGACTCCGTCGACATGAGCGTGCGGCGTGGCGAGGTCTATGGCTTCCTCGGCCCGAACGGGGCTGGGAAGACCACGACCCTGCGCATGCTCGTCGGCCTCATCCGGCCGACCTCGGGCGCGGCAACCGTCGCCGGCCACGCGCCTGGCCACCCGTCCGGACTGGCCAGGATCGGCTCCCTGATCGAGTCGCCCGGCTTCTACCCCTATCTCTCCGGTCGGGAGAACCTGAGGGTCGTCGCCGACCTGGCGAGGGTGAACCAGAAGCGAGTCGACGAGGTGCTGGACATCGTCGAGCTCAGCACCCGCGCAGGACGCAAGTTCGGCACCTACTCGACCGGCATGAAGCAGCGCCTGGGCGTGGCGGCCGCGCTGCTCAAGGACCCCGACCTGCTCATCCTCGACGAGCCCAGCAATGGCCTCGACCCCCAGGGCATGGCCGAGATGCGCAAACTCATCAAGGACATCGGGCAGGGCGACCGCACGGTGCTGCTCTCTAGCCACCTTCTGGGCGAGGTCGAGCAGATCTGCGACCGGGTCGGGGTGATCAGCAACGGGAAGCTCGTCACGCAATCGACCGTGCAGGAACTGCTCGGCGAAGAGGGAGTGCTCGTGCGCGCTCAACCGATCGAGCAGGCGCAGGAGGTCCTGACCCGCATTTACGGGGCGGCTGCGATCAGCCGGCAGGACGGCGCGATCCACCTCAAGACCAAACCGGAAAACAGTGTCGAGATCAACCGCCAGCTGGTCGGCGCCGGCATCGGCGTCAGCGAGCTGCGGCTATTCGAAAGATCGCTGGAGGAAGTGTTCTTCCAGCTGACAGGGGAGAAGCAAGGGTCATGATCGCAACCATCAGGTCTGAGTGGCGCAAGCTGCGTTTCCGGCCCGCCTTTTTCGTGTCTGCGGGCCTCGTCACGGCCATCACCGCGCTCGTCTACTTCCTCAGCTGGTACCAGGCTCTTCATCCGTCGACCGGGGACCGCGGAGCCGTCAACATCCTGACCCTCTTTCCCGACCAGTTCGTCAACCAGGTGATGGGCGCCGGCGCCGTCGGCGGTGCAATAGCGATCGTCCTCGGTGCGATCTACGCCGGCTCTGAATTCTCATGGTCAACCCTCAAGACGATGTTCACCCAGCGCCCCGGACGTCTAACCGTCTGGGCCGGACGTGTTGTGGTCTTCAGCCTGTGGATGGGGATCATGGCGGTCGCCTTGTTCGTCGCCGGCGCCGCGTTGAGCACTGTGGTCGCTTTGTTCCAGGGGCACGCGATCACCTGGCCGGCAGGGATCGACATCGCGAAGGGCTTCGGCGTGATCTGGCTCATCTTCGTGGTTGAGGGAGCCATCGGCCTCGGGCTTGGTGTGCTGATCCGGCAGTCGGCGGCGGCGCTGGGCGCCGGCCTGATCTACCTGCTGGCCGTGGAAATCATCGCGGTTCGCTTCATCGACAGCATCAACAGCGGCGCCTACCAGTGGGTCGGCAACCTCTTCGTTGGACAGAACGCGACCGCGCTCACGCAAAGCTTCACCTCACCGGCCTTCGGCCGGACGATCGCGCCCGCGATCAGCGCGGAGCATGCAGTGCTCGTGCTGGCGGCTTATGGTGTCGGGCTGATGATCGTGGCCGCCGGCCTGCTCCGGCTGAGGGATGTCACATAGGCCTCAGCTCTCCGCGACACCGGATCCCCACGAATTCCGAGGCTTCGCCGTGAATTCGCGGGGGGCCCAAAACGTACGCGGCCGGCCGTGGTCCTGGATCACCGGCCGGCCGCGGCTTACCGATGCGCTCGTCGTTGCTTTGGCGCTGTTCACCGGCATGCTGCCACTCATAGTCAGCTCGGTCGCCCTCCGAAGCTCTGTGATCGTGGCGCTGGCGGCGGGGGTCGCCATCCAGGCCGGGGCGCTGTGGTGGCGACGGAGGTATCCCGTAATCGTCCTGGCGATCGTCGTGGTGCTCAACGGCGCAACGATTCTCGTCAGCAACGACCGCGAGCCGTCAGGTCTGGGGCTCGCCTTCGCCGTCTACGCCGTCTCGGTGTACGACCGCTCGCGCGTGCGGATCTTCGTCGCCGGCGCCGCGATGGTGGTGATCCTCGTCGCGATCGTTTTCCTGGTCCTCGGTGACTTCCAGACCGTGCGTCTTATCATCCCCGCCGGCGCTCTTTCGCTCGTCGCGTGGGTCATCGGCGACTACATGCGCTCGCGGCGCACATTCTTCGCCGAGCTGGTGGCGCGCCACCAGAAGGAGCGGGAAGAGGCTGCGGAGGCTGAGCGCCTGCGCATCGCGCGCGAACTGCATGACGTCGTCGCCCACAACGTGAGCGTGATGGCGATCCAGGCCGGCGCCGCGCGGGTCTCGGGCAACGCGAGCGAAGAGACGCTCGAATCCATCGAGCAGGGCGCGCGGGACACGCTCAGTGAGTTGAACAAGCTCCTCGGTGTCCTTCGCAAGAGCCCTGGCGCCCCCGACCTTGTGCCGCAGCCAACACTTGACGACATCGACGCGCTCCTCAAGCCGGCGCGGGATGCAGGACTTGAGACGACGCTGAAGGTGACGGGCGACAAGCGCCGGCTGCCCGCGGCGGTGGATCTTTCCGCCTACCGGATCGTCCAGGAGGCGATCACCAACGTACTCAAGCACGCAAATGCCAACCGGCTCGAGGTGCTCATCGATTACGGGCCCGGCGCCCTGGCGGTTACTGTCAGCGACAACGGCTCCGGTCCGCAGGCAACCACGTCAAACGGGCACGGACTGATCGGGATGCGCGAGCGGGTCGCCATCTTCGGCGGGGAGATGAGCACAGGGACGTCAGCGCTCGGAGGTTTCAAGGTGCAGGCCAAGCTCCCGGTCGGGCGTTGATCCGCGTCGCGATCGCCGACGATCAGGCGCTGGTGCGCGCGGGCTTTCGGATGATCGTCCAAACACAGCCGGACATGCAGGTCGCGGGCGAGGCCGGCGACGGGCAGGAAGCCATCGACCTCGTTCGCCGCGAGCGGCCTGACGTCGCGCTGATGGACATCCGCATGCCGCGCGTCGACGGCATCGAGGCGACAAGGCAGGTCGCGGGCATCACGCGCATCGTCATCCTCACGACCTTCGAGCTCGACGAGTACGTCTTCGACGCGCTGGCCTCGGGTGCGTCCGCGTTCCTGCTCAAGGCCGCTCCGCCCGAGGACCTGATCCGCGCCATCCGCGTCGTCGCGGGCGGCGAAGCCCTGCTGGCGCCATCCGTCACGAAGCGGCTCATCGAAGAGTTTGCGAAGCGCCCCGAACGGGTGTCGCGGAAATCCAAAGAGCTCGATACCCTCACCGAGCGCGAGCGCGAGGTGCTGGGCGAGGTCGCGCGTGGGTTCACCAATGCCGAGATCGCCGCCAGGCTGCACGTCAGCGAGACGACGGTCAAGACGCATGTCGCGCATCTGCTCGACAAGCTGGAGCTGCGTGACCGCGTCCAGGCGGTGATCCTGGCCTATGAGGCAGGCCTGGCTGGTTAGGCGATATGGTTACGCCCGAATGAAAGCCCGAGCTCGCCAGGCGTACGACATCGGCATCTACATCGTCGTGGCGGCGACGGTGCTCCAGTTCTTCCTCGCCGGTCTGGGGATTTTCGTGGACACCTCGCTCTTCTTCTGGCACACGACGGTCAACCCGTTTCTCGTCGGGGTGCTGCCGCTGGTCCTGGTCGCGTTCGGCTGGTATGCCGGGATCGACAGGCGGACGCTGCTGTTGACGGCCTCGATGTTCGGACTGGTGGTTCTGCAGTCACTGCTCCTGTTTCCGTATCGCTCGGCGGCACAGGGACCGATCAGGGTCATCTCCGCGCTGCACGCGCTCAATGCGGTGTTCATCTTCTGGATCGCGCTTCACCTGCTGGATCGAGTGAGGTTCCCAGCCAGGGCCTGAGCGGTTGGTAGGCTAAGCGGCCCCATGGCCGTTTTTGCCGAGGAGCGCCGCATCGTCACCGTCCTTTTCGCCGATATGGCCGGCTCGACCGCGCTGGGCGAAAAGCTGGACCCCGAGGAGATGCGGCGCCTCCTGACTCGCTATTACTCGATCGCGCGCGAGGCGGTCGAGCAGCACGGCGGAACCGTGGAGAAGTTCATCGGCGACGCGGTGATGGCCGTGTTCGGATTGCCGACCGCGCACGGCGATGATCCCGACCGCGCGGTCGCCGCGGCGCTGACGATGCGCGACCGCATCCGCGAGGACGCGCGGCTCGCGGGCCGGCTCGTGATCCGCTTCGGCGTCAGCACCGGCGAGGTCGTCGCCAGTCGCGACCAGTCCGCGGGCGACTTCCTCATCACCGGCGACGCCACCAACGTCGCGGCGCGCCTGCAGCAGGCGGCTGAGCCATGGGCGATCCTGGTCAGCGACCGCACCGTGCGCGCCGCGGTCAACTTCGAGTTCGGCGAAGAGCTCGAGGTGGCCGCCAAGGGGAAGTCGGCGCCGGTCGCTGCGCGTGAGGCGCTGGGCCCGCGCAAGGCCAAGGCCCAGCGCCGTGTGCGCCTGCCCCTGGTCGGCCGGGAAAACGACCTGGCGCAGCTGCAGCTGGTGGCGCGGCGCGCCGTCAACGACAAGCGCCCATCGATGGTGAGCGTGATCGCGCCCGCGGGCACCGGCAAGACGCGCCTGGTCGAGGAGTTTCTGGACTGGCTTCCGACTCTTGCGCCCGACGCAGCGGTCGCGACCGCGCAGTGTCTGCCCTACGGGCAGCAGCTCACCTACTGGCCCATGCGGCAGGTCCTCTTCACGCTGACGGGTACCACCGAGGACACGCCACCGGGCCAGGTTCGAGACGCGATCTGGATCTGGCTGCGCAGGATCGGAGTCGAGGACCCCGACCGCGACGCGCGCCTGCTCGCGGCCACGATCGGGGAGGCCGGCACCGAAGGCGTCGACAAAGACCTGCTCTTCGCCGCGTGGCGGGCGGCGCTCGAAGCGACGGCGCGACACAACCCGCTCGTGATCGTCTTCGAAGACCTGCACTGGTCGAGCGAAAGCCTCCTTGACCTGGCCGAGTTCGTCATGCAGCCGCGCGGCGACGCCGCCGTCCTGATGATCGTGCTGGCGCGACCGGAGCTGCTCGACCGCCGGCCCAACTGGGGAGGCGGGCGGCTGAACCATCTCGCCCTTGCGCTCGAGCCGCTTGGCAGCCGCGCGATCGGCGAGCTGGTGCGCCACCTCCTCGACACCGACGAGCCGGATGTGATCAACCTCGTCGCGGAGCGCTCGGAGGGCAATCCCTTCTACGCAGGCGAGCTTGTGCGCTCTTACCTGGAGCATGGCTCGCTGGAGCGGCTTCCGGACACGGTGCAGGCGACAGTGCTGGCGCGGCTGGACCTGCTGCCTCCGGACGAGCGCCGGGTCATCCAGCTGGGCAGCGTCTTCGGGCGCGCGTTTCGCGCCTCTGGCGTCGCCGCGCTCGAAGGTGGCGAGGCCAGGCATGTGCAGCAGCTCTGCGAGGACCTTGCCGACCGCGACCTGATCCGGCCGGCGGAAGGTGATCGCTACAGCTTCCGTCACATTCTCATCCAGGAGGTCGCGTACGGCACCCTGCCTCGCCTCGAGCGCGCCCGCCTGCATGCCGACGCTGCGCGGTGGGGAGAGGCTGTCGGAGAGGGCCGCGAGGTGGCGCTGGCCGAGATCCTCGCCTTCCATTACCGCGAGGCGGCGGTCCTGTACTCAGCGCTCGAGCCGGGCGGCCAGGAGACGTTGCGCAACCGAGAGCAGGCGGCAAAGTGGCTCCTCAAAGCCGCGGACGTGGCCGCCGCCGCGGGCGCGACCCCCGAAGCGGTGAGGCACATCCGCGCCTCGTTCGACTTCGTCGACCCGGCGATGCGCCCGCGCCTGCACGAGCGGATCGGCGACTGGACGGCCGGCGACACCGGACTCGAGGACTACCGCCAGGCCCTGGCCCTGTACGAGGCTCAGGAGGCGCCTGTAGACGATCGGCTCCGTGCCCTCGCGGGCATCTTGATGGTCGCGATGCGCTGGGTGGGCTCGGTCGGTGATCGACCGTCTGAGGAATACATCGCCGACCTTCGGGCGCGTGGTCGGAACCTGCTGCGGGATGCGCGCGACAAGTACGCGATCGCGCGGTTCCTGGCCGCGGACGCGTTCTTCCCGTTCTGGATCCAGGGCACCCGAGATCCGTCGCCCGAGGAGCTGGCGCTGGCGGACGAGGATGCCGAGCGTGCGAGGAAGATGGCGATCGAGCTCGGCGACGCCGACCTCGAAAGCATGGCCCTCGACGCGCTCGGAGGCACCAGCCAGGCCAAAAGTGATTGGGCCGCGGCGCGCGACGCCGCCTATCAGCGGATCAAGTTCGAGTCGAGCCTCGGATTCTACGAACGGCTCGATGCGCATTCCATGGCGGCGTGGATGTCGTACTGCCTTGGCGACCTGGCCGCCACGGATCGCGTCTCGGCCGATATGGCTGCGCGCCTTTTGCCGGGGCAGGCGCCGTACCCGGCGCTGCACCTGTTCTCCTGGCGGGCGCTGGCTCTCAACATGCTGGGGCGGTGGGATGAGGCGGTCAACGTCTTCTGGCGTGTGGTCGAGGCGTGGCACGACGCCGGCAAGCACGCGGCCGGATACGCTCTGCGCGGATTCTCCGTCGGCCTCGACATCGGTCGTGCCCGCGGTGACGCCCGACTCGCTGGGACGGCAGCGGAAGCGATGCAATCGATACTGGCTCGATTTGCGGCAGGTCACTTCTACCGTGCGTATGACCCTTACGCCCGCGGCGAGCCGGGGCTGACGGACAGCGACAGCTTAGGTCCCGCTGAGGCTCCGGCCGAATGCATCGAACGCCGGATCAGCCTGGCGTCCGACCGCCGGGAGATGCTATCGGAGCAGCTTCTCGAGCGGGGTTTGGCGCGCGCGAACCGTAGCAGATTTCCTCTCCTCGAGGCCCAGGTCCTGCGGGCCCGAGCGCTGGCGCGAAACGACGCTGCCGATATGTCGGCCGCGATTGCGATGTGGGAACGGATGGGGGCGCAGCCTCAGCTCGGGCGGGCTCGAGCGGAGTGTGGGCTGATCGCCGGCGACGCCGCAGAGACCGAGGCGGGGCTTGCGATGTTGAAGAAGCTTGGCGACGTGAACTACGTGGACCGGTTCGCGGCGCGCGTTTAGGCCATCCTCATGCGGTGGTTGGGTAGATCCACCTTATAGGTGCCGCTGTTGGTGATGATGCTGAGCACGATCTTGAAGTCGGCGTACGTCTCGGTGGGGTTGTTGCCGGAGTCGCTGCAGCTCCACGGCGTCGTGAACTTGATCGTCGTTTTCGATCCTGAGCCGAGTGTCTTCGGTGAGAACTGGATGTCTTCCGCGCTGCTCTCATCGCCGACCTTCATGCCCCAGTTTCCTTCGAGCTTGACCACTTTCGCGCTGGTGGCCATCGACTTGATCGTGATCGACCCGGTCGTCTGGTTGTCGGCCTCTAACGTCCCTTTGATGTCGTAGCTGTAGTCGGTTGCGTGCGCGGGGCACGTGAACGACAAAGGGTTGAGCTCTGCCTTGGAGAGGTTGAGCTTGCCGTTCCCGCAGAAGGGGCCGCAGGCACCTACGGCCCCGATCAGGATCGCCACGGCAATCCATCTGCTCATCACTTTTCAGTAGGAGAGGACGCAGCCTCCAGTTCCGCTGTTGAAGGCGTTGCTCCAGAGCGACTGGACCGCAAAATGTTGGCTGCCGAGCGCGATGTTCGATGCAGCGCCCTGCCCGGAGCTGATCCAGGCGCACTTGTCGGCGTTCTCGGCGCCGCGGCTGTCGAGCCATCCGGAGCTGGGGTAGGGGTCGGTGACAGTCTCGCCGTACTCGTGTCCGCCGACGATCGAGAAGCCGTCGAAGTAGCCGTTGCCGAACGAATTGTTGAGGCCGTTGACGAAGTTCATGCCGCAGGACGTGCCCGCGTCGGGCTGGTAGGGCATGTAGGAGTAGGAGAGGTTGCCGCTCGAGCTGTGGTAGGCGCACCAGCTTGTGCCGAAGCCGTTCTCGGAGTGGCCGGTCGGCGTGAAGACCATGTAGTCCGCGTTGGTGTTGACGCCGCCGAAATGGGCTGCCAGCGCGGCGGCTTCGTTGGCGATCTGGGTTTGGGTCGGGGTGGCCGGAACGGAGCTGTTGTCGGTCCAGGTGCCGGCGAGCTCGTTGTTCGGGTTCGTCGGGTGGACTCCCGCCGACCCGCACTGCGTTGTGCCGTTGGCGACCCCCTGGCAGTACTGGGTCGTCGAGTTGGCCCACGAGCTGCCACCGACGCCGCCGAAGAAGTCCTCAACATATGTCTGGGCCTGGGCGCTGGTGTAGCCCCCGGTGCTGAACCCGCTCGCCCACTGCTGGCCCCAGTAGACGATGTAGACCTGAGCGCTTGGCTCGATCGCGCCGCCGTGATAGAAGAGGTTGCTCGTGTGGTGCGGCCTCTGGGTGTGGGCCAGCTTGACCTTCATGAAGGTGGTTCTGGTCTGGTGAGCGCTGGTTGTCGCGCCGGTGGCGAGGAGCAGAACAACGGCGGCGAGCAGCGAAAAAAACAGCTGGGGCGACCGGCGCATGTGGGGTTCCTCCCTCTACGAGGCTGACTGCGGCTGGCCGGTAGGTTATAGCCGCGGGAGGCTAAACCGTCAATCTTTAAGAAGGCTTGGTCGGGGCGTCCGGCGGGTACCATCCCGGTGCTGTGAGCGACCAGAACCCTGCGCCGCCGGCTGAGGTGCCGGTCGACCCTCTGTTCACCCACCCGGCATCGCCGTTCGAGCGCACGAACCCGCCGGCGCCGGTCGAGTTTGCGTCGCCCCCGCAGTCCGGTGTGTGGGCGGGAACTGTGGCACCGATGGCCGCGTGGACCACCTACAAGACGCAGATCCAGTTCGGGTTCGCGATCCTGGCCTATCTGATGGTTCTGGTGGGGTCGGTGACCGTCGTTGCGGCCAACTCGGACGCTTCCTGGAGGTACTTCGTCGCCGTCCTGCCGGTGGCGCCAGCCGGGATTGTGATCTCGCTGACAGTGCGCCGGCTTGGGCGGCTGGACGAGGTGCAGAAGCGGACCCAGATGCAGGCGTTGGGGTTCTCGATGGTCGCGACCGCCTTGGTGACGTTTGGGTATGGGTTCCTGGAGAGCGCTGGGCTGCCGCATCTGAGCCCGACCCTGGTCTTGCCGCTGATGGCCGCGTTCTGGGGCGCCGGGCTTCTCGCGCTTGCATTGAGGAACCGCTTCCGCCGCTAGACTTCTGCCGTCTTGCGGGGGCAGACGCTCTCTCAGCTTGGTCTCGTTCTCGTCGTCATTCTGCTTTCCGCTCTCGTGTCGATCGGGCAGCCTTCGCGGCCTCGCGTGGCTGTGGCGGTGGCGGCGCCTTCGCCTGTCTCAGAACCGCCGGTCGACCAGAGCTGGGACCTGGACGCCGACATCGGCGCGTTGATGGTGATCTCGTGGAAGGGCACGATCGGCTGGCCGACGGTGCGGCCTCTGCTTTTGGCCAATCACATCGGCGGGGTGCTCCTGTTTACGCCGAACTTCGGTGGTTCGCCCGCCGGTGTGCGCGCATGGAGCGACCAACTGCAGACACTGGCCTCGGAAGCGTGCCAGGAGCACCCGACCCTGGTGATGCTCGACGAAGAGGGTGGCGAGGTCGCGAACGTGAAGGCGAGCTTTGCACCACCGTGGCCCGTCGTCATGGCGTCGGGCGGTCCTGCTCGGGTCCGCCAGCTGGAAGGGATCAACGGCTCGGGTCTGCGTTCAGCCGGCGTTGATCTGAACCTGGCCCCGGTCGCGGATGTACGCACGAATCAGGCTGACGCCATCATCGGTGGCCGGTCTTTTGGTGCGAGCCCGGCTCTGGTCGCGCCGCTGGTGGGCGCCGCGGTGCAGGGATTGCACGACGGGGGAGTGGGGGCGACGCTGAAGCATTTCCCGGGCCTGGGCGGAGCAGCCGGAGACCCGCATGTCGCCATCCCGACGGATTCGGAGTCAGAGCCAACCTGGGAGAAAGTGCAGATGCCCGGCTTTCAGACCGGTGTCGCCGCCGGCGCGGATGCGGTGATGGTGACCGCCGTCTACGTGCCGGGTCTCAGCAGGGATCGGCTGCCTGCGATGTTCTCAGCGCAGGTGGTCTCTCGCCTGCGCTCGCAGCTTGGTTTTGAAGGTGTGATCATGTCCGATTCGCTGTCGATGGGCGGTATCGGCGCGCGATGGTCCCTTCCTCAGGCATCGGTAATGGCCCTTGCGGCGGGCAACGACATGCTGCTGCTGGGGAGTGCCGACCCGTCTTACGAAGCCCAGGCCATCGCGGCGGTGCGCGTCGCCGCCCTCTCTGGCCATCTGGACCGGACGAAGCTGCACGAATCGGCTGTGCGAGTGAACGCGATGCGGGATCGTTGGGGCCGGCGCTTCGCGCCCTGCCGGTTGCCCGCGACGACGTGATTGGCGGTCCTGGCCCCGCCGGGTAAAATCGAACCTCTGGCCGAGCGGGAGTAGCTCACTTGGTAGAGCGCGACCTTGCCAAGGTCGAGGTAGCGGGTTCGAAGCCCGTCTCCCGCTCCAGTACGAATCTCTCAAAGATGGTTTCCAAGCTTCGCGTGGGACGGCCACCGCACGGATCGTGAGTGGGGAGTTTGGTGGGATGCTCGGCCCACCAGATTTCTGACTGCGCAGCATTTTCTCTAGACTCGTCGCTGAAGACGGCGCCGTTGAGGCTGAGAAAGGCAACCGAAGCCAGCGCGAATCTGGAATTGTGGTCGGGCAGGTTGAGAATCTCGCTCTTTTCCCCTTACCAGATGAAACCGTTTTCAATCACCTTGTGATCAGGCAAAACCTGCACGAACGCGGATTCGTAGCGGCCCAAAAGCGACATTGACCAAAGCGCGAAAGAGTTTCCAACGACAAATAGTGTTTCTCCCGGATAGAACAGCCAGTTCGGAAGCACGCCGATGCGCGCGTATGCGATTGCTATCCCTACTACGATTGCGAGCGCGTTCAAGGGCAAGAAGTCTTGCCTCCTCTTCCCCTTTTTTTGAATGCCTGACAGCCCAAATCAGGAAGGCAAGCACCCAAAGAACGAGGATTCCCAAGAAACGACCGCCTCAAAGAGAGAAGGGAAGAGCGATGTCATCTACTGAAACTCCCATGCTGTCCGCAAGCCCCCAGGTCCCCCAGCTAGAGCCAGGCTCGTCGTGACCGTCCAAGGAGCGGGCCAAGACAGCGAATGAGGCCGCAATAACGAGTTCTTTCCGCCGGCTAGGCATGGCCGATGAGGGCGCCGAGGCCGGCCACCACGAAGCCGCCCATGGTGACCTGGATCAGCGAGCGGTGAAGCGGGACCTGGAGGAAGCGCCGGCGCACCCAGGCGATGGTGATGAGCTCTATCCCGACCACGACGTAGGCGACCTTCAGCGCTGTCTGGGTGTCGCTGATCAGGAAGGGGAGAGCGTGGAAAGTTCCGCCGACGAAGGTCGCCATCCCGGTCAGGGTGCCGCGGACCAAAGAGTTCCCCCGCCCGCTCAGCTCACCGTCGTCGGAAAGCGCCTCCGAGAGGCCCATGCTGATCGCGGCCCCCAGCGACGCCGCCAGGCCCACCAGGAGGGCGCCGTGTGAGCCGACGAGGAAGGCGGCCGCGAAGATCGGCGCCAGCGTCGAAATGGTGCCGTCGATCAGGCCGATGAGGGAGGGCTGGACGAAGCGCAGGATCTGGCTGCGCTCGCCCTGTCCCCTCCAGCTCTTGATGAGGCCGGCCGCCGTTCTGGAGACTGCCAGCTTGAGGTCGGTCCGGACCGCTTCGGCGGAGGCTACGGCCATTGCCAGGGGGGATCCGATCGCGGTCAGCATGACCAGCGCACCGTAGGCGGGCGTGCGACTCAGCCAAACCCTGAAGGCCGGAGATCTTGTGGGAAGCCAGCACGATCCAGGGGTGCATGCTGCCCTTACGAAATCGACATGCGTGCACGGTGGCAGCCACCCGCACGCCGTGGCGGTAGGTGTCACACCAACGAGGCCGACGGATGGAGCTGATGCGGCCATCGGACCTCGGGCACGTCCCCTCGATGGACGAGCCGGCCGCGGTCGCCGTCATGATGGTTGACTCCTTCGGTGAAAGCCGGAACGGAGACAACGCCAAAAAGCGAGACGGCTCGGGCCATCCGATAATCCTTCTAGCGTGCCGATCCGAGTCGTCCTGGCAGAGGACAACCTGCTGGTCAGGGAAGGCTTGCGCCAGCTGCTCGCGACCGTCGAGGACATCGACATCGTGGCAGTCTGCGAAGGCCGCGATGACCTGCTGGAAACCATCGAGCGGGAACGACCGGACGCCGTCCTCACAGATATTCGAATGCCACCGGGTCACTCCGCCGAGGGAATCGAGGTTGCTCACCAACTGCGCCGGAGTAGGCCGGCCATCGGCGTTGTCGCGCTGAGCCAGTTCGCAGACGCAGAGTACGCACTCCAGCTTTTCGAAGGCGGTTCGAGCGGGCGGGCCTACCTCTTAAAGGAGCGCGTGAATGACGTCGAGCAGATCGCCTCTGCGCTCCGAGCCGTCGTCGCTGGCGGATCGGTCGTGGATCCGAAGGTGGTCGAAGCGCTGATCGCCGCCCGGGCGGCAAGGCAGGAGTCGCCGCTTGGAGTCCTGACGGCGCGCGAACGCGACGTTCTCGCGGCGGTCGCAGAAGGCAAGAGCAACGCGGCCATCGCGCGCGCGCTCTTTCTGGCCGAATCATCAGTGGAGAAGCACATCAATTCGATCTTCTCCAAGCTCGGTCTCAGCGAGGAGCCCGAGATTCACCGGAGGGTGAGGGCAACGCTGCTTTTCCTCGCGGACAGGCGGGCCCCCGAACAGGCCTGAGGCCAACGGCGCCTTAACCCCGAGGTTGGCCGGGGCTGGAAACACCAGCCAGCACGGTCGCCTGGACGGCCGGCGTGCGACTAGGCTGCTGGCCAGGAGGTCTGGAAGTAAGTTGCGCCAACTTCAAACGGCTTCGTTGGAGGACACCTCGATGGGGGGCGACGACTCGCAACCGATGGTCGTCGCGCAGCGGCTGCGCAAGGTCTACCGCGGCGCGACCGCCGTCGAAGCGCTGCGCGGCGTCGACCTCGAGGTCCGGCGTGGGGAGATGGTCGCGATCGTCGGGCCGTCCGGCTCCGGGAAGACGACCCTCCTCAACTGCCTCTCCGGGCTCGATCGCTTCGACGGAGGCCGGGTCGTGATCGACGGGGCTGACCTTACGACGATGTCCGACCGCGACCGCACGGCCTACAGGGCGCGGAACATGGGGTTTGTCTTCCAGGCCTTCAACCTGCTGCCCGTCCTCACCGCCGTCGAGAACACGGAGATCCCGCTCCTGCTGCAGGGCGTACCGGCTCGGGCAGCTCGCCGCCGGGCCGAGGAGATGCTGGAGACTCTTGGGCTCGCCCAGCGCGCACGACACCGGCCCGACCAGCTCTCGGGCGGCGAGCAGCAGCGGGTCGCCGTGGCACGGGCCCTGGTCCATAAGCCGGCAGTCGTGTGGGCGGACGAACCGACCGGCAACCTCGACACCGAGGTCACCCACGTCATCACTGAGCTGCTGGTGAAGACGAACCGGGAGGGCCAGACGATCGTGCTCGTCACCCACAACCCTCAAGTTTCTGAACGCGCGAGCCGCGTCATCCGAATGCGCGACGGCCGCATCCAGGAGGCAGCGCGAGCCGGCGTCGAGGGTGCCGCGACATGAGCGCCTGGTCGTGGTTTGTGATCGGGACCTTCCTCGCGGTCTACGGAGTCCTTGCCTTACTGGCTCTCCGGCGCCCGCTGCTGGCGCGGCTCGCCTTCCGCGAGGCCTGGCGGGGCGGGCTTCAGACCGGACTTGTCGTCGCCGGCCTGGCCCTGGCCGGCATGGGCATCACCGCTGGTCTGGTAGCGGCCGACTCGACCGAGGCCTCGGTCACGCAGAACGCGTACCTGTCGATGGGGGAGGTCGACGTGACCGTCACCGCCAACGGCGCTCTCTTCGACGCCTCGGTGGCCGACCGGCTGGCGGCCGACCGCAATCTGGCGACCGGCATTGACGGCGTGCAGGGCGGCCTCGACCTGGTCGGAGCGGTGGCCGACCTCGACCAGCGAGCGAGCGACACCGGCGTCCGCCTTTACGGCTTCGATGCCTCCCGGCAGCGGCCGTTCGGGGCCTTCCATCTCGTCGACGGCCGCCGAACGTACGGTGATGACCTGCCGCCAGCGGGCGTGCTGGTCAGCCGCGACCTGGCTGACGCCCTCCACGCCCAGGCCGGTGACCGGCTGCGAATCAGCGCCGGCGCCAGCTCCGCCGAGGTCCTGGTCGCCGGCGTCGTCAAGCTCGAGGGACCCGGTGCCTTCGGCCTCGGCCGGACCCTCTTCGCACCGCTGGGCTCGATCCCCTCGCTGACCGGCGCTGGCAACCAGATCAACGTGGTCCGGCTGTCCACGCCAGGCGACGGGCTCGCCGGCATCGCGGCCGGTCGCCGCTCCCTGCCGGCGGTGAGGGAGGCCGTTGCCGGCCTTGGCGTCCCGGGCCTCGAAGTCAACGAGGCCAAGGCGGCCCAGGTGCGGCAAGCTGAGCGGTCCACGCAGTCGGCCCGAGCCACTCTGGTGACCATGAGCCTGCTGGTGGTCGCCGCCGCCGCGACCGTCGTCGTCCACCTGACCCTGATGCTGGCCGAGGAAAGGCGGCGGCGGCTGGGGACGCTGCGCGCGCTCGGCCTCAGCCGCTCGGGCCTGGTCTTCCTCTCCGTCCTCGAAAGCGCGCTCTACAGCCTGGCCGGGGCGGTGGTCGGCGTCCTCCCCGGCCTTGCTCTCGCCCGCTACCTCGGCCCGGTCGTGGCCGAAGCGGGCGCAGCGCTCTCTGGAAGCGAGAGCACCGGCTACCAGTTGGCGGTGCGGCCTGAGACGGTTGCCGTGGCGGTCTCGCTGGCAGCCATGCTGACCGTCGTCACCATGGCCGCCGCCGCCCTGCGGACGGCCCGGTTCGCCATCTCAGCGGCGATTCGCGACCTACCGGAGCCGGCTTCGACAGGCGGACGGCGCTGGCGGCTGCTGGCGGCTGGCCTGCTGGCTGCCGCCGGTTTCGCGATCGCCCTCGCCGGAGGTGGTGCGGGCCGCGTGCTCGGCGCGACCCTGATGATCGTCGGCGCCACCTGGGCCGGCCGCCGCTGGATCGAGGATCGCGCTCGCTACACCCTGGCCGGGACACTCATCCTGGCCTGGGCTCTAGTCGTGCAGGCGACCACCCCGCTCTCTTCCGAGGACAACGCGGCCTTCGCCGTCTTCTTCGTCGGCATCGTCGTCTCCGTCTTCGGGCTCTCCCTGGTGGTGGCCGCCAATCTCGCCTTGGTCGACCGCTTTCTGGCCCTGGTAAGCCCCCGGCTGGGGGCGACGCTGCGTGCCCCGGTGGCCTACATGACCAGGCGTCCTCTTCGGACCGGCCTCACGACTGGAGCCTTCGGGATCGTGCTCGCAGCCATCACCGTCTTTGCCGTGGTTGGCGGGAGCTATCAGCCCGATTACGCGCGCGACTCGGCCGGCTTCGACGTCATCGTGCGCTCCGCCCAGCCGGCGATCACCCTGTCGCCGGCGCTTCAGGCTCAGATCGCCCGGGCGGAGGTCATCCCGACCCGGCTCTACCTGGGCCGCTTTCTGGCCCCCAACAGCACCGGCTACGCGGGTGGAGCCTCGACCTACGTGCCGCTCTACACGCTGAGCGAGGCTCAGCTGGCCAACCCGCCCCTCCACCTGTCGACCCGCTCCCAGCGCTTCCCCGATGACGCGTCGGTCTGGCGCGCGATGCGGGAGGACCCCGGGCTCGTGGTCGCGGCCACGACACATGTCGACGACACGATCACCATGTGGACGCCGACCGGCCCTGTTCACTTCACGGTCGTCGCCCAGCCGGTCTACGCGATCTTCAACGGACTGATCGGATCGCCCCGCTCGTTCAGCGGGTTCGATCTCGCGGTCAGTGGTTCGACCTTGCTCGTGGCGGCTCGTCCGGGGGTGGATCGCGAAGGGCTGGCCCGTGCCATCGAGAGCGAGCTCTTCGAGCAGGGTGTGACCGCGCACACCTTCAGGTCCGAGGTCAGCGGCTACCTCGCCGCCATCAAGGCGATCCTGGCCGTCATCGACACGCTGATGCGTCTGGGCCTTGCCATCGGGCTGCTCACTCTCGGCATAGCCGGGCTGCGTGCAGTCGTCGAGCGTCGCCGGCCGATCGGCGTGCTGCGCGCTCTGGGCTTCTCGCCGCGCCGTGTCGTCGGGGGTCTGGTCGTCGAGGCGATCCTGACCGCGGCCATCGGGATCGCGGTCGGCGTCACCGCCGGCCTGCTGCTCGGCTACCTAGTAGTGACCTCAACCTACAATCGTGAGTTCAACGTGGACAGCGGCGCGCTGGCGAGTGCGATCGTCCTGGTGCTGGCGGCGACGCTTGCTGTCACAATCGGGCCTGCTATGCGCGCCTCGCGCCTGCCGGCCGCTGACGCTCTCCGGCTGATGGACTGAAACAGGTTCGTGCCTCAGCCGGACCCCTTCGGAGTGGGGGTGGTCGTGGCGCTGGCCGGCTTGGCTGCGGCAGCTCTGGTCGCTGCCTTCGTCTCGGACCGCCGTCGGAAGCGGCGTGGCGCGGCCACGTTGGAGGCGATCGACTTTGTCCGCGCATCGTTCACAAGCCGGATGGTCCGCGGCGACCCGATCGATGTGCTGCTACGGGAGGTCGTCGAGGCGCTCCGCAGTTTTCTGGCTCTGGACACGGCCGAGGTCTGGATCGTGGAGTCGGGAAGGCTTCGCCTCCAGGTCGCCGATCCGCCGACAGCCGCTCGCGCCTTGCCGATCTCAACTGAACTCAAGCCGGTGATCCTCAACACGCCGGTCTCGGGTCCCGCCTGGGTGCGAACGTGGATGCCGGATTTGCTTGCTGGGCGGCCGGAAGGCGAATTTCTTCGGTTGGCGCCGGTCAGCCATGCCGGCGAATTACTCGGGAGTCTTGTTGTGGGCCGGGCCCGGCGGCCCAAGCGCCTCGCTGAGGAAGCGGACGGACTGCTCGAAGAGCTGGCCCGTGATATCGGCGTCGGACTCTACCGGGGCGGCCTCGACGCCACCCTGCGGGCAACCCTCGGGCAGCTGCGCCGCCAGGCCGCCGAGCTTCAGGCATCGCGCGCCCGGTTGGTAGCGGCCGCTGACTCCGAACGGAAGCGGATCGAGCGCGACCTGCACGACGGAGCCCAGCAATACCTGCTCTCGGTCTCGGTCAAGGCGCGCCTGATCGAAAGGATTTCCGCCGCCGAGCCAGAGCGCGCGCGTCGCCTCCTCGAGGAGCTGGTCCAGGAGGTAGAGGCCGCCCTCGAAGAACTGCGTGCACTCGGCCACGGCATCTACCCGCCGCTGCTCTCCAGTGCCGGCCTTGGCGACGCGCTCGCCGCGGCGTGCCGGAAGCTCACCCCCCCTGCTGAGCTGGACGCCGACGGCCTCGGGCGCTTCCCGGCCGAGATCGAGTCCGCGGTGTACTTCTGCTGCGTCGAGGCGCTCCAGAATGCAGCCAAGCACGCCGGGCCAGAGGCGCGTACCGCGCTTCGTCTGCATCAGGACGACAACCGTCTCTACTTCGAAGTGCGCGACTCCGGGCGCGGCTTCGAGGTACCGGAGCAGGAAGGCGGAGGGCTGGCTAACATGCGCGACCGCCTTGGTGCTGCGGGTGGGATGCTGATGATCGAATCTCAGCCCGGCCGCGGCACGGTTGTGAGAGGCGACGTGCCGCTGCAGCTCCACGCGCCGCGCCGGTACTCAACAAGAAGCTGACACCTATGCGCCGTGTTGCAGGTGGCAGCCTAAGAGCCCGGCTAATTGACGGCTAGCGCCGCGACTGACTAGGCACCGCTACATGCGGCGGACGGCGCCGAACTGAGAGCGCCGGCGCCCTTTCAATGCATCGAACGCAGACATCTCGAGTTGGATCATTGGCCCTGCGACTCGAGGTAGGTGTTCGCGTTCTGTAAAGCTGGGTCCGCCTCATAACAGGATTTGTTGGCTAGGTCAGGGTCCGCCGCCGGGGCCCCGAACAGGCAGCCCGGGTGCATGGTTATTCGTCGTTCAAGCTGTCGTTCGCAAACCGGTAAATGAATTCGATGCGGTCCGTGGTACCGGGGATGAAGACCCCCGTCTCCCGCTCCACCTTAAGTTTGTGCTACAAATAGCACATGGCAACAGTAGGGGTTCGTGAGCTTCGTCAGCGT
>VBFH01000062.1 GCA_005883575.1 Chloroflexota bacterium | reverse complement strand
ACGACGGGGCCGCTGTTTGGTGGGCGGCGTTGGGTTTGAACCAACGACCTCTTGCGTGTGAGGCAAGCGCTCTCCCACTGAGCTAGCCGCCCATGGGCGGAATCATTCTACCCACCCTCGTACGATCTCACGGAGTGGCCATCCCCCTCGCCGAGCGACACTGCGTGGTCTGTCGGCCTGGCACCCCGACCCTTGCGCCGGCGGAGATCGACCGCCTCCTGCACGACCTTCCCGGCTGGACCGTCAGCCAATCGGACGGGCACCTCCAGCTCATCCGCACCTTCAAGTTCAAACGCTTCATGCCGGGGGTGGAGCTAATCGACCGGATAGCCCCGATCGCCGAGGCCGAAGGCCACCACCCTGACCTCCACCTCACCTATGGCTCGCTGCATGTCGTGCTCTGGACCCACGCGGCGGGTGGGCTGACCGAAAACGACTTCGTCCTGGCGGCAAAGATCGACCGAATCGAGTCCCCCTGACGCTGTTTCACAGTTTCTTAACTGCCTTTCCCGTGTTTTGTCGGCGGATTCCCGATACATTCTTCCGGCTTGATGCATTTCATCCTTTGCTGGCTGCTTCATCAAAAAGAGCGAGAGGTGCTGCTGAAGGGAGTCCTCCCGGGAGGAATCGACGCCGTCGTCTTCTGCTGGCGGTGTGACCGGATGCGGGGCAGGGCCGTCAGGGTTCTGCAGCTGACGCCAAACGGCATCCACGCCTGCAGCGCCCACACCGCAACTTAGGCAAGACCCCCACCGCGCGGGGTCGGCGAAGCCCTATCGGGCCGCTTCGCGCGCCAGCTCAGAGGGACCCGACCGGAGCCGCCTGCCCGAGCGAAGGCTGTCGACGAAAATGGCCGCAGGCGTGGCCGAGGCGACCACGATCACGAGCACCGGAAAAATCAAGCTGAGCCAGCCTCCCACCCAAGCGAGGGCAAGCGCACCATCGCGGACCAGGCTTCCGCCCGCCCGAAGCAGCAGCCAGACCGGCAGCAACAGCATCATCAGGTCGCCCGGCGTCATGTGGTGATTGATGAGCAGTGAGCCCATGACCCCGATCGAGATCGTGATCTCGAGGCCCTGCTGCCGCGTACGCCAGGCGAGCCAGATGATTGCAAGAGTGATCGCGACCACGGCCACGGCCCAGGCGACGCCGCCACCCACGATCGGCACCAGCGACCACCGCAGGTAGTAGGCGTTTGCGGCGAAGTCCAGCGTCAGGGCGATGTAGGCCCTGATTCCGTCAGGCCCGAGGACCAGGCATGAGGCGCCCACCGCGGCCAGCGCCGCGGCCAGCCAGGCCATGAACGTCCGCCTGTAGCCGGCGGCCAGGAGCGCCACCGGCACGAGGATCGCAAGCGTCGGCTTGAGGAGACCCACGGCCAGGACAAGGCCGGCCGCGACCTGGTGATCGTCGCGCACGAACTTCCAGGCCAGCGCCAGGGACAGAATGACGAGCGGCGCCAGGGGCGCTGAGACGAAAACGAGATAGGCGGGCAGGAAGGCGAGCCACAAGCCCAGGTAGACCAACCGGAGGAAGCGGCCGGGCGGCGCCAGTAGCTGGCTGCTGATCGCGAGCGCGGCGATCATCGACAGCGTCCAGATCCACAGCGCAAGCCCAAAGGGAAGCAGCGCAAGTGGGGCCAGCACCCAGGAAAAGGGGGGCGGATTGACCACCACGTAGAAGGGCGCACCCGGAAACAGTTGCTGGATCCAGTGCTGCTGGACCACTGGGTCGTAGACCCGCCGATAACCCTCGATCACGCCTGCCCTGGCGAATGCGTAGAAGAACGCAAAGTCCGGCCATCGGGTGGGCGACCGGGTGACCTGGTAGAGGTTGTAGAGAGCCAGGTCGAACAGGGCCGCGACCAGCGCCACCCGGGCTCGCCGGCGCCACGGTTGAGCGGCTGGCAGCGAACCTAAGGCGGCGACGGTCATGGGGCCGAGAGTATAGGCCGCGCCCGTCGCGCTCCTACCTCGAGACGGCCTCCTCGTCGGGTACCAGCTCGACCTCTTCGCCGGTGTAGGCGGAGGCCTGCATGCGGAAGAGCCGCGCGTAACGCCCGCCGAGCCGCATCAGTTCCTCGTGGGTGCCTTCCTCGACCAGGCGGCCGTGCTCGAGAAAGATGATCCTGTCCGCGCGCCGGACGGTCGAGAAGCGGTGTGAGATGTAGACGGCCGTCCGTCCGTGGGTCAGCGAGCGCAGCCGCTCGAAGAGGTCGTACTCCGCCTGCGCGTCGAGCGCCGAGGTCGGCTCGTCAAGGAGCAGGATCCTTGCGTCCTCGCGCATGAACGCGCGCGCGAGCGCGACCTTCTGCCACTCGCCTCCCGACAGATTCACCCCGGCGTCGAACCACTTGCCGAGTGCGGTGTCGTAGCCGTCGGGCAGGTTTGCTATCAGCTCGTCGGAGCCCGCTTGCTTGCTGGCGCTGACGACGGCATCGCGGTTGGCGATGTCGGGCACGTTTCCCAGGCCGATGTTCTCGGACGCCGTGGCCTGGTAGTCGACGTAGTCCTGGAACATGGCACCGATCTGGCGGCGGAGCTGGGCAGGCTCGAAGTCTCGGATGTCGACGCCGTCGATGAGGATCCGGCCCTCGAGCGGGTCGTAGAGGCGGCAGATGAGCTTGAACAGCGTCGTCTTACCCGCGCCGTTCCGGCCGACGACCGCAAGCGTCTCGCCTGCCTTGATCGTGAACGAGAGATTGGTGAGCGCCTGCGTCTCGGCCCCGGGGTACGCAAAGCTGACGTTGTCGAACCTGATCTCGCCACGAAGAGGTTCCGGCACGGGCTTCGGTTCGGCCGCCACTGGCATCGACGGCTGCTTCGCCATCAGCTCGACCAGATTGTTGAGGTAAAGGTTGTGCTCGTACATTCCCGAGAAACCGCTGAGCACGCTCTGGATCGAGTTCTGCACCTGCACCGCAGCCTGCGTATACGCCGTCAGGCTGCCCAGGGAGAGGCGGCCGGCGATCGCCTGCAGCGCGATGTACAGGTAGGTGATCGATGTCACGATCGTGCTCAGGTTGCCGAGCGCGAAACCCGTCATGTAGCGGCGGACGACCTGTGATCGCTGGCTCTCGTAAAACGCGTTGGCGATCAGCCGGTAGCGCTCGATGAAGTAGCCGCCCAGACCGAACAGCTTGACTTCCTTGGCGAACGAATCGGTCGTGACCAGGTTGACCATGTAGGTCATGCGCCGCAGCAGGCGCGAGCCCCAACGGGCGATGTTGTAGCCACGCCAGCCGTACCGGGTGTCGGCGATGAAGGCAGGAATCGGCGAGACGATCACGACCACAGCGAGTATCCAGCTGACGCCGAACAGCAGCGCGATCATCGTGACCAGGGTGAGCAGCGTCTGCAGGAGCCCGAACGCGGTCGCGATCATGAGCACTGGCCGGTTGACCGAGTCGTTCTGCGCGCGACGCAGCAGGTCGTAGGAGGCGGGGTCTTCGTAGAACTGCAGGTCGAGCGACGCGGCCTTCTCCATGACCATCAGCTGGATGCGCATGGAGACCGAGTTCTGCAGCAATTGCTGGCTGATGTTGCGGAGCGTGTTGAGCAGCGCGCTGAATGCGAAGACCACCAGTTGCAGCCCGGCGAGGAAGACGATCATGCCCACGGCCGAGAAAGTCGGGCCCGGCAGCCAGCTCACGCCGAGGTCAGAGAACCTGACATGGTCCGGCAGGTGGAAGGCGTTGATCTTGATCCCGGCCACGACCGCGTTGGTCAGCGTCAGGGTCAAGCCCACCGAGATCGTCGGGATGACGCCGGCCAAGGCAGTCGTGGCGAACAGGGCGATGGTGACTGGTCGGCTCGCTTCCCAGACCAGGCCCAGGACCTGGGGCAGTGCGGCGGTCGTTCCGGTGACGGCCTGCTTGAGGCTCTCCCAGCGGCCTCGAAGGTCCTTCGGCCCCTCGGGCTGCTGCGGAGGCTCGAGCGTCGGGTCGCCGGTCAAACCGCTGTTCGCCGGTCCGCTTTCGGGCTTGCGGCGGCCGCGTCCCCAACCTCCCCACCAGATCACGGGCCCGTGGGAGCCCGGCGGCATCATTCCCATGTGGTGGTGAGCTTACGCAACTCCGCTTGACAGGCCATCTATTACAGTGTAATTATGTAATGATGGATGAAAAAGAGCTCGGTTCGATCAAAGGTTGGTTTGCCGGAAGGCTCCCGGACGGCTGGTTCACGGGGGTGGAGGTGGCGGTCGAAGACGACCAGATCGTCGTTATCGGCATCTTGCCCGAGATCAATCTCGGCTCCTCTCCGGAGGAGAAGGAAGGCGCGGCCGCAGGCAGGATCGCTCGCTTCCGCGAGGAGACTCGCGGCCAGCGGATCGGTATCGCGCAGGAGGCGGAAGAGCGCTTCAAGAAGTACGTGACGTGGGGCGCCAAGCTCGACGGCGTGACCAAGCGCTTCAACCCCGGCGGCGGAGGGCGCGGCGGCGATGACCGCAGGAGCGTGATGATCCGTCGCTGGATGCGCCGGCATCGTGGCCGCCAGCCCCAGCAGGCCGAGAGGCAGTCGCAAGTCTTCTAGTTCTCGCTTACCGCGGAGTACATGCTCCCCAGCCAGCGGCTCGGGATGGTCCGCAAGAGCCTGGTGCTCTTGAAGCCTGCCCGAGCCGCCATCATCTCCCTCTGCGCGTAGGTGAAGGGATGCGGCACCCACGGGTTGCCGTGGTCGGCGCCGTACTCGACGATGATCAGCCGCCCGGCTGGGCGCAGCATCGCGCGCACCGATCGCAGCACCGGATCCTTATCGCGCACGAAGTGCAGAGAGTTCGCCATCAGCACTCCGTCGAGGTCGTGTAGATCGAGCGGCCTGGTGAAATCCGCCACCCGTGATTCGAAGCGGCCGTCGATGGTGCGCAGCGCGTTAGCGTCGCGGTCGACCGCGAGGATGTGAGCCTCCGGGCCGAGCAGATCAGCGAGCGCGAGCGTGAAAGCGCCTTCGCCAGCGCCAAGGTCGGCCCAGCGTCCTCCCCGCCCCCCGCTGACGCCGTCCTTAATCAGCGCGACGAGATCGCTGTGTTTCAACTTCCTCCCGAACTCTGGGCGCAACCTCCGACATGAAGGTGCGCATCTCATCCGGGTCGTCGGCGACCAGGAAGGTGTCCATCCCGTATTCGGTCACGAGCGCGATGAGGGTCTCGGCGTCGACGTAGCCGGCGTTGAGCACGCGGCGGATGGAACGCGGGTCACGTCCCGCGGTCCGGGCAGCCTCGTCGATGCGTCGGTTGCCCTCGAGCAGGTCCGGTGGCTTGACGTAACCGAGCGAGGGCACCCATCCGTCCGCCAGGCGCCCGATGATCGAGAGCATTCGCGGCCGGTACGCGCCCAGCCACATCCCCAGCGGATGCACAGGCACCGGACCCGAGTGCGTGCCTTCCAGCTGGTAATACTTGCCCGCGAAGCGGATGCCGTGCTGCCCGCTCCAGAGCAAGCGGATCACCTGGATCGCCTCTTCCAGCGCCGAGACCGACTCCGCCGGGGTGCGAACCGGGCCGTTGTACGCCTTGATCCCATCCCAGAAGCCCCCTGCTCCGAGGCCGAGCTCGAGCCGGCCGCTGCTCAAGATGTCGAGCGTCGCGGCGGCTTTGGCGAGCATGGCGGGCGGCCGCAGCGGCAGGTTCGCGACGTCGGGAAAGACCGTTATCCGCTCCGTCCGCATCGCCATCGCCGTCAGCAGCGTCCAGGTGTCATAGAAGCGCCGCTGGTAGGGATGGTCCTGGACGCCGATGACGTCGAAACCAAGCTCATCCGCTACGACGGCCTGCTGGAGCGGCCGCTCAGTCGCCTCGGGCGTGATGAAGACGCCGAACCGGACCGGTTGCCGGTAGTCCACCACTGGACTAGAAGGCGATCGCGGCCGGGCCTATTTCCTCCGTCCTCGGAAGATCACGCGCCAGATCAACAGGAGGATCACGGCGCCGACAAAGGCGATGACGATCTTGTTCAGGAGGTCCGGGCCCAGGTTCACATGGACGTGGAGCTGGTTCGCCAGCCACCCGCCGATGAGCGCGCCCAGGATGCCGATGATGATGTCCATGAACCAGCCGCGGCCCTTGCCCAGGACGATCCGGCTGGCCAAGAACCCGGCGATCAGGCCGACGACGATGTAGACGACGACGCTCTCGAGTGTCACTGCGGTGTATGAGCCTCTTCTACGCTGTTCCTTGCTCTGCCGACTGACCAGTATCACGAACCGCCCGGGGATTTGAGCCCCGAGATCCGGACGTTTGCCCGTGTCGCCGCCTCTCTGCAGGAGGAGGCGGAGGCGATCGGCTGGTACGAGCAGCGCATGTCCCTGGAGACCGATACGCACGCCAGGGCGATCATGGAAGATGCCCAGGAGGAGGAGTTCAAGCATTTCGCCATGGCGCTCGAGTTCCTGTCTCGGCGCAAGCCGAAATGGCGGGCCGTGCTCCAAGCGGTGCTGTTCAAGCAAGGTGACATCGTCGAGCACGGCGAGGAAGGCGAGGAAGCCGAGAAGAAAACCTAGATCGAGGCCATCAGATCCTTGATGGTGGTGAGCTCCTCAACGCCGACCATGTGCCCCATCCCCGGGTAAAAACGCACCGCGACGTCGGCTCCCATCCGCTTCAAGACGTGCCCCGTTTCGACCACGCTCTGCACTGGAATGTACGGATCGACGTCGCTGCATCCAAGAAACACCGGAGTCTGGTCGAACCCTCCCTCGTAGTCCCGAGGTGTCCCCTCCGGCCCGATCAGGCCGCCGCTAAGCCCAACCACGGCGCCGTATCTGCGCGCGTTCCTAGCGGACCACTCCAGGGCAAGGCAGGCCCCTTGCGAGAAGCCCAGCAGAAGGATGCGGTGCACCGGCACGGTCGACTCGACCCGCTCGACCAACTTCGACACCATCTCGAGTGCCGCGCTGAGGTATGGCTCGTTGCTCTCCAGGGGCGCGGTGAAAGGATTCGGATACCACGCATTGCCCGCCGCCTGCGGCGCGAGGTAGGCCCATCCCGGCTGCTGCACCTCTGACGCGATGGTCATGATGTCCTCGGCTGTGGCGCCGCGCCCGTGAAGCAGGATCATCGCCGCGCGAGCGGCCGCGAGTGGATCACCCGCTTGAAGCACACGCTGTCCATGTGCGACAGCCATTGCGACCTAGTATGACCAGAGCTTGACTGGCTCCTTCATGTACGCCAATCCACGCGTCATCCACTGGGGCGCTGGCTCGATCGCACAACTGGCATCGGAGTTGTCACGACTCAATGTCGTGCGCATCGCACTCGTGACGACTCGATCGCTGCTCGACCGACTGCAAATCGAGTCGCGGACGACGATCGTGATCGGCCAGCACACACCGCAGTCACAGATCGACGCCGGCGTCGAGCAGGCGTGGAGCGCCGTGGTCGACGGCATCGTCAGCTTTGGAGGCGGCAGCGCCATCGACGCGGCCAAGATCATCTCCGTGAGACTGGCGGACGGCGAGGGCCGTGCGCTTCCTCACGTCGCAATTCCGACGACGCTCTCGGTCGCCGAGCTCGCGGCTGGGGCCGGCTACACCAACGAGGGCGGCGACAAGGCCGGGATGAGGGATCCGCGACTACTTGTCGAAACCGTGATCTATGACGCCGCGCTGACCCTGGCCACTCCAATCGAGCTGTGGCTGTCGACGGGCATCCGCGCGCTCGATCACGCGGTCGAAGGATTCCTGGCCGCAGGTGAGCATCCGTTCAACGACGTGATGGCGCTGGAGGGGATCCGCCGGCTGTTTGATTCACTGCCGCGAGCGAAGGTCACTCCGAACGACCTCGACGTTCGCACCGACAACCAGCTCGCCGCATGGTTCTCGTTCACCCTGCCAGGCGCGTCGGCCGCCGGGTTGAGCCACACGATGGGCAAACAGATCGGCGCGCGTCACGGGATTCCACATGGGGTGACGTCATGCCTGTTACTGCCGCATGTGATGCGCTACCTCGCGAAGAAGATGCCCGACCGGATGGCGGTCCTGTCCGGAGTCATGGGTGGCGATGCCCCGGACTGCGTGCAGGACCTCATCGCATCGTTGGGTCTGCCGCAGCACATCGCTGCTTACGGAATCGGAGAACCCGAGCTGCAACGCGCGGCGGGCGAGCTCGCCGGCAAGCTGACGGCCGAAGACCTGACGGAGATCTACCTGGCCGCGCTCTAATGCCGCCGGCTGCGTGACCGACGGAGATGCCAACCCGGTTCGGTCCCGAGGACCTGCGCCCCGTCTCGGCCGAGCTGCGCATCGGATTCGGTAATTCGCATCACGTGCAGGCCGGCTAACGTAACCGCTCGGAAGCGCAGCGCGGGGCGGAAGCCCGACTGCCCCACCGCCTTTTCGGCCGGGATCGCGACGCTGCCGATCCACAATCGCTTCAGGCCTTCTCGGCCTGCAACCTCGGAGATACCCACGAGGAGGGAGCGGAAGATCCCCTGGCGGCGGTGATGGGAGATCGTGGCGCAGTTCCAGATGTAGCCTTCGCCCTCTTGTGGGCGGATCTCCAGCTGAAGCTCGCCGATCCACTCGGGCCCCGTCGAGAGCCAGCCGTACCCGCCGACCGCGCCGCTGAGCAATACCGCGAAGCACCTGGATCCGCGCGCGAAGCGTGGTCTGACCCGGTCGCCCTCGACGCCCATCGCCGCTTCGACAAGATGCGCGTGGGCCGAATCAACTTCCTGGACAGGAAAAAGCGGCGGACCCCAACGCGCCAGGTCCGCCGCCCAGAGAGTGCCTCGGATCAGAAGCGGAAGTGCAGCTGCCGAATCGCCTTGATGACTTCTTCGTCGCCGCTGGCCGAGCCGCCCGGAAAACGCTGGAAGAAGGTCAGCACCGCGTCGGCGGCATTGTTGAAGTGGATCAGCGCGTCGCAGCCCTCGAAGTTTCCTTTCTCGGGGACTGCTGACCACTGCCCGTCCTTGACGGTCGCGCGCCACTTTCCGCCCCACGGTCCATCGACCTGGATGCCATAGGTGAAATTGAGCCCCTTGGCCGCCTTCTCGTCGACGGTGTACTGCCAGAAGACGAATGCAAACGGCCAGATCAGGCCCGCCGTCGCCTCGTCGATCGTAGCCAGCTTGTTGCCCAGACCGTACTCGATGTCGTACGGGTGGACGCCGTAGTCCATGATCTGGAAGGTGCCGTAAAAACCGGCGGGGACCGGCCCGGCGAACGGGTGGTAGACCATGAAGCTCGTCCACTCTTCCGGCGTGAGTTCGGCGAGCATCTTGTCGAGCTTCTGAGCGTCCTTCTTGAATCGCTCCAGCGCCTCTTCGCGCGGTAGCTTACGGAACTCGAGCGCGTGGTCGTTGAGCGTCTCCCCCATCACCGGCAGACCCAGGGCCGTGCCCTCCTTGCCTGCGCGTGCCGCCTCCCAGTTCTTGAAATAACCCTCCATGACGTCGATCATGTGGCCAACCAGGTCGCGGGTCTCCCAGCCCGTGCACCGCGTATCGACGTTCCAGTTCTTCGGGTCGGACACCATCCGCGTGAAGTTCTCCCGGTCGCGACGCATCACGGCCATTACCGTGTCCTTGCCTTCCGCCGACATCGGGTTGACCGGCGCGATAACTGCGGTGCTCATCAGCTCATTCCCCTCCAGAGCAACTGACCACGAACGCTAATGCGCGCCGGTCGTCGCCGTGGTCGGGACGACGATCGGCGGCAATATCTCGTCGAGGCGGTCCCGCCGGACCTGAAACCAGGGTGGCAGGCTTAGCGTGGTGCCGAGCTTCTCCGCCGGTTCGTCGACCGTAAATCCAGGCCCATCTGTCGCGATCTCGAACAATACCCCGCCTGGCTCGCGGTAGTAGATCGACTTGAAGTACCAGCGGTCGATCAACGGCGTTACGTTGCGACCGGCCATGATCAATCGCTCGCGCCACGCCTTCTGCGAGTCCGCGTCAGCGGTCCGCCACGCGACGTGGTGGACAGTGCCGATGGATTCCTCGCCGAGCGGTCCCTCTGGCGACTCGACCACGTCGACGACGGCGTGCGGTCCGCCTTCGCCGGTCTCGAAGCGCGTCCGCTTGCCGTCGACGCTCTTCTTGCGGAATCCCATGGTCGACGTGAGGAGATCGAAGCTCGCGGCAGTCTCGGCCAGGGTGAGCGTGACCGAGTGGAAACCGCGAATCGCATTCTCTTTGTCGACCTGAGAGTCAGGCCATGGCGTCCAACGGTCGTCGGCGGCCTCGGCCACCAACTCGATCTCGATAGCGTCGGCGTCACGCAGCGCGAGCGCTTCGGTGCCGAACCGGTTCGACTTCTCATGGTCCACGCCGAGCTTTTGCAAACGGTTGCTCCAGAAGCCAAGCGATCCGGCCGGCACCTGAAACGCAACCGTGGTCACCTGTCCGCTGCCGGAACGCTGCTTTGGCCATGTCGGCCAGCCGAAAAACGTCATCGCCGTGCCGGGCGATCCGAGGTAGTCGCCGAAGTAGATGTGGTAGGTGTCGGGCAGGTCCTGGTTGATGCTCTTCTTGACGAAGCGCAGACCAAGGACGCCGACGTAGAAGTCTGTGCACTTCTGGACGTCGCCCGTGATGCAAGTCACGTGGTGGATGCCGGGAATGGTGGCGGCCAACGTCTAGGCCCCTCCCCTCATTAATCCGTGCACCCCCATATTAGTCTCGCCCTGAAGCACTGTCAGCCGACGCCTCCTGGTCGGCGCGAGACCAGATCTCGGCGGCCATCGGCTCCCCCATCTCCTCCTGGACGTGCGCCACCAGGCCGATCGCGCGGGCCATCACTGCGAGGCCACGGGTGATCCGCCAGGGCAGGTCCATCTCGCTTGCGATCGCCGCGATCGCGCCGGTCGCATTGACCGGAAGCGCCCGTCCGTAGGCGGCGCCGGCTTCCTCGGCGATCAGCTCCATCAGCGTGATGTGGCGTCCGGCAAAGCCGTTCTCGGCCGCCAGGGCGAAAAGCCGCGTCGTGCGCGGGTCGGCGGGTTTGTGGACCGGGTGGCCGAGACCCGGGATGATCTCCTTGCGTGCGCGATACCGCGCGACGATCTCCCGAGCGGCGGCGCGTTGGTCACCGGTGGAAGGCGCCTCCTGGAGGATCCGGGCCGCCTGCTCGATCGAACCGCCGAAGCGATCGCCCATGCCCAGCAGTCCGGCTGCGACCGCCGCCTGCAGCGCCTCAGGAGCGCCGAAATACGTCAATCGCGCGGCGATTGCGCTCGGAGTGATTCCGTGCTCGACCAGCGTCACCACGAGGGCGTTGAACATGACCGACTCTTGCTGGCTCGGAAGGCGGCCTTTGAGCTCGAGAAACGCGACATCGCCAAGCGAGACCTTGCCGATCAGGTCGTTGGTCAGGTCGTGGCCACGGACGAAGATGCTGTCGGTGGTGCTGCGTCCCAGCCTGGACTTCAGCTTGCCGCTCACTTCCTGACCGTCAGCCTGGTCTTGTACCCACTCTCACCGAAATCCGACTCTGGAACGAGCGTCACCTTGCTGCGGAACGTGAGCCTCGAATGAATCGCGTCCTCGATCTGGGCGACCAGAGAGGCGTCCGACCCGTGGCGTTCAGTCACCTCGACCTCCACTGGAATCGGTGGCTCGATCGAAGTTTGGCTCCCCTCACGGATGACACGCGCCCGGCCGGTGACTCGCGGACGAAATTCCGCGACCACGGACAGGATCGCGGTTGGGTACACGTTCACCCCTCGGACGATGAACATGTCGTCGCGCCGGCCCAGAACGCGCATCCGGAAGCTCGTCCGCTCGCACTCGCACGATGTGCCATCGATGCGCACGATGTCTCCGCCCAGGAAGCGGACCACGGGCATCGCCTCGCGTGTGAGAGCTGTATACACGAGCTCCCCGACCGCGCCCGTCTCGATCTCCATCGGCTCGCGGCTGTCCGGGTCGATCAGCTCCACCCAGACCTGCCCCGCGCCGCAAAAGTGCATGCCCTGCTGGTGGGGACACTCACCGAACAACGAAGGCGCGACATCGCCGATGCCCATCACCTCGGTCACGGTGACGCCGAGCACCCGCTGGATGTGGTCGCGAATGCCAGGAATACCTCCGCCGGGTTCACCTCCGGTCACGACGTGCGTGAGCGGGATCGCGCTGGGATCGGCGTCGGTTTTCTCGAGGCGGTTCGCGAGGTACTGCGCGAACGAGGCGGTTGACAGCAAAGTGTCGGCCAGGCCCGCGCGCAGACCGAAGATGACCCGCTCGGTGTCGCCTGGCGCCACGGGAACCGAGCGCGCGCCAGTCCGCAGCAGAACAAAATGCGTATGTCCGGCGACAAACGGACCGGCGCCGAAAGTCGTGAGGACGGTGCTGTGCTCGTGAATGCCGGTGGCGTAGTAGGTCCGGGTGCCCATCAAGGTCCAGGACTCCATGTCGCCGCGGGTCAGCGCAAGCACGCTTGGAGCGCCAGTCGTGCCGCTTGTCTGGTACACGCGCTTGACCTGGATGGGAGACACGCACAGGTTGCTGCCGAACGGCGGCTCCTCATCGAGGGCCTGCCGCAGCTCTTCTTTGGTGGTGAAGGGGAGGTTGCTCAGGTCGGCAAGGCTGACGAACGAGCTCCCGGCGCCGGCCTCGCGGAACTTGCGCGCGTAGAAGGACGATGACTCGCGCAGGCGGCGGAACTGACGCTCCCAAGCGCCGACTGAGAGCCGCCTGGTTTCCTCCCAAGAAGCGGCCTCGACCTCGCGCTCCCAAATCCAATCGCGCTCGCAGGTGTCGTCCCGGAGCCGGTTCGTCGTGATCGCCATCTCGAGGCACAGATTAACCTTGCCGAGATGTCACGACTTCTGCCGACGACCGTGGTCGGCAGCTATCCGCAGCCTGAATGGCTGGTCGACCGCAAGATGCTCGGCAGCCGCCTACCGCCTCGCACGCGGGCGCTCGAGATCTGGCGCATCAGCCCCGAGTTCCTTGAGCAGGCGCAGGACGACGCGACAGTCGTCGCTATTCGCGAGATGGAGCGGGCGGGGATCGACATCGTCACCGATGGCGAAATTCGTCGCGAGAGCTACTCCAACCGATTCGCGACCGCGCTGGAGGGAATGGACCTGAAGCATCCGGGCACGGCGCTCGACCGCACAGGCCACCCAAACCCGGTACCGCGGGTGGTCGGTCCGATACGCCGCACCCGCCCCGTCGAGATGCGCGATGTCGAATTTCTGCGCGCCAACACGGACCGCCAGATCAAGGCCACGCTGCCAGGACCCTTCACGATGTCGCAGCAGGCCGAGGACGACTACTACCACGACGAGGAAGCGTTGGCGATGGCGCTCGCCGAGGCGGTCAACGAAGAGGTCCACGACCTGTTTCGCGCCGGCGCCGACGTCGTCCAGCTGGACGAGCCGTATCTTCAGGCTCGGGCGGAGAAGGCCGCGCGGTTTGCGATCCAGGCCATCAATCGCGCACTCGAAGGCATCGAGGACACGACCGCTCTGCACACCTGCTTCGGCTACGCCCACCTCGTCCACAATCGTCCGAACGGCTATCCCTTTCTCGAGGCGTTGGCCGATACGAGCGCCAAGCAGATCTCGATGGAGTCGGCCCAGCAGAAGGTGGACCTGGGCGTGCTGAGGTCGCTGGGCGCCAAGCAGCTCATCGTCGGCGTGATCGACCTTGCGGACGAGAGCGGGGTGGAAGATCTCGAAGTCGTCGTCGCGCGAATCAGAAACGCGCTGAAGGTCGTCGATCCCGAGCGCCTGATCCTTGCTCCCGACTGCGGCATGAAGTACCTGCCACAAAAGACGGCGTTTGGCAAGCTCCGCGTGCTGGCTCGGGCCGCCGAGAAGGTGAGGGCGGAGCTTTAGAGGCCCCGCCCTCTGCGTGTCGGATCGATTTGGTGGTTCGTGCGCGCGACGACCAACGGCACTGGCCCGACGGCGGTCGCGGCTTATGACTACGGCACCTTCTTGACCGCCTGGAAGTTGTAACAGCAGACCCCGTCGATCTCGAGCGGCACCGTGTCGCTCTGCGCGGTCACGTTGTTCTCGGCCCCTTCCTGGATCGCGGCGGCGAGCGCGTACGCGCCGACCGATTCGAGCAGGCTTGTGGAGGTCGGGCTGCCCACGTCCGCGACCTTCACTGAGATCGTCAGCGTGCACGGCCCGGGTCCTGAACACCTCACCGAGCCCGCCTCGGGCAGGCCCGTGAAGGTGGGACCCGCCCCCGGCTCTGGATAGGTCAACACGTGCGGGAAGCAAGCCGAGACCGAGCACAGGTCGATGGTCTGCTCTTTACCCGCATAGAAGATCGGGTGGCTCGAGGCCGTGTTTTCCATGGCGGCGTAATAGATCGTGTTGCCCAGCTGCCATCGCGTGACGTACTGGACGTTGGTGGCGCCCGGAACCGCGGCGATCGCCACCGCGGGATTGGCAAGGTCAGTGACCTGCATCGTGACGTTCAGCATGCTGCCGTCCGCGGACAAACTGAGCTGACTCGAGCGGATGTCCATCCCGGCGAGGTTCGACCCACCGATCACCGGGTAAGGCGCGTCGCCGGACGGATCGCTGAGGCTGCGTACCGGCGCGTTCGACGGCCCGCCGACTTTCGTGCCGAAGAGCCCGGGCCCGGAGGACTGCCGGGCGACGGTGATCACCCCGGCGCCACAGTGGTCGACCACCTGCACCGTGCAGGTGTTCGGCGGCTGGACGAGCTTGTTCGAGGTGTCGTCGTAGACGATCTCGGCCGCGCCGGTCTTGTCGATGTTGACGACGAAGAAGTCGGCCAGGTTTCGGTTGCCCTGGCTCGCGATGCACCCCGACCCCTGCAGGCACACGTCGTCGTAGTGCATCGGGTGCGGTGTCACCTTTACCAGCTGCTTCGACGGCGCCCCGCCCGTAATCGCGCCGGCGGTGTCGGTTGGAAACACGACCTGGGACATGAAGACGTTCCAGGACTGGTTGTTGTGGCTGCTCGGATCAACCTGGAGGTTCGAGCCGTACCACACGGCATCGGCGCGGCCTGGCCCACCGGCCTTGATCCAAGGGAACACGTTGGTCGCGTCACCGGTTGCGGTCGAGCCGTCGCTCACCTGGACCGGCGTTGTCCACACGGTCCAACCGCTGCTTGCGCTCGAAGCGCTCACGAAGACCTGGCGCAGGGCAGGGTTGTCGTTGTCCAGCGCCCAGACCGCAAACAGGTTCCGCGCTGTGTCCATCGAAAGCACCGAGAAGAGAACGTCAGGCGATCCGGCGGTGTCGGCGATGTGGACCAGTTTCGTGAGGTCCTGGACGCCGGCGTTGTCATCGAGGAAATGGAGCGTGCCGGTGGCGTCGGGTGTGCCGATGTTCAACCACAGGCCGCTCGAGCCGCATCCGTTTCCGGTGGTGCAGCCCGCGGCCTGGAACACCTTGCCCGTGACCTGATCGATCGCCGGGTACCCGTCGCCGCCAAACGGCGAGTAGTTCAGGCCGTTGCCCGGGGGATTCTCGTCCGCCGTGGCGTTGCGATAGCTCAAGCCGTCCGTGCTCTTGTTCCACTGCTCGCCGCCGTTCGGGCCCGGTCCGACCAGGTTGTTCCAGGCGAGATAGACCAGCGGCGTCTGCCCGCCGGCCGCCCGATAGGCGGACTGGTTGGGCGTTGTGGGTGACGGATCGTAGACCGCGAACCACTGCCGATCCGAGCCCGGGCTGCTGCCATCGCAGCCGAGGAAGTTCTCCTGGTCCGACGCTCCCGAGTTGGTGGGGCCGGTCACCGCCACCCGCTGGCAGGCAAGCGCCCAGAGGTCGGCGAAGTACTGCCTACCGCTCCTGTCGAAGGCGATGTCGGTGTCGCCGCCTCCTGGTCCGGGGGCAGGGATCGACATGAACGCCGACGGCACCGTTTTTTGCGCCATGACGCGGAACGTGTGACCGCCGTCGACCGAGCCGAACCAGGTGCTGCGCTGGGTGCCCGTGCCGGTCGGACCGCTGTTGAAGACTCGGCCTTGGGGGTCGATCCCGATGTCTGGTTCACCGTTCGTGTGTATCGGATCGACGATGGCCGGCGTCTCGAACCCGATCGTGCTCGAGCTGGCGCCCAGAATACCGAGCGGCGACGGCGCCACGGCGACGGTGCCCACCACGAGGGCGACAAGAGTGTGGACAGCAACGCGCCAACGAGTCATCCCCGCACCCCCCAATCAACCCGGCAGCCCGCCGGGTGCCTTAGTCCTGACCTAAGGACATATCACCAGAGAGGGTGTCGGGCCATCCCTCAATTGCAGTATTCCTAGCTGCGCACCCGGCTCGCGACCAGCGCCAACTCTTCGATCGCCATCCGTGCCAGCCTGATCGCGCGGGCGTAGGCTGCCTTGCTCGGCGGCTTGGCGCGTCCCTTCAACGATGCATCGATGAATTTCTTGGCCTGCTCCGACGGATCCTTCGCCAACGTCAGCCTCCCTTGAGTTCCGACCAGAACCGGTCGATGATCAATTCCGCGAACCACTCCGACCAGTATTTCTGTTTCAGCTTCTTTTTTGCCAGGTAGTTTCGAAAGTCGGGCGTCACCTCGAGCTCTGCGATCAACAGAGGCACGACGTCGTCAGGCCGAATCTCCTTGATAAAGCCCCGTGTCGCGGTGAACGCGTGTCGAGCCTTTGCCTTCCAGGCCACCGCATCGTCGGCCAGGAGTGAGGTCAGGCTCGCGTCCTTGAGGTCCTGGAGCTTCTTCTGCGTCAGCGCCATAGCACCATTCGCGTCGCCCAGGCCGCAGCTGCGAAAACCGCGACCAGCTGGAGGGCAAAGAGGGCGATCGACCATTCGTACAGTCCTGCCGGACCGCCGTTGATCAACCACAGCAGGCTCACGGCCACGGTGATCAGGCTGACCGCGAACGTCCCCAGGAGCGCGGAGCCGCTGATCCGGTAGGGACGGACGACCTGCTCCGGCACGCCGCCGGGATACGACTGGTACGACGCGATGATGACGCCGAGGAAGACGAGCACGAAGCCTCCCAGCGCCGCGGAGGAGCCAAGGATCGCGATCACCACGTCTTTGGGCTCGATCAAATCCCGCCAAGAATAAAGAGAGAGGCCCGGTCGCCCGAGCCTCTCTGATCGGGGGCTCGCGCCCCCACCCCTGATTTCGGGCTTCAGCAGCCTGCTGCCGGCTGGTGGAAGATCGCGAATGGGTTGAGGTCGCCCATGAAGGTATAGCGACCGATGGCGGAGCCGTGCTGCGATGGCTGCGTCTCCGGGGTCGAGCGCATGAACCATGGAACGAAGACCTCGTCCTCAGGGTGGTACGCGCCGTCGCTGTACTTGTTCTGGTCGAAGGTGTTCGCGCCCTGGGCCCAGCCGATGCCGACGACCGGGTCGCCGGTCTCCAGCTCGTAGTTGCATGCATTCGCCCAAGACCACCCCTGAACGGTGTTGTCGACGAAGGGGTCGTTCGCCCACTCCACGATCTCGTGGCTCAGGCCGTGGATGTCCCTTTTGGCCCAATTTGACTTGTTGCCGAAGAAGCCGGCTGTCAGCCATGACGACCAGACGTACGTCTGCACCGGCTGGTTGCCGTTGCCATGTCCCGGCCCGTTGGTCTGTCCGGTTGCCGGTCCGGCGCCGTGGGCGCCGATCACGCAGCAAGTGGCCATGGGGTCGTCGCCGTTGAAGAGGACGACGTCGTAGGTGACAAAAAGAGCGAGTCGTGTGGGATCGAGATACGCGAGCCGGCCGAGCTGGTTCTGGACGCGGGTGGCAAACCAGTGCGCGGCGACATCGCCGTACGTGATGCCGCCGGGACTCGTCAGCGTCGTTCCCTGGTCGTCCGGGACGTTGATGGTGACCGCGTCATGAACGACCGGAGTGTCGAGCACGAGGTGGTAGTCGGTGCCGACCTTGTTGAATTGAGCGCGCATGGTGGCGTCGAGGAGCTGGACGCCGTCATTGCCGGAGCTCAGCTGACCTCCTGCTCCCCTGGTGCTGTTCGCCTTGGTCGCCGCGGCGGTGCTCGAGTAGTTGCCGTTCTGGAAGATCGGCGATGCGACGAGGGCGGCAGCGCTGCCAGACGCCGCGAACGATTGGCCGCCGACGTTGACGTCGAGGGGGATGATGTCGACGCCGATCACGGCCGAACCGTCAGTGCTGGGATCGGCGCCGACCATGTTGTAGCGGTAGGTAACGCCGTCGACCGGATTGGTCGTCTGGCCGGACCAATGGCGAACGGTGCGCGACGTGGCGAGCGGAGAGGCGCCGCCAAAGTTGGTGGTCGTCGTGGGCAGGGCCAGGCCCTCGTCGGGGGTATCAGCAGGATCGTCGTCGGCGGCGGCGCCCACGCACGACAAGAGGAGCGCCGCCACGGCGGCGGTCGCAGACCAAAAGGGAACGCGGAAATATCGATTTGGCGCGCGGAAACGACCCACTTCAGAACACCCCTTCTGACGGCTAATCTCGCCTTTGCGGCGGGCTGTTCTGGATATTAGCGAGACCCAGAACGGCCGCCACAAATTAGCGAAAATTTCTTCCCAAACGGATCGGATTGAGCAGATTTGGCTGAAATTGAAGAGGCCCGTCGCCCGGGCCTCTCGTCGCGTCTACGCTCAGCGAGGTCAGCTCCCGGCGCGGACCTCCGAAATCCGGGTATCCCAGTTGGCCAGGGTCGTCCTGGTCAAGCCGCAGGTGGCGCCGGAGGCAAGGTACTGGCTTAAGGTGCATGTCTGCCCGATGTACTCGGAAGCGATCCAGACGTTGGCGCCATCGACCGCTGCCGCGCCGTAGTCGCCCCAACGAGGTCGGAAGGGGAAGGGTGCGGTCAGGCCGACCGTGCCGGTAAAGCCGTCGTCCGGACCCAGACCAGTCGCAGCCACCTGGACTGCGCCGACGCCGTTGCCCTCGATCGACGCGAAAGCTGCGCTCGGGTAGAAGTCACGACCGACGAGGGTGAATGCCATGACGCCCTTGCCGCTCGCGGTGACCGCGATGGCCGGGTAGGTCACGTTGTTCTGGCTCACCGCTAGATAGCCCTGGTTGACGACCGATCCGGAACCAGCTGGATTGACGACGAACCACTCTATGCCGGCACGTGTGTTGGCCGAAGAGTTGACTGCCGTGTCGAGCGCGCCCCACAGCCTGCCGTTGGCGTAAACGGTCTGCTGCATCCGGGTGTCGTTGCTGTCGATCGCGGCTTCATGCTCCGGCGCGAAGGGATCGGGCACCCCGATCAGGAAGTTAGTAGCGCACGAGTGCTTGTTGAGGCAGTCGATCAGTGGGGTTGGCCCGACCTTCTGTTCTGAAAGGGCCGGCACCACGTAGAGCCCAACCGCCAGCGTGTTGTGCGAGAGTGACAGGCTGACTGTCGTGTCGAGCGTGCTGGTGTGTGTAAGCGACCATACCAACAGCTGTCTCGAGCGCCGAGGCCCGACGCTTGCACCGTTTCCGTGAGCTTCGTCAGCCGCGTTTGAGCTCAGGAAGTACTCCGTCCCGCCGTTGGCCGTCGCGCTCTGGCCAGCGGGAGACGTCGCCGGCCAGACTGTGAAGCCGGAGCTGCCGGCATCCATGCCGTGCGTGTCGAATTGCGTGACGTTCACGGTGGCGGAGTTCGCGGCGAGCGATGCCTTCGAAAACGCGTAGATCTGGGCCCCGTGGAAGTCATTTCCGAAGAACGAGTATTCATTCGTCGTCAGATAAATGCCATTCGTGTCCGCGCCCAGGTGCGGGTAGTCGCCGATGCACGCGTCCTTATACGTCGGCGCAATGGTCGGCGGCACGATCCCGAACGGGGGAATTCCGGTGCATCCGTGGTCAGGAGTTCCGAAATTGCCGTCATCCTGGACTTGGACGCGGTACACCTTCCACGTCGCGGTCGTGGGATCGCCGCCATTGCTCACCGCCAGATCGAGGTGGTTCTGTCCGGTGAAATCGCCCGTCGCCGGAAACACTTCAAGTGTCAGCACGTCGGCGAACCAGCGGTTGGTGGCAGCGTCGTAGTAGCAACTCGGGTCGGTGACCTCGGGGCCCACGATGAGGTTGGTCCGGTCAAATTGGTCTGGGTAGCCGAGGAATGTGTTGAGGTCCTCGACGCCCGTAGCCGTGCCATCAGGACGCCAGATCTTCATGACGTCGTTGATGATCTCCAGCTTGAAACCGTTGCCAACGCAAAGGCCCTGGTCAGGAGGCTCGAGAGAGAACTGATTGCCATCGTTGGCGCGACGCTGGCTCCGATGGTTCAGCCCATCGAACGTGGTCAGCACGGTAAGGGGACCTTGACTCGAGACTCCGACACCGGTGGCGATCGGCGCCGTTTTGACGGAGGGCGCCCCGTGCTCGATCGAGCGGCTGCGATTGACACCGTGGCTGTTGTGGGAGCTCGCGTTGCCGGCTGCAGCAGGCAGCTTGAGCTCCTGCAAACCCGAGTCGGAGCCGTCGGAGGCGGGGTTGAAAGCCGTCGAACCGACTGCCGCAATTTGCCGCGTGACTCCGCCACTCCCCGTCGACGCGCCCGCGACCGGGGCGATAGCCACGGAGCCGGCGAATATCGATGCAGCGAGGGCGAGAATGGGGATGCCGAATCTGCGGTAGGTCATACGCAACACACCTCTTTTCTACTAACCCGGTGGGCACACGCTCAGGACCCCGACGCGAGACTCTGGCATCCTAACGTCTTCAGGTTTCAAGGGCAAATGCTGAAGCTGGGGGCGGTTCTCAAGCCGTCGGGTACGCTTCTAGTTCACGACGCCGCCGTAGCTCAATTGGCAGAGCAGCTGTTTTGTAAACAGCAGGTTACGGGTTCGATTCCTGTCGGCGGCTCCGGTTCGGTGTGCTGATCCGGCTGAAGCACGACAAAAGCGTCCCGCCTGATGGTTGTCGTGGTTTCGGCTGATGCCTTACAGGTGTCCCGGCTGATGCTTGACACTCCCGCGCAT
>VBFH01000089.1 GCA_005883575.1 Chloroflexota bacterium | reverse complement strand
CTCGCCAGGCTTTACCGGCTGGCACGGTTCTCGACGGCGAGATCGTCAGCCTAACCCTCCCCTGGTCGGACAGCAACGGCGGCAGCAGTAGGCGCGAAATCTGGCACAAATAGGCGATACCAAAGGGCCGAAACATATTCAGCAACGGCGCCCTGAACCTGCTTGCCTCGGACACATAATCGGCCGGGCGGTGGATCGAGGCACCCGGGCCCACCCCAAACATCCCCCATAACTATCAGGGCGCATTCCCGTTGAGGTTGAGCAAGATGGGCTGGAGAACCAGCGCGGCACTGTTGTTGGCGGCCGTTGCCCTGATTGCGTGCGGCTCAGGCGCCCGACCTGCACAGACCTCTCCAGCCTCAAGCCCGACATCCAGCCCGACTCAGCAACCGGAGCCGACCTCTTCTGTCGCCGCAGTCACCTGCACCGGCGGACAGGTGACGACCATGTCCGTTGTCGCGGGCCAACTCCTCTACGACGTTTCCGATCCGATTCATCCCCGGCTGATCTGCCGGGCGCAAAACACCTACGTGCGTCTCCTTGACAGCGGTGCCATCGCCTACACGACCGTTGTTGCGGGCAAAGTCGTCGCGGTTCGACGCGACTTGACCACCGGCACCGAGGCCCGAATCGCCCAGCTGCGGGTGAGTCCGGATCCGTACTACTACGGTGCCACGGCCTGGTCATCCGACGGACGGTTGGAGGTATACGCGGTCGCGCTCCCGCCAGACGCCAACGGGCTATGGCAGATGCAGATACACATGTCGTCCAACGGCGCCGACCACGTGCTGTACACGATCCCGTCGGGTGCAGGTGGGATCGAGAGTCGGTGGGCAGCGCATACGACCCTCGAGCTCAGCCCGGACCACGCATACATCGCGATCTCCGACTCCAATTTCAGCCTGACCTCGCACAACGTCAGGATCTTCTCCATCGCCGACCAGCGCCAGGTCTTCATAGCTCCATCGTCGGCCCTGGGCGGGACCTGGACCGCCAATGACCGCTTCATCTGGGCGTCGTCGGGATCCGTGATGCAATGGACTCGGGCGGGAGGCGCATCATGGCTGCGGTCGGAGCAGTGGTTTGGCCCCACCAGCTCGTCCGGCGGGCAGTGGCTCGCGGCGACGCTGCTGACCGACTATGCGAAGCCACGTGTGGTCATCGTCCCGATCGCCGGCGGCCGGACGTTGGTGACCGGCCTCGGCAGCAACCCGGGCTTCGTGACCTCGACCACCATGTGGTATTCGGGAGAAGGTCCCTGTCCACCGGGCGATCAGTGCATGGCCGATTCGACGACGCCAGACCGTACGGTGCATGCATACAACGTCACGAACGGCAGCGATCAACTGGTAGTTTTCCGCAACGGAGAAGAACCGATTTTGAACGGCTCTAACTGCTGCGGACCACGCAGCTGACGTAACCCGGTCCGAACTCGTTTCGCCCGACGGCTACGCTTTTGGCATGGCGCGATGGGTCGTGCGCGTCGAGCGCGGTGGGCCGTGGGATTGCTCTCGTGACATGCGCCAGCAAGACGGGTGGGACCAGCACGCCGCATACATGGACGCTTTGTTTGAGGAGGGCTTCATTCTCCTCGTCGGCCCGCTCCAAGGCGGGCGCGACGTGCTGTGGGTGGTGGAGGCCGAATCCGAACAGCAAATCCGCAGCCGGATGGCAGAGGACCCTTGGTCGCCGAACGGCATGCTGACGCCCGTCCGCATAGAGCGTTGGGACATCGTCATGGACCGGCTCCCAAAATCCAACCGAGTCCAGCACTAACATCCCATCGTGATCCTCGCCGTTTTCGGCGACGCCCTCCTTGACCCGGCGAGTGGAGAGACCACACGCGACGCCGTCGTCCTCATCGAGGACGGCAAGGTCACAAGGGCGGGAAAGCGCAACGGCACCCAGGTTCCGCGCGACGCGGAAACGATCGACGCTCATGGCCTCACCTTGCTGCCCGGCCTCATCGACTGCCACGTCCACCTCACCAACCTGGGTGAGGGCCTCGACTTCGCCCGCGAGCTGACTACGCCCCCAACCCTCGAGCTCATGCGCGCCGTGCGCGCGGCCAGGCAGACGCTGGAGGCAGGATTCACGTCCGTACGCGACGCTGCCGGCACGCCCGCCGGAGTCCGCATGGCCATCGACGCCGGCTACTTCCCCGGACCGCGCACCTTTGTCACGGTCAGCGCCCTCAGCCAGACCGGCGGGCACACCGACTCGCATTTCATGTGCGGCGCCGACCTCGACATCCCGCTTCCCGACCGCCCGTACATGGTGGTCGACGGCGTCGAGAACATGCGGCTTCGTGTCCGCGAGGTCATCCGCGCCGGCGCCGACTGGATCAAGCTCTGCACCTCTGGCGGCGTGCTGTCGCCCGGAGACCAGCCCCATCACTCCGCGCTCACCCTCGAGGAGATCAAGGCGGCCGTCGACGAAGCGGCAACGCAGGGCCGCAGGGTCATGGCTCACGCCCAGGCCAACGCCGGCATCAAGAACGCCTTGAAAGCTGGAGTCGCCACCATCGAGCACGGCATCTGGCTCGACGGCGACGCGATCGAGATGATGCTCGACGGGGGCAACGCGCTGATCCCGACTCTGGTCGCGCCGCACTGGGTCATCCGCCACGCCGAGGCGGGGAAGATGCCCGCCTACGCCATCGGCAAGGCTCGCGCCGTGATCGACGACCACAAGGCCAGCATCCGGCTGGCGATCGAGTCGGGCGTGAAGATCGCTTTCGGCACCGATACCGGCGTCGGGCCTCACGGCTCGAATGGGGAAGAGTTCTCACTGATGCATGAGCTCGGCATGAAGCCGATCGACTGCATCCGGGCCGCGACCACGGTCGCCGCCGAAACGATCGGCATGAAGGGCGTCGGCAACCTCGATGCCGGTGCCTGGGGTGACCTGATCGGAGTGGCTGGCGACCCGCTTGCCGAGCTGTCGTTGCTGGCAAAACCGGCCAGCGTCGAGCTGGTTATCAAAGGTGGTGCGGTGGTCAAGTCACGCTGACGGTCTGGTCGCCAGACGGTCGTTCCCATTGGCGATCGCCACTCCTCGCGCTTCTCACCGCAATAGCCGCGCTGCCGACAGCACTTGTTCCGGCGAACGCGGCCACAACGTCAGGCAACGCAAGCATCAACGTGATCAAGACGGTCGGCAGCGCCGGTTTCAACCCCAATCTCGGCCTTGTCTTCGGCGTCAACGCCACCACCGCCATTCCCGCCGACGCGCTGACCTACACGGCAACCGTCAACAACACAGGCTCGACCATGACCCTGGCCGGTGTCATCCGGGCTGGAAATAACGGCAACATCGCCGCGACGGTCGCCGACTATTACGACGAGGTCGAGTACTACACGTCGGCGAACAAGACGTGGAACCCGCTAGCCGGTAAAGAGGCGAGCCAGCCCGGATACACGCCCGTGGTTCGCTCGCCAATCACCACCGGCATGGTCCTGACGCTGAGCCCGGTGGTCAGCCAGGGCGTGACTTACCCGGCGAGTGGCGACCCGGTGCTGGGCACGCAGATCACACAGACAACATCCTGGCCCTCGTCGGCCTGATCGAGTTCGCGATCGACGGACTGACGTCGAACGAGCTCGGTGCCCTTGGTGAAGACTGGCTGGGAAAGGCAACCGGTGGCCTCGGCTCGACTGGGGAGCGAATCCCCACCCCGGGCGGAATCCGGATTCCAGACCGCATCCTGCGGCTGCCGGGTCTGCGAATCTTCCTCGAATCGAAGAATGCGGCGGCGATCGATGCGCGGTCGATCGCTCAGATCACGGATATGACCGCCGAGGGCCCCGTCATTCTGCTCACGCGTGGGAGTCTCAGCCAGCTGCCGCGAGCGCTCGGACCGCTGGCTCGCAATGGTCTGCTGAAGTGGATAAGGTGCTTCCCGGCGTGATTTGAGCAAGGAATCGGAGCTCGTCTGGCAGATCCTGAGCCTGGCTCCCCTACGGGAGCCAGGCCGCTTGAGTGCGCTTGGTCAAGCACTCGACAGCGAGGCTGAATTCAAGCTCACCCACTTCGGCCGGAGCGATCCCCCGACCCGCCGTCTGAAGGACGGGGTCGCCGGCCTGTTCGCCGAGCGTGCCGGCAACCTCGAGCCGAACCAACCCGAGATCTGGCTACTTGCCAGAGGCGATCCGCCGTCGATCCGACTCGACATCTACCTCGCGGACGATGGCAGGCTGCTCAAGAACGTTCCGCACAGCCTCAACGCCGGCATCACCGATGCTCGCTGGTTCGATTCCCCTGAACGGCTGCGGAGACTGTCGGACTACCTGACGCGGGTCGCTGATGCAGCCGGCGCCTTTTACGGTTACTGTGCGCTCAGCGAGATCCTGGATCAGAGGCAGCGTCTGCTGGAAAGGCACGCGGGGCCCATTTTTGGCGGCATCTTCAAGGCGGGGCGCGTGGCGGAGGACCTGCAGCGAGAGCTGCCCGACGTCTACTGGTGGAACTATTTCGGCGCGGCGATGGTCGAGAAGTGGGACGGCCGTCTGACCGAGCTGGGTGCCAGGCAGAAGAGGACGCTCGCCGGCGCCAGCGTAGTCATGGCCACGGATACGCCTTTTGTGTTTGACCCGAAGATCAAGCGGATCGACGGCTATGCGTGGAAATCGCCCTTCTACGTGGCTCTGGGCGCGGACACCTTCATGCACGAGGGGCAGAAGCAGAGAGAGATGGGCGAGCTGGTGCCGGATTTCGACGCCCACCGGCGAGCTGGCGGCTTCAAGCGGGCGGCCGTTCCCACCGGCGGCGGCGAGACTTTCGAGTTGCGCCTTGCCTACGCGGGCGGGCCTTCCTCCGCCGCCGAGATCTCCAGATTGCTCGCCCAACACGAGGAGATCACCGCTCCGGCCCGGGTCGAAAGCGGAGCCGCCATCGTCTACCGCAACCCTGAGACGGCTGTCGAGGCGAGCTTCGAGGTCGAAGATTCGGGCCTCGTAATCAGGCTGCCCCTGCTTAAGCCGGGGTTTTTTGCCCTGGAGACCGCAGCGCTCGTCGTCGAGCTTGCCGAGGCAAGGATGACGGCCGGATCTCCAGACGCTTCCAGCCTGACCAGGCAGTGGGAGGCGGCGAACGCGGATGCCATCCGGCGCTCGAAGACACCATCTCTTCCGCGTATGAGCCGCGACCGGTCGGATCGATGGTGGCGGTACATGAGAAGGAAGAAGGACCTGCACAGGCGGCTGGGCGAGAAGGTGTTCGTGCCCAAGCTCGTCGCGGTCGCGCCGGCGCGGCAGGTGACGGATCTCCGGCTGCACATCACCTGGACCGATGGGATTCCGCTCGTACTTCCGGAATGCGACCTCGTCACCTTGCTGGACGGAAAGGCGCCTTCCGAGTTCAAGATCCGCGGAACCGCTGCTTACGCGGACATTGTGTCGGCGCTGCGTCCTTACCTCGGCACCATCGAAGTAGAAGGTGTCGGCTCCATGCCGCTGCTCAAACCGGAACGCGCAATAGCGGCGCGGTCTGTCTTCGTGGATCTGCCAACGCGACCCCTCGATCACGTGGAGGTGGCGCCGGCCACATGGATCGACGTCCAGTAGAGCGCGGTTAGTCCCGCGCTCGATAATGGCCGAGAGATGCGACTCGACTGGGCGCTCCTCGCCAACGCCGCCGAAGCCCCGCCTAACGGCCTCGTCTACATCCTTGGCGCGGGCTTCGACACGCTGATTCGCGACCAGTACCCGACGCCGTTCGGCGGCGTGGTGGTCCTGCGCCTCCAGACCACACGCCTCGAGACCGAGCGTCCGCACAAAGTCGAGGTGCACTGCGCCGACGAGGACGGCCAGCCGGTGCTGCCCCAGCCTATCGTCCTCAATCTGCCTGCCCGCCAGGTGCCCGCCGAATACCCGCACGGCTGGGATCTCTCGGCCAGCATCGTCATCAACCTCACTACCGTGCCCATCAACCGGCCCGGCTTCTACAACTTCGAGATCCTCATCGACGACCAGCAGGTGCGGACCCTGCCCTTTCGAGCGGTGAAAGCAGCCCAGGTTCAGACCGTTTGACCGCCGCGGTCAGCAATTTCATCGCGAGCTACGGCCTGGCGGCTGTGTTTGTGCTCATGGTCTTCGAGAGCTGCGGATTTCCATTTCCCAGTGAGGTCGTGATGCCGACCGGCGGCCTTCTGGCCGCGACTGGCCACATGCCGGGAGGGCTTGTCGCGGTGATCGTTGCCGGCGCCGCGGCCAATCTCGTCGGATCGCTCATCGCGTACGCCGTGGCCGCGCGATTTGGCGAGCCGCTGCTGCTGGGCCCTGGCCGCTACGTCGGCATTCGACGCCATCATCTGGAGCTGGCCGACGGATGGTTTCGGCGTTGGGGATTGCTCGCGGTTCTCATAGGCAGGGTCCTGCCCGTGATTCGGACCTACATCTCGTTCCCGGCGGGCCTTGCGCGGATCGACCTCGCGAAGTTCTCCGCGTTGACGTT
>VBFH01000061.1 GCA_005883575.1 Chloroflexota bacterium | reverse complement strand
GGCTTCAACGCATCGGGCACGCTGACCATCCCGTCCGAGCGCTGATTCGTTTCCATGATCGCGTCGATCGTTCTTGGCAGCGCGAGGCCAGAGCCGTTGATCGTGTGCGCAAAACGCGGTGGCGTTCCGCGTCCCGCCCGATAGCGGATGTTGGCGCGCATCGCCTGGAAGTCGTTGAAGGTCGAGCACGAAGACACTTCCAGGTAGCGGTCCAGGCCCGGCGCCCATGCCTCGAGGTCGTACTTCTTGTACTGGGCGAAACCCATATCGCCGGTGCACATCGAGAGCACCCGGTAATGAAGACCAAGGCGCTGAAGGATGTCCTCCGCGTCGCGGGTCAGCATCTCGAACTCATCGAGCGACGTTTCCGCTGTAGTCACCTTCACGAGCTCCACCTTCGAGAACTGATGCAGCCGGATGAACCCACGCGTGTCCTTGCCGGCGGCTCCGGCCTCGGTCCGCCACGACGGGGCGTAAGCCACGTACCTCAGCGGCAGCCGCTCACCATCCAGGATCTCCTCGCGGTGCAAGTTGGTCACCGACACCTCAGCGGTCGGAATCAGCCACAGGTCACGGCTCTCGACCTTGAAGGCCGCGTCCGCGAACTTCGGCAGGTTCGCCGTTCCGACCATGGAGGCCGAGTTCACGAGCATCGGCGACCACACCTCGGTGTAGCCGTGCTCGCGAGTGTGCACGTCGAGCATGAACTGCACCAGCGCGCGTTCGAGCCGCGCTCCTTCTCCGATCAGGAAGGCGAATCTCGAGCCTGACACGCGAGCTGCGCGCTCGAAATCCATGATCCCCAAGGCCTCGCCAAGGTCGTAATGGGTGCGCGGAGGGAACCCCAGCTCAGGCTTGCTCCCCCACTCCCTGGCCACGACGTTGTCGGCCTCGGTCTCGCCGATGGGCACCGACTCGTGAAAGACATTCGGCACTTGCAGCAGCAGATGATCCAGCTCCCGCTTCACGGCGTCGGCAACGGACAGCTCGCTCTTGGCGTTGTCCGCCATCTGCCGCAGCCTTTCCTTGAGCGCCTCGTCTCGGGTCCTGGCGAACTCCTTCGACAGCTCGTTCTGCTCCGACTTGATGCTCTCCGCCTTGTGCTGGTGGCTTCGCCACTTGGCATCGAGCCGCAGGATGTCGTCGATCGGAGCCGGCTCACCCTTGAGCTGGGCGGCTCGCCGCACCTCGTCGGGATTCTTGCGGATGAATTCGAGCGAGAGCAACTAGGACTCGGCCTTCATCACCGGGAACAGGATCACGTCGCGAATCGAGGGCTGATCGGTCAGCAGCATCACCAATCGGTCGATGCCGATGCCGAGCCCGCCGCACGGCGGCAGCCCGTATTCCACAGCCCGGAGAAAGTCCTCGTCCATCGGATGCGCCTCCACATTTCCGGCCGCACGCATCGCGGCCTGCGCCTCGAAACGCTGGCGCTGATCGATCGGATCCGTGAGCTCGGTGAATGCGTTGGCGTACTCCCGCCCAAGGATGATCAGCTCGAAACGCTCCACGAAGCGCGGGTCGTCCTCTCGTGGCCGCGCGAGCGGGGAGATCTCGACCGGGTAGTCGAGGACGAACGTGGGCTGGCGCAAACGCGGCTCCACGTGCTCCTCGAACAGGTCGTTCAGCTCCTCGCCCACGGCGTGGCGGCCCGTGTGCTCGAGCACAAGGTCCGCCATCCGCTCGCGCCGGAACGGTGGCGTGAGATCTACGGATTCGCCCTGATAGGCGCCCTCTAGCGGCCGTCCCGCAGCCATGGCGGAGACGACGATGACGTCTTCGACCAGCTGCATCACGTCCTCATAGTCGGCGTAGGCCTGGTAAGACTCGAGGAGCGTGAACTCAGGGTTGTGTCGGGGCGACAGGCCTTCGTTGCGGAAGACCCGCCCGACCTCGTAGACGCGTTCGAAGCCGCCGACCAGCAGCCGCTTGAGGTGAAGCTCAAGCGCGATGCGAAGAAACAGATCGCGATTCAATGAGTTGTGGTGGGTCTGAAATGGGCGCGCATGCCCGCCTCCGGGGATCTCCTGCAAGACAGGCGTCTCCACGTCGATGAAGCCACGCTCATCCAGCAGGCCGCGAATCGCGGTGATGATCTTGGTCCGCGCCCGGAAGACCTCGCGCACCTGCGGGTTGGCAATCAAATCCACGTATCGCTGCCGATAGCGGATCTCGACGTCCTTCAAGCCGTGCCACTTTTCCGGCAGCGGTCGGAGTGACTTCGTCAGCAGCTTGAACGAGTGCACCTCGAGGGTGATCTCGCCACGTTTGGTTCGGAAGATCGGCCCGATCACGCCGATGATGTCGCCGAGATCCAGTTCGGCGAACCGCGACAGTTCCTCCTCGCCGAGGATGTTGCGGTTGGCCATCAGCTGAATGCGCCCGTGCCCATCCTGCAGGTCGGCGAACACAAGCCCGCCCTGCAGGCGCTTCACCATCAGCCGGCCCGCGAGCGAGACCGGCTCGGTTCTCTCAGCGTCACCGAGAAGAGCCTTGGCCGCCACGGTGGTATGCGTGGGCTGAAAACCGCGCGCGTAGGGGTCGATGCCTGACGCGCGCAGCCGCTCGAGCTTCTCGCGGCGGTCCCGCATGACCGCGGGAAGGTCGAGCTCGATCTCTTCCGTCACGACGCCAAAAGATTAGAGGCTAAAGCGCGAGCTCCTGCTCTTCGGCGGCGGGGAACGAGTTCACGTCGGTGCCGCCCGACGCGCGGTGATTCCCCAACGCTTGCTCGATCAACGCGTCGACGTCGGTGTCGGAATGCATCGGATCGTGGTGGAAGAACGCCAGTTCTTTGACCCCGGCCTGCTCCGCGAGCGACAGCGCCTCCTCGTACGTCGAGTGGCCAAACCCCGCGTGCGTCTTGTACTCGTCCTGGCTGTACTGCGCATCATGAACGAGAAGGTCGGAATCGCGGCACCAGTTGGCCAGGTCATCCAGGGTGCCGTTGTTGCCGTTGGCAAAGAGCGCGATCTCGTTGTCGGTGGCGAACGTGAAACGCGAGCTGCCTTCGTCGATCCGGTACCCGAAGGTGGGGATCGGATGCATCAAGAGGTGCGGCGTGATCCGGAGCGCGCCGACCTCGAACGTCTCCCCGGGGTTTCGCTCGATGAACTCCATCTCCGCAGGCATGTGACTCAGCCGGACGGGAAAGTAGGCCGGATCAGTCTGATCTGCAAACGCCGCCTGCAAAGACTTCGCCGAACCAGCGGGACCGACGATCGTCAGATGGGTCCCAGGGACGAACGCCGGCAGGAAAAACGGAAAGCCCTGGATGTGGTCGAGGTGCGTGTGGGTGATGAGCAGATGCGCTTGCAGCGGCTCGCTCGGGGTGTACGCATTCCCAAGCTCGGCGATGCCCGAACCGGAATCGATAATTAGCAGGTTATCTTCCTTGTCCCTCACCTCGACGCACGTGGTGTTGCCGCCGTAGCGGAGCGTTCGCCTGCCCGGGGTCGGTCGCGTCCCGCGCGTGCCCCAGAACCTGACCCTCATCGCGCGGTCGCGGGCTGATAGATCTTCTTGTTGACGAATATGCCGAGCAGGTCGTTGTCCAGCTTCCCCTGCCTGGCTTCGTTGTGCAAGATGTCAAGTGCGATCGTCGGTGAGACCGCTCTCTTGTAGGGACGATCCTGCGCGGTGAGGGCGTCGAAGATGTCGGCAATCGTCATCATCCGGGCCTGCAGCGGGATCCGCTCGCCGGTCAAGCCGCGCGGATAACCTGATCCGTCCAGCTTTTCATGATGACCGTAGGCGATCTCCGGGATGCCTCGCATCACGGGCGTCCAGGGGATCTTGGTAAGGAAATGGAAGCTGTGGGTGACGTGTGATTCCATCTCCAAACGCTCTTGCGGGTCGAGCGTGCCCTTGCGGATGCTGAGGAACCGGAACTCCTGCGGCTCGAGCATCGGATGGGCCTTGCCGGAAATGTCGTGGTAGGTCTGCTGGGCCAGGAACTCGATCGTCGAGGTCTTGTCTTCGGGCATCACCGTGGGCTCGTTGGCCGCGACGATGCTCTGCACCCACTGGTTCAGCTGCTCCAGCTCTTGCTGCAGGCGGCGATCGATCTCGTCCAGGTCCGAATCACCTTTGCCCGCCCGGAGTGCCTCGAGCTTTTCGGTCGCGTACTTCACCTGCACGGATCGCTCGATGAACTCGAAGCGAGCCTGGATGACTTCGAGCTGGCCAGGAACGAGCTTTTTCGCCTTGATCAGGATGTGCTCGCGCACGCCAACCTTGCCAAAGTCGTGCAGCAGACAGGCGTAGCGCAACTCCTTGAACTGGTCGTCGCTCAGCTTCACGTCGCGGTACTTGCCAGTCGCAATCTCGTTGACGGCACGAGCCAGTGACGTGGTCAGGCCCTCGACTCGGCCCGAGTGACCTGCGGTGCTCGGGTCTCGTTGCTCGATCGCCGTCACGCTGGCCTGGACGAAGCCGTCGAACAACGCCTGGATCGAATCGATCAAGTTCTTGTTGTCGATGGCGACAGCGGCCTGGCTGGCGATCGACTCGATCATCTCCACGTCCTCGGGTTGAAAGCTGACTATCTCGCTGTCCACGTTGTCGACGGTCAGCCTGGTCTCGAAACTTCGTTTGGCGTTGATCAGCTGCACTGCGCCGACCACTTCGTTGTTGTAGTTGCGCATCGGGACTGTGAGCATCGACTTGGTCCGGTATCCGAACTGGGAGTCGAAGCTTTTGCCACCGACGGGTTTTCCGGGAGGTGGGTTGTACGCGTCTTCGTAGATCTGACTCGAACCGATCGACACCGCGTAGCCGACCACAGTCCTCTGGTCCACGGGCACCGTGAAGGCCTGGTAGGTGTTCTTGTCGATTGAATGGTTCTGGCTCGAAGCGAGGAAGAGCTTGGGCACGCCGTCCTCCTCCATCTTCAGCCACAGGCTCGCGCCGTCCGCGTGCGTCAGCTGACGCATGGTCGTGAGGATGAAGGTCTGGAGGCGGTCGAAGTCCTTTTCAGCGGACAGGGCGATTCCGATCCGGTTGAGCTCCCGGAACTGGCGATGCCGACGGTGAGCCTCGCTCTCGAGCTGGGTCACCTGCTGCCGGAGAGCAACGTTCTCCATGGCGACCCGCACGATCTCTCGCACCGCCGAGGCGGGCGCGTCCAAGGGCACGTCGACGGAGGTCGCCTCCAGCTCCGGAGGCGCCTTTTGCCCGGGAGCCAGCAGGATCAGCGCCGGCTGCTCGATCTTGGCTGGATCGGGCAAACGTTCCGTCTCGAGGCCGGTCGCGTTGAGCCCTGCCAGCTCGCCGCCGTCCAGCACGTAGAGGTGAAACCGGGGGGCGGTTTTCATGAGCGGCCTCTTATCTAGCACCCCCGTCGGAGTTTTGAGCGTAGATAAGCCGTAAACCCTCGAGGGTAAGAAGCGGGTCGGTGACCTCGATGACGTGGGTGAGGTCAGCCACCAAAGAAGCCTGGCCGCCGGTGGCGATGACCCTGGCCTGGCCCCCCAACTCATCCACCATCCGTTTGACCATCCCTTCGACCTGGGCGACGAAACCCCAAACGAGGCCAGACTGGATCGAAGCCACAGTGTTCCGCCCGATGACCGAATCCGGGGCCACCGGCTCCACCCGGCGCAGCATCGCCGTCTGCGACACGAGTGCGTCCAGCGAGATCTCGACCCCTGGAGCGATGGCACCTCCGAGGTAGTCGCCGTCGGCATCGATCGCGTCATACGTCACGGCGGTGCCGAAGTCGATGACCACGATCGGTCCGCCGTATTTCGTGTAGGCGGCCAGGGCGTTGGCGATCCGGTCCGCGCCGACGTCCTTCGGGTTTTCATAACGGATGCGGACGCTGGTCTTGACGCCGGGACCGACCATCACCGGCTCACAGTTCAAATAGCGGCGGGAGGCCTCGACCAGGGCGGGGTTGATGGTCGGCACCACGCTCGAGATGACCACGCCGCTCACCACGCCGAGGTCGAACCCGCGGAGCTCGAACAGCTGGCGTAGCTCGACCGCCATCTCGTCAGCGGTGCGTTCGCGGTGAGAGGTGACTCGCCAGTCGGCAGCGAGGCGCTCGCCGTCGAACAGGGCCAGGGTGACATTGGTGTTGCCGACGTCGACCGCGAGCAGCATGAGCGGCCCGAACTCTACAGCGGCAGCGGCGGCGGGAGACGCTCGCTCCAGCGGCGCCAACTTGCCGCTTCCCGGCTGACCGCCCGGGCACGCGCTCCTACACGCCGGACATTGGGCGCGCCCGGCTGGTCGCGCTTCGCCAGCGACGCTCTCGCATCCCCGGGCGCCGCGAATTCGCCATTCCGCACTTGGCGGCCCACCCTCTCATGCGCGCGGCGAAAGGGCACGCCGGACAGCGCGAGCGCTTCGGCTGCGTCCGTCGCCAGCAGCGCAGGATCCCCGGCCGCAGCCTCGAGTCGCTTCTGGTCGAACGCCAGATGGTCGACGAGCAGCGCCGCGGCCTCCAGCGACTCGAGCGCGTTCGCGACCGCGGAGAAAAGCGCGGGCTTGTCCTCCTGCAGATCACGGTCGTAGGCAAGGGGCAGCCCCTTCAGCACCGTCGCCAGGGTCACGAAGCTGCCAAGCGCCCGGCCCGCCCTGGCGCGCAGGAGCTCGGCGATATCGGGGTTCTTCTTCTGGGGCATGAGGCTCGAGCCGCTGGAGACTTCATCGGCCAGCTGGACGAACCCGAACTCCGAGCTGGCCCAGATCACGATGTCTTCGCCGAGCCGGCTCAAGTGGGTGGCCACGGAGACGCACGCAAAGGCAAGCTCGAGGGCGAAGTCGCGGTCAGACACCGCGTCCACGCTGTTGGGGGACAGATCGGCCATACCGAGCTCCTTCGCCGCGACGCGCCGATCGATTGGAAGGGTGGTCCCCGCCAGCGCCCCAGACCCCAAAGGCACGCTGTTGGCCGATTCGAAGGCGTGCACAAAACGAACCAAGTCGCGCAGGAGCGGCTCCGCGTGGGCGAGGAGGTGGTGCCCGACGGTGATCGGCTGCGCACGCTGGAGGTGTGTGTACCCGGGCATCAGCCAGTCGGCGTGGTCGGCTGCCTTTTTCGCCAGCGCCTCGATCAGCGTGACGAGCGACGACACCGCCTCCACCGCCGCCTCGCGACTGTAGAGGCGCAGGTCCAGCGCGACCTGGTCGTTGCGCGATCGGCCCGCGTGCAGCGCCGCGCCTGCAGGTGTGATCTCGGTGAGCCGCCGCTCGACCGCGGTGTGAATGTCCTCGTCGGCGTCCTGGAAGTTGAACTCGCCCGCGTCCAGCTCGCGCTTGACCCGGCGCAGCCCGCGCTCGATTGCCCTCAGTTGCGATGCGGACAAAAGTCCGGCCGCCTTGAGGCCCCGTGCATGAGCGACGCTGCCGGCGACGTCGTACGGATACAGCTCGAAGTCAGTCTCCAGCGACGAAGAGAAGCGCTCGAGCTCGGGCAGCATCCGCTGGCTGAAGCGAGCGCCCCAAAGCTTGCGGGTTTTCCTGGCTATGACGTGAGCCTCGTCGCTTCACCCAGCAGCTTGCCGAGCTCGCGGGCAGGCAGCCGGCCCTGGACACGCGCCGACGTGCGCAGGCCCAGACCCCAGAGCTTGATGAAGCCTGCGGCCGCCGACTGGTCGAACTCGTCCCCTTTGCCGTAGGTGGCGAGTGCGTGCTCGTAGAGCTGGTGCGGGCCCTTCCGGCCGACGACCTGCGAGGACCCTTTGAACAGCTTGAGCCGGACCTCGCCGGTGACGTGACGCTGTGTCTCGGCGACGAACGCGTATAGGGCGTCGCGGAGCGGGCTGAACCACAGGCCGTCGTACACCATCTGCGCCCATTGCTGGGCCACGAGGTCCTTGAACCGCGCCACCTCCTTCGGCAACGTGATGTCTTCGAGCGCCTGGTGCGCCTGCAGCAGGAGCACCGCGGCGGGTGCCTCGTAGATCTCGCGCGACTTGATTCCGATCAGGCGATTTTCGAGATGGTCGATGCGGCCGACGCCGTTCTCGCCGCCGATTCGATTCAGCGTCGTGACCAGTTTCAGCGCCGGCGTGGGCTTGCCTTCGAGCGCGACGGGGATCCCCTCTTTAAAGCCAACCTCCACGTAGGTAGGCTCTTCAGGACACGCGCGTGGATCGCGGGTCCACGCATACACCTCCTTCGGCGGCTCGGCCCACGGATCTTCGAGCACCCCAGCCTCGATCGAGCGGCCCCAGAGGTTCTCGTCGGTCGAGTACGGCGAGCGTGCGGTTGCAGGCACCTCGATGCCGTGCTTGTTCGCGTACTCGATCTCGTCGTCGCGATTCATGCCCCACTCGCGGACCGGTGCCACGACATCCAGGTCCGGAGCCAGAGCGGCGGTCGTGACGTCGAAACGAACCTGGTCGTTGCCCTTGCCGGTGCAGCCGTGTGCGATGGCCTGGGCGCCTTCGCGACGTGCAACCTCCACCATCATCGCCGCGATCAGTGGCCGGCCGAGCGCCGTGGCCAGCGGGTATTCCTTTTCGTAGACGGCCCCCGCCTGGAGGGACGGCCAGACGAAGAGCTGAAGAAATGGCAAGCGGCCATCCACTATGTACACCGCCGACGCGCCCGTTTTCAAGGCGCGGGCCCGGATGGCGTCGAGGTCTTTTTTTTCACCGAGGTCGACGGTGAAGGCGATGACGTCCCAACCCTGGTCTTTGAGCCAGCGGATGGCGACCGATGTGTCGAGCCCGCCCGAGTAGGCCAAAACAACTTTTTTGGAGTGGTCGAGCTTGTTATCCGGCATTCGCGAGCAAGTGTTTCAGCGCACGACCCGCGCCCCGTTTGCGGAGCACGGCGATGATCGTGTCGTCGCCCGCCACGGTACCCGCGACGCCAGGCAGCGCGGCCTCGTCGATCCGGCGCGCGACGAGATTGGCCGTGCCGGGCGGCGTCTTGATCACGACCATCGGCTCGACCAGCTCGACCGACAGCACGAGCTCGCTGACGAGCGCCGCCGAGCTCCGGTAACCACCGCCGGAGCGCACCAATCCGAGCTCCTGGATGTCACGCGAGATGGTGGCTTGGGTTGCGCGCATGCCGCGGCGAGCGAGGGCGGAAGCGATCTCGTGCTGGGTGTGCACCGAGCCGCGATTGACCAGCTCGAGGATCGCACCGTGGCGCTGCGCCTTAGATCCCCACGAATTCGCAGGCTTCGCCTTGAATTCCCGGGGGCCCCTGGGAGTGGCGGCGGTCATCCGGCGAGCTTGCGCATGGTCTCTTGAGCGCGATCGATCTCGTTCGCGGTGATGATCAGCGGCGGAACGAAGCGGACCGAATGATCGTCGACCGCGTTGACGATCAGACCGGTTTCCAGGCACGACTGCTGAAACGCTTTGGCTTTCGGGTCCTCGAATTCGATCGCTTGCATGAGTCCCAGCCCGCGAGTCGCCTTGGCGCCGAGATCCTTGAGCGACGCGTGCAGCAGCTCACCCATCTCCGCGGCGTGACCGACCAGGCCATCGCGCTCGATCACGTGCAGCACCGCCGCGGCCGCGGCGCACGCCAGCGGATTGCCGCCGAAGGTCGAGCCGTGATCACCAGGCTCGAACACGTCCGCTCGCTCATTGGCGAGGCACGCGCCGATGGGAACGCCTCCGCCGAGCCCCTTGGCCAGCGTCATCACGTCGGGTGTGATGCCCGCGTACTGGTGGGCGAACCAGCGGCCGGTGCGACCGAGACCTGTTTGGACTTCGTCGAGAATGAGCAGCAGATCTTTTCTATCGCACCACTCGCGCACACGCTTCAGGTAGCCCCGCGCCGCGGGCACGATTCCGATCTCGCCCATGATCGGCTCGAGCATCACGGCGACGGTCCTGTCGGAGGTCGCCGACTCGATGGCGCCTGGGTCGTTGTAGGCGACATGGACAAAACCCGACGGCAGGGGTTGGAAGGGGTCGGAGTATTTGTGCTGGCCGCCCGCGGTCACCGTGGCGAGCGTGCGGCCGTGGAAGGAGCCGGTGGTGCTGATGATCTCGAAGGCGCCGTCCCGGTTACGCGCGCCCCACTTCCGCGCCAGCTTGATCGCCGTCTCGTTGGCCTCGGCGCCGGAGTTGCACAAGAAGACGCGCGAGGGGAACGAGAGCTCGACCAGGCGCTGCGCGAGGTCGACCTGCGGCTCCGTGAAGTAGAGGTTGGAGGTGTGGATCAGCTCCGCCGACTGCCGGGTGACCGCGGCGACGACGTCAGGGTGGGCGTGGCCGAGCAGGTTGACCGCGATCCCGGCCACCAGGTCGAGGTACTCACGCCCGGCGTCGTCATAGAGCAGGCAGCCACGGCCGCGGACGAAGGTGACGGGCAGCCGGCGTCCGGTCTGCATCAAGTAGCGCTCGGCGAGCTCGGGCGTCGTCATCCTTCAGCCCTAACGCCCTGAGTCCGCGAAGCCAGAGTTACACCCACCCACCACCCCCCACCCACCTCTTGGGGGTTCCTTATAGGTGAGGCGGGGCGAAAGTACGGCCATGCGGGCAAGGTGTCAACCCAGCCCGTCAAGACTCTCACGGCGTGACCATGGTTCCGATCCCGGCTTCGGTGAACAGCTCGAGCAGGAGGGCGTGCTTGGTGCGGCCGTCGACGATATGCGCCAGGGGCACGCCGTCGAGCGCGCGCAAGCATGCCTGCAGCTTGGGGATCATGCCCCCGGTCACCTCGCCCTTTTCGATCCGCTGACGTGCGTCGTCTCTGGAGAGCACCGCGACCACGCCTCCGTCGACACCCTGCACGCCGGGCACATCGGTGAGCAAGATCACCTTCGCCGCACCAAGCGCGACGGCGATCTCGGCCGCCACCGTGTCGGCGTTGATGTTGTACGCGTGCCCGTCGTAACCGAGACCGATCGACGCGATGACAGGGATGTATCCGCGCGCGAGCAGGGCGGTGATCGGCTCTTTGTTGACCTGCGTGACGCGGCCGACATAACCCATCGACTCGTCGAGGGGTTCCGCGATGATGGTCGGCCCGTCCTCGCCGCTCATCCCGACCGCCTGGCCGCCCAGCCGGTGGACGGTCGCCACCAGGTCCGGCCCGACCTTGCCCGTCAGCACCATCTTCACCACTTCCATCGTCTTTTCGTCGGTGATGCGCAGCCCGTCCTTGAACTCGGACTTGAGCCCGAGCCGTTCGCTCATCGCCGTGATCTCTGGCCCACCGCCGTGGACCAGCACGGGCTGCATGCCGACGTAGCGCAAGAGCACGACGTCGAGCAGAGTCTCGTCGCGCGCGTGGTCGATAGCGTTGCCGCCAATCTTGATCACGACTACCTGGCCGTGGAACCGTTTGATGTATGGCAGCGCCTCGACCAGGACCTTGGCTCGCTCTTCGACTGTCAGCGTCATGTCGTGTAGTCGGCGTTGATGCGCACGTACTCCTCCGATAGATCGCAGCCCCAGGCCTCGGCGCTTCCCTCGCCCAGGCCAAGCGCGGCCACGATCTCGATTTCCTGTTGCTGGAACGCTCGCCGGACGGCCGCCAGATCGACGTCTACTCCAGAGCCGCGCTCGAACACGGTGAGTCCGCCGACGGTCAGGTGGAGCCGGTCGAGCGCGAGCTCCGCGCCACTGTAGCCGAGCGCGCATACGATGCGGCCCCAGTTCGGATCGCCCCCATGCACAGCCGTCTTCACCAGGCTCGAGGAGGCCACCGTCCGCGCCGCTTCGCGTGCCTCTGCGTCGGAGGACGCGTCGAGCACCTTGACCGTGATCAGCTTGGTCGCGCCTTCGCCATCGCGCGCGATCGACCGCGCCAGGTCGCGCGCGACCTGGACGAGGCCCTCCTCGAGCTGCTCGGCCTGCGCACTTCCAGCCCGGACCGGCTCGTTCCGCGCCGCGCCGTTGGCAAGGATCAAAAAGCTGTCGTTGGTCGAGCTGTCGCCATCGACCGTGACCTGGTTGAAGCTGCGGTCGGCGATCGATTTCACGATCCTGGCCATCAATCCCGACTCGACCACTGCATCGGTCGTGATGTAGGCGAGCATGGTGGCCATGTTCGGGTGGATCATCCCCGACCCCTTGCACATGCCGCCGATCCGCACCGACGAGCCGGAGATTCCGACCTCGAGCTGGGCGGTCTTGGGAATGGTGTCGGTGGTCATGATGGCTTTCGCCGCGGCCTCTCCGCCTTCGGCGCTGAGGTTTCCGCACGCCTCGGCGATGCCCGGCTTGATCGCGGTCATCGGCAGGTAGCGACCGATGACCCCAGTCGAGCTGACCAGAACCTGATCCGGATCGAGCTCGAGCCGGTCGGCTGACAGTTTGGCCATCAGAAGCGCATCGCGAAAACCCTGGGCCCCGGTGCACGCGTTGGCGTTGCCCGAGTTGATCGTCAATGCCTGGACGCGGTTGCGTTGGAGGTGGAGCTGATCGATGACCACCGACGCGGACTTCACCTTGTTCGTCGTGAACACGCCCCCGGTGTCGCAGGGATAGGCGGAGTGGACGACGCATAGGTCGTCTTTCTGTCCGCGCGGAATCGCCGAGGCCCCCGTTGTGAACGCTTTGATGCCGCATGCCGCGGTGCCGGCCCGAAACCCTCGGGCGAAGGTCACGGCCACTGCACGGCACCGAGAAGCGCGGTGGTCCGGTCGAAGCCGCAGGCGATGTTGAAGCACTCGACCCCCTGGCCCGACGCGCCCTTGATGAGGTTGTCGAGCGCGGCGGTGACCACTGCCTTCTTCCCCTGCGCGCCGACGTTGACCAGGCACAAGTTGGAGTGCGCCGCGAGCTTCGTGGTAGGAGTCTTGTCAACGATCCTGGTGAAAGGCTGACCAGAGTAGAACTCGCGGTACGCTTCCTCGAGCTCCCCGGCCGAACCCTTGAGGTCGAAGTAGCAGGTGGCCAGGATGCCTCGAGTCATGGGTGCCAGATGCGGCACGAATGTCAGCCCCAGGCTCCCTTGTTCGGGGCCGCCAAGAGCCGACAGCTCCTGGACGATTTCCGGGAGGTGCCGGTGGCCCTCGACCGCGTACGCGCCGACCGACTCGTTGACCTCGCTGAAATGCACTCCCATGCCCGGCGAGCGTCCGGCGCCACTCACCCCAGACTTGGCGTCGACGACGATGTCAGAGCCGACGAGCCCGGCCGACACGGCCGGAGCGAGAGCCAGGATCGCGGCGGTCGAGTAGCAGCCCGGCACGGCGATCACCTGCGCGTCTTTCAGGTCTGCTTCGTGCAGCTCGGGGAGGCCAAGAACAGCCTTGCCGAGCAGCGACGGTGCCGGGTGCTGCCGGCGATACCACTTCGGATACTGCTCCGCATCGTGGAGCCTGAAGTCGGCGCTCATGTCGATCACCCGGACCCCGGCGGCCAGCCAGCTCTCAACCTTTGCCGCGCCTACGTTATGTGGAAGGCAGCTGAAGACGACGTCGAGGCCGTCTAACGAGGGCTCGGAGGAGAAGGCGCCTTCCAGCTCGAGAAGCGGAAACACCTCGGCATACGGCTTACCCGCATACGAGCGCGACGTCAGCTGGGTCAGCTCGACGCCGGGATGGCGCGCCAGCAGATGCACCGCGGTCATCCCCGCATAACCATTCGCGCCAGCCACGCCGACTTTCAGCTTCTTGGCCACGGACGCATGAGTATACAGGGAACTGCATAAACATCCATTCGGTCAGGCGGGGTTGAAAAAGCAGGACTGCTCTCCCGTGTGGCAGGCCGGTCCCGCGGGATGGACGCGCAGCAGCACGCTGTCGAGGTCGCAGTCGAGGCGTGTTTCAACGACCACCATGGTGTTGCCGGACGTCGCCCCTTTCTCCCACAGGCCACGGTCCCGGGAGTGGAACCACGCCGTTCCCGTCTCCCGCGTCTTCCGCCAGGCCTCCTCGTCCATGAAAGCAAGCATCAGCACCTGACCGGTGTCAGCGTCCTGGACGACCGCCGGAACCAAACCTTTCGAGAAGTCGGGAGTCACTGCCTCACCTCCAGCCCCATCGCAGCCAGGTCTTGCTTGACGTCACGGATCGAGAGCTCGCCGAAGTGGAAGATTGACGCTGCCAGCGCCGCCTCCGCCCCACCCTCGGTCAAAGCCTCGAACATGTGGCGAGCCGAACCCGCACCGCCAGATGCGATCACCGGCAACCGCACGGAGCGACCGATCGTCCGCGTGAGCTCGATGTCGTAGCCCGCATGAGTTCCGTCGAAGTCCATCGATGTCAGCAGGATCTCGCCTGCTCCCAGCTGTTCGCCCAGCGCGGCCCACTCGACCGCGTCGCGCCCGGTGGCGCGTCGGCCGCCATGGCTGAACACCTCCCATCCCGGGGCATCGCCTCGCCTGCGAGCGTCGATCGCCAGGACCACGCACTGGCTGCCAAACACTTCGGCGCAGCGCGTGATCAGCGCCGGATCGTCGAGCGCCGCGGTGTTGACCGAGACCTTGTCGGCACCGTGGGTCAGGAGCTCGGCCATATCGTCCACGCTGCGGACTCCTCCGCCGACCGCCAGGGGGATGAAAACCTGGTCCGCCGTTCGCTCGACGGCTCCGAGCAGGATCTTGCGATCGTCCGATGACGCGGTGATGTCGAGGAAAACGATCTCGTCCGCGCCCTCGCGGTCATAAGCCGCCGCGAGCTCCGCGGGATCACCCGCGTCGCGGAGGTCTTGAAAGCGAACGCCTTTGACCACACGCCCGTCGGTGACGTCCAGGCATGGAATGACGCGCTTGGCCGGCATCAGGCGCACAGACCGACAAAGTTGGCATAAAGACGCAAGCCGTCCCGTCCGCTCTTCTCGGGATGAAACTGCGTGCCCATCACGCTGCCCTTCGCCGCCGCGGCCGCAGGCGCGTGGTCGGAGCAGCCGATGCGGTGCTCCGAGGCAACAGGCGCGAACGAGTGCACGTAATAGAAGTAAGAGCGATCGGCGATCCCGTCCCACAGAGCCGACCGCTCGGTCTGCATGGTCCGGGACCAGCCGATCACGGGAAGGCGCTCGCTGCCGGCAACTTCGACGACGCGCCCAGGCAGAAGGCCGAGTCCCTGGTGCCTGCCGCGCTCCAGTGACTCCTCGAACAAGAGCTGGTAGCCAAGGCATACGCCCAACACCGGTTTGCCTCGATGCGCCAGCTCGACGATGCGACGCCCGAGCCCGCGCTCCTGGAGCCTGGCCAGGGCAGGCGCGAACGCGCCGACGCCCGGCAACACGACGCCGTCCGCCGCCTCCAGCTCCCCGGCCTCAGCTGTCAGTCGCACCTCCGCGCCCACATGCGCGAGTGCGCGCTGGACCGAGCGGATGTTGCCGACTCCGTAGTCCACGATCGCGATCAACCCAGCATGCCTTTGGAGGAGGGGACGCCGGAGGCGCCGGTGGCATTCATCGCTTCGCGCAGTGCCAGGCCCAGCGCCTTGAAGGTCGACTCAACGATGTGATGACGGTTGCGGCCGCGAATCACGTCCACGTGGATGGTCGCCCCCAGGTGAATGGACAGGGCACGCCAGAACTCCTCGACAACCTCCGACTCGAGAGCGCCCACGCGACCTCGCACAGCGACGTTGTAAGAGAGGAACGGGCGGCGCCCGAGGTCGATCACGACGCGAGCCAGCGCTTCGTCGAGGGGCGCGTACGCGAACGCGAAACGGGCGATCCCGGCCCGATCGCCCAGCGCCTGCGAAAGCGCCTGGCCGACGACGATGCCCGCGTCTTCGACCAGGTGATGCGGGTCGACGTGCAGGTCGCCGGCACCGCGAAACGTGAGGTCGAAGCCTCCGTACCGAGCCACCTGCTCCAACATGTGGTCCACAAACGGAAGGCCGGTCGAGACATGAATCCGCCCGCGTCCATCCAGCTCGACTTTTGCCGACAGCTGCGTCTCCTTGCTCTTGCGCGTGACCTGGCCCTTCCTACTCAAGCCGCACCTCGACTGCGTGAGCGTGCGCGCCAAGGCCTTCGAGCTCGGCCAGTCGGACAGTGGCATCGCGCAGCGTTTTCAGATCCTCGCGATTCAGGCTCAGCACGCTCGTCCGCTTGAGAAAGGTTTGCACGCCCAGCGGCGACGCATACCGCGCGGCGCCGGACGTCGGCAGGGTGTGATTCGGCCCTGCTGTGTAATCGCCCAACGGCACGGTCGCGTACGGGCCGACGAACACGGCACCGGCGTTCTGCACCCGCGCCGCAATCCGTTCCCCCTCCGCGGCGACGATCAAAAGGTGCTCGGGCGCGAAGTCATCGACGATGCGGATCGCTTCTTCGAGGTGGTCGACCACGACCACGCAGCAGTGAGCCTGGCGGATGATCTCCGAGCGTTCGAGACCGAGCACAAGGCTCTCGAGCTCCTCCTCGACGCGATCCGCAAGCTTCGCCGAGTCGGTGACGAGGACGCCCCAAGCCAGCGGGTCGTGCTCCAGCTGAGCCGCGAGGTCGGCGGCGACGAAATCCGGACGCGCATCCCCATCCGCCACCAGCGCGATCTCCGTGGGACCCGCGATGCCATCGACGCCGACGGAGCCAAAAACTTCCTTCTTGGCGAGGGTCACGTAAATGTTGCCCGGGCCGGCGACAACGTCCACGCGCGGGACGCTCTCCGTCCCGTAAGCAAAGGCCGCGATCGCCTGCGCGCCGCCTATCCGGTAGACGGCGTCTACTCCGGCGATGTGCGCGGCCGCGAGGATCGCGGGTGTCACGCTGCCGTCCGATCGTGGCGGCGTCGCAAGGGCGACCTCGGCCACCCCGGCCACGCGCGCCGGAATCACCGTCATCAAAACCGTGGATGGATAGGCCGCCCGTCCTCCAGGCGCGTAAAGGCCGGCCCGCTTCACCGGGCGTGTCACCAGCCTCAGGCTTTCCGATCCGACCGATGCAGGTTGGACCAACTGACGCTCGTGGAAATCTCGAATCCGGGCGGCTGCGAACTCCAGCGCGGAGCGGTCGGCGAGCTCCAGCCGAGAAGCAGCTTCCGCGAGTTTCGCCTGCGGCACCGCGAATGACTCACCTTGCGCCGGCGCCCACCCGTCGAACTTCTTGCCGAGCTCGCGCAGCGCGCTGTCGCCCTCGCGCTGCACGCGAACGCAGATCTCGGACACCACGACCCGCTCCACGGCAAATTGAGAAAGGTCGAAGCGACGCCGCGACCACGGCGACTCCCTCCACGAGCCAGCGTCGAACCTCTTAACGGTCACCGCCGGCGGCCTCTCTAAGACTTGACACCACCGACTGCACGGCCGCGGTCCGCGTCTTCAGGCTTGCCTGGTTGGCGATCAGCCGCGCAGTCGAGCTGCCGAGCACGGAAGCGATTCGGAGCCCGTTTTCGCGCAGGGTGCGACCGGTCGCGGTCAGGTCGACGATTCCATCGACCAGCCCGACGAGCGGCGCTAGCTCGACCGAGCCATGCAGCCGCACCACCTCGACCGCCTGGCCCCGAGCCTCGAACCACGCCGTGGCGGTGCGCGGGTACTTGGTGGCGATCCGCATCAGCGGCGGCCACGTATCCGGCCCGTCGAAACTCGAGGACTCGGGCACAGCCAGGACGAGCCGGCAGTCTCCGAAGCCGAGGTCGACCAGCTCGTAGTGTGAGCCCGGCGATTCCCACAAGATGTCTTTTCCCACGATGCCCAGGTCGGCGGCGCCGTGGTCGACGTAGGCGGGAACGTCGGCGGGGCGGACCAAGATGACGCGCAGGTCGGACCGCTCGACGAGGAGCTGCCGGCCAAGCTCTTCCGCGCTGAGGCTCAGCAGCCCCGACCTGGTCAGCAGCTCGAGCGCACCCTCCATCAGCACTCCCGTGGGCAGGGCGATCGAAACAGCCTCGTTGGCCTTCAACTCAGGCCCCCAGCGAGGCGAGCCGCCACCTGCTCGGGCGGGAGCGTTCGCGTGCGCTGGCCGTCCGACGACCAAGAGACATCGGCCTCACCGCGGCAATGGATGAGATTCGTGGCGCCGAGGGCGCGCCACCAGGCCTTGGCTTCTGCGGGGCCTCGAGACTGAGTGTCGACGATCGCCCGCATGCCGAACAGCCGTAGGGTCGAACCCAGGCGCAGCGCGGTGTTGAGGCCGGAGCCGGTCCACGCCACCGCTGCGTCGATTCGCGGCAGCGCGGGGGGCCGTGGGGCTCGGGTGAGCATCTCCGACACAAGGTCGAGCTGGACCACGAATCCTGTGGCTGGAGCGGCCCGGCCGAACTTGGCCAGCAACCCGTCGTAGCGCCCACCCTGGGCGACCGGCTGGCCAAAGTCAGGCCCGTAGCCTTCGAAGATCACGCCCGTGTAGTAGTCGAAGTCCCGGATCGCGCCGAGGTCGAGGATGACCACATCGCCGATGCCGTGACCGACGAGCAGCTCACGCACCCGCGACAGTTCCGTAAGCGCCGCCTCCGAGCGGCGGTTGCGGACGAGGGCCCCCGCGGCCTCGAGGATCTCCGGGCCGCCACGCAGCGCAGGAAAACGCAGCAGCAGCTCATGCTCGGCTGACTTCAGCGGCGTCCCCTCGAGCAGCGATTCGAGGCCAACGAAGTCTCGGGCCACGAGCGCCGAGCGCACAGCGCCTTTCACGTCGTCAGGCAGGCGGACCGCGTCCATGATCCCGTGGAAGAACTCCGCATGACCGACGTCGATCTGATAGCGCCGGATGCCGGTCGCCTCCATGCATCGCGCGGCCAGCGCGATCACCTCGGCGTCTGCGACTGGACCTGAGGCGCCGATCAGCTCGGCGCCGACCTGGTAGGTCTCGCGGCGGTGGTGGAACCGCCCCTCGTCGGTCGAGACGACCGGTCCGGCGTAGCAGAGCCGAAGCGGTAGCGCGGCCGCACGCAGCTTGCCCGCGACGAGCCGGGCGACCGGCACGGTCCGCTCGCCGACGAGCGCGACCACCTCGCCGCGAAGGTCGGTGAACTTGAAGAGGCGGCGCCTCTGATCGACGCCGAGCCCGAGGTCGAGCACGTCCATGCTCTCGACGAGCGGGGTGATGACGTGGCGGTAGCCCCACCGCCGCATCTCGGCAAGGAGCGACTCCTGGGCTTCGCGAAGGACTTCGGCTTCGAGGGGTAGAAGATCGCGAAAGCCCGGGACGCCACCGAGCTGTGGTCTAGGGTCGGTGAAGAAACCTCCGGGCCGCGGCCAGGTGAATTTGCTCAGCCTTCGTCTTCATCTTCGTCCTCGGCATCGGCGTCGTCCGAAAAATCGATCGCTTCGGCCTCGTCCTCGACTGCGTGCATACCTTCTTCAATGTCATCGCTTGCCGGCTCCTCGGCCAGCGCCTCACCTTCTTCTTCGTCCTCGGCAAAGACCTCGACCTCGCGAGTGAGCAAGCTCTCCTTCGCGTAGGGCCTGAACTCCACCTCACGCTTGCGCCGCATCGGGAAGCTCGGCTTGCCCGCAAAACGCGGGTCCTGGTAGGTCTCGCGGACGATCAGCTTCACGGTGTTGCCTTCGCAGGAGGTCACACCCGCCTGGTAGCGATTTCCGCCGCGCATGAACTTGATCAGCCTGCGCGCGAGCTTGGCTTCGAGCAGGCCGAGGCGCACGCCTCGCGACGTCTCGACGACGATGCCATCTCCGTCAATTCTCAGCTCGGCGACGTCCCCCGCCGCGACCTTGGACGAGATGTCCGCGTTGGGCGGGGTTTCGATCGTCGTGATGACGGTCTTGCCCATCTCTTCGACGAAGAGGTTCAGGTCGACCCTGACGCCACCCACCTTCAGGCCTTCCTTCTGGTGCAGCAGGGCATTGATGCGCGCCGCATTCTTCTTGGCGATCGAGTTCATCGGGTTGAGTTTCAGCGCGACCTCGTACGCCGCCTTCGCGTCCTTGAGCTTGCCCAGCTCGGAGAGAGCCTTGCCCAGTCGGTTCTGGGTCTCCTCGTCGGCGCCGAAGCTTTCGATGATGAAGCGGTTCAGCTTGACTGCCTCGTCCCACTTCCCGGCGATCGCAAGCTGCACCGCATCCTCGGCGTACTGGGATCGGGGTTTGAGGTGCTCGCTGGTTTCCGTCTTCAAAGGCGCGCTCCTATGACCGGCTGAAGGGGCTTGAGAGGAATGCTGAGTATACGGAGTAGCCGGAACGGCGGGGCCGCTGTCATCCTCTTGTGTCGATGCGACGTTGGGTAGCCACCGGCGCGGCCGCCGTCCTGACCGCCTGCGCGGCGTGCGCCTCGCCGGCACAGCCGGCTCCCAGCGGCAAGTCGCTGCGCATCGGGGTCGACCTTCCGCTCAGCGGCCCTGAAAACCGGGCGGCCGGCCCGGCCCTCAACGGCATCCGGTTCTTCGTCCAGACACACCCGACGCTCGACGGTTTCAACGTTCAGCTCGAGACGGCGGACGACACCGGGAATCCGAGTCGCGGAGTTGCCAACCTGCAGCGCTTCTTGGCCGACACGACCCTGGTGGCCATGATCGGACCGTTTGACGGAGCGGTCGCGCGCAAGGAGATCCCCGTGGCCAACGCGGCCGGTCTCGCCATGGTCAGCCCGGCGACCAGCAATCCCTGCCTGACCCGGGACGTCTACGTCCCGGCGCTGCTCAACCCCGCCCGCACTGTGATCACGTGCCAGGACGCCGGGCTGCCCTCGGCCTCCGACCTGCGGCCGGCCCACACGAACAACTACTTCCGGCTGACCGCAACCGACGACCTACAGGGCGCGGCGGCCGCTGACTACGCGTACGGGACGCTCCACGTCCTGCGCGCGGGCGTGATCTCCGATCACGAGGCCTACGGACAAGGGCTGGTGTCCGCGTTCAGCGCCCGCCTGAGCCGGCTCGGCGGGAGCGTGGTGGGTCACCTCGACGTGGACACAAGCGGCAGCGCGGGCGTGTCCGCCTTTCTGGGCCGGATGAAGGACGACGGCGCGCAGGCGATCTACTACGGCGGCGGCAGTGGCGGATGCGCGATCCGGGCGCAGATGGGGGCCGTCTTCGCCACCGGCGAGGGAACCCCGTTCCTTGGCGGAGACGGGATCGCGCACGATCCGCAGTGCGTGCTGGCCGCCGGCGGCAACAGCCTCGGCATCTACGCCACCGTTCCCATCGTCGACGCCGCTTCGCTCCCGAGCGCCCAGATGGCGTTGAACGGTTTCAAGACCGCGTTTGGCAGCACGTCGGCCTACGGTCCTTACACGATCGTGGCCTACGACGCGGCGGCCGTCCTGTACGCGGCGCTCGACCGGGCGATCCGAGACGCTTCCGGCGGCCTGCCCTCGAGGGCGCGGGTCATCTCCGAGCTCGCCCAGACCTCAGGCCTGGCAGGGGCGACGGGCGACCTGGGCTTCGACCCCGCCGGTGATACGACCAACCGGGTGATCTCGCTCTTCGAAGCGCCCGGATCCGACCCGCGAGCTCCGTGGAAGCTTGCCGGAGCGGTCGACTACAGCGCCCGCCTACCTTATTGAGGGCGGTTGATCGGGCAGGCTCAGGTTCGACTTGACTTGAAGGGCCCTTCAAGTCGATAGTTTGCCTCGGAGTAGCAGTTCGGCCATCCTCATGTGGCCGCACTCGCCGCCGGCGCACTCTCGCCCCGACTTGAGTTGGGAAGAGGGCGGCAAGTGATGGGAGGCGTTTGGTGTGGTGTACGCATTGGCCTCCCAACCAGCACAAGGGGGAACCATATGGTTCGAGCTAGGGGACTGATTGTCCTCACCGCAGCGACGATGGTCGCTTTTGCCTGCGGAGGCAGCACGGGCGGAGGCGGTGGGTCGAAAGGAACGATCAAGATCGGCTCCGACCTGCCCGTATGTACAGTCGGCGGCCAGGCGGTCCAGAACGGCATCCAGTTCGCGATCCAGCAGAGGAACGCTTCTGGGGGCGTCGAGGGCTACACCGTCCAGTTCCAGGGCTTCGACGACTGCCGCCAGGGCTCCTACTCGGCCGACGCGGGCGTCGAGAACGTCCAGAAGATGCTTGGCGACAGCAAGTTCCTGGGCATGATCGGCCCGTACAACTCCGCCGTCGCCAAGGCGGAGATCCCGATCGCCGCGCCTCAGCACTTCGTCATGATCAGCCCGGCGAACACCAACCCGTGCCTCACCAAGGACCTGCCGACCTGCAGCTATCACCCGCAGGACCTTCGGGCGGGCAACGCGAACAACTACTGGCGCGTCGTAACCACAGACGACTACCAGGGTCCGGCGATGGCCGACTACATCTACAAGCAGCTCAAGTTCACCAAGGTCGGCATCCTCGATGACAGCACCGTGTTCGGCGTTGGCATCGCAGGCTCCTTCGAGACCGAGTTCAAGAAGCTCGGAGGAACAGTAGTCAAGCACTCCGAGTACAAAAAGGAGCAGACGAGCGACTGGAAGTCCATCCTGCTCGCCTTCAAGAACGGGGGCGCGCAGGCCGTCTACGTGGGCGGCACGGACGACCAGAACATCTGCATTCCGCGAAAGCAGATGAAGGACATCGGTTGGGACGTTCCGTTCACCGGCGGTGACGGCATCGAGACTTCGGACTGTATCAACCAGGCCTCGGGCAACGAACCCAACATCTACGCGACCTCGGCAGGCGCTGACGCAACCCAGGTCGACGGCGCCAAGCAGGCGATCGCCGACTTCCGCAAGGCCTTCCCTGGACCAAACGACTTCGGCGGCTATACCATGCAGGCGTACGATGCGACCAACGCTTTAATGGACGCCATCGGGCGAGCGGTCAAGACCGCCAACGGCACGCCCACCCGAGACCAGGTCCGGGCCGAGATGGCCAAGACCAAGGGCTTCAAGGGCGCGATCGGAACCTACGACTTCGACGACAAGGGCGACACGAGCCTGAAGATCGTGTCCATCTACGTCGTCAAAGGCAACCTCAGCGACGCGGATGTGAAGAGCTCCACTGGCGTATGCGGCTCGAAGACGGCCAAGAACGCGTGCTTCGTCTGGAAGACGCAATTCGACTTCGCGCAGGCCAGCAGCCAGTAGTCTTGTAGCCCAAAATCCACGAGGAGGCCCACACTGGGCCTCCTCGCTCTTTAGCTCAAGGAGGAGAGCGCACTGGACGCGGGCACAGTCGGCAGCGGCGCCGCAGCCCTGAAGAGGGTTCGGTCTGCCCGCTTTGCGGGCATGAGCCTCACCGATTACGGCTTCTACATACTGTGCGCGACCGCGATTGTCCTACTCGCCACCCAAGCGTTCACGAACCCCAAAGACTTCTTTCAAGTCACGATCTTCGGCCTCGCTGATGGCGCGATCTACGCACTGGTCGCGCTGGGCTACACGATGGTCTACGGCATCATCGAGCTCATCAACTTCGCGCACGGTGACGTGTTCACGCTGGGGGCCTACATAGGTGCGGCCATCCTTGCGTTCTTCGCCGGCGCGAACGAGGGCTCATTTGTCGTTGTCAACGTCATCGCGCTTTTGCTTGTGTTCCCGATAGTGATGCTGATCATGGGCGGAATCAACATCACCATCGAGCGCATCGCCTACCGGCCGCTTCGGAACGCGCCGCGTCTGGCCCCCTTGATCACCGCCATCGGCATGTCGTTTGTTCTGGAGGGGATCATGTTCATGTGGCACGGCGCGCCGACCGTGCACTTTCCCGACCTCCTCCCCCATGGCCCCGGTTTCCAGACCACGATCGGCGGCGTGTTTTTCGGCTTCAAGGATGTGTTCGTGGTCGTGGCGGCGGCCATTCTCGTGTCGCTGCTCGCGGTCTTCATCAACGGCAGCAAGCTGGGCAAGGCGATGCGCGCGACCGCCCAGGACCGTGACGCCGCGCAGCTGATGGGGATCGACATCAACCGCACTATTGCGGCCACGTTCTTCATCGGCGCGGTCCTCGCGGGCGCCGGCGGCATGATCTGGGGCCTCTACTTCAACACTATCTACTACAACCTCGGCTTTCGTACCGGCCTGGTCGCGTTCACCGCGGCAGTCTTTGGAGGGATCGGCAACATCCCGGGCGCGGCGATCGGCGGTCTCATCATCGGCCTGGTGGCGGCCTACAGCGACGGCTACATCGGCTCGAAGTGGACAGAGGTCGTCATCTTCGGAATCCTGATCGGGGTCCTTGTCTTCCGCCCGACCGGACTCCTCGGTATGCGGGTGCCTGAGAAATGAGCACACGACCCGCCGGCAAGCGACGCTCGCTTTTGCCGCCTATCCGCTTTCGCGAGCGAATGCGGGATCGCGACACCGCGATCTACGGCGTCCTGATCATCATCGCGCTGATCTTTCCGCTGGCGACCATCTTCGCGACCGACAGCACGTTCCTGGTCTCGCAGGCGGGACACGCGGGAACGTTTGTGCTGCTTGCGATTGGCCTCAACGTCGTGGTGGGGTTCGCCGGTCTGCTCGACCTTGGATACGCCGCGTTCTTCGCCATCGGCGCCTACACATATGCATTGTTCGCCTCCGCCCAGCTCCAGGCGTCGCCCGCGCATCATGCGTACCACCTGCCGTTCTGGCTGATGATGTTCGTGGCCCTGTTCGTGGCCGCCGCGTTCGGCGCGGTGCTCGGTTTTCCCACCCTGCGGCTGCGCGGTGACTACCTCGCCATCGTCACCCTCGGGTTTGGCGAGATCGTCCCTCAGCTGTTTTTCAACTTCGATCAGTGGACGGGCGGGATCAACGCGATCGGCGGCATCGACCAGCCCAGCCTCCCGGCGTGGATCACAGGGCCTTGGGCCGGGGCGAACGGAATCGCGATCCTCCAGAACTTCACGTGCAAGCCGTTCTGGGCGTCTTCGGCTGCGCCCTGCTACAGCTTCAGCTTCGACCCGATCGCCTATTACGTGCTGGTCCTGATCCTGATCGTCGCTGCAGTCATCCTTGTCACCAACCTCCATCGCTCGCGTCTCGGCCGCGCGTGGATGGCGATTCGCGAAGACGAAGTCGCAGCCGCCGCCATGGGTATCAACACAGTGACTACCAAGCTGCTTGCATTTGCCATCGGAGCTTCCTTCAGCGGCTTCGCCGGCGCGTACTACGGAGCAAGCTTTGGCCTGGTCAGCCCGGACCAGTTCTATTTTGTCGTTTCCATCACAGTCCTGGTGATGGTGGTGCTCGGCGGCATGGGCAACATCACGGGCGTCATCGTCGGCGCCATCATCATCTACTTCGTCCTCAACAGCCTCCTGCCGTCTCTGCCGTCAACCGTGGAATCGTTCGCGAGCAACATCGGCCTCGGTTTTCTGAACGACCGCAACGGCGACTGGCCGGGCCTCGCGGGTGAGACGCAGCGCCTCCAGTTCCTCCTGTACGGTCTGATCCTCGTGCTCATGATGCTGCTGCGACCCCAGGGAATCTTCCCCAGCCGTGTCCGCGAGCAGGAGCTCAAGCACGCCGCGGTGCAGGAAGAGGAAGCCGTGGTCGAGATGACTCACGCATGAGCCAAGCACCCACAGAAAACGTCCTTGAGCTGACGAATCTAACGAAGCGCTTCGGCGGCCTGGTGGCGGTCGACGACGTCAGCCTGCACATCAAGCGCGGCGAGGTCTTCGCCCTGATCGGGCCGAACGGCGCGGGCAAGACGACGCTCTTCAATAACGTGACGGGCCTGTTCCAGCCGACAAGCGGCACGGTCGTCTTCGACGGCCGCAACATCACGGGTTCCAAGCCTCATGAGGTTGCGCGATTGGGTATCGCCCGCACGTTCCAGAACATCAGGCTATTCGACTACATGACGTGCGTCGACAACGTGCGGGTCGGCCGTCATGTTCGGATGCGGGCCAAGGTGTGGGACTCGCTGTTCAAGCTTCCCCGCGAACGGCGAGAGGAGGTTCGCGTCACCGAGGAGGCGATGGACCTTCTGAAGTTCGTGGGCATACAGCGTCAGGCGCACCAGTACGCACGCAACCTACCGTACGGGCAGCAGCGCCGGCTTGAGATCGCGCGCGCGCTAGCGACGGAGCCGAAGCTGCTGCTGCTGGACGAGCCGGCGGCGGGATTTACCCCGCAGGAGAAGGTCGAGCTGATGGCGCTGGTCAAAAAGATCCTCGCCCGCGGGATCACGGTCTTCCTGATCGAGCACGACATGAAAGTGGTGATGGGAATCTCGGAGCGGATCGTGGTCCTCGACCACGGCGAGAAGATCGCGGAAGGGCCGCCCGACGAGGTCCGCAAGGACCCTCGCGTGATCGAAGCGTACCTGGGCAAGTCGGCGTAGCAGGATGGCACTACTGGAGTTTGAGGGCGTCGATGCCTTCTACGGTCGTATCCAGGCTCTGCGCAAGGTCTCCATCAGCGTCGAGAAGGGCGAGGTCGTGGCACTGATCGGATCCAACGGTGCGGGCAAGACGACCACGCTGCGCACGATCTCTGGCCTGATGCATCCCACCAACGGAACGGTCATGTTCGACGGTCGCGACATCACGCACACACGTCCCTCGAGGATCGTCGAGCTGGGCATCTCCCAGTCGCCCGAGGGCCGGCGCCTGTTTCCGCGCATGTCGGTGGTCGACAACCTGTTCATGGGCGCCTACTCGCGCAACGACAGGCCCGGCATCGCTTCCGATATGGAGCGCGTGTTCACGCTCTTCCCACGGCTCCTGGAGCGCCGGACCCAGATCGCGGGCACTCTTTCCGGCGGTGAGCAGCAGATGCTGGCCATGGGCCGGGCGCTGATGGCGCGGCCGAAGGTGATGATGCTCGACGAGCCGTCCCTCGGCCTCGCTCCCATCCTGATCGAGACGATCTTCAGCATCGTGCGCGAGATCAACTCGCAGGGCACCACAGTGCTGCTTGTCGAACAAAACGCGCACAAGGCGCTCGAGGTTGCGAACCGGGCCTATGTCCTGGAGACCGGCGTCATCGCCCAACAAGGCACGGGTCGCGACCTCCTTGCTTCCGAAGAGGTTCAAAAGGCCTACCTCGGCATGTAGCTGGACTCCGCGTCCGGTTTTCCTCTCGCACCGACGTCGCTTTGGCGGCCGGCTTCACGCCGGCCGCGACTTTGCTCTAACTGTCTCCCAAGCGTCGCACCGATTGGCTGCTCAGACAAATCCGAACCGTATGCCGGAAGGCGAGCAGCGCCTGCGGCGAAGCCGCACGCGCGATGAGAGGAAACCATCTGGGTTTCCTCTCATACCTCAGCGGCCGGGCTGGTAGCTGGACACGAACAGGTAGATCAAGACGACCGCGAAAGCCCCGTACTCGAGCACGACGTTGCGCGTGAAGCTGTCCTCAACCGTGTGCCGGACCAGGCCGCGGTTGATGTACCACGCGAAGAGAAGCATCACGGCGAAGGTGCCCTCGTTGACGACGAGGTAAAGCGACAGCGCCGTGATGGCCCACGCGAGGAAGGTGACCACCTGGCCCACGAACAGGGCGAAGATGAACGCCCGGCGTGGTGTGATCGGGGATCCGTTGATGCGAAAGCTGCGGTAGGAGGCCAGGAACGTGATCGCGAAGATCCAGAGCAGACGCAGGATGGGGTTGAACGGAAGCGTCACCAGGACCAAGTAGGCTCCGGCGAGCACCAGGACCAGGATGATCTCCTGAAGGACGAGGTGACCGCGCTTTTCGGCATCGCGCAGCCTGAGGTAGTCGAGCCTGGCGGCGATGATGAACCCGGTCCCGAACATAGCCGTCAGGACGAGATACTTCCACACCTCGGGAACGAGCAGCGAGAGCCCGGCCAAGGTTGTCGCGCCAAGGGCGACGGGAATGTAGTGCTCGATTCGCGGAAATTCCTCGGTCCCGCGCAGGTAGGCGAGAAGCGCCGGAGCGGCGACGATCACGAGGCCGAGCGCGATAGCCCAGACCTGGCCAGGGCCCAGAAGCTCCGATTTGAATCCCAGCCCGATGGCCACCAGAACGACGGCCGCGAAGATCAGAAAGCTTCGATCGCGCTCTGTTCTGGCGGCCGAGTCGGCAGGGATGACTTTTTCAGTCAGCGCCGGCGGCAGCTTCATTCTCTAAACCGAGGCATTCTAGACACGGCCGTACCGATCTTCCAACCGCACGACGTCATCGATCTCCGGCGTCGACACCTCGAAGATGTCCGAGTCCTCGATCGCCGTGAGCCGGTGCCGCGTGCCGGGGGTCAGATGAACTGTGTCCCCGACTGTCATCCGGCGGGTCGAAAGCGTGCCGTCTGCGCCTCCGACCTCCATGTCAATGCTCCCCTTGATCACGTACTGGCACTCGTCTTTGCGCTCGTGGTACTGGAGCGAGAGGGCCTCGCCTTTGTTCAGGTGAAGGACCTTACCGAGGTAGCGGTCGGTGATCGCCCACCGAAGCTCGTAACCCCACGGCTTGTCGACCTTGGTCTCTTCGATCCGCCCGAACTCAGGATGCCGTGGCATGCTGCCTGACACCGACAATGTCTTCGAGGGCGCGGAGGCGAGCCTCGACGGCCTCGCCATCGGCTGCCTCGGAGTAGATGCGTATCAACGCTTCGGTGCCGCTGGCACGCAGGAGCACCCAGCTGCCGTCGGCGAGGTAGAACTTGAAACCGTCGTCCGACCGCACGCGCTGGACAGCGACGCCAGCGATCTCGTTTGGCTCGTTCTGCTGGAGCGTCTCGAGGATGCGCTTGCGGTCGCTCTCGTAGGTGTCGCGCTGCAGATGGATGTCGTGGCGGGCGTAGGCATGCGGGCCGACGCGCTGCTCGAGGCCCGCGAGGATCTGCGAGATAGGCTTGCCCGACTTCACCATCATGTCGGCGAAGAGCAGGCCGATGAGGATTCCATCCCGCTCCGGGATATGGCCGCGAACCGCATACCCACCCGACTCCTCACCGCCAAGGAGGGCGTTTGTCTCCATCATCTTGGGCGCGACGTTCTTGAACCCGACCGGCACCTCGAAAACGCGCTCGCCAAACTCGGCGCCGAGCTTGTCGACCATCGCGGTCATGTTGACCGTCTTGATCACTGGCCCGCGCATTCCGCGAGCCTCGAACAAGTAGAGCATCAAAAGGGCGAAGACCTGCAGTTGGTTGATGAACCTGCCGCTCTCGTCGATTATGCCCACACGGTCGGCGTCGCCATCGGTGCAGATGCACAGGTCCTGATTGCCGACTTTCATCATCGCGATGGTGGAGTCGATGTTAGGTGGGATCGGCTCCGGGTTGATGCCTCCGAACAGAGGGTTGCGCTGATTGTGGAGCTCGGTCACCACGGTCCGGCCGCCGCCGATCATGTCCGCGATATAGCCGTAGCCCGATCCGTACATGCACTCGTGGACGACGCGGAGGCCGGCGTTCTTGATCGCGTCGAGGTCGACCATGCGGGAGATCTGGGCGTAGTAATGCGGCCTCGGGTCGTAGGAGGAGACGAAGCCGTGCCCGACCTTGTGGTCCGGCGCCGGGACGTCATCCAGCGAGTTGATCGTGCGCTCGAGCTCTGCGATGACCTCTGACGGCACGGCGCTACCCGTCTCGGTCTTGTACTTGTAGCCGTTGAACTGGTAGGGGTTGTGGCTGGCCGTGATGGCCACCGCGCCGGTCGCCTTGCGGTCAATGACGGTCCACGAAGCCACCTGCGTCGGTGACGGGCGATCGAAGACGAGCGTCTTGATGCCGTTGCTCGCGAAGATGTCGGCGACCGCCTGTGCGAAATCCTCAGAGGCGAACCTGCAGTCGTAACAGACGATTGCGAGCGGATCGTTCGAGCGCGACTTCATGTACTGCGCGGTCGCCTGCGCGACCCGCCGCACGTTGCCGTACGTGAAGTCGTCCGCGATGATGCCCCGCCAGCCGTCGGTGCCGAATTTGATCTGCTGGGCTGCCACTGACGTTTAAAGGTAACGGGTCTTGCGGGCCCGTTTGAGCGCCTCGACCACCTTGCGCACGTCCTGGGCGCGCGAACGCGGAACGACGAGCAGAGCATCGTCGGAGTCGACGATGATCATGTCCTCCAGACCGATCGCGGCGACCAGCCGTCGGTCGCCGAAGATCAGGCTGCGCGTGGTGTCGACCAACACCGCCTCGCCCTCGACCGAGTTGCCCCGAGCGTCGGCGTGTACGCGGTCGCCCAATTCGGCCCAGTTGCCGATGTCCGCCCAGTCGAAAGACGCGGGGACGAGCAAAAGCCGGTCGGTCTTCTCCATGACGCTCCGGTCGATGACCTCGACCGGAAGCCGCTCGTAGAGCTCGGTGGCGTTCGGCTCACCGCCTGACTTGCGGGCGTCGAGAACCTTCTGCAGGCCGGCCAGGTGTCGCGGCGCGTGTTTCTTCAGCTCGTCAATGAAGACATCGAGCCGCCAGGAGAACCAGGCTAGGTTCCAGTAGTAGCCGCCCTCGCGCATGAATCGCTTCACATTCGCCGCAGACGGTTTCTCTATGAACCGCTTCACGCGCAGCGTGCCGCGTGACTTCCGCCCCGGCGCGTGGATGTAGCCCAAGCCCGTGGATGGGAAAGTGGGCTTCAGCCCGACGGTGACCAGGGAATCGGTCGAGGCCGCGGCCCGGATCGCGGTCCGTATCGCGGCAGCTGCCTGGTCGCGTCCCCGGACCACGTGATCGGCGGGAAGCGCGACCATCACGGCTCCGGGAGCTCGCTCGCGTAGAGTCAGGGTGGCCAGGCCGTAGGCGTTGGTCGTGCCGCGCGCGGACGGCTCCAGGATCACGTGGTCCGCATCGACCTCGGGCAGGACGGCGGCGACGATCTCGCGCTGACCCGTCTCGGTGAGGATGAAGACCTCATCTGCGACCCTCTTGGCCCTGTCGTAGGTCGCCCGGAGCAGCGGCCGGTGGCGTTCGGCGAGCGGCAGCACATGCTTGGGGGTCGCTCGGCGCGAGCGCGGCCATAACCGCGTGCCGGCGCCGCCCGCCGGTATCACCGCGACGGTGCGTATCAAGCGCGCTGCGACAGCTCTTCCGCCAGCTCCGCGGCGCGCGCGGTCGACTCCCACGGCGCTTCGATATCGGTCCGGCCGAAGTGACCGTAAACGGCGGTCTGACGGAACAGCGGCCGCCGCAGGTTCAGCTCCTTGATGATGCCGAGAGGACTGAGGTCGAAGAGCTTCGTGACCGCGGTGGCGATCGCTGCGTCCGGAACCTTGCCGGTGCCGAACGTGTCCACGCGAATCGCGACCGGCTTGCTCACGCCGATCGCGTAAGAAACCTGGACCTCGCACCTGCTCGCCAAGCCTGCCGCGACCACGTTCTTGGCGACGTGCCGCGCCCCGTATGCGCCGGCCCGGTCGACCTTCGTCGGATCCTTACCCGAGAAGCAGCCGCCACCATGCCGTGCGTAGCCACCGTAGGTGTCGACCATGATCTTGCGGCCGGTCAGCCCCGCATCGGCGACCGGCCCGCCGATCACAAAGCGCCCGGTCGGATTGATGAAGGTCCGGACCTGACCGCTGCGCATCTCCACCGGGACGACCGCGGCGATCAC
>VBFH01000026.1 GCA_005883575.1 Chloroflexota bacterium | reverse complement strand
TGATCCACGGCGGCCCGCGTTACCTCGAGTTCGATTGGGACACAACTCGTCTGTCGTGCCAGGACGCGGGCCACATCGTGACCATCGCTCGCAACCTGGTCTATCGCGTCGTCTTCCTGATCCCTGTCCTTCCGCACGACAGGAACAACATCGAGCGAATGGAGACGGCGATGGAGGTGTACGACCGTTTCCAGCCCCTGAAGAAAGCGCATCCGCACCGGCGCCTCACGCCCGCCGAGGCGCTGCAGGCGGAACCGGGCCTCGCGCCGGACCTGATCGGCGCCGTGACCATGGAGGAATGGGGAGTCGATCCACACCGGCTCGTATTCGCCAACGTCCAGGACGCGCTCGCCCATGGCGCGCGCGCGTTCAACCACACCCGCGTCACCGAGCTGATCAACGACGGCGGCAGAGTGATCGGCGTCCGTTATCAGAGCCCAGATGGGTCCATCTCTGAGGCCCGCGCGCGGGTGGTGGTCAACGCGACGGGGCCATGGTCGCCCGAGGTCGCCGTGATGGCGGGGGTCCAGGTTCACCTGCGCCCGGCCAAAGGCATCCACCTCGTGTACCCGCACCGCATCTCGAACTTTTCGATCAGCGCGGAATCGATCGACGGCCGCGACCTGCTGATGGTCGCCCACGGAGGATTCACGCTCCTGGGCACCACCGACGACGATTTCTATGGCGACCTCGATTCCGTCGACGTCATGGAGGACGAGGTCAACTATCTGATCCAGGGCATCGAGCGGGTATTTCCGGCGATCCGCGACTACCGGCCCGTGCGCACCACGGCTGGAGTCCGACCGACTCTCTTCAAATGGAGGCGTTACGAGGACGAGCTCTCGCGGCGCTACGAAGTCATCGACCACGCAGCGGAAGGCGCGGACGGATTCGTGAGCATCGTCGGCGGCAAGCTTTCCATGTACCGGCTGATGGCGGAGGAAACGTCCGACGCGGTCTGCCGGAAGCTTGGACTCCAGGCTGCGTCCACGACCGCGAGCCGGCCGCTGCCCGGCAATGAATCGGACCCGACGCCGGCCGCCGAGCTCGCCTCACGCTGCGGCATCCCCGCCCTGGCGGCGATGAAGCTGCAGACCCGACACGGCTCCAACGCCGAGAAGGTGCTCGACGAGGGTCGCACGTCGCGTCTACTGTGCCGCTGTGAGCCGGTTACCGAAGCCGAGCTCATCTACTCCACTCGCCATGAGCAGGTGCGTTCGCTCGCGGACGCGTTTCGGCGCGTCGGGATTGCGGCCGGACCCTGCGCGGGCGCGGCCTGCATCTTGCGCGCGGCGGAGGTGGTCGGTCGCGAGCTTGGCTGGAGCGCGTCGCAAAGCTTTGAAGCGGCGCGCGAGTTCGTACGGGGCGCATGGCTCGGCCGCGCTCCGGTGCTCGGCCATGTGGGTTGGGCGCAGGAAGAACTGGCGCAAGGCTCGATGCGAGGTTTGATGGTGAGCCGTGGCCCGCGCTGATTCACTGGCCAAGCTCGCCTTCGCTTACGGCGTTCATCTCACGCGCCGGCGCTTGCGACGCCCCAGACCACAGCTCAGCTCCCTTCTCCGCACCTACGCCGCCGACGGCATCCAGGCTATCGAACCGGCGGAGCGCGACAGGCATCCCCGGCTGGTGACCTGCATCAACTGCGGGCTTTGCGCGCTGGCCGGCGGACGCGTGGGCAAGACGCGACTACCGGACCTCGCGTCCTCTTACATGCGCCTTTACGCGCGGTTGGGCGAGGCCTCCTCGGACGTGGAAGGCGGGTCGCCGGACCTGCTCGCGGCCGCAGCCGTCTGCCCGGTCGGGCTGCCGCTCGACGAGGTGGCGGCGGTCGTCCGCCGGTTGAGCACCCGCTGAGGTCGCGGTCGCGGCGGAATTCGCCACCCCGACAGGCCGATGCGGATCACGATGGGCCGGGCAGCGACGGCAGGGGCTTGCAGGTTATCCACATTCTGTATACAGTCTGGGGAGATCACACAATATCTAGCGGCATTGGTCAAGCGTTTCTTTCACGGCGTAGGACGCTGGTCGCTTATTTCCGCCCTCATTCCGAGGGTCGCCGCTCACACCGTGGGCTGGCCTGCAGGCGAGCTCTTTGGTTTCGTCGCTCCGCGGCAGGGCGTGCGGGCCCCGGCGCCCGGGACGTGCGAAATGCGATTCATGAAGCTGCACGCGGAAGGTCGCTTCGAAGAGATGTGGGAGATGCTCGCCGAAGACGCCCAGCGCGCCTGGGGCGGGCTCCAGAACTTCGTCCGCGAGATGCCGCGGCTCGAGGAGTGGCTGGAGATCCTGGACATGCAGGTGGCAAGCGTCACTGTGCTCGACAGCTGGACAGATCATCTGCACAACCGCACCTATCAAAACGTGGCCCGGTTGGTGATGCGCTACCGCGTCCGTCAACAGTGGAAGGAATGGACCTTCGACCGCCAGGTGCACCTGATCCCGGCCACGGGTGGATGGCGAACGCTGTGTTATCCGACAAGGGCCGGCGTCCCGGCAGGTCGCTGATATAGTGGGTTGCGGCCCATGCTTCAGCAGACGATCGAGGAGCAGGAGCGATATCAGCGCTGGCATCGAGGGAGTCGGCGTGCGATGACACCGCGACGCTTGCTGCAGGAGTCGGATGAGCTGCTCTACTGGGTCGAAGAGTGTCTCGTGCAGCAGGTCCGCATCGTTCCCGGCTGGTTGATACCGCGATTGATGGCGGTCCTTCGTCACGCGCATCCGACGCTCCCGGCGCGGCTTGGTCGTGAGCGGCGTCCGGAGCAGGTGATGGAGATCATCTACGACGCGCAGGCGGCGCTGATGGAGCAGGCCTGTCTCAGCCGCAAGCCCGCGGAGGTGATCCCGCTGTTTGGTCGCCCTCGCGGACGAATGCTGAAAGAAGCCGCCTCGGTCTAACGCTTCGCGGATGCTGCGGGTCGACCTGCATCTGCATTCCCACTTCTCGCATGACGGACGAAGCTCTCTCCAGCAGCTGATTGAGCGCGCGCGAGAGTGCCGGCTGGATCGGCTCGCGCTGACAGACCACAACACGGTCGAGGGGGCATTGAGCTTTTCCCGCCTGGCCCCAGAGCTCGCCATCGCGGGCGAAGAGGCCAAGACGTTGGAGGGCGAGGTTATCGGCCTGTTCATCACAAGCCGCATACCGCCGTTTCTTGCGCCGGAGGAAGCGCTGGATCTGATTCACGGGATGGGTGGTCTCGCGTACATACCGCACCCGCTGGACAGGCATCGCGCGCATTTCAGTCCAGAACGCCTGGTCGAGCTTGCGCCTCGCATCGACATCATCGAGACGTACAACCCTTGGTGCGACGCCAACGCCAATCAGGCCGCCGCGCGCATGGCGGATGATCTCGGCAAGGTGGCTGCCACGGGTTCAGACGCCCACGGCGCCGAGGAGCTCGGCCGGAGCTGGATGGAGATGGAAGACTACAGCGGGACCGAGGACTTCCTGGAGAAGCTGCGCTACGCGCGCCACGTCGTCACCGCGAGCAGCGGTACCGGGCGGCGTGCCTGACGCCCCTGAGCTTCTGGTCGTCGGCTCGATCGCGCTCGACACACGCGAGGGCCCGTTCGGCAAGGTGAAGGAGGAGCTCGGGGGTTCGGCCGTCTATTTCGCGCTTGCCGCGAGCCTCGTTGTCCCGGTGAAGGTTTCGGCGCCGTTGGGGAATGACGCGGTCGACCAGGTGGCGAAGGCGTTCGACCGCCGTCCGATCGACACCAGTCTCATCCACGTGCTCGACGCTCCAACCTACAGGTGGACGGCGCGCCAGGAGCACGGACGCAACGTTGACCTCGGCAGCTCCGACAGGATCTATGACAGGTGGGAGCCACACGTGCCACGCGAGTTCGCCGGCTGGGCTTTCGTCGGTTCGATGCGTCCTGACCGGCAGGCCCAGGCGATGAAGCTGCTCCAGCCGGCGCGGCTGCTGGCCGCGGACGCGATGCTCTCCTACGTCAAAGGGCATACATCCGACGCCAAGGACGTGTTGCGCCGCGCTTCGTGGTATTTCTGCAACGAGGAGGAGTTCGCGGCCCTCGGCGGCCACGACCCCGAGGAGTTCCGACGTCAGTGGTGGCTCGAGGGATTGGTGGTGAAAGCGGGGAGCAAGGGCGTGACGGCGCACACCGCCGATGGCAGCGTGCACGTGCCGGCGCTGCCGAGCTATCCGGCCTTCGACACCACCGGGGCCGGCGATGCGGTGGCCGGCGGCATGCTGGCGCGGTGGTTGAGTACCGGCGCGCAGCGCGGTGGTCTTCAGGACGCGCTCGTGTGCGGCGTGGCCTGCGCGTCGCTGACCATCGAATCCATCGGAGTGCGTGGCATCGCCAGCGCAACCACTGGGCTTGTCGATGCGCGAATGGCGGAGGTGTGGGAATGTCTTCGACGCGAGTCGTGATCATCACCGGCGATCTGGTCGAGCAAAAGGTCGATGCGATCGTGAACGCAGCCAACAACGACCTCATGCTTGGTGGCGGAGTCGCTGGCGCGATCCGACGAGCCGGCGGTCCCGCAATCCAGGACGAGTGCGACGCGCATGGTCCAGTGAAGGTCGGTGAGGCGGCCATCACCGGCGCCGGCGCCTTGCACGCGCGTTACGTGCTGCACGCGGCCAGCATGACTCTCGGCGGCCGCACGACGCGAGAGTCATTGGGGTCTTCGATGGATCATGTGTTTCGACTTGCGCGTCAGCATGACGTGGACACGATCGCAGTGCCTGCGGTCGGCACAGGCATCGCTGGATTTCCGATCGATGAATGCGGGCGGGTGATGGCTGAGTCTTTGCACAGCGCGTTAAGTGAAGGATGGCAACCGACCGAGGTGCGCTTTGTTCTTTTTGGGGAGGACGCAAAAACGCCTTTCGAGGCGGCCTTCTGGCACGGTTTTGCACAGTTTCAGGGGCCTGTTCGCTGAATTCGGTTTGAATTGGGGTTGTATTGGGCAAATATGCCCCCCTAGAATGGGCAAGTCCGCCCTCCCGACAGAATCTCTAATAAGGATGGTGAGTTTGTGGAAGGCTACTGTTTGAAGGACAAAAAGAAGGTCGAGATGAAAGACCCTCAGCCGATCACGATGAAGAACGGCAAGCCGGCAACGGTTGGCACGTGCCCGTACTGCGGCACGAAGATTTACAAGATCGGCAAGGCTTCATAAGCGAAGTTCGTTGAGAAAGGGCCGCTCCTAGTCGAGCGGTCCTTTTTGTTTTCAGGTCGTGATCGGAGGCTCGAGCGCTGCAAGCAAGACCTCAGTCGCGGAGACTGCCTCATCGACGCCGAGCATCTTGAAGATCTCGACATTGGTTGGGTTGTTGACGCGGGCGATCGTCTTCTTCACGCGGAAGTGACGCTTCGCCACCTGGAGGGCGATCAAGTTGTCTTCGTCGTCGGCGGTGACGGCGAGCATCGCGTCGGCCCGCTCGATACCGGTCTGAGCGAGGAAGCGAACCTCGCAGCCGTCGCCGCGCATGACGATACTGCCGAGTTGAGTCTCGAGCCAGTCGGCGCGGCGACCATCCTTCTCGATCAAGGTCACCTCGTGTCCGCGTTCGACGAGGTCGCGAGACAAGTAGTAGCCGACCGTGCCCCCGCCAACGACGATGACGTACATACCGCGTCAGCTGCGCTCCATCAAAACTCTTTCGATGTGCTTGGCGCCTTCAATGGTGGGGCAGATGGTGTGGACTCCAAGCTTCTCGTAGGTCTCCGCGCGCTCGGGGTCGTAGATGCGCGTGACGACATGAGGAACTTTGAAGATGTGCTTGGCGATCTGTGACGCCATGATGTTGCGGTTGTCGCCCTCGGTGACGGCGACAAAGCCGTCGGCCTTCTCGATGCCGGCGCGCCGGAGGACGTCGACGTCGGTGCCGTTGCCGACCACCTGGTCGCCTCGGAAGTCGCGCGTGAGCACGCCACGTATGGCGGCTCGCGAAAAGGCGTTGGGGTCGCGATCGACGATGACGACCTCGTGCCCGGCGCGGTCCATGTTGGCCGCGATCTGTGAGCCAACCCGCCCACACCCAATGATCATCAGCTTCAAGGCGGGTTGATTATAGGGAGGCCATTAAGGCGCCTCCGGCGTGGTTCCGGGAGGTTGCTAGGATTTGGACGCGTGCGTTTCCCATTCACCTTCATGGGCGTCATGGCGCTCGCACTCGGGATCTGGGCAGTCGTGTACCTGGCTGGGCATCCGACGCTCGACGCCGGCTCCCGCGAATTGGCGGGCGGCACGGCCGTCGCGTGTTTTGGTTTTGCCGCGTATGTCCTGATCCGGCGCGTCAGGCGGGGGCCGCAACACTGATGGCGGACCGCGGCGGGCATACGCACCCGACGACGTCGCACAAGGTGCTGGTCGCCGTCGGCGGGCAGGACATCGATGAGGAGACGGTCCGGCTGGCGTGCAGGATGACCGATCCGCAGGGAGGGCGGCTGTACGGCGTGCACATCATCGAGGTGAACCGGTCGCTGCCGTTGGGGGCGGTGCTGGACGACGTGGTGGATCGCGGCGAGAAGATCCTGGATGAGGTGGAGAAGCTGGCCGCCGCCTCCCAACTGCTGGTGGAGACGGAGTTGGTGCAGGCTCGCGACACGGGGCCGGCGCTCGTCGACGAGGCGGTGGAGTGGGGCGCGGACCTGATCGTGATGGGGCTGCCTTACAAGAGGCGGTTCGGGGAGTTCAACCTGGGCAAGACCGTGCCCTACGTGCTGAAGAACGCGAACTGCCGCGTGATGCTGTTCCGGGAGCACCGAGAGCACCGCGAGGGCGCTCCATAAGCGCAGCATCCAACTTCGCGGGCCCTCCCTCTCCCAGCGGCGCCCTCCCCCAGCCTGCCAAGCCTGACATCAGACCCTAGCGACGGCAGCCGCTCTTAACAATCCGGCTTGTTAAGGTCGTCTTCGATGGCCAAGACCGATGTCCGGCGCCCGCATTATATCGACCGCCTGTGGCGCGAGCTCGGGAGCATCGGAGGCGAGCACGACGCCTTCATCAAGGTCATCATCGTCGAGCGCATCGTCAAGGCCATCGTCCTCATCGCGCTCGGCATCGGTCTTCTCGTCGCCGGTCGCAATGGGTGGATCGACGCATGGGCCGACTACGCCGAAGGTCAGCTGAACCTCGACGTCGGTCGGAACATCATCCTCCAGCTTCTGCTGAGGCTCCTCGTCTACGTCGGAGCGTTCAACCACATCTCGCTGCTCGCCCTCAGCGCGATCGTTTACGCGGCCCTCGAAGCCACCGAAGGCGTCGGCCTCGCGATGCGCCGCCGATGGGCCGAGTACCTGACCGTGATCGCCACCGGCATCCTAATCCCCTACGAGGCTTACGAGGTGATTTCGCACCCGACCCTGTTCAAGGTCGGCGCTCTGCTCCTAAACCTGGCTGTTGTGGGCTACCTGGCTTATCGGAAGCGACTGTTTGTCGGCATCTGAGGCAGGGGTCAGCCAGCGGCACCCAAAGCCGGCCCGGTGGAGCACGTAGCGCACAAGCGCACCAAGCGTCTTCAAGCCGTAGATCGTCGAGGTCCTGAAGCTGACCGAGCTGGCGTCGGCGTGATAACGCCCGATCGCCGGAACCTCGCCGATCTTGAAGCCGAACGTCGCCGCCTGGATCAAAACCTGGGTGTCGAAGACGAAGTCGTTGCTGTTCTCCAGAAAAGGAATCGCCTCCAGGAAGCGGCGCGAGTAAGCGCGATAGCCGGTGTGGTACTCGGAGAGGTTCAGGCCGAGAACGCGATTTTCCGACGCCGTCAGAAAGCGGTTACCGAGCCTCTTCCACCAGGGCATACCGGCCTTGGCCGGGTCGAGGCCCAACCAGCGCGAGCCCAGGACGATGTCCCCTTCTCCGCTTTCGATGACACCGCACAGGTTGGGGATGATCGCCGGATCGTACTGACCGTCAGGGTGCAGCATGACGACGACGTCGGCGCCCATGGCCAGAGCCTGTTGGTAGCAAGTCTTCTGGTTGCCGCCGTAGCCGAGGTTGCGGCGATGGCGAATCACGTCGAGACTCAGCGCAGTGGCGACGCTTACGGTTGCATCGGCGCTTGCATCGTCGACAAGGAGGATGCGGTCGGCGTGGCCCTGGGGGATGTCGCCGACGACCTCGACGAGAGTCTTTGCCGCGCGATAGGCGGGCAGGACGATAACCCGCCTTGGCCGCGGTCCACTCCAGTGCAGCTCGCCGAGTGGAATCGGGTCGGGCCGGACCGCCATCCGCTCAACCGTCAGGTAGCCGGCGATCGCGAGCGCACCGACCGCGGCCGACCAGAAGTTGATGGTGAGCGTGAGGTCGATCGCGGCGTAGGCGAAAAAGAGGACGGCGACCGCGACGTGCGGCCAGCGCAGTAGGCCGGCGAGCGCCAGGTCCGCAAGGGCAAAGCCGGGGATCACGAGCAGTGCCAGGTCGTGCACGTTTTGATGGGGACTCAAAACGAGCGACGCCGCAATCGCGAGCGCGAAATCCAGGCGCGGTTTGTCGGGACGCCAGCTGAGCGAAAGCGCTACCAGGGCCAGAAGCAGGACGAGGATCACGAAGGCGACGAACTTCCCCCCGCCCGGCACCGCCTCGAGGATGTTGCGCAGCGAATAGACGGCTGGATCGGTGTAAACGAGCTCATTGGTGTTGGGTAGACGTCCCGTGACCGCCCACGTGCCGACCGAGTTAAGGTACGTGAAAACCGGGCCGACGCCAAACGTTGCGATGGAGAAAACGCCTAGCCCCGCGAGGACGCCGGCGTACGCAGCCAGGGCGCGCCAGGCTCGGCGAGCGATGAACAGCACAGGGATCAAGAGCAACAGCTGCGGCTTGGCAAGCGCCAGCGCGCTCAGAGCTCCGGCCAGCCCGTACCGGCCGCGCGCCCAGGCCGCGTAGGCGCCCGCAAGCGGAACCAGGACGACCAGATCGGACTGCCCCTGAAGCACGGTGACAAAAAGTGGAAAGAAGCCGGCGATCATGGCACTGGCGACAAGCCATCCACGCCCGTGCACACGCAGGCTCGTTCCTACGAGGATCACGATCAACGCCGCTGCGAGGAGGACGTTGAACGCCGCCATCGCGTAGTACGCGTGGCGGTAGTCGAAGTAAGCCAGCGGTGCGATCAGCAGGGTGTAGTACGGAGGATGGAAGTAGGGCAGAACGATGAATCGCGACGGATCCTGACCCGTGATCTGAAGCTCTGTCTGGCGCTGCAGGGCGATGTCGTAAACGGCAGCGCCGCCATTGGTGACATACAGCTTCGCCGCGGCATAGAAGTTGAAGAAGTCAGGGCCACGCAAGTTGCCCCGGACAAAAGAAAACCAGTAAGCGGTCCAGAAGACGAACGAGCCGACGCCTACCCCCGCGGCCCCCGCGTAGCCCAGTCGAACCAGGCGCATTGCGCGCTGCTGGTTCATCGCCCGCTTTCGAGGCGAAGGGCGAACCGCTCCGGAAGCCTGGCCTTTCTGATCGCACGCTGCGCGCCCTTGATGTCGTAGCGGACTCGTCGGAACTCGAAGCTGTTGTTATCGACGTCCCAGATTCCGTAGCTGGCCGTCGGCAGACCGTCCCTCGGCTGGCCGACACTGCCCGGGTTCACGAGGGCGGGTCCTTCGAGTCGGAAAGTATCGACTCGATATTCGTGCGTCACCGCACCGTTGGTGAGACCAAAAATACCCGGCACGTGCGTGTGACCGTGAAAGCAGATGCCACTGTTGAGCAGCTCCAGGTTCGCCTGTGCGACGGCCGTGTCGAGGACGTACTCGTAGATGTGGTCACGAGGACTGGCATGCACCAGCAGCACCTCGAGCTTGACCTGGCTATCTGGCAAACCCCGCAACCACTCCAGCCGCTCGTCTCCTATCACCTCAATTGTCCAACGAACGACCGAAGCCGCATCGTCGTTGAACCATTCGAGGATTTCCGGATCAGTGCACGCTCGATCGTGGTTGCCGACCAGCGTCGGCCAGTTGCGGTGCGTGACCTCGTCCACGCATCGTTTGGGATCGCCGCCGTAGCCGACGACGTCACCCAGACAAATGGTTTCGTCCACAGGCGGACAGTCGCGCAGGACCGCTTCCATCGCGTGCCAATTGGCATGGATGTCGGAGAGGATTGCGATCCTCAAGCCGGCCTCTCATAGAGGCGCGGGTAGATGTGATCGAAGAGGATGCGAAGCGTAGCCGCGATGGGGACCGCGACGAACATGCCAAGGATTCCTCCCCAGCTGAAACCGGCGATCAGAGCGACGATGACCAGGATCGGGGGCAACCGGACGGCATCGCCCATTACCTTCGGATAGATCACGTTCAGGATCACGTTCGAGATCAAGAGGTACAGCAGTCCGATGAGGAGCGCCGTACCCGGCGATAGCGAGAGGCCGACCAGGATCGCGGGCACCGCGCCGAGGAAGGGTCCGATGTAGGGGATGAGGGCGGTGACGCCGGCAATCAATCCGAGAGCGACGGGATCTGGGAGTCCAATCGCTGCGCACGCGATGCCGGAGCAAATGCCGATGAGGCCGGCGATGATCAGTTGACCACGGAGGTAGGCGTAAAGCATCTTGCGCACCTGGCGCCAGATCTGATCGAAGTCGGTGCGATAGTCGCTGGGTACAAATCGACGCAGGTCGCGGCGGACAGCCGGCGCCTCGAGCGCGAGCAGGAACGCGACGATGAACATGAGCAGAAGTTGGAGTGCGGTGGTGAGGGCGGTGAGCCCGAGCGTGACCGCGTTACCGAACTGGCCCAACAGGTATTCGCGCAGGTGTGAGCTTACGGTCGCCGTGATCCCTTTGAGGTCGATATCGATGCCGAAAACGCGGACCGGCTGCAAGCCGTTGAGCCGATCCTGCGCGGCGGCGGCTAGGCTCGGGGCCTGGACCTGCAGCTGACTGACTTCGTTCACGCCCAAAGGAACGATCAGAAGTACGAGGCCCGCGAGCGCGACGATGATGGCGAAGAACACGACGACAATGGCAAGCACGCGAGGCACGCCCGCGGCGTGGAGGCGGATGACGGCGGGTTGGATCAGGAAAGCGATCGCGGCCCCGATCACGAAGGCGCCAAGGAAGTCCCGAAGCAGGAAAAGGACGCACACGGCAACGACGAGAGCCGCGATGCCAAAGGCGATTTGCAGGTAGCGACGGCGCCGCTTGGGATCGAGAGACCACGCCGAAACCGCCACCCCGCTGATCGGGGCTGGGCTCTCGAGTTCTCTCTCGCGGGGCGCTCCCGGCGGGTGCGGGCTGGGACGCACGTTATGCAATCACCCGCAGTATGACGAGCAGAGCCAAGAGCCGAGCCGGGTTAGGTCTTGGCTCGCTGGAGGGTAGCCTCCTCGTACGCGGCGCCGTGGAGGGGGTTGGTAGTGCTGCGGCCCGCGGCTATGGCGTACAGAGCCAAAATCACCAGCCCGACCCCGAGAACGCCGTACGCCGCGCCGGGACCTGAGTATTTCGTGATCAAGCCACCCACCGCCATGCCAATGATGCCGGCGGTCTGAGCAAGGCCGAGTCGAGTTGCCATAATGCTGCCGCGATTCGAACTATCCGCTGCCTCTACCAGTGCTGTTTGACTCGCGATTGAATAGATCGGATTTCCCACCGAGGCCACGAATAGTGCCAACCCAACAATCCAGTACTCCTTCGTCATCGCCATCGCGACAGAGAAGGCTCCGGTGAGCAAAAGGCCAGCTCCGACGGTGCGCATCGAACCGATCGCGGCCAGCCGACTCACAAGAACAGCCCCAACGAAAATCCCGAGCGAGGAAACGAGTTCGAGCGTCGAGTAGGCCTGAGATCCGTCTGCCGAAACTCGGTAAGCAAGTGAGAGTAGAGCCGGCAAGCTCATGGGAATCAGCAATGCAGCTAGGGTGCTCAAAACGAGATAGGGTCGAGCTTCGATCAGCGACCACGAGCGGCGCATCGCCCCGGATACCCTGGTTGACAAGGATCCCCCGCCTAGGCTTGGAATGCCCAAGACGATGATGGCCGCGAGCAAAAACGTGATCGCATCGCCGATGAAGAGCCACTTGCCGTCAATTGGGTTCTGAAACCGGCTGAGGTACGCGGCGGCGACTCCGAATCCGATGGCGCCCGTCAACATAGTGGTCGCCGAAACAATCGCATTTGCCTTGCCTACCTGCCCAGCCGGAACGAGGCTTGGAATCGCCGCCTGCTTCGCTGGCTGCACCACCCCATTTATGCAGGAGACCATGAATAGGACGGGAATGATCAGGTACCACATTGGATCGATCAAAAACGGAGTCGCAATGAGGAGTGCAGCTCGCACAACCTCTAACGCGACTACGAGGCTGCGGCGAGGCAACCGGTCCGTTAATCCGCCCATCACGCCCGTCACAAGAATCGTGGCTACGGCTTGGACGATGAAGCCAAGTGCAACCAAACGCGGATCTTGCGTCTTGAAGTAGATCCAGATGAATGCGGCCACCTGGGTCAGAGGATCTCCCAACGATGAAATCCCAATTGCGGCAATCAAACTGCTGAATCCGGCGTTCGCGCGGAGCACACGCAAAGTGGTGATCCGGCGTGGCACCTCGGGGCGGTTTTGAACTTCCATTGGATGCAATCCGTGAAGTTCGCGCAGGGCATCAACTACATTCGGGTCGTACCACTGATTTGCCCGGCTGCTGATGTCCTCGACCCCTTCGATTGGGGTCATTGCTGACTTCCTATACAAACGGGCACCAGTAATCGTGTCAAAGGAGTCAGCCACCGACAGGATCCGAGACCCAAATGGAATCACGTCGCCCTTTAGTCCAGCAGGGTACCCAGATCCATCCCAGCGCTCGTGGTGATGCCGAACCAGTGGAGCAACGTCCGCCAGTGCAGAGTGCTGAGCGATCATGTCAGCACCAATGTCAGGATGCCGCCGCATGATCTCCCACTCTTCCTCAGTGAGCGGTCCAGGCTTGTTGAGAATATCGTCGCGCACTCCAATCTTGCCGAGGTCATGGAGTGAACCAGCTGTCCGAATCGATTCGACTTCCCGGTCGCCAAGTTCAAGGAGTTCGCCGAGGCGGCCCGCGAGTTCGGCAACCCGTATGGAATGAGACTCTGTGTACCGGTCTCGCGCGTCCAGAGCTTGTGCTGCCAGATCGAGAGTCTGATCCTTCAGCAAAGTTTGTCTCTGTGCGTCGGCGACATTGCCTCGTACTGCTAGAACGAAGCCAAATAACCCAGGTGCCATGATGTAGCCGACCGGGTTCTGCAGCAACAAGTAAATGATCCCGCCCGAGAAGCTCAGCGCGGCGGTTCCCAGTAACGCAGTTAGGCCGACGTTTTCAAAGAGAGTTGTAACCAACGATACGCTTGACACAAACGCCCAACCCAGCGCCGTAAGGGTGTAGTTAAGGCTAAGCGCAGAAACGACGTATACCAAGGTCTTAACCGGCAGCCATTCGATGCCATGGCCTAGCGAATTCACCGCAATCGATGGAACTACGTAGGCTGTTGCCAACATGGCGCGGTTGAACAGAAAGGCCCACCAGGTAATCGTGCGACCAGGGATGCGACCATCAAAGACGGCCAACCAAGCGACCGTCCCGACCCCTGCTCCAGGCGCGATGAGCCCTGTCGCGATAAGTAGGGGGTCGACCACCCACTGGCGTCCACGTCTCCATGGAATGGGCCTGAGAGCAGCGATCTGCGTGCCGACTCCGAGGTAGATCAGAGTGGCATACGTGTTCGACGGAACAGGATTGACTGCCCAGCCGAGTGCCACGGCGCCAACGCCTGCCGCGATCACACCGACGATATACAGGCGCGCCGACCGCGACAGTGATCGAAAGGGGGTCAAGACGTTGGAATTCTAGACCCCGATTTTCGTCGCTAATACCTCCTAACCGGGATCTTTACCCGTGAGTTGGTCTGGAGGCTAGAAGACCCAAGCGCCGGCAACTCGCTGTCTGCTCCCGCCGCGAAGCAAACGCTTGAACATACGAACCATATCTCCCTCCTGTCCCCTTAGATTCCCTTCGTTTGCGGCTGCGTCTTCCAGGTCATTTCTTGACAGGCTCAAGTGTCGGGGTCAGCCACCGGGGCGGGAATCGTTAAATTCCATGGCATCGGTTCATGGAAAACCATGGTCCGACGGATGGAGATTGATGTAGCTAGAGGTCCGCGAGAGTGATCAACCCAAGCTTCAGGGCCGTGCTCACCGCTTCTCCCCGGTTGCTGGCGTTCAACTTCTTGAACAGGTTATGAAGGTGAGTTTCAATCGAAGGCGCTGCCAAACGCAAGTCCTTGGACATCCTCTTGGTCGTGTGCCCTTTGGCTGCCGCTCTCAGAACTTGGTACTCCCTCGATGTAAGCGACACGCGCGTGGTTGCCGATATGGGCGCAGACTCAGCAACCCGTCGAAGGACATCTGGAATCATTCTTCTCGGAACGGGGCTTTCACTACGCAGGGTGGCCAGCAGGGCCGCGTGCAGCTCAGACGGGCCAGAGTCCTTTAGGACGTAGCCGGCACAGCCCGCCTTCATCATCCTCAACAAATCATCACTTGATTCGGAGACAGTCCACGCTATGACCTTTGTGTTGGGGAACTTTGCCAGTAAGGCCTTGGTGGCAGCAGGTCCATCCATTTCTGGCATGTGCACATCCATGAGAACCAGATCCGGTCTCAGAGCGTCGACGACCCTGAGAGCCTCCGACCCAGACGACGCCTCACCGACAAGCCGAAGGCCGGGCGCGGATCCAAGCATGGCCCGAGCGGCGGCTCGTGGCACGATACTGTCGTCGACCACAAGAATGCGTAATACATTGGGTTTGGGCGTCGCCTTATTGATGGGGGCAGCTTAGCAACTGAGACGCGGGCAAACCGTGCTTTCGTATGGATATCTAGTAGGGCTCTGCGCCCTTATCGCGATCCTCAACTTGCTGACGAGGTCTTACACAGCTACACATCCAGACCGAGTCACAGAGGTTGTCTACCTAATCATCGCTGCCTCTGGTCTTGCATTTGTTGAGGTACGGCTAGAACGGGGCCGACTAACTTTGTCTGCCCTGGCCAATGGCCCCGCAGCTGTCCTTCTAAACCCCCTCGACGCCACTCTGGTCGGTCTCGCGACTGGATTCGCAATGGTCAGACGACCACGGTGGACTGTCATCGCTAACGCTGTCATGACCGCAGCAGTCACAGTGGCTGGATCTAGCTTTGCATCGCTACTCCATGAGTCGACACGCACATCCCTCTTAGCGAGGTTGGCGGTTCTGCTGGTTGTCTTTGTGGCAAGCCTGGTGCTCGTTGCGGGTGGGCTCTCAATGCGCACTGGAGAATCGGTTCAGAGCATCGCGCGCCACAACTTCACACCACCATTCTTCCTTGCATACGGGTATTTCACGTTGGCATCGCTCCTGGTCACATACCTACTTGACGGATCGGTGATCGGATATTTCTTGGCGACCATCGTCTTTACGCTCGGCGTGGCGCTCACAGATACGATCGCCGGAAGGCGGGTGAGGCGGGTCCTTGAATCCGAGCTTTCCGATGCCGATCGCCACCTCTTCCATAGTCGAGCCGTCGAAGGCGTCGTGCACAACCTCCGCAATCACCTGGCGACCGCGGTTGGATACCTCAAGGAGATCGACACCCACCGCCTGCATCCAGTTGAGCGCGACGCCATTGAGACCGCCAAGTCCGCCACCAATGACGCAGTCACCGTTCTGCGAAGCCTCTCTCAGGGGGCGACTCCCCGAGTAACTTATGCCGCCGAATCGGTAGACCTGAACGAGTTGGCTGCACGTGCACTCGATATGGCACGTGCTAGGGCGCGTCCCAAGCACGTTGAACTCGGGCTGCGCGAGTCTTCCGATGATGTCAAGGTTCGAGCCGACCCACTCCTACTTCGCGAGGTCATCACAAACCTGGTCAACAACGCCATTGACGCGGCGCCGGCGAACGGGCACGTGGATCTCACCACCGGTCGGCGCGGCAACGGATCACCGTTTTTGAGCGTCAGCGACAACGGACCTGGTGTCGAGGAAGAAAACCGGCACCATCTTTTTGAGCCCCATTTCACGACCAAAGAACAGGGCACCGGCCTCGGCCTTTTTATGTCTTACGGCATCGTGCGTGAGCATCAGGGCCAATTAACGTACGAAGGGAACAGGCGAGGAGCCGTGTTCACCGTTGTCCTTCCGCCCTTCAGTGGCTCGCGATTACCCGCGTCCTAGGAGCTCGCTGGCGCCGAAGCACACGCCTCACATTGATTTGATCTTCCCATCGGGCGTGATCATCCAAGAGTGGTCTGTCGCCTGGGCGAATGCCGGCGCGGTGAGGGCAGTCACGTCTGACTGAATGGAGATGATCATGCTCAAGTCCGCCTCCGACTCAACGCGGCAGCCCTGAACCTTGACCACGAGCCCAGGTCCATATTCGAGAGGGCAATCCGGCCCCCACGGCTTCGTAACTTGCCGACCGTCCCAGACGCCGACGTTGACTGGAACCTTGCCCAGCAGCGGTGTCCCACTCGCATAGGCCGCAGTGCCGTAAAAGCCTCCACATCCTGGCTGGCCCGCCTGAGGAGACGGGCTGCCTGGAGGCCCGTCAGCGCCGATGAACGCGTCGGTCCGCGCCAGCCAATGAAGGCGCCTGACAACGTGCGCGGCGAGGTACAGCGCCGTGCCTAACGGCAGCAGAAGGCCACGATGAGTACGACGAGCAAAACACCGAGAAGGTGTGGCCCAAGACCACTTGCAATGGCGCCGGCAACCAGGAGTACAAGCCCGATGACGAACGGAAGGTAGGCTCCGTAGAACTTCTGTCGAGGAGTCCACGATTTCGAGCGCCAGACTAAGTCGATTCCGATGACCCAGGCGACGGGGACATATGGAAAAATCGCGCCGCCAACTCCGATCAACAAGAGGGCCAGCATGTCGATTGGCCCAGGTTCTCCGGTCAAGACCTTGGGCGTAATGCCGGCTTCGGTGGCGATCTCTTCTGGCTGGCCCAGGCGATCCAGGATGGTCAGGACGTCGGCGTCGTTTCCTTCGCGAGCTCCGACCGCGCTTGCGCGATGTGTCGGAGATCTGGGACGTCAACTCCGGGCGACGATTTGATGGAAGCGATGCCAACGACGCTTCGAGGCATTTCAGATGACCATCGACTATCTGGTCAGCGTGTGCGCCTGTCATTTCCCATCCTCCAAGAGCTGATCGATGGCCGACTAAAACGCCTCCACTTCGACTTGAATGCCTCAGGGGCATGCAGCCCGACTCGCGTGATGCGGTAGTAGCGAGGTGGGGGGCCACTCGACGATTCGCGCCAATAGGTATGCCCTCGACATCCGCCAGGTTCTGGACCAGCTCGAACCCGTAGCGCTCCCGGTTAGCCAGCAACGCCAGCACGCGGTACTCCAGGGCGCCTCTGCGCATCTGGGCGATCAATCCGGTCCGCTCCGGCATGGGTACCTACCTGCCGGAACATCACTCCGTCAACGGCGGAAATGGAGCGGTGATCCCGCTCCATGGCTCTCCCGCTTGGTGGGCATAAGTCCCGGAGCCGAGGACGGAAGTCGGATTGCGGCATCCCTCGCGCCCGAGTACACCTCTATCGGGAGGGATGCTGAAATGGCCGTCTTTGGCAGGGTCGTAACGCTTCTGTCGAGCATGTTCGCGCGGCGACGTCTCCACTGGGTGGAAATTTCTGTCGAGCGCGCCTGGAGTCGAGACATGGCCCCGCGGCTCTTTGACCTCGGCCCACGTTAGGAAATGGCTCGGGTCTTGATCCGCCGAGGGACAGTGGTGGGGCGCTCCAACTCGCGGGCGCTCCGTTGGTACCTCATCAGGGTTCACCAGGCGCACGCCAAAGACGATGCGGCAATGGCTCTGCTGGCGGTCGAACGCTACGAGGCGGGCGGCACAGTGGAAACGGTCACGTCGTCCGCGTACCACGTATAGACCCGGCTGACGGAGTCGTCACCAAGCTGGACGTTGCTCATCGGGATGCTGCCCAGGTTTTGGCCACCCACGACCGCCATCCATCCACCCGAGGTGCCGAACTGCACCGGGTTGCCGTCAAGCCAGACCTGCATCGTCCCGACGGTTTGATCCACAGCGAATGTCACCTGGTGCCAGCTGCCCGGCGCAACCGTCGCGTTGCCCAGGTAGCTCACCTTGGATACGTTGTTCAGCACCTTGATGGTCCCCGCCGCGTTGAGGTAAACCTGGGCGACCTGGTAGGCGCCGGTGGTCGAGGTGGCTTGGGTTCGAAGGCCGAGCAACGTGGCGGAAGTCGACTGGCTGGCGACGTTGATCCAGGCCTGCGCATACAGCACGGTCGAAGACGCCGGCAGGTTCTGTAAGGCATAGGTTTGAGCGCCGTTGCTGGACAAAGCGGCGGCGTCGGACCCGGTCCGGATGACCGTGCTCTGGACGGTTACCTGACCCACGACGCGAGTCCATCCGGCAAGCGTGCCCGATTCAAAACCGGTCGCCATCAGAGGCGTGGTCACAGTGTTGGAGACACCAGGCTGAGAGGCTGCTCCGTTCGCATCGATCGCCGTCACCGCGTACGTGTATGCGGACCCAGGTTGAGCTGCCAGGTCCAAATAGGAGGTGGGCGCTCCCGAGACAGCCGCCAGCGCGGCCTGGTTTCGGCTGATCTGGTATCCGGTGATGCTGCCTCCAGTCTCCGTCGACGCCGTCCAGCTCAAGCTCACCGAGCTGGCGCCGGTCGCTGCCGCCGTTACGTTTGAAGGCGTCGACGGGACAGGCACCGCAAAGGTATACGTCTGCTCGTCGAAGACCTGGCCGGCAGCATTGATCGGAGTGACGGTGACTGTATTCGCCGAAATCGTGACCCTCAAGAAGTGGTAGACCTGCGAATCGGACGTCGGGACCGGCGCGGCCCCACATCTCTGTCCGGTGCCCGAGCTGTAGGTCCAGCCGATGGCGTATGCGTCCCACGCGGAGCAACCTTTACCCGCGACCGTGCTGATCACGCCACCGCCACCTCCGGTGACATAGCTGAGGATCGTGTGCGGTCCTGCGGTGGTGTTTCGCTCGTAGTCGTGGGCGTGGCCGTTGAACGCGATCTGAACCCCGTACTGAGCGAGTAGCGGTTCCAGAGCCTGCTGCAGATAAACGTCGCTGTCCTGGGTTGCGTTGTCAGATCGAAGTGGATAGTGGAAGAAGGCAAGCTTGATGCCCCCCGGATGCGACTGAAGGTCGCTGGCCAACCACTGGTACTCAGGTCCTGTGGGTTGGAAGTGGGCGTCGGCGTCGAGCTGGTAGGCCTTGCAGCCGGTAGTGCCGGCCGTGTATGGGCAAGCGGACCCGGCGGCAGTTCCTACGTTCGCCTCCGACCACGACCCCTCGAGGATGTAGAAGCGAGCGTTCCCGGACGAGAACGCGTACCAATCGTTCGGATAGGTCCCGGGGTTCGTCCCATCCACCGACGGGTAGGCTTGCATTGCGTAGGCGCCGCCAGAGCTCGAGGCCGAGGCCGCTTCCGGCCACGTCGTGAGGATGTTCGAGTTCTGGCCGTGGTTGCCGCCGGCCGTAAACATCGGAATCCCACCGGTCAAGGGCCAGTAGCTGGGACCGAAGATGTCGCTGATCTCGGTCAGATTCGGAGTGCCGATGCTGGTCCCGGTCTGCTCGAGGTCGCCGTAGTTGTAGTTCCCGCCGTCGTTGTATGCGACGTCCCCAACGCCCATCACGAATCGAGCGCCGGACGATCCGATCAGTGACTCGATCGCTGCCTGGTTCAGGTTCACAGACGACGGGTTGTTGGCGTTCGGGTCGTTCCCCGACCCACGATTCGCGGTCTCGCCGAAGTCACCGACGACGTCGAAGGTGAGGGGTGCGGTCCAGCTCACATTTGCCGGGTCCAGGGTCGTGAACATCCCGTACGGCTGGGAGGCCGGCATGAGGTCGACCGCGCTGGCGCCGGCGCCATAAACCTCGTAGCAGTATGCCGTGCTGGGGCTCAGCCCGGTGATCGAGACCGACGATTGATAGTCATATCGCGCCGGGTAGGTGGCGGTCGGATTAGGCGAAACCCGAACCTGGGTCACCATTCCGGTGACCACCGGAATGCTGTTCGCGACACAGTTGCCCGAGGGCCCGTAGTAAAGCGTGCCGTGGATATTGGGGTTGGTTGCCCACGTCACCACCGCCGATGTCTGCGTCAAGTCCGTGACGTATGGAGCTCGTGCCAGCACCGGGTTGAAGCCCGTGTATGGCGTGACCTGAATTGGCCCAGGACCCCCGCCAAAGCCCGCAGACGCGAACGCGGTGCCGGCGGTCACGAGAAGTATCAACCCGATGCATGCGACGCCCCTCCAGATGGGTAGTGCCGTCACGCGTGAACCGTTCGAGTCGCAAAGTAGACGTAGCGCCACCAGTCGCGCTCGACGCCCGAGGCGAAGCCCGCGTGCCTGGGGAAGCGGCCGAGCCACCAGATCAGGAAACCTTGCTGGGTGCCACCCCAGGTATTCGAATTGAGGACCGTTCGACGTCCGGTCAGATCAGGAAAATTGGCCCAGTCGTCCGCGTCGGACAAGACTCCAAAGTCGCGGTCGTACTGATAGTGGCAGTACGCGTTCGGGGGAAAGTGCACGTTGCCGGCGTGAGCATCGGTTGCATCGACTTCGGGGTGCGAAGCGTCGGGTTGCGCAGGACAAGCGAAGTCTTGACCGTAACGCCCACGCTGGCCGTCAAAGCGATCCCAGATGCCAAAGCCGATTCCGGTCTGTATGAGCCCTTCCGCGCGATGGCCGAGGTCATGCAGCATCTCCGGCTCTCCGCGTTCATAGCTGAAGCCCATCACAACGAACGGCTTGCGGACTGCCGGGCATAGGGTGCCCCCGGGCACGAGGCGCCATTCCAGATATCCGAACCATGGTCCTCCCCACAGCCACACCTCGTCGACGCGGCCCTGGCGAAGCGCATCGCAGGCGGTCCCAAGTCGCTGGTCGAAAACCGTGTTGAGAACGGCGCCGTAATCGATCAGTGCGGTGCAGTAGCCGGGCGGGCTGTCGACGAAGCAGCCTTGATAGGTCGCATTCGTGAACCGAAATCCTCCCGGCTTCACCGGGTAGTCCCGCACCACGGAGGTGTGCACCAGACGCTGGCTGACGATGCCCCCGCTCGCCGTCCCTACGTCGTTGAGGTACTGCTCTTGCAGGGAGACCGGATCATTCCACCCACGCTCGACCGAGAGGGCCCGACCGTCGTCCAGTAACGGATCGAAATCCAGGACTTCGACCCCGACTCGGATGTGCTCGCGTCCTGAAGACGCCTCGACCGGAGCAGCGCTCAAAGGCAAGCTCAACAAGGTCGCCAGCCCGAATCCGGCCGCGAGAGCAATGCCTGGTCTGTAAACCATGCGATGCGACTGAGTCTGCGGCCCTGATGCGCGGGCTCAAATGGGATTTTTGCCCACGTGAGGCTGCCTACCGGTCTCCTTCCGCCATGCGGCGGTTGACCGCTGCGGCCAGGGCATCAACCTCGACCGGCTTGATCATGTAGTCGCTGGCGCCGAGGTCCCTGGCCAGCGCCCGTGAGGCCGGATCGGCCGCACCCGTGACCACGATTGGATGCGCCGCCCTCAGCGCCGCCCGCTCGGCGGGACTCAGCGCGGCGGACACCCCGAGATCGAAAACCACCACCTCTCGCGGACGCAGCGCACGCAGCCTCCCCGCCGCCTCCGCGTCGTAGCCGAGCCGCCGCAATCCCCTCGCCGTCAGCTCGGCCAGGCGCTCGTCGTCATCAACCACCAGGATTCGCACGACTTCGAGGGCCGCTGACTCGACGTTTCCCAGCAGCTCGAGTGCTTCTCTCAGGTCCGAAAGCAGTCGGTCGACCGGCGGCGGTTCGCCGTTCGACTCCGCCACCTCCAGCTCGGCTCGCAGGCGCGCCAGCGTGGAGCGTAGGCGGTGAAGCGCCCCCGACAGCTCAGCCCTGGACGACGAACCGGTAACCGATTCCACGGACCGTCTCGATCCAACCCGGCTCGCGCAGCTCGCGCCGGATCCGGTGGACCGCCTGCTCGAGGCTGTGCTCGAAACCCATGTACGAGCTGCCCCATACCTTCTCGAGGAGCTCAGACCGGGCCACAACCTCGCCCGAACGACTGGCCAAAAGCTGAAGCATCAAGAGCGGACGGCGTTCCAGCTTCAGCAACCGGCCGCCCAGACGAGCTTCTCCGCGTGACGCGTCGACAGAGAGCCGCCCTCGTGTTACGGCCGACGGCGCAGCCGCGCGTTCACGCAATGCGCCGTGGACCCGCGCCAGCACGACCTGACGGTCGGTTCCTTTGACGATGTAGTCGGTCGCGCCGCGCTCCAGGCCGATGACCTGATCGGCGGGCGAATGCCGAGCGCCCGTCAGGATGATCACCGGAAACGGAATCCGCGCGCCGCCTGAGCGCAGGGAATCCAGGACCTCGGGCGCTTCCATGTCGGGCATCTCGTAGTCCAGAAGCATCAGGTCGGGCGAGTCCGCGCGGATCCGCTCGAGGGCTTCGGTTCCGCTGCCGGCAACCTCGACCGCGTAGCCGGCGCGCCGCAGCAGCACCGCGGTCAACTCCGCCGTGCGCGGCTCGTCATCAACCACCAGCAGCTTGGCGGTCACGCCACCAATCCCCGTCCGCAAGCTAACAGGTTCAGGGTTTCTTGAGGAAACGCTGAACCCGGCGTGAGGTCAGGTGAGCCGAGCGCCAATAACCTCCCGGGCATGGGCCAGCTTCCAGACCTCCAAGAAGCCAGACGCCGGCTGGGACTGGCCCTGAACACCGTATGTCATGACCGGTGGGTCCTCGGTTACCTGCACGGCGGTGGCCTCCAGCCGATCGCCGCGTCCGAGGTCACACGCCGGTGCCTCCAGAGCCGGCCGCTGATGCCTCTGGCGCGCAGAGCACTTTTTGAGGAGCGGCCGATGGTGATCAACTCGCTTTTCGAAAAGCCGGAGATCGCGACCAGCTACGAGTGGGAGCTCGATTGGCCGGCAATCCTGTATGCACCCGTCTGCGAGGTGGGCCATCGCCCGATAGGGCTGCTGGTGGTTGGCTGTCGCCAGGACCACTGGTACACGGACGAAGACGTCGCCTACGTGCATACGCTGGGGTTCACCCTCGCTCCGATGGTCAGAGCCCTGCGCTGGCCGTGGAGCCGTCTCAACGCGACCGAGGGCGAGGTTGCGCAGTTGCTGAGCTGCGGATTGTCGGCCGAAGAGATCGCTCGCGCGATCCGCACCGACGAGCGGCACGCACGAACGCTCGTCGGCAGCGTGGCCAGGAAACTGCAGTCGGTGACAGCGGATGACCTGACATTCCCGATCATCCAGATGCGGCGAAGAGCTTTCCGGCTCTGACTGGTAGAAATTCCTAGTTGGGGCCGAACAGGAACACTGTCGTCCCGCGGCCGGGTGTGCTCACGACCTCGAGGCGGCCGCCGATTCCCGCCGCCCGCTCTCGCATCCCCATCAGCCCGTAGCCGGCGGGCACATTAGCCGCGAAACCACGTCCCTCGTCGGAGACTTCGATCAAGAACGGCCGCGCCGCGAAGGACATCTTGACCCGGCAGATGGTCGAACCCGAGTGCCGACGGACGTTGGTCAGCGCCTCGCGCACGACCTGCGCCACGACTTCCCGATGCTGGGCCGCGATCAAATCCTCCGCCCCGACGTTCGAGAGCTCGACCCGGATTCCGTACAGTCTCGAGAACTCCTCCGCCTGCTGACGGAGGTCGACGACCACGCCGTCCGGACCGATCGCCGCCGGGCGTAGATCCGCCAGCGACTCGCGGACGTCCTTCAGCGAGCGCTCGAGGATGTCAAATGCTTCCTTGAGTATCTCGTCCGGTTGGCCCTTCGTCCTTTCGAGATACACCTTGAACAGCGAGATGGCGCCCGCGAGGTCAGTGGCGACCCCGTCGTGAAGCTCCCGCGCGATGCGCGAGCGCTCTCTCGCCACCGCGTCGTCGACAGCCTGCTGGGCAAAGCTCTCGTGTCGCGCCTCGACCCGGCTGGGACCAGTCGTCATCGCCCGGCCGACCTGCGTCGGGCGTACGACTGGAGCAGCGCGATCGCGATCGGATGCCGTAACCAGCGAAGCAACCTGCCATAAGGCTGCCACAGCGCCTCCGTTTCCGCCAGGGCAGCACGCAGCCGGGCGGCTTCGGCCTGAATCCGCCCCTGCTCCGCCGTCAGCCGCACGCCGAGCAGCTTCGCGTGCCTGGAGATGCGCACGCTCCAGATCGCGGCGAGCGCTCCCTCGACCGCAATCGCCACGACGCCGGCGACCAGCAGCCAGACGCCTATCCAGCCAAACGCGGAATCAGACACGCCTACTCCTTCGCGTCGCCCTCTTCGATACCGGCCACCGGGGCGATCGCCACCACCTGGTCGTCCGGCGCGAGCCGCATGACGATGACACCTTGGGTCTGGCGACCGATCTGAGAGATGGCACCGACCGAAGTCCGCAGAACCATCCCGCTGGCGCTGATGACGACGATCTCTTCCTCCGGGTCGCTAACCACGCGAACTGCCGCCAACTTGCCGACGCGATCGGTGATCTTCAGCGTGAAGACGCCCTGCCCGGCGCGGTGCTTGACCGGGTACTCGGACAGCGGCGTACGTTTCCCGTAGCCGCGCTGCGTGATCGCCAGCAGGTCGCCGCGCTCGACGACGGTTGCCATGCCCGCGACGGCGTCGCCTTTGCCCAGCTTGATCCCGATCACACCTTGGGTGTCGCGGCCCATCGCCCGGACCTCGGTCTCGCTGAAGCGGATCGCCTTGCCGAGTTCGGTGGCGATGATCACCTCGTCCGACCCGCTCGTCGGGGTGACCCAGTCCAGCTCATCGTGCTCCTGGAGATTGATCGCGATGAGCCCGTTCCGGCGGACGTTCGCGTACTCCGCCATCGCCGTCTTCTTGATGTAACCGTTCTTGGTGACCATCAGCATGTAGTGCGCTTCGCTGTCGGTCTCGGGGCGCACGAACACCGCTGTGATCCGTTCGTTCGACCCGATGTCGATCAGGTTGTTGATGGGCATGCCCTTGGCCTGCCGCTCACGCTCGGGAACCTCATGCACCCGAAGCTGAAAAACGCGCCCACTCTGGGTGAAGAACAGCATCGACGCATGCGTGTGGGTGGTGAGAAGGTGGACCGCGTAGTCCTCCTCGCGCGTCCCGCTCGGGGCATCGCTTCCCGCCGTCGGCTTCGCGCCTTTCAGGCCCACGCCTCCTCGCTTTTGTGCGCGGAAGACGCGCAGGGGCTGCCGCTTTACGTAGCCACGGTGCGTCAGCGTCACGACTACCTCTTCCTTCGGCACGAGGTCCTCGGCCGAGAGCTCGGTCGCTTCCTGATCGGTGATCTCGGTCCGGCGGTCGTCCCCGTACTTCTTGACGACGTCGTCCATCTCTTCCTTGATCAGGAGCCGCACCTTCTGGTCGCTGGCCAGGATGCTCTCGAGGTAGGCGATCGTCTTGATCACCTGCTCGTACTCCTCGTCGATCTTGCCGCGCTCGAGACGAGTCAAACGCCCAAGCGTCAAGGCAAGGACCGCCTTCGCCTGGCGCTCGCTCAACCCGAACTTGCTCTGGAGCTGGGTTGCCGCCACGTCCTGGTCCGAGGCGGCACGGATGGTTTTGATCACCTCGTCCAGGTGGTCGAGGCAGATCTTGAGACCCTCCAAGATGTGCGCTCGTTCCTGCGCGCGCTCGAGGTCGAAGCGCGTGCGTCGGATGATGACGTTGCGGCGATGGTCGATGAAGAGCTGCAGCGCCTGCTTTAGGCTCAGCACCACCGGCCGGCCGTCGACGATCGCGAGCATGATCACGCCAAACGTCGTCTGCAGGGTCGTGTGCTTGTAGAGATTGTTCAGGACGCTGAAGACCTGGGCCTCGCGCTTCAGCTCGATCACTATGCGCATCCCGTTGCGGTCGGATTCATCGCGCAAGTCGGCGATGCCTTCGAGCTTGCGCTCCGAGACGAGCTCGGCGATCTTGGCCACCAGCGCCGCCTTGTTGACCGCGTAAGGGAGCTCGTAGACGATGATCCGCTCGCGGCCGTTTGCCGCCTGCTCGAGGGAATGCCGAGCCCGGACGACGATGCGACCGTGGCCCGTGGAGTACGCGGCTTTGATGCCGCTTGTGCCCATGATCAGACCGCCAGTCGGAAAGTCAGGACCTTTGATGAAGCTGAGCAGGTCTTCCGCGGTAGCGTCGGGATTGTCCACCAGGTGCTTGACGCCAGCCCCGACCTCACGAAGGTTGTGCGGAGGGATGTTGGTCGTCATTCCGACCGCGATCCCCGAGGCACCGTTGATCAGAAGGTTGGGGACGCGCGCCGGGAGAACGGACGGTTCCTCTTCCGAGCCGTCGTAGTTCGGGCCCATGTCAACGGTCTGCTTCTCGATGTCCGCCATCAGCTCGCCCGTGATCGCCGACAGCTTTGCCTCGGTGTAGCGCATGGCGGCGGGCGGGTCTCCGTCGACGCTGCCGAAGTTTCCCTGCCCTTCGATCAGCGGATAACGCAGGGAGAACGGCTGTGCCATACGCACGAGCGCGTCGTAAACCGCCGTGTCGCTGTGCGGGTGATACAGCTTCAGCACATCGCCGACGAACGCGGCGGACTTCTTGGTCCGGCTCCCGCTCGTCGCGCCGGCGCGATGCATCGCGTAGAGGATCCGGCGCTGCACCGGCTTCAGCCCGTCACGCACCTCGGGCAGAGCCCGGCTGATGATGACGGACATCGCGTACTCCATGTAGGAGGTCTGCATCTCCTCCTGGAGGTTGCGGGTCAGGACTGTGCCGGTCGCGTCGTCAGCCATGTCTCACTCCTCGAAGCGGCCAAGCACCACGACCGCGTTGTGCCCGCCGAAGCCAAAGCCGTTGGAGATCGCGATCTTCACGTCTTTGCGCCGCGCCTGGTTGGGCACGTAGTCGAGGTCGCAGTCCGGGTCCGGGTTTTCGTAGTTGATAGTCGGATGGATGATGCCGCGGTTGATCGTGAGCAAGGTCGCTATCGCTTCGACCGCGCCGGCGGCGCCGAGAAGGTGGCCGATCATCGACTTCGTGCTGCTGATCGCGACCTTATGTGCATGTTCGCCAAGCGCGATCTTCAGCGCCTTGGTCTCACCTGCGTCGTTGAGCGGAGTCGACGTGCCGTGCGCGTTGACGTAGTCGATGTCCGTGGGCTGCAGGTGTGCGTCCTTGATCGCCAGCGTCACGGCGCGCGCCGGAGCTTCTCCGGTTTCGTCAGGCGCGACCTGGTGGAAGGCGTCGTTCGTGGTCGCGTATCCCAACACCTCGCCGTAGATGTGGGCGCCGCGACTCATTGCGTGTTCGAGTGACTCGAGGATGAGCGTGCCGGCGCCCTCACCGGGTACAAAGCCGTCACGGTCGCGGTCAAACGGGCGGCTGGCCTTCTCGGGCGCGTCGTTTCGTGTGGACAGCGCACGGATGGCGTTGAACGACGCGATGCCGACCTCGCAGAGGGACGCCTCGCTGCCGCCGGCCAGCATCACGTCGGCATCACCGTGCTGGATCATGCGCGACGCGTCGCCCAGCGTCTGTGTCGACGCGGCACAGGCGGTCGTCACCGTCGTGTTCGGGCCGCGCAGGTGGAACTGCATCGCGACCGAAGCGCCCGCCATGTTGGGGATGATCGTCGGCGCGTAGAGCGGATTGAGGCGGCCCTTCGTGAGGAAGGAGGCGGCACCCTGCGTCATGTCGTCGAACGCACCAATGCCCGTGCCCATGGCGACGCCGACGCGGAAGTTGTCCTCCTTGGCCAGGTCCAAGCCCGAATCCGCGATCGCCATCCTCGACGCGGCGACCGCCATCTGCGAGAAGCGCGCCATGCGCTGCGCAGCCTTGCGGTCGATGTAATCCTGCGGGTCGAAGTTGTTGACCTGGCATGCGAACTTGGTCGCCAGCCTTGCCGTCGGGAATCGCTCGATCGGGCTCGCGCCGCTGCGGCCTTCGATCAGTCCGTGCCAGTATTCGTCGAGACTCTTGCCGATCGGGTTGACGGTTCCCATGCCCGTCACCACGACCCGTGTCCGGCCGTTTTTCACCCCCTCCCCACCTCGGCTCGAATCTTAGCGACGAGCTCGTTCTGGACCGCGTCGCGCGCAACCCGGATCGCGTTCTTCATGGCCCGCGCGTCCGACCTGCCGTGCGCGATCACAGCGACCCCGTCGATGCCGAGCAGCGGGGCGCCGCCGAACTCGCGCCAATCGATGCGATCCCGGATCTGGCGCACGCGAGGGCGAATCAAGGCCCCGCCCAGCTTTCCGGACAGCGTTTTTGGAATCTCGTCGCGCAGGGATCGAAACAAAAACTCTGCCGTCGCCTCCGCCATCTTGATCGCGACGTTGCCGACAAAACCATCCGCGACCACGACGTCGGCGCGCGCGTTGTAAATGTCTTTCGGCTCGACGTTGCCGATGAAGCCCGACAGTGAACCCTTCAGACGCCTGGTCGTCTCGCGCACCAGCTCGTCGCCCTTGCCCTCTTCTTCACCGTTGCTCAGCAGGCCGACCCGCGGCTCTGGGCGACCCAGCATCTCGCGCGCGTACACCGAGCCCATCGCCGCGAACTGGATCAGGTAGTCCGGCTTGGAGTCGACGTTCGCGCCGACGTCAAGGAAATACGCGAATCCGTTTTGCGTCGGAACGATCGAGCCCAGCGCCGGCCGCTCCACGCCTCGAATCCGCCCCTGGATCAAAAGCGCCGCGGCCATGATGGCGCCGGAGTTGCCGGCTGAAGTCCAGCCGTCCGCGCGGCCTTCCTTGCACAGGCGCGCGCATACCGCCATCGACGAGTCCGGCTTGTTGCGAACTGCCTGCGCGGGATGCTCGTCCATCGCGATCACCTGCGTGCAGGGAACGATCTGCAGTCGCCGATGGTTGTCCAGCAGTGGCTGCACGGCGGAGGGAATGCCGACCAGCGAGATGTCGATGCCGTACTCGTCGGCAGCCTGGGCGGCTCCCTTGACGATCTCAGCCGGCGCGTAATCGCCGCCCATGGCGTCGACCGCTATTCGCATGTGGGACTACCTCAGATGTCGAGGTTCCGGACGCTCTTGGCGTGCGCCTGGATGAACTTTTTGCGCGGCTCCACGTCAGGTCCCATCAGCTTCTCGAATGTGTCATTCACCGCGGCGGCGTCCTCGACCATAACTCGGAGGAGAACACGGGTCGCGGGATTCATCGTCGTCTCCCAGAGCTCCTCGGCGTTCATCTCTCCGAGACCCTTCATGCGCGCCGCCTCGGCGCCCTTGCCGAGCTCGCGCAGCGCCTTGTCCCTGTCGGCCTCGGACTGGCACCACACGACCTTCATGCTCTTGCCCGTTCCCTTCGAGACCTTGAACAGCGGCGGCTGGGCCATGTACAGGTAACCCTTGTCGATGACCGCTGGGAAGTAGCGGAAGAAGAACGTGAGCAGCAGCGTGCGGATATGGCTTCCGTCGACGTCGGCGTCGGTCATCGTCACGATGCGGTGGTAGCGGATCTTCTCGATGTTGAAGTTGTCACCGACGCCCGCGCCCATCGCCGTGATGAGGTTGCGGATCTCATCTGATGTCAGCACCTTGTCGAGCCGGGCCTTTTCGACGTTGAGGATCTTGCCGCGCAGCGGCAGGATCGCCTGCGTGCGCCGGTCGCGACCGCCCTTCGCGGTACCACCGGCGGAGTCGCCCTCGACGATGTAGAGCTCGGACAGCGAGGGATCTCGCTCCGAGCAGTCCGCGAGCTTGCCCGGCAGCATGCTCGACTCGAGCAGGCTCTTGCGCTGCACCAGGTCTCTCGCCTTGCGCGCGGCCTCGCGAGCCCGCGCCGCGGTCAGCGACTTTTCGATGATGCGCCGGCCTTCCGACGGATTCTCGTCGAGGTACTGCGTCAGGCCTTCGGTCAGCGCCAGCGAGACATGCCCCTGGACCTCGGCGTTGCCGAGCTTGCCCTTGGTCTGCCCTTCGAACTGCGGCTCGAGCACCTTGACGCTGATGACCGCGGTCAGGCCCTCGCGCACATCCTCGCCGGAGAGGTTGGGGTCCTGCTCTTTGAGGATTCCAGACTTCCGCGCGTAGCGATTGAGGACGTTGGTGAGCGCGGAGCGAAAACCTGTGAGGTGGCTCCCGCCTTCGATGGTATGGATCGTGTTCGCGAACGCGACCACGTTCTCGACGAACGTCTCGTTGTACTGGAGAGCGACCTCGACCTGCGTACCTTCGATCTGGCGATCGACGTAGAACGGCGGCACGTTGACGACGGTCTTGTCGCGGTTCAGCGCGCGGACGAAAGCGACGATGCCGCCCTCGAAGTAAAAGGTCGCGGTCAGGCCCAAGAGCTCGTCTTTGAGCGCGATCTCCAGCCGCTTGTTCAGGTACGCCATCTCTCGGAGGCGGTGCCGGATGACCTCCCGGTCGAATTTGGTCTCGGGAAAGATCTGCGGGTCGGGCCAGAAGCGAACGATCGTGCCCGTGTGGTCGGTCTTGGCCGACGGCTTGACCGGCGCCTTGGGCACACCGCGCTCGTACTCCTGCTGGTAGACCTTGCCGCCACGGTGGACCCAGACCTGAAGGCGCTCGCTCAGGAAGTTGACCGCTGAGACACCGACGCCGTGGAGGCCGGACGAAACCTTGTAACCGCCGCCGCCGAACTTGCCGCCTGCATTCAGCCGGGTCATCACCAGCTCGAGGGCCGAGAGGCCCTCCTTCTTATGGACGTCGACCGGGATGCCACGACCGTCGTCCTCGACCTGGCAGCTCCCGTCGGCGAACAGGGTGACGATGATTCGCCGGGCGTAGCCGGCCAGGGCCTCGTCGACGGCGTTGTCGACCACCTCGTAGACCAGGTGGTGCAGGCCGGTGGAGCTGGTCGAGCCGATGTACATGCTCGGACGCCGCCGCACATGCTCCCGGCCCTCGAGGACCTGGATCTGCTCGGCGGTGTACGCCACGTCCGCGCCAAGGGATGCGGGCCTGCGAGAACGCTCCGGAAGGGGTTTTCGAACCGCCATTACCGGGGTTTTGGCCCTCCCAGCGTGGAGAACTCATGGGGATCAACTGGGCAGAACTTCAGGCTTTGAATTCTACCGGATTTTGAATACGAAAAAGGCCTGTGAAGGGCTCTTAACAGGGGTCTTTTGGCAGGGTTTCCGACGGCGCCTTCCAGCGCAAGATCGGGTCCTCGCTCTGGCCCTGGAGGTAGGCGTTGATCTTGCGCGCGGCGGTCACCTCGTCCAGGCGCCCGACCGGGAGGTTTCTGGGCTCGTCGTGGAGGCTCTGGGGGTCGGCTCTGGCCTGGGCGACGATCTCCTTGATCGCCGTCGCGAAGGAGTCGAGCGTCGCCTTGCTCTCGGTCTCCGTCGGCTCGACCATGATTGCCTCGGGCACGACCAGCGGGAAGTAGACGGTCGGCGCATAGAAGTGCCGGTCGAGCAGGGCCTTGGCGACGTCCAGGGCCCGAACCCCGTCCTCGTGAAGGTTGTGCGCGCTCGCCACGAACTCGTGCATGCACGGCCCGTCGTGCGGCATCTCCAGGTCGGTCTCGACGAGCTTCCGCAGGTAGTTGGCCGACAGCACGGCGTCCTGCGAGGCCTGGCTCAGGCCGTCACCGCCCATCGCCAGGATGTAGGCGTAGGCCCGGACCAGCATGCCAAAGTTCCCGTAGAAGCTCCGCACGCGGCCGATCGACTGCGGGTGCTTGTAGTCGAGGGTCAGGTGGCCGTTGGTGCGTTCCACCGTCGGTGCGGGCAGGAACGGGACCAGGTCCGACTTGACTCCCACCGGGCCAGCGCCAGGCCCACCGCCGCCGTGAGGCGTTGTAAAGGTCTTGTGCAGGTTCATGTGGACCGCGTCGAAGCCCATGTCCCCGGGCCGGCAGATGCCCATGAAGGCGTTGAGGTTGGCGCCATCGTAGTACAGAAGCGCCCCGGTCGCGTGCACCATCTCGGCTATATCCAGTATCTCCCGCTCGAACAAGCCCAAGGTGTTGGGGTTGGTCAGCATCAGGGCTGCCGTCTGTGGAGACAGCTTCGACTCCAGGTCGGCGAGACTGATGCGGCCGTCCGCCCCTGACTTCACCTCCACGACGTGGAACCCGCTCAGGGCGGCGCTCGCCGGGTTGGTGCCGTGCGCGGAGTCAGGGACGAGGACCTCAGTTCGCTTCTCCTCCCGCGAGTGGTGCAAGGCCGCGATCATGCGCAGCGCCGTCCACTCCCCATGTGCGCCGGCCGCGGGCTGCAGCGTCACCCGGTCGACCCCGACCACAGCGCACAGCGCCTGCTCGAGGCGCCACATGAGCTCAAGCGCGCCCTGCACGCTTTCCTCGTCCTGATAGGGATGCAGGCCGGCAAAGCCCGGCAGCGCCGCGGCCTGCTCGTTCAGCACCGGGTTGTATTTCATGGTGCAGCTACCCAGGGGGTAGAAGTTCTCGCTGATCGAATAGTTGAGCGAGGCCAGGCGGCTGTAGTGCCGCATGATCTCGGGCTCGCTCAGCCGGGGCAGGCCGGGCGGCCTGGAGCGGAGCAGCTCACTGGGCAGGACGCCGGCCGGCGCCGGGCCAGGCACGTCGGCGTCGGGCAGCCGCGGCGGATCGACGGCGGGCCGACTCAGCTCAAAGCTGAGAGGTTCGGTCGTCATCCCAGCGCCGCCAGGAGCTCGTCGAGCGCGCGTGCGTCATTGACCTCCGTGCACGTGAACGTCAGTACACCCTTCAGCTCGCGAAACCAGCGGCTGACATCGAGCCCGCCCAGGATGCCCTTGCGCGCCAGCTTCCGCACCACCGCCGGCGCCTTCGGGACCCGGACCGGGAACTCGTTCACAAACTGGCGGTCTGGAAAGGCGAGCTCCCATCCGGGCAAGGACGCCAGGCGTGCGGCCAGGTTGTGAGCGCGGGTGAAGCTGACCTCGGCGACTTGACGCAGGCCGTATGGCCCCATGTATGTGAGGTACACGGCCGCCGCGAGGGCGCACAGCGAGTGGTTGGTGCAGATGTTGGAGGTGGCTTTCTCCCGCCGGATGTGCTGCTCGCGTGCCGCCAGGGCGAGGACGAAGCCGCGCCGCCCGTGGGCGTCGTGCGCCGTGCCCACCAGCCGTCCCGGCAGCTTGCGCACCAGGTCTCGTTTGCAGGCGATGAATCCCACGTGCGGACCGCCGAAGCTCGGCGACAGGCCGAGCTGCTGGCCCTCACCGACCGCGATGTCGGCGCCGTAATCACCCGGGGCAGCAAGGATCGCGAGGCTGATCGGGTCGGCGCAGGCGATCGCGAGCGCGCCGGCGTCGTGCGCCGCCCGCGTCAGGGCGGGCGCGTCCACCAGCAGACCGAGGAAGTCCGGCTGCTGGAATATGACCGCCGCCGTCTTCTTACCCGGCTGGTCGCCTCTGCGGACCTTGATCCCGCGACCTTCGCCGAACGCCCGCAGCACCTGGACGTACTCGGGATGGAGGTAGCCCGAGACGAGAACCTCGCTGCGCCCGGTCTGGACGTGCGCCATCATGGCCGCTTCCGCGACGGCGGTCGCGCCGTCGTACAGGGAGGCGTTGGACACGTCCATGCCGGTCAGCTCAGCGATCAATGTCTGGTACTCGAAGATCGCCTGCAGCGTCCCCTGGCTCGCTTCCGCCTGATAGGGCGTGTACGCGGTGTAGAACTCTGGCTTGGACGTCACGGCGGCGACCGCCGCGGGGATGAAGCGCCGATACATCCCGCCGCCGCGAAAGGTCAGGCGGTCGGCGTAGACGCGATTGCGGCCCGCGAGCGCCGAAACCTGGGCCATGGTCTCGAGCTCGGAGAGCCCGTTGGGCAGCTGAAGTGATTCGAGGCGGAGCGACTGCGGGATGTCGACGAGGAGGTCGTTCATTGACTCCACGCCTATCGCCTCCAGCATCGCCATCCGGTCTTCCGGAGAGTGGACGAGGTACGGCAAATTACTGAGCCGATGCCTCGGTGACTTTCTTGTAGCCCTCCTCGTCGAGAAGGTCGGGCGGCAACTCCCCAGCGAGCTCGAGCTTGAGGATCCAGCCCTCGCCGAAGGGGTCGGAGTTGATGAGCTCCGGCTTGGACGAGAGCTTGTCGTTCACGGCGCTGATCCGTCCGGCCACCGGCGAGTAGAGGTCGCTCGCCGCCTTGACCGACTCGATGACGCCGAAGGTCTCCCGCGCCGCGAGCTTGCGGCCGGCGCTGGGCAGCTCCAGGAATACGACGTCGCCCAGCTGCGACTGCGCGAAATCTGTGATGCCGATCGTCGCCTCCCTGCCGTCGACCGTGACCCACTCGTGCGTCTTGGTATAGCGACGGTCAGCCATGCGACTCTCCTTGCTCTCGCGGAATGCGTGCGCTCAAGACCTGGTCGGCGAGACCGCCGAGCGTGCCGAGCCCCGGTAGAACGGAAGCTTGACGACCTCGGCCGGAGCCTCCCTGCCCCGTAGCTCGACCCCGACTTTGTCTCCGACTCGAAATGATGCCCCTTCCACCATTGCCAGCGCGATGGGATATCCGAGAAAGAACGAGTGCGTCCCGCTGGTGATCACCCCGGTGGGCTTGCCCTCGACCATGACCTGCGCGCCGTGGCGCGCGATGCTGCCCGGCTCGAGCTTCAGTCCAATCAGCTTTCGCTTGGGGCTGTCCGCCGTCACCTTCACGAGCGCTTCGCGGCCGACGAAGTCGCCCTTGTCGAGCTTGACCGTCCAGCCAAGCCCCGCCTCGTAGGGATTGACCGTTTCGTCCATGTCATTGCCCCAGAGCCGCAGTGCGGCTTCCAGGCGCGTGGCGTCGCGAGCACCCAGACCGGCCGGCCGCACGCCCGCATCCTTGCCTTCGGCCAGGATCGCGTCCCAGACCTCGCCGACCCGATCGCTGTTGATGAACAGCTCGAAGCCGTCTTCACCGGTGTATCCGGTGCGCGAGATCAGCGCCCGGACGCCGGCGACCCCGCCGCGGCGGAATCCGAAGTAACCAAGGTCATCGAGGCCCTCCGCGGGGAGCAGCTCCTGGGCGCGTGGTCCCTGGAAGGCAATCAGGGCCAGCTCGGAGGTCCGGTCTTCGATCTCGATGCCGGCAGGCGCATGGCTCCGAAACCAGTGCAGGTCCTTCTCGCGGTTGGAGGCGTTGACAACGACGAGGAAGCCTTCGTCGCCGCGGTAGACGACAAGGTCGTCGATGATGCCTCCCTGCTCGTTCAGCAACAGGTTGTACTGCGCCTGGCCGTAGCCGAGGTGCGACAGATCATTGGTGACGAGGTGTTGCAGGAACTCCATCGCCTCACCCGCGATTCGAAACCGGCCCATATGCGACACGTCAAAGAGGCCGGCGACCTTGCGCACCGCGAGATGCTCGTCGCGAATCGAGGTGTACTGCTGCGGCATCTCCCAGCCGCCAAAGTCCACCATGCGGCCGCCGAGAGCGACGTGCCGGTCGTACAGCGGCGTGCGTGAGAGCGCGCTAGCCGTCAAGTGTGTCGAGATCTTCGAATGTTTCAGGATCGATGGCGTCGGGCTCGATGAAGGCCAGCAGCTCTTCGTCGTGGCTGCGGCGCGCGTCGGCTACGACCTTGTCGACGTAGCGGGTGCGGTCGACCGACCACTCGAGCTTCTCCGCGATCTCGGCTTCGGTCGGGGTCCGCTGCAGCGTCCGTCTCAAGAGCACCTCCGTACGCTCGTAATCGGTGGCCGCGGTCACCAGCAGCTCTGCGTCCCGGACCGCGGCGGCTTCGGCGGCGATGGCCGCATCCATCTGCTCGCCGACCTTCTGTTCCGCGAACGACCTGAAATCGGTCTGGCCGCTGCTCTGGAAAGACTGAAGCGCCTCGACGAGGCCCAGCGATCCTTCTTGAACCAGGTCGGGGAGCGGAAGTCCCTTCTCCGTTCGCGCCTCGGCCAGACGGATGACCATGCCGAGGTTGGCCGCGACCAGGCGTGTCTGGCTCTGGCGGTCACCAAGCGCCCAGCGCTCGAGCAGCCTCGCCTCTTCCCGGTCGGCGAGTGGCGGGGTCAAGCGTGCCTCCTGGCGAAGGTCGCGCATCACGGCATCGTCGCCGCCATCGCCCCCCGAACGAATTGCTTCCCCCGCCATCGCGATCCGATTCTACGCGGGGCCTGAGCCGCTCCCCGGCGCCGGATGTTCCACGTTTTACATCGGCAGCGCGACCCTTGCCTTGCCATACTCGGTGCATGCGCGCACGGGTGGCGTTCCGCTTCACGTGGATGCTTTTCGCCGCCGCCGTCGCGCTCGCACCCGCCACCGCGGCAGCCGCCTCGCCGCACATCGAGCAGGCCGACCTAACCGGCGACATCAACAACATCATGTCCTCGTACATGCAGAACGCCGTCGGCCGGGCCGAGGCTGACCACGCCGACGCGCTGCTCGTAGTCATGAACACCCCGGGAGGGATCTCGACCTCGATGGACGAGATCGTCACCAGCCTGCTCAACTGCAAGGTGCCGGTCATCGTCTACGTCTATCCGAGCGGGGCGCGGGCGGCATCGGCGGGCCTGTTCGTCGCCCAGGCGGCTGACGTGCTCGCGATGGCGCCGGGCACCAACATCGGCTCGGCCCACCCGATCCAGGCCACCGGTCAGGACCTCACGGGCGACCTCGGTGCGAAGGTCTTGAACGATGCGGTGACGCGGGTTCGCAGCCTGGCCTCGATGCATGGGCGGAACGCCGACTGGGCGGAGCAGGCCGTGCGCAACAGCGTGAACATCAACGCCGAGCAGGCGGTGCAGCTGCACGTCGCCGACCTCGAGGCGAACGACATCCCGTCGCTGCTGGATCAGGTCGACGGTCGCGCGGTTCCGCGCACCACCGGCAGCCTGGTCATACGTTCCGCCAGCGGGCACATCGATGACTTTCCGATGCCGATCTGGCAGGTCTTTCTGAACGCCTTGATCGACCCCACGATCGCGGCTCTGCTGATCATCGTTGCGGGCTACGGCATCATCACCGAGCTCTCGAATCCAGGCTTGATCCTCCCCGGTGTGGTCGGAGGGCTCGCCGCCGTGCTGGCGATCGTCTCGCTCGCCAACCTCCCCCTCAACATCGCCGGGGCGTTGATGATGCTGCTCGCGCTGGTGTTGTTCGTCGCCGACCTCAAGGCGCCAACCCATGGCTTCCTCAGCGTCGGCGGCGTTTTCGCGCTTGTGCTCGGGATGGCATTCCTGATCAATACGGGGCCCGTTGGCCTCGGGGTCAATCCGTTCGTCTCGGTGGCCACGGCCCTCATCACGCTCGCCTTCTTCGCCATCTTCATCCGCAAGGTGTGGGCCGCGCGCCAACAACCAGCATTCGTCGGCGCGGACAGCATGCTCGGAGCGCTGGGCGAGGCTCGCGAGGAGCTCGCACCGGAAGGTCTAGTCTTTGTCGGAGGCGCGCTCTGGAAGGCGACCGCGGCGTCTCCCATCCCCGCGGGGTCGGCGGTGCGGGTGGTCGGCCGCAACGGTCTTCAGTTGCAGGTCGCGAGAGAAAACGGCAGCCCTAACGGCGAGGCGAAGGAGAAGAGCTAGTGGACATCGGAGTGCTGGCGATCATCATCGTCATCCTCGTCATCGCCCTGATCACCGTCTTTTCCAGCCTACGCATCGCGGCCGAGTACGAGCGCGGGGTCGTCTTCCGGCTGGGACGGCTGATCCCCCTGAAGGGTCCTGGCCTCTTCTTCATCATCCCGTTCGGTGTCGACCGCCTGGTCAAGATCGACCTGCGCACAATCACTCTCGAGGTCCCTCCGCAGGAAGTCATCACCAACGACAACGTCACGGCCAAGGTCAACGCGGTCATCTATTTCCAGGTCGTCGATGCACGCAGGGCGGTCACCCAGGTCCTCAACTTCATCAACGCGACATCGCAGATCGCTCAAACCACGCTGCGGGCGGTCCTCGGCCAGTCCACGCTCGACGAGCTTCTAGCCGAGCGCGACAAGATCAACCAGAACCTGCAGAAGATCATCGACGAGCAAACCGAACCCTGGGGCATCAAGGTCGCGGTGGTCGAGATCAAGGACGTCGAGCTGCCAAGCACGATGCAGCGCGCGATGGCGAAGCAGGCGGAAGCCGAGCGGGAGAAGCGGGCCAAGATCATCAACGCCGACGGTGAGTTCCAGGCCTCCCAGACCCTGGCCAACGCCGCCCAGGTGATCTCGAGTCAGCAGGGCGCTCTGCAACTGAGGTTTCTTCAGACGATGGTCGAGATCGGAGCCGAGAAGAACACCACAATCATCCTGCCCCTGCCCATCGAGCTGATCCGCCCGTTGATCGAACTGGGCCGGCGGGTTGACGGCTCTCCCCCGGTGCCGATGCCCGAGAAAGGCACGAAGACCGGCTGACCGCGCACCTTCCACTCGACGCCGCGACGCTTCTCGTCGAGCTCCTGCCGCTTCCATTCATCATCGCCGTCAACACCTTCGTCGGCAAGCCATGGGCGATGGGCGCGACGGCCGTGCTTGGCAGCTTCGCCGTCGGTCTGCTCGCTCTGTTCGGCATCGCCGACCTCGCCGGCCTCCCGCTTCTCTCCGCCAGCCTGAGTCAGCAGGCGAGGTTCGCCCTCGACGCGGGCACTGTGGTAACCGCCGCGGCTGCGGCCGGTTTCCTGCTCAAGCCGATCCGGAAAGACGTGGCCGCGTTCGTACCCATCGACCCGGACAACCCCGTCCACGCGCTCGCGCTCGTCCTCACGGTGATGCTGCTGGGCCTGCAAATCACCTCGATCGTCTTCACCGACGTGCTGGCGAGCAACAACGCCCAGCCTTCGCTGACGGTCGCCGATCTCGTAGAAGACGAGCTGCCGTTCTTGCTCGCGGCGGTGATCGGCGTCGGGGTCTTCATTCGACGCAGCGGCTCCGCAACGGCGAGCCGGCTGGGCCTTGTCCGGCCGGCGTGGTGGCATATCCCACTGGCGCTCGCCTGCACGGGCGCCTTCTACGGGCTCGGTCAAGGATCAGATGTGCTGAGCCACATGTGGACCCCCGACCTCGCCCGCCAGGTGGACAGGACGACCCAGCATGTTTTCGGCCACCTCAACACCCCGCTCGGCATCGCGGCCCTGGCGGTGGTTCCCGGGATCTGTGAGGAGATCCTGTTTCGCGGCGCGCTTCAGCCCCGGATCGGATTGATTGCGACCGCCCTGTTGTTCACCTCGATCCATACCGAGTACGGGCTTTCCTTCGACACGCTAACGGTCTTCGTGCTCGCGCTCGGGCTCGGCCTGATCCGAAAGTACACCAACACCACCACCTCGTGCACCTGCCACGTCAGCTACAACCTGTTGGCAGGCATCGGCATCGGCGGCGCGATCCTGGGCGCCTCGATCGCGGCCGAGGCCGCCCTGATCGCCATCTCCGCATACGGGATCTGGAGCGAGGTCAAGCGCAATCCCGCCCCTCAACCATGACCAGGCCGACGAATTGACAGGCTGGCTGGCCGGCGCCTGAACACAGAGATAGAATTCGACCCAATGACCCAAGATATAGGATCGCCCAGTGAAACCAGGCCCAACATCTTGGCCACTATTGCTCCGCCGGTCATCGCTGTGGTCAACCAGAAGGGCGGCGTGGGCAAGACCACGACGGCCATCAATCTCGCCGCCGCGCTGGCCGAGGTCGGCCACCCGGCGCTGCTGGTTGACCTCGATCCCCAGGCCAACTCGACCTCCGGGTTTGGTCTCGACCCGGCACGGGCCAGGCTCAACGTGTATCACCTCCTCACGGGCGAGGCGACCCTGGCCGAGGTCACGCAGGCGACGAGCGTCGCCGGCCTCGCCCTGGTTCCGTCGCACATCGACCTTGCCGGGGCGGAGGTAGAGCTCGCCTCCATGCCGGACCGGGAAAGCCTCCTGCGCAATGCCCTGTCCAGCAGCCCCCCAGGCGTCGAGATCGTGCTCATCGACTGCCCTCCGTCGCTGGGCCTCCTCACCTTGAACGCCCTCGTCGCCGCCACAAGCATGCTCATCCCGACGCAGTCCGAGTACTTCGCGCTCGAGGGATTGCGCCACCTCATGTACACGCATCAGCTTGTGCGCGCGCGGCTCAACCCCAGGCTCGCGATCGCCGGCATCTTGATGACGCAATTTGACGCACGCACGACGTTGGCGTGGGACGTGCTGGAAGCAGTCCGGCGCTCCCACCCTCATCACCTCCTGGAAACGCTGATCCCGCGCAACGTGCGCATCAGCGAGGCACCCAGCCACGGCAAATCCGTGCTCGAATTCGACCCCACATGCCGAGGCGCGACCGCGTACCGCGCCCTAGCGAAGGAGCTGCTTGAACGATGAGCCAACCACGCCCACGCGGACTTGGTCGCGGACTCGACGCCTTGATTCCCATGTCGGCCGAGGGCGAGGCGCTCGTGCCCCAGATGATCGCAGTCGATCAGATCAAGCCCTCGCACCAGCAGGTGCGCTCACGCTTTGACGCCGAGCCGCTTGGCGAGCTGGCGGAATCGATCCGGCTGCACGGGGTGCTGCAGCCGCTGCTGGTGCGCCGTCTGGCGGACGGATACGAGCTGATCGCCGGCGAGCGCCGGTGGCGCGCCGCGCGGCTGGCGGGTCTTCGAGCGGTGCCGGCGATCGTCCGTACAGATGCGGGCAACGACGAGCAGCTGGTGCTCGGCCTCATCGAAAACCTCCAGCGAACCGACCTCGATTCCGTCGAGGAAGCTCGCGGTTTGCGACGGTTGATCGAAGAATTCGGTCTGACCCACGAAGAGGTCGCGCGGCGTTTGGGCAAGCACAGGGTCTCGGTCACGCAATCGCTGCGCTTGCTCGCGGGGTGCCCGGCGGTTCAATCCGCGGTCGCCTCGGGCGTCATCAGCGCGGGACATGCGCGGGCGCTGATCGCGCTCGAGGGACAGACGGCGCAAGAGCACGCCTTAAAAGTGGTGATCGCCAAGCATCTCTCCGTCCGGCAGACCGAGAACTGGGTGCGGACCTACAGCCCGCGGCGGCGGCGACACACCGACTCCACCGCCGAGCTGCGTGCGGTCGCCGCCGACATCGAATCGACCCTCGGCCTGCCGATCAAGCTGACCGGTAGCCTCAATCGCGGAAGGATCGAGCTTCGCTATTCCAGCCGCGAAGAGCTCGAACGAGTCTGCGCTAAGCTCGTTTCGTAACACGCATGGCGGCCCAACACGAGCAAGCGGCTGGCGCCGCCCCACAGGAACGTTCCGCGGCCTCTTCGCTGCTGCGAGAGGTCGCCGAGGTCGTCGTCCTCGCGGTGATCCTCTACTTCGGGATCAGCTTCGCCGTCCAGGCGGTGCACGTCGAAGGTCTGTCGATGTTCGCGACGCTGGACGACAACGACTACTTGATCGCGAACAAGATCGACTACCGGCTGCACGCACCGCAGCGCGGAGACATCGTCATCCTGCGGCCGCCCACCAACAACTCGACCGACTTCATCAAAAGGATCATCGGGTTGCCTGGTGAGCGCGTCCTGATCAACGGCGGGATCGTCTACATCAACGGACACGTGCTCGACGAGCCCTACCTTCCCGAGGCCTGGACGAATGACAACAGCTGGCCTGACGGCAATTCCAGCGGAAGGGTGATGGGTCCGGATGAATATTTCGTCATGGGAGACAACCGCAATCGTTCGCAGGACTCTCGATTCTTTGGTCCGATCAGCCGCGACCGGATCGACGGCAAGGCGTGGTTTCGGATCTGGCCGCTCAGGCACTTCGGCAACATCTACGCCGACCTGCCGACGCTCGCGGCGTTTCTGCCGGGGGAGAAGCAAACCGCCGCCTGACGCCGGAACTCAGGCCCCGATCGCGAGCCGGAACCCGCTGTCGCGGGCAAACGGCCCGATGACCGACATCTGGAGCGGCCCGCTCAACACCTGATCGGCGACACGCTTCAGGTCGGACGCGGTCACGGCGTCGACCAGTGTGAGCTCCTCCTCGATCGTCTTGATTTCGCCGAGCAGCAGCTCCTGGTAGGTGAGCCAGAACGCGACGCCGTTGGTCGTCTCGAGCTCGAGCCGCAAGCGTCCCTTGGTGAACTCCTTGGCTCGCGCCAGCTCGTCGGCGGAGACTTCGGTCTCGCCCAGGCCGCGCAGCTCCACGAGCACCGCGTTGACGGCGTCGACGGCTTTTTTGGGATCGACACCGATGTACACGCCGAGGTAACCGGTGTCGCGGTGCTTCTGCGTGAAGCTGTGCACGTCGTACGCAAGGCTGAGGCGCTCGCGGATGTTGAGAAACAACCGCGAGCTCATGCCTTCGCCCAGCACGGTGTTCAGAAGGTCGAGGGCGTATCGGTCCGGATGCATGTAGCTCAACGCACGAGCGCCAAGGCAGATGTGGGCCTGCTCGGTCTCGCGCCGGCGGACCAGGACGCGAGGCCCGGTGAGCGGCGCCGGCGCCGACGGGCTGACCGCTCCGTCCATGTCCGCTCGCAGGGAAAGACTCTTCGCCACCCCCTCGACCGTCTGTTCCACGTCGAGCGAGCCGGCCGCGCCCACGACGAGGTTGGGGAGGCGGTAGTGCGCATCGGCGTACTCGAGGATGTCGTCCCGGCTCAGGCGTGACACCGATTCCTCGGTGCCGGCGATGTCCCGACCGAGGGGGTGGCCGGGCCAGATCAGCTCTTCGAAAAGGTTTTGGACCATCTCCTGCGGCTGGTCCTGATACATGCGCAGCTCGTCGAGGATGACCATCCGCTCCTTCTCGACGTCCACCGGATCGAGCCTGGAGTTGGCGACGATGTCGAACAGCACGTCAACGCCCAGGTTCATGTGCTCCGATGGAACGCGCGCCCAGTACGCCGTGAGCTCCTTGTCGGTCGAGGCGTTGATGAATCCTCCCACGCCCTCGATGGCATCCGCGATCTCCTTCGACGACGGCCTGCGTCGTGTGCCCTTGAAGTAGAGATGCTCGATGAAATGCGATACACCGCCGAGTCGGTCATCTTCAAGGCGCGAGCCGCCGGCGAACATCAAGACGACGCTCGTGGAGTGGCGCTCCGGCATCGACTCGACCACCAGACGCGCCCCTCCCGGCAACGCTTGCACGCGATGGGGCGCGGCCATGGGATCGGAAAGTATAGGTGCCCTAGTGAGGGGTGCCCTCGCGCAATGCGCCCAGCGCGGCATACAAGGTCATGGCGACGAAATCCGCCGGCATCCCGTCCGAAACGGCGTCCAGCGCCTCGCCCAGGTAGCGGCGGACGTTGGGCACCTCGTCGACCTCACTGAGCTCGAGGCAGTCGCGGATCGCCTCGGCAATCTCGGTCGGGGTGATCTCTTCGTCGCCTGCCTCGTCAGCGACCGAGTTGACCAGCGCGATCGCCTTCCGGATCCCCTCCGCGGCGGCCCGGCCGGCCATGGATCCTCCGTCGGTCGCCGTTACTGTTCCGGTTGCTTGCGCGGCCCGACGACCACGCGCCGCTCCGGCTCTTCGCCGATGCTCGAGCTCGTCACGTCCGGGTCACCTTCGAGGGCAAGGTGGATGGCGCGCCGCTCGAACGGCTGCATCGCGTCGAGCGTGATCGCGTCACCGGTCATCTTGACCTGACGCGCGGCGCGCATCGCGATCTCGCGCACCGTGTGCTCGCGCCGCTGCCGGTAGCGCTCGACGTCAACGATCACGCGCTCCCCTTCGGCAAGGTGCTTGCCGACCATCACGTTCGTCACCGCCTGCAACGCGCGAAGGGTCTCTCCACGCCAGCCGATCAGCGCGCCCAGGTCGCGGCCCGAGATGTCGAGGGTGATCGGGTCGGCGCCGGTTCGGACGGTGACCAGGGCGCGTACTCCCATGTGCTTGAGCAGGCCCTCGACCAGACCGCGCGCGGTCTCCGCTTTGCCGTTTGCGGGCGCGGGCGTCATGCCCATCGACGGCGCGCTCTGATCGATCACGGTGACCTCGACGACGGTCTCCTCGGCGGTCTCGCTGAGGATCTTGACGTCGACGTTGCGGCGGCTTTCCTGGAGCTCGATCAACGCTGCGTCGACCGCTTCATCGAGGGTGCGGCCTCGGCCTACAGACGATTTCACGTGCGTTAAGTCTCCTTACCCGGATTCTTGAGGCCTGGTTTGGGGGCCCGGTTCTTGGCCTTTTTCGATTTGTTCGCGAGGCCCGGCGGCGCCGTCTTTTGGCCGTTGGCCGAGGCCTTGTTCACGGGCGGCGCCATGGCTCCTCCGGCGACTGCTTGCATCCGCTTCGGCAGTACGTTTCCCCACCCGACGACGAAGCTCTGCTGAATGATACTGACGCAGTTCCCGACGAACCAGTACAGTCCCAGGCCCGCCGGGACGTTGAGGGCGAAGAAGCCGATCATCAGCGGCGAGATCAGGACCATGGTCCGCTGCATCTGCTGGGTCTGCTGCTCCTGCTCTGTGGGGTTCGGCTGGGGCGGCATCTGCATCATCTTCGACTGCACGTATGTCGTCAGCGCGGCGAGAAGCGGGAAGACGAGATAGACGGGATCCGATGGAATCGGGACGCCGCTGAACAGCGGATGGAGACCGGGGTTCTGGTTCAGGTTCGGCACGAACAGGAAATGCGCCGCGACGTGAGCCCCGTGGGCGAAGTTGGTGAACACGTAGTAGAGCGCAATCAGGACTGGCATCTGGATGACCATCGGGAGGCAGCCGACGAACTGCCCAAGCGGATTGATGCCGTGCTCCTGGTAAAGCTTCATCGTCTCGGCGTTCAACCGCTGCGGGTCCTTCTTGAACTTCTTGCGAAGCTCCGCCACCTGGGGCGCGAGCTTCCGCTGCTCGACCATCGCGCGGCGTGAGGTGACGAGCTGGAACTGGAGCAGCGGAGCCAGCAGGAGCCGGATGATGATCGTGACCACGATGATCGCCACGCCGTAGGCGCCGATGGCCTCGATGATCGGCACCACCTGGACATGGACGTAGATGTAGTTGAGCAGCCATTGCAGGCTTTCGCCGAAGATCGCCCACCAGAAGCCGTGTATCGGCTTGAAGATGTCAAATGGCGAGCTGGCTAGGAAGATTGTCTTCGTCTCCTCAAGGCACCGGGTCATAGCCGCCCGCGGCGAACGGATGGCAACGCGCGATGCGAGCCGCCCCCATCCAACCACCCTTCAACCAGCCGTAGCGTTCGATCGCCTCGTAGGTGTAGTGGGAGCAGGACGGGTAATAACGGCACGCCGGCGGCATAATCCGGGCGAGCGTCAGCTGATAACCGCGGATCAACAAGAGAAATAGCTTCGTCATGGCGTCAAGTTGGCGAGCCTGAGCGCAGCCAGCGAAGCCTCCGCCCTAAGGTCGGCGAACGACACCTCGAGCGCCGCCGGGCGGGCGATCAGGACCACGTCATATCGTATTCCCACCTGGCGCAGGGGCGAATCAGGTCCGAGCAGTCCGCTTCGGGCGACCTCGCGCAGCCGCCGGCGGGCGCGGTTGCGCTCGACCGAGGTCTTGATCCCGCGGCTGACGGTCACCCCGATCCGGCCCTCCGGCGCCGAGCTGGGGACGGCGAATCCGACCAGGGCGCGACCGCTGTGGAACCGCTTCCCACTGATCGTCTGCTGGAAGTCCGAGCGCCGGCGAAGGCGCAGGCGACGCTTGATTGAAGTTTGCCCGGCGTTAGGCCAGCCGCGAGCGGCCCTTGCGGCGCCGGTTGCGCAGCACTCGAGCACCGCCTCGGGTGCTCATCCGGCGCAGGAAACCGTGGACGCGCCGGCGGTAACGTTTCTTGGGTTGATAGGTCCGTTTGATCGCGCCAGTGTACCGGAGGCTCGGAAAGCGTCTTTTGATACCCGACCTATCACTTCATCACGTGCCCGGCATACCTTGCGGTATCCACAAGCCAGTGTTATAGTCCCCGCCCGGAAGCAATCGCGGCAGAGCATCGCAGGAAGCTCCAGTACGAAACGCAGCACTCGGTTCAAGAATTCCCACAAGTAAGCAACATTTAGTCGTACATCACCGCTTCCATATTTCGGGATTGACCGGATAGGGGATTTCGGACAGGTCGGCGCCGCCAGCCTGTGGAAATCCTGTCCGCTCTTTTCCACAGGCACCAAGGAGGCGGAGCTCATGCTCGAAGAGCTTCGGTTGAATCCGCGGTCGCCGGCAGCGCGATCACGAGGTCGCTGCCTGGGCACCGTCGTGGACACCGGAGGTGGATTGGTTGACCCCAATTTGTCCACAGGATTTGCCGGCCGGGCATGGCTGCGCTCCACAGGCTCGACATCGCCAATCCACAGCGCGCGGACCGGCACCGTGGGGCAAAAGGAGGACGTGTATTGAACCAGGACCAGATCTGGTCGCAGGTCCAAGAAGAGCTGCGGTTTCAGCTTGCCAAGCGGACCTACGACATGTGGCTCAAGAACACATCGGTCGTTTCCGCGGACGGCGCCACCTTTCGCATCGGCGTGCCGAGCAAACTTGCGAAAGACTGGCTCGAAGATCGCTTCTCGGGGCTGATCCAGGAGACGCTCCAGGCGGTCACCGGTTCTGAGGTCGACATCGATTTCGTGATCGCCCCGTCCAGACACAGGCCGGCGCACACGCTGTTCGATGATGACGACGATCACCCTTCGGAAAACGGGCGCGAGAACACGGCCGAGCCTGTAGTCGGGGCGGCTGTCTTGCCCTCCGAGCTCAACGCGCGTTTTCGGTTCTCGTCGTTCGTCGTCGGTCACAACTCGCAGTTCGCGCATGCGGCGGCCAAGGCGGTGGCCGAAGCTCCCGGTGACAGCTACAACCCGCTTTTCCTGTATGGGGGCGTGGGACTCGGCAAGACCCATTTGATGCACGCGATCGGCCACGAGGTCCACGACCGCTTTCCGCGCAAGCGCGTCGTCTACCTCACGTCGGAGCAGTTCACCAACGAAGTGATCAGTTCGATCGCCACCGCCCGCATGGGAGAGTTCCGGCACAAGTACCGCACCGTCGACGTGCTCCTGATCGACGACGTGCAGTTCCTCGCCGGCAAGGACCGCACCAAAGAGGAGTTCTTTCACACCTTCAACGCCCTGCACGAGATCAACAAGCAGATCGTCATCTCGTCGGATCGTCCCCCCAAGGAGATCCCGACGCTCGAGGACAGGCTGCGGTCGCGTTTCGAGTGGGGCCTGATCGCCGACATCCAGCCCCCCGACTTCGAGACCCGGCTCGCCATCCTCCACTCCAAGCTCGGCGAGGGCGGAAGCCTGATCCCCGAAGAGGTTTTGAGCTTCATCGCTCACAAGGTGCAGCGCAACATCCGCGAGCTCGAAGGCGCGTTGACCAGGGTGCAAGCTTTCGCCGCGGTGCATCAAAGACATTTGGACGAGGAGGAGGCCGCGCGACTGCTGTCCGACATCATCCCGGCCGGCACGCGCAAGCCCATCAACGTCGAGCGGATCCAGGTTCTGGTCGCGGACTACTACAACGTCACTCTCGACGACATGAAGGGCAAGAGGAGAGACAAGCACATCGTTTTTCCACGCCAGGTCGCCATGTACCTGGTCCGCGAGGAAACGCCCTCGTCACTGCCGGCGATCGGGAAAGCGTTTGGCGGCCGCGACCATACGACCGCGCTGCATTCGATCGAAAAGATTGCCAATGAGCTCAAAGAAGACGAGCGCTTGCGCTACGAGGTGCAGTCGATCCGGGAAAAGCTCTATGTGCAATGAGCCTATACACAGGTTTTGAGAAACGGCTTGGGATGAGGGTGGGATGGAGGGCGGGCTGCCATTTCCTCCCCACCGAATCTACAGTGTCACCCGGACCGCACGTTGATTCCCCAGAGCTTATCCACGGCGCATTTCGATCTGTAAATGATCTCGACATCCACAGTCCGCACAGCGCTTACTGTTATCGGTTACGGATGACTTCAATCAAGAGAAACTCTTTCAACGGGGGACAACTGTCTTGAATGCCAAAGTTCTCGCAGCTCAGATGAAGGTCACCTGCAGGCCGGCAGTGCTTGGCCAGGCGCTGCAGGTGGTATCGCGAGCCATCTCCAGCCGGACGACCCTGCCGATCCTCAACAACATCCTCATCGAGACGACCTCGGAAGGTCTGGCCCTGACCGCGACCAACCTCGAGATTGGTATTCGCAAGGTTGTCCCCGCCGAAGTCGGTTCCGAAGGCTCGACCACCGCGCCCGCGCGGCTGCTCACCGATTTCGTCGGCACGCTGCCGGACGACGACCTGGAGTTGACGCTGGACCCGGCCACCCAATCACTGAACTTGCGCTGCGCGAGGTTCGACACCCACATCAAGTGCATCGAGGCGGAAGAGTTTCCCCCTGGACCTCGGCCCGATGAGGGTGATCGGCTCGAGGTAGCGCTCGACGACCTTGTCCGCGCGGTGGAGCAGACGCAGATGGCAGCCTCAACCGATGAGGCGCGCCCGGTGCTGACGGGGGTGCTTGTCCAGGTCCAGGGCGGAAGCCTGACGCTGGCGGCGACCGACGGCCACCGGCTCGCCGTGCGCAAGCTTGCCGCAGCCGGTTCCACCGACCTGGAGGCCAGCCTGATCGTGCCGGCGCGGGCGCTGGCCGAGCTGTCCAGGGTCCTCAAGGGCGAGCCCGGAAAGGTCGAGGTGATCATCTCCAAAGCCCGCAACCAGGTGTTCTTTCGCGCCGGCACCTCGGAGCTGACGTCGAGGCTTATCGACGGAAAGTATCCAAACTACGCACAGGTTATCCCCAGTAAAAGCTCGACCACGGTGCGAGTCTCCACCAGCGAGCTGACGCAGACGGTCCGGGCCGTTTCGCTCTTTGCTCGTGACAGCGCCAATGTCATCCGCCTCAAGGCCCAGTCGGGAGCCCTCACCCTATCCGCCACGACCAACGAGGTGGGGGACAGCAAGGCGGAGATGTCCGCCAACGTGGACGGTTCCGATATCCAGATTGCGTTCAATGCCCGCTATGTCCTGGACGCCCTGGGGGTGATCGGAGAGGACGAGGTCGAGCTGCTGTTCGACGGACCTCTCAGCCCGGGGCTGATGCGACCGCCGGGCAAGGAGCACTACCTCTATGTGATCATGCCCGTGCGGGTGGCCATGTCGTAAGTGGTCGACTAGCGCACTCTGGTGCGCCTTCGTCGCCTTCGTCTCCGCAACCATCGCAACTACGCGCAGCTGGAGCTGGCGCCCGGGCCGAGCATCAATGTGTTCATCGGCCCCAACGGCCAGGGCAAGACCAACCTGCTCGAGGCGGTGGCGATGCTGGCACTGTCGACGTCGCCGAGGGCCCGGCGCGAGTACGAGGTGGTCGGCCCGGTCGGCCCTGGGTCCCGCATCGAGGCGGAGATCGAGACTGGACAATCCAGGCGCGAGCTGTCGATCACGCTCGACGTCGAGGGCGAGCGGATCCGTCGCACCATCGAGGTTGACGGCGCGCGCAGGCGGGCCTTCGACTTACCGGGCCACTTTCGGGTCACGCTGTTCTGGCCCGACGACCTGGGGCTGGTGAAGGCTGGACCCGAGCTCCGCAGGCGCTTCCTGAACCAGATGCTCGTCCAGGTCCAGCCGGGTTACGCGCGAGCGCTCGCCGGCCTGCGCCGGGTGCTGGAGCAGCGCAACCGACTGCTCAAAAGGATCGCCGCCGGCGAGGGCGGCGAGGACATGCTCGACGCCTGGAATCAAGAGCTGGTCCATGTGGGCACCGAGATCGTTGGTCCGCGCACGACAGCCGTGCGGGAGCTCGGACCGGAAGCCGCCCGTTGTCATGCCCAGATCGCAGCCAAAGAGCGCCTTGAAATCAGGTACGAAGGGCCTCCGGAAAACCTGGCCGAAGCTGTGAATAACTCTCTCGCCGAGGACCTGCGCCGTGGCTCGACCAGCGTGGGGCCGCACCGTGACGACCTGCGGATACTGCTCGACGGGCAGGACGCCCGCTCCTACGGCTCGCAGGGCCAGCAGCGGACTGCGGTGGTGAGCCTCAAGCTGGCCGAAGCGGCCCTGATCGATCGGCGCACGGGCGAACGGCCGGTGCTGTTGCTCGACGACGTCCTCTCCGAGCTGGACGGCGACCGGCGGGCTGCGCTCCTGAACGAGGTCTCCGCGGGCGGCCAGGTGATCATCACCTCGGTCGAAGCAGGTCCGTTTCCGCCTGAGCTCATCGCCAAAGCCATGGTCTGGACGGTGAGTCAGGGGAGGATCGAGGCCTGTGGATAAGCTGGGTAATATCCTGCCGCGAATCCTGCGCCGGCAGCCGGGTGGCGCGCGGCTGCTGGGCAGCCAGGTGGCCTCGGCTTTTCGGGCGTTGATCGGGCCGGACGTCGCACTCCTTTGCGACGAGGTGGAGCTGCGCTCGGGCACGCTGATGGTGACGACCTCGAGCCCCGCGCTCGCCCACCAGCTCAGGCTCGACGCGGAGACGATCATCGCCAAGTTGAACCGACCAGAGCTGGGTCGCAAGGTGCGCACTCTGCGCGTGCGGATCGGGCGCTCCACCGCCATATGAAGCTCGGGCGCGAACAGGGTCTGGCCGCCGCCCTTGGCAATGGACCGGTGCGAGTCGTCGCCGGGGCGGGGACGGGCAAGACCGCGGTCATCGCGGAGCGTTTCCGGCGCCTTGTCCTGGGCGGAGTCGCGCCGGCGTCGATCCTGGTCATGACGTTCACCGAGCGCGCGGCGAGCGAGATGCGGCAGCGAATCGAGGCCCTCATCGACGACGCGGCGCCCGCAGTCGGCACCTTCCATTCCGTCGCGCTTGGTTGGCTGCGCGATGACGGCCGCAGCGTCGGTGTGCCGCACGGCTTTCGCATCCTGACCGGGCCTGATCGGTGGATCCTCGCCCGCGAGCTGATGTGGAGCATCGGCGATCTGGCACTGACCGGCGACGAGCGGCCGGACGACCTCGTGGCGCCCGTGCTGCAGATGTTCGAGCGCATGAAGCAGGAGCTCGTGCCGCTCGCGAGGTTGGAGCGCTGGGCCTTGTCGACCGACGACGCGGAGCGCGCCCAGCTCATGCGCGCGTGCGTGAACCTCTTTCGCGCCTACGAGCGGGAGTGCCGCAAGCGCCGCTACCTGGATTTCGACGACCTGCTGCTGCTCGCCGTCCGCATGTTCGAGAAGAACCCCGCGCTGCTGAACCGCTACGCGTCCCGCTACCAGCATGTGCTCGTCGACGAGTACCAGGACCTGAACCTCGCCCAGGAGAGGTTGGTGGAGCTGGTCGCGGGATCGTCGAATCCGTTCGTCGTCGGCGACGACGATCAGTCGATCTACCGATTCCGCGGTGCATCGCGAGCCAGCCTTGAGCGGTTCCTCAGCAGTTTTCCGGGCGCGCAAACGATCACCCTCGGTCGCAACCGGAGAAGCTCGCGCAGGATCGTGGCCGCGGCGGCGGGGATCATCGGCCACAACTCCGACCGGCTGCGAAAACAGCTCCGCTCAGAGCAGAGCGGCCCCCAAGTGCAGCTCTGGCCGTTTGCTGATTCGGGGTGGGAGGCGTCAGGGATCGCCCTCGAGGCAGCGAGGTTGATCGGTGGGGGCAGGACTCCGTCCGCGATCGCGGTGCTGTGCAGGACCAATGCGATCGCACGACCCATCGCCACCGCGCTCTCGCTGGAGGGCTTGCCTTACGTCGTCATCGGAGGCCGCGGCTTTCACGACCAGCCAGAGATCAAAGACCTGATCGCGATGCTGCGCGTGATCCGCGACCCGGCTGATCTTGTGGCGCTTGCGAGGCCGGCGGCCGCGGCCATGCAACCCATGCTCGAGAGCTTTGCCACGCTTGCGATTCGGCTCGATGTGCGCGACCTGTTCTTCGAGTTGATGGAGCGGTCGCGGTACCTCGTCTCTGCGCCGGATGCCGCCGCAAACGTGAGCCGGTTTGGTGAAAACATCGCCGAGTTCTGCGAGACCTCTGCCGACCGATCGCTGGACGCATTCATGCGACACCTCGACCTCGTCTTGCTATCCGGAGAGGACCAGGAGCCCGCGCCGGTGGAAAAAGGAGATGCGATCCAGGTGATGACGATTCATCAGTCGAAGGGCCTGGAGTTCGACGCGGTCTTCGTGCCGTCGATGGTAGAGGGGCGCCTGCCGCAGTCGGGGCGCTCTCCGCGCTTCGAGCTGCCCGCTCCCGTCCTCGAGCCTCTCGTGCGGGGTCGCGAGGACGTGATCGCGGAGGAGCGCAGGCTGCTCTACGTGGCCATGACGCGGGCGCGCCGGCATCTCTACCTGACCTGGGCGGCTCATTACGAAGGCGGTCGTCGCTGGCGCGAGTCGCGCTTCCTCGACGAGCTGCGAGCGAGCGCGCCGCGCGCGATCTCGGAGAAGGAGATGCAGCCCCCCACCGCTCCAGTCATCGAGATCTCGGTCAACGGCCACGCGCTCAACGGCCGCACGGACGAGGTGCAGCTTTCCTTCAGCGCCATCGCGGCGTACCGAGACTGCCCACGACAGTACTGGTACCGCCACGTGCAAAAGCTGCCGGTCGCGCAGAGCGCGGAAGCGGTGCACGGCGTGATCCTGCACGAGGTTTTGCGACAGGCCGGAGAGCTGCGGCGCCGGGGCGAACCGGTCACCGAGGCCCGCCTCCGCTCGATCCACCGCGCGGTCTGGAGGACGACCGCGTTTCCAGACCCGCGTCGGGCAATGGCGTTCAAACGCAACGGGGCCGCCGAGCTCGAGGCGTATCGCGCACACGGAGGGTTGGACGCGGCCCCTGCCTACCTGGAGCAGCCTTTCAGCGTCGCGGTGGAGGGATGGAGCCTGCGCGGTGTGATCGACCGCATTGACAAGACGACGCGCGGGTGGCGGATCATCGACTACAAGAGCGGCCGGCCCATCGCCCGCCGCCGCCGTGACCTCCAGGTTGCGCTTTACGCCCTCGGCGCCAAGTCGGCGTTGAACCTCGAACCTCTCGAGCTCGAAGTCGTGTACCTCGCCTCGGGCGAATCGGTTCGGGTCGAAAGCGTGCCGGCCTTGGTGCGGGACGCGGAGGAAGAGGGCTCGGAGGTGGCCGAAGGCATCAGGTCCGGCGCGTTCCCGCCGCGCCCGGAGCGCCGCCGCTGCCGGCTCTGTCCCTACCGGCTCGCCTGCGCCGACGCCCTGTAGCGCGCGGCGAGGATCAGGCACTCGCGCGCAATGTCGGACGACGCGTAAGGATGCGCGAGCTCTTCCGCGCGGCGTGACATCTCGCGCCACGTGGGCCCGCCTTCGGCCAGCACCCGCACCTCGTCCCTCAGGTCTGACTCTTTCGGTGCGAACGAGCCTATGCCTGACTCGACGACGAAGTCCACGTTGGGGGACTCCTGGCCGGGAAGAAAACCCGTGATCACCAGCGGCAGCCCGGTGGCGAGCGCCTCGGCGATCGCGCCTGGACCGGCCTTGGTGACGACGAGGTCGCACGCGCGCATCAGCTCCGGCAGGTAGTCGACAAAGCCGAGGATCAGCATGGGGGTCGAGGCCTCGAGCTCGTACAGGCGCCGCCGCAGTTTCTCGTTGCGGCCACAGATCACAACCAGCTGCCAGGGCTGCCGGTCCTCCGCGAGGGCGCGCACTTGCGCTGCCAGGTGGCCGACGCCTGCGGCCCCGCCAATGACCAGGATCGTGAACCGGTGCTCGTCCAGCCCGAAGCGGCGACGAAGAGCCTGCTTCTCACCCGGCGCTGGAGGACGGAAGCGAAGGTCGACGGGAAGGCCGAGCAGCTTGACTCGATCGAAGGGCACGCGGCGATGGAGGGCGACCTTGCGCGCACGTTCTGTCGGCGCGACTACGAGGTCGGCCTGGCTGAAGGTCCAACCGCGGTGAAAGTCCACGAGGTCGGTGATCACCGTCATCAAGGCGCGGGGACGACCGCTCTTGCGAATCGCCTGATGGGCGACGTGGTTGAGCAGCGGGTGCACCGACAGCACCACGTCGGGATCGTGCTGCTTGAGCAGCTGCGTCATCACCTTGCGTACCGCCGGCCCGAAGACCGCGCGAATCGCTGCAAACGTGGCCTTCGTGTTGCTCGTGTGGTAGACGGCTCCCCAGGCGGCACGCGACCGCCGGATCACCGGTGAATAGAGCGAGGCAAGCCTCCGCACGATCACCGGACCCTGGCCGATGAGGGGGTCCGCGACGGTGACGACGCTGCTCGGGTCGAGAAGCCTTAGCGCGTCAGTCAGGGCTTGCGCCGCGGCGCGATGACCTCCCCCCGTATCGCTGAACAGAATGAGGATGCGCGGCGACCCGCCAACTGGGGTCGGATAGAGGGAGGCGGCTTCGGTTACCGGCGTCGCGCCGCCGCCCGGCGCGCGATCCAACGCATGTTGTAGGTGGACAGCAGGTAGGTGATGAACACCATGGCGATGATGCCGATGCTGACCCACAGGATCGTGCGCTTGGCAAGCTCGCCTGGCGACAGTGGTGGAGATCCACTGCGATTCTGGACGATGATGTAGGCGGCCAGGTCTTTGATGTCCTGGTCGGTCAGCTTGTCGTTCCCACCTTTCGCGGGCATCTTCGTTGACCTTGGATCTCCCGCCTGCGGCTGGCGACCGTTGGTGATGATGTCGATCAGGAAGTTGGGGTCGAGCGGGTTCTTCACGCCTGGGAGCTTGTCGATCGGGTTGAGAGTCGCGCCCACGCCGCCTTCCAGGCTGGCGCCATGACAGGCTGTGCATCCACCGCTGGCGTAAACCTGCTCACCCCGGGATGGATCTCCGGGTAGTCCCGCTGCTCCGCTGGCCGCCGTCCCGCCTGAGGCCGCCGGTGACGGAGTGCTGTCGGCGAGTGTCGACGCGGCCGTGAGAACAAAGAAGGCTGGGATCGTGAGCGCCAGCACCAGTCCCCTTGTGACCCGCATCGAGGCCAAATCATATCTAGGGTAGTCAATCCCCAAGACGAGGGCTCTTCGGGAATACCGGGTCACCTCGTAGGTTCTACCTTTTATGGCTTCTTGCTCGCCGGTCTCCCGTTCCGGCTTCTGCTGCGTCTCGAGACGCTGGCTTGACGCGAGATCGGCCTACCGTGGCTGAGGCTAATCAACTGTTCAACGACCGCGCCGCTCGGCGGATCGCGGTCATCTCCATGCACACCTCGCCGACCGCCTCTCTAGGCCAGAACGCCAACGGCGGTCTCAATGTTTACGTTCGCGAAGTCGCCACCGGGTTGAGCGACCGCGGCATCGCCACCGACGTCTTCACCGTCCGGCAGTCGCCTGACGAGCCGACCGTGGAGCTCGTCGCCCCCCTGAGCCGGGTGATCTACCTGCCGGCCGGCAAAGGTCTGGACAAGTACTTGCTGTACAGCGAAGTGCCCTCCTTTGCGCGGCGCATCGTGGAGTTCGCCGACCGCGATGGCGTTGCGTACGACCTGTTGTTCTCGCACTACTGGCTCTCCGGAGAGGTGGCCTGCCTGCTTCGGCCTCGACTGGCCGCGAGCTGGGCCCACGTCGCCCACACGCTGGGCCTGGTCAAAAACCGCACCCTGGCCGTGGGCGCGCGCCCTGAACCGCAGCTTCGCATCCGCGTCGAGGGTGAGATCGCGCAGCAGGCGGACCTGCTGATCGCCTCCACCGAAGACGAAAGCGCCGACCTCGTGAACCTGTATGGCGCTGATCCGGACCGGGTGTTTGTCGTTCCGCCCGGCGTGGACCTCACGATGTTCCAGCCGATCGACCGCGGCGAAGCGCGGCGCAAGATCGGCTACGGTCCGGACCGGCTGCTGCTTTACGTCGGCCGGCTCGAACGGTTGAAAGGCGTCGACGTCGCGATCCGGGCCCTGGCGCTGCTCCGCGACCGCAAGCATGATGACGTCCGCCTCCTCATCCTTGGTGAGGACAGCGCGGAGGGAGACGAGAGCGAGAAGTCGCGTCTGAAAGCGGTGGCGAGCGCCGCGGGCGTCCGCGATCGCGTCGACTTTCTCGGCTCGGTGGCGCACCATGAGCTCCCCTTCTTCTACTCGGCGGCCGATGTCACCGTGATGCCTTCGTACAGCGAGTCGTTCGGGCTTGTCGGCCTCGAGGCGCAGGCATGCGGTCGCCCGGTCGTGGGCTCCGACGTCACCGGACTGAGGTCAGTGATCCGCGACGACGTGAGCGGATACCTGATCGATGGCCACGATCCGGCCGCTTATGCCGAACGACTGGGCCGATTGCTCGACGACCCGGAGCTGGCGCAGCAGATGGGCCGCCGCGGCCGGCTGCTGGCGCAGCGCTTCTCCTGGACCCGGACCGCCGACCGGCTGCAGCTGTTGTTCGGGCGGTTTGCCGAGCGGGCTCAGGTGCGCGTCCACGCCAGCGCCCGGCAGGAATAGGGGAAGGAAGCGGGGTCTTCCTTCGTCAGCGGCGTCGGCCGCGTGCCGTCGGCGTTCATGAGCCAGATCTGTTCGCCGCTCAGAAAGGCGATCTGATGTCCGTCGGGTGAGGAGACGGGCGACGTCACTTCGATCCCGGGGTCGGATGGGATTCCAGCCGCTGGCGTGAGCGCCGCGGGCGGAGAGATCACATTGATGACGTACGCCTTGTGGAGCACACCACTCTGGGTCGAGACCGCGGCTGAGAAAACCAGGTGAGTCGAATCTGGGAGCCAGGTCGCTCGACTGAGGTCTCCCGCGGCCACGGTCGTGGTGGAGGCGGTCCCCGTCAAGCTGCGGACGCGAAGCGTCGTCGCGTTCGGATCGTGTCGGAGGTACGCGATCCTGTTGCCGGCCGGAGCCCACGCGACCGCGCTGACCGCAGCGCTGTCAAGGGCGAGCTGATAGCTCGCGCGCAGTCCGACGTCGTAGCCCCAGACCTCATTGACGCCGGTGATGCCGTGAACGAACGCCACGCGCTGGCCGTTTGGTGCGACAGTGGCCTCGGCGACGTCGGAGGCGATCACCTCGTCGCCGCCATCGGCGGTCTGGCGGTGCAAGGTCGACGTGTTGTCGATGTACACGAATCCCATGCCGCGGGCGAGCGAAGCCGCCCACGCCGCCTTGAAGGTCAGCGGCGTCTCGCCGCCCCCAGGCGTGAACTGCCACCAGGCGTCGTCGGCACCCTCGATGAGCAGGGAGTCACCGGCCGGCGACCAACTGAACGAGTGCACCGCGCTGGCGTCGAAAAGCTCGCGCGGGAATCCGCGCTCGTCGACGATCCATAGTCCTGCCGAAGAGCCGTCGGGACCGTCAGTCGCGAAAGCGATCCAATGGTGCAAAGCGCGCTGAGCGCCGGTGGTGAAGCGGACGACCTCGTCACGACCGAGCTGGTTGCCGTCGACATCCACCGCAGCCGTGTTGACAAGCAGCTGATACCGGGTGCCTGCCGCTAGAAGCTGCGAGGGCGCGATCACGGCGCGTCGGTTGTCGGTCGGGTCGGGGCGTAGGTCGAAGGGAACGCTCGGGCTGATGGTGATCGCGCTCTTCAGGCTGCGCGGGTCCATCTCCCGCGTGAAGTCGAGGCTCAGGTAGGAGGACGGGTCGACCGCACCATCGCCGTTCGCCGGTGTCGAGCCGGCGAGGGCGGGCGGTCCTTCGGTGATGAAGGACCAGTGGTGGCGCAGCGAGTATGTGGCGCCGGCGGGATCGCGATAACCAGGCTCGAGGATGACCTCATAGCTGGTGCTCGTTCGGAGGGTGGTGTGCTCGTAGATGAGCTGGTGCCCGTTCACCCAGCGCACGGACCCGGTCGTCGCCGGAAGCAGGTGGAGGCGGCCCTCGACGGAGGCGCGGTCGACGTCGTGGTCGAAGGAGATGCGGATCGGCGTCGAGGTCGGGACGTCGATGGTGTTGCGCTGGGGCGAATAGTCGACGATCTGAGGCGGATCGCCGCCGCACGCGGTGAGCAAGAGTCCGAGGCCCAGAGCCGCTCCCAGCACAAAAGCGGATCTCTTCATCGCCGCGCTCCCACCCACCCTGTAAATGGGTTTACACGAGATGGCGGCTAGAGGTGGGACTTGAGGCGGGCCTTCATCTCCTGCGCCAGCTGCTCCAGGCGCGACGAATCGACAAAGAGCAGCGAGATGCTCGGAATCTGATCGATCGCGGCTTCGATGCCTGCCAGAGACGGGTCTGCCGCGCCGAGGATGTCCTTCACCTTGCGCGCCCGGTTGCCGAGCGCGTCCTCAGCCATGGCCTGGAGCTCGGTCACGATGCTCGACCAGTCCAGCTGCGGTCCGACGTTGCGCGGAGGCGTGGTTGGCGCGACCTGCTGCGCGGGCTGCGCCGGCGGCTGATAGGTCGAGAGGGTGGGAATCTGCGCCGTCGGCGGCTCCGGCGGCATGGCCGGCATCACCGGGATGGTCGGGTTCGTCGGCGGTGCCGATTCCGGCGCGGGCGGCGGCGGTGCTGCCGCGACCGACGCCGCGGCTCCCTGCGCCGGCCGGTTCCTCTGGCCCACGATCTCGTCCACGTCGAGCGGCGGATGCTTGGTCGCGTCGGCCGACTTGACCTCGATCATCGCGTTCGGGTCGTCACAAAGCGCGAGGGCCTGGTCGGGCTTGTCCGAGATCTCGCGCGATTCGCTTGTGTAGGCGCCGGCGAGATCTCCGTGCGCAAGGATGATCACGCCCGTTCCGGTGCCCGATCGGATCATCACGCTGCCGCTCAGCTTGCGGTCGCTCAAGAAGTTGAGCAGCGCTTTCATGTCCACCCAGGCCGCGTACAGCTCGGTGTACATCGGCCGCGAGACTGTGAGCTCGTACAGTCCGTCGATCAGGTCTCCCGATAGACCGACCACATCGAGCACGCCATGCCCGGCGGTCACGTCATCGTTGAAGTGCTGGAGCGCCTGCTTCCCGAGCACGAGGCTCCCGGCATCCGCCGCTCCGTCGTAAAGGCACTCGAGAGCGGAACCTTCGCGGAAGAGGATCAAACCCGAGGCCTCATCCGTGAGCAGGCGGACGTAGCCCGTGTATCCCTCGCGCTCGAGCGTCGTCAGGAGCCGCGGAAAGTCCACGAACGATGTTTTGAGCGAGTCGTAAAGGATTTGGCCCGCCGGAACAGGGATCGGCTCACGGCCGTGTTTCGGCTGTGGGCGGTGCTTTACCCCTCGTCGTGGTTGTGGTGCTTCCACCTTTCTCTCCGGTTCAGCATGATCTTTTCGCTCGGCTCTCGGCTCGGGCTGGTCGACGTGCTGCTCGGCTTGCGGCTCGGCGTGTGGCTCGGGCTTTGGCTCGACCGGGGCAGTCCGGGGCGACGCATCGGCGGTGTGGACGAGCTCCGGAATGCCTGCCTTGACCGTCTCGTCGGCGGGGAGCTTGGCCTTGGCGTCGAACTCGAAGTCGCCCTTCGTCCAGTGCAGCGCGTTGACCACGGCGTCGTCGCCGGACTTGCCGTCGCCCTGGGCATGAAAAAGATGTCCGAACAGGAAGTACAGCGAGGTCGACTGCCCGTTCCCATTGCGGACGGTAAGGGTACCCGTGGACCGCTCACCCTGAGCGGACTCCAATAGCGATCGAAGGGGGGTTTCGGCGAGTGTGCCGTGCGATTGCAACGGTCTTTCTCCTGAGATCGGCGCAGCCCGATCGGTGTTTAAGAGAAAGTTAGTATAGGCATCGAGATCAGACCCGCGCGACCGGAGCCTCCTGAACTCCCGTTACCAACTCGCCCGTCTCCCGCGCAGCTGGTTCTGATCCGCCACGGCCAGTCCATCTGGAATCAAGAGCACCGCATCCAGGGTCAGCTCGATCCGCCACTCTCCGACCAGGGCCGCCGCCAGGCCGCCTTGCTCGGAGCGCGACTGGCCGGCCGGCGCTTCGCTGGCTTTTACACCAGCGACCTGAAGCGCGCGTTCGAGACCGCGGAGTTGATCGGTCGAGCAGTCCATCTCGAGCCCGAGCCGAGGACCTCGCTGCGGGAGGTCTATCTCGGCGAGTGGGAAGGCAAGACGACGGAGGAGATCGCAGCGCGATATCCGGAGGCATGGGCCAGTTGGGTGGAAGAGCCCGACTGGGACGTCGTTCCGCACGGCGAGGGCGGAGCCGCGTTCGACACGCGAGTGGCGGCCGCGATGGACGAGATCCTTCAACAGCACGAGCACGGTGACGTCTTGCTGGTGACACATGGAGGCGTGATCCAGATCGCGCTCCATCGCATCGTCGGACGTCCCAGTCGCGGCCTGTTTCCATTCAAGATCCAGAACGCGTCTATCACCTTGATCGAAAAACGCGATGGCAGGATGGTGATCGGCGGCGTCAACGACATCGGGCACCTGGAATCAGCGGTCGTCACAGATGTCGGTCCGCCAGGCGCGCGCAGGGCGCACGACACCGGATGAGCAGCCAAGCCGAAAGCTGGGACGCCGACCTTGCCGATCGGGCAACGCCGGCGCCGCTGCTGCAGTCGTGGGCGTGGGGCGAGATCCAGGCGCGCGCCGGTTGGAGCGTCGAGCGGGTTCGTTTTTCGCCTGGCGGTCCCATGGCGAGCATCCAGGTCCGCAAGGTCGGTCCATCGCGCGAGGCGTACATCCCGCGCGGTCCCGTTCCGGCGACGGCCGACGCGCTCGACGCATTGATGGAGTGGGCGCGCACCGCTCGCATCGCCAGGATCGTCGTTGAGCCAGAAGCGTCCGCCGACATCGGGGAGGCCCTCACGGAAAAAGGATTCACGCCTGTCGCGGCGATCCAGCCTCAGCACACGCGCATCCTCAAGCTGCTTCCACCGAACGAGCTGCTGTCGACGTTTCGTCACGGCCGCCGGTACAACATCCGCACCGGTCTCAAGCGCGGTGTAAAGGTCGAGGAGGGCAAGGAGGCCGCAGAGCTAGCGCGCCAGTCGGCCGCCGTCGAACGTCGCGAATCGATCCACCTGCCGGGCCGGCGCTATTACCAGCTGATGCTCGACCTTCTCCCGTGGTGCCGCACCTATACGGCCCGCACGCTGGAAACGCACGAGCCGCTGGCGACCGTCCTCGTGGCCCGCCATGCCGGACGCGCCTACAGCCTGTTTGCCGGCCGAAGCGGTGCCCGTCGCGAGCTGATGGGCAACGACCTCGCCTGGTGGTCGGCCATCTCGGCCGCAGCGGAGGCGGGCTGCACAGATTTCGACCTCTGGGGCGTGCCGCCGCCAAAGTCCGGATCGGAGCACCCATGGCACGGGCTCGGCTTCTTCAAGTCCGAGTTCGGCGGCGAGGAGGTGACGTACGCGGGCGCGTGGGAGGTCGTTCTCTCCGCGGCCGGCGCGAAGATTCTCGGTTTCGAACGTATGGCAAGAGCCTACATTCGGGGCTTGAAACGAAACATTCCCTAACAATCCTTCAAATACTTTAGGATTGGGATATGGCTGTGACGGATTCTTCGCGCAGGGTGCTGGTCGTGGAGCCGGACGCCTCCACGCGCCGCGAGATCAAGCAGGTCTGCGAGCAGGACGGCTACCAGGTCGTCGAGGCTGATGCCGGGTCGGAAGCGCTGCGTCAGGTCGAGAGCACTCGACCAAGCGTGGTCCTGCTCGAGGTCACGCTGCCCGACGCCGCCGGCTTCGACGTCTGCCGCGAGCTGCGAAAGATGGACCCCGCGGTGCCGGTGATCATGATGAGCTCGCGGTCCGACGAGATCGACGCGGTCGTGGCCCTGGAGATTGGCGCCGACGACTACGTGACCAAACCGTTGCGCCTGCGCGAGCTGGTCGCGCGGATGGCCGCGCACCTACGGCGCGCACGGCTCGAAAACGCGGAGGCGATGCGCAGCCGGCTCGAGTTCCGCGACCTGGTCATCGACGTCAACGAACGCCGGACCTACAAATCGAACAAGGAGGTCGAGCTCACGCACACCGAGTTCGACCTGCTGACATTCCTCGCCAGCAACGCGGGGAAGGTGCTGAGCCGGGAGAAGATTCTCAACTCGATCTGGGGTTACGAATACCCGATCGAGACCCGAGTCATCGACGTGCATATTCGCAACCTGCGCCGCAAGATCGAGACCCAGCCCTCGCGTCCTTATTACATACTCGCAGTGCCTGGGATCGGCTACCGCTTCACCAACGCTCGACCGGCTTAACGCCCAGCTCGGCCAGCGGCTCGAGCACGAACTCCCGCTCTGAGATGCGCGGGTGCGGGATCACGAGATCACGTTCGCGCACGCGCTGGTCGCCGAACAGCAGGATGTCGACGTCGATCACCCGCGGTCCCCAGCGCCGGGTCGGCCGCCGGCCTCCTTCGCGCTCGACGGCCTTAGCTGCGCGCAGAAGCGCTCGCGGCGTGCCGCCCCACTCCGCCTCCACGACCTGGTTGAGGAATCGAGGTTGGTCCCCGACTCCCCAGGGTTCTGTCTCCATGACGCGGCTTTGACGCAGGATCCGCAAACCCTTTTGACGCAAACGGCGGCGAGCGGAGCTCAGGTTGCGCGCACGCGATCCCAGGTTTGATCCGAGCCCGAGGTAGACCCTGCTCAACGCAGGCGGTCGGCTATCCGCACGGCGCGCGTCATCTGCAGCACATCGTGGACACGCACGATGTCCGCGCCGCGCAGCACCGCCGCCACCACGGTGGCGGCCGTGCCTTCAAGGCGGTCGGACACGGGCAGGTCGAGCAGCTTGCCGATGAATGACTTGCGCGAGGTGCCGATGAGGATGGGGTGCCCGATCTCTTTCAGCTCGGCGAACCTGCGCATGACCTCCCAGCTCTGATCGGCGGTTTTGCCGAAGCCGATGCCCGGGTCGACGATGACCTTTTCCTTCGGCACCCCGGCCGCGACGCCGCGCGCGGCGGCCTCCGCAAGGAAGCGGTTGATCTCTTCCATCAGGTCACCGGGGTACTCGGTGCCGTCCTGGTTGTGCATAAGCACGAGAGCGCAGCCATGCCGGGCGGCAAGCTGCGCGATCTCGGGCGAGCGCGTCAGGCCCCAGACATCGTTGAGAATCGTCGCGCCTGCAGCCTGGGCGACCTCCGCCACTTCCTGCTTGTAGGTGTCGATCGATACTGGCACGCCCGACTCACGAGCGAGCTGTCTTACCACTGATTGGATGCGCCCAATCTCTTCGGCGACCGTGACCGGCACGTGGCCGGGACGCGTGGACTCACCTCCGACGTCGAGCATGTCGGCGCCCTCGCTGACCATGCGCAAGCCCTGCGCCACGGCCGCATCGTCGTCCGTGCCGAGGCCGTCGCCGCTGAACGAATCAGGCGTCACATTGACGATGCCCATGACGTATGTGCGCGCGCCCCACTCGAAATGGCGGCCCCCGATTTCCGCAATCACGACCCGATTATCCTGCGGTCTATGCGGTTGGCTGATCTCGCGCGAGGGGCGGGCGCCGTCCTCGACGGCAACGGTGATGTCGAGATCACCGGCATCGCCTATGACTCTCGCCACGTCGGCCCGGGTGATCTCTTCGTGGCGGTTCAGGGGCTGCACGTGGATGGCCACCACTATGTCGGCGACGCGATCCGTCAGGGTGCGGTGGCAGTCGCTGTCGAACGCAGCGTAAAGATCCCCGAAGGCATTCCCGTGCTCAGGATGCCGTCGACGCGGATCGGCCTGGCCGAGCTGTCGGCGGAGTTCTACGGCCGTCCATCGCTTCGACTGAAGCTGGCCGGCGTAACCGGAACCGACGGCAAAACAACGGTGACCCACATGGCCGAACATGTGCTGCAGGCGAGCGGGATCGTGGCCGGAGCGATGAGCACCGTCGCGTTCAAGGTCAGCGGGCGAGAGGTGGACAACGCCAGCGGGCAGACGACGACGGAGGCGCCCGAGGTGCAGGCCTGGCTTGCGCGCATGGTCGAGGGTGGCGCCCAGTGCGCGGTCATCGAGACGACGTCGCACGCGCTCGTCCAGGAACGGGTCCGCGCCTGCGATTTCGACGTCGCCGCCTACACCAACGTCGGCCACGACCATCTCGACTATCACTCGACGTGGGAGGAGTACCTCGAAGCCAAGGCTCGTCTCATCGACCTCACGGCCAACGCCGCCGACAAGGGCATCGAGAAGACGGCGGTGCTCAATCGCGACGACGCGAGCTACGACCGTCTCGCGCGTAGGCCGATTTCGCGCCGGTGGACCTACGGTATGACCACCGCGTCAGACCTCCATCCACTCGAGCTTGCCATCACCGGGACAGGCTCGCGGTTCCGCATGAAGACGCCGATGGGGGAGACCGAGGTGATGCTTCATGTGCCCGCGCGCTTCAACATCTACAACGCGCTCTGTGCTGCGGGCGTGTGCCTGGCCCTCGGCGTGCCGGTGGAGGATATAGGGCGCGGGCTCGCCGGTTTCGAGGGCGTGCGCGGGCGGCTCGAGCCGGTCGATCTCGGTCAGGACTTTCGTGTCTACATCGACTTCGCTCACGCGGCGGGCTCGCTTGCCAGTGCGCTGGCAGAGCTGCGTCCGTTCACACGCGGTCGGTTGATCGTCGTCTTCGGGTCGACCGCACGCTCCGACCACGACCGTCCCGGGATGGGACGCGCGGCAGCCGAGTTCTCAGACTTTTTCATCATCACGACCGACGATCCTTTGTCCGAGGACCCGGTCGAGATCGCCCGTGACGTTCAGTCCGGCGCCGCCGGGAAGGCGCCCGGCCGCGACTTTGAGGTCGTGATCGACCGCCGGGCGGCGATCCGCCGTGCGATCGAGATCGCCGAGCCGGGCGACACCGTCCTGCTCGCGGGCAAGGGACACGAGCGGTCGATGCGCACGGCGCGCGGCTCCGAACCTTGGGATGAACGTGCCGAAGCCGAGGCGGCGATCAAAGCGCGCTGCTAGAGCCGCCCCCCACCATGCGCACGATCTCAACCCGGTCGCCATCTCTCAGGAGGACGTCACCGAATGCCGACCGCTGGATGATCTCGCCGTTGTGCTCGACCGCCACAGCGCGAGGATCGACGCCGAGCCGCCCGAGATAGACCAGCAGCGGGGTCGGCTCGCCGAGCTCGACCTTCTTGCCGTTGATCTGGACAGAGATCACCTGAACCTTCGGATCGCGGCGTAGCCCGCCGCGCCGGCCGCCAGGCATTCAGGCGCCCGGTCTTCGCTTACGCCACCGATCGCGAGCACCGGGATGCGGAGCGACGCGGCGACGCGGGACAGGGCTTCGAGCCCGACCGGCGCTACATCCGGATGGGTGGTGCTGGACCACACGGGGCCGAAGATGATGAAGTCGGCGCCGTCGCGCTCGGCTTCGAGCGCGCCTGCCAGCGAGTGGACAGAACGGCCGACCTGGCGGTTGCCCATCAACCTCCGCGCATCCCCGGTCGGGATGTCCCGCTCGGGTAAGTTCACGCCGGCCGCGTTGCAGGCGAGGGCAAGGTCGCAGCGCGAGCTGATCAACACCGGCACCGGACACGAAGCGACAAGGAGCAATGCCTGGCGCTCGGTCTCTCGCGTGCTGAGGCTGGGGGCGCGAAGCTGAACGATCGTAGCCTTCGGCGCCGCCCGCATTCCCGACTCCGCATCGGTGACGATCGCCATCGCCGTGGGAAGCGCTGATTTGGTCGCGGGGGGGTGCGCCGCGAACCGGCTGTGTCGGGCGCGGCGCCTCAAGGGGGACTTCCCCCCTTAGAGGGAGACGCCCTCGGTCGGCGAGCTCGGGCTGGCGTCCGGGCGTCGCGGCATGCGCCCGGCAGCGTAGGCCTTACGCCCCGCGTCCACGCCCTCGCGGATGGCATCGGCCATCAGCGCGGGATCCTTCGCGAGCGCGACCGCAGTGTTGACAAGCACCGCGTCGGCGCCGAGCTCCATCGCCAGCGCCGCGTCCGACGGCACTCCGATACCGGCGTCGACCACGACCGGCACGCGCGCCTCTTCGATGATGATCCGGATCTGCTCGAGGGTCTGCAGGCCCTGACCCGAGCCGATGGGGGATCCGAGCGGCATGACCGTGACGGTGCCGATCTCTTCGAGCTTCCGCGCGAGGACTGGGTCGGCGTTGATGTACGGCAACACCTTGAAGCCTTCGTTGACGAGGATGCGCGCGGCCTTGAGCGTCTCCTCCGGGTCGGGGAACAGGTAGCGCGGGTCCGGTATGACCTCGAGCTTCACCCAGTCCGACAGACCCATCGAGCGCGCGAGGTGGGCGATCCGGATCGCCTCGTCAGCCGTCCGGCAGCCTGCGGTGTTCGGCAGGATGCGGTAGCGGTGCCAATCGATCACGTCGAGGATCGTCTTCTTGTTGGGGTTGTCGAGATCGAGGCGCCGCAGCGCGACCGTGACCAGCTCGCAGCCCGACGCCTCGAGCGCGCCGAGCATGGCCTCGTCGGTAGCGTACTTGCCTGTGCCAAGGAAAAGGCGTGAGCGCAGCTCCACACCGGCGACGACGAGCGGATCCGCGTGCGTCAGCGTTTGCACGTGTCAAAGCTTACGAGAGTGCCAGTTGAGGACCCCACCCGGCGCGCTTCACGGGCCCGACCTCCCCACAAGGTGGGAGGTGTTGGTTATAGGTCCTGCTGCAGGAGCAGCGTCTTGTCCCGGCCGTAGGTCAGCCGCTTCACGGCGTCCTCGACTGACAGCCAGAGCAGCCGGTCCACCTCGATCCCGGGCTTGAAGCGTCCACCGCGCACATCCATCACCCAGTAGCAGGCGACCTTGTCCCGGCCGCGCCGGTCGACGTAGGCGGTGCAGCCAAGAGGCCTCACGAGCTCGCAGCGAAGACCCGTCTCCTCGCGCACCTCCCGTAAGGCGCAGTCCTCCGGCGACTCGTCAGGCTCGATCTTGCCCTTGGGAAGGGTCCAGTCGTCGTAGGCGGGACGATGGATGACCGCGATTTCGGTTTCGCCTGATCGGGACTTGCGCAGGACGACTCCTCCGGCTGCCCTGATCACGCTCACATCCGCAACTTCAAGGATCTTTGTTGCCACCGTTGCTCCTTCGTCAGCTGAAACGTTTGGTGCCGTCAGATGATCCGGTGGCTTGAGTTTAACCGCGAGCCCCTTTCCTGACTACCCACGCAGGCCCGCCGTGTTGAGGATCGCGAAGGCCACCCAGGCGATCAACGCGGACGCCGGTATGGTGACAATCCACGCGGCGACGATGTTGGCGCCGAGCCCCCATCGCACCGCCGACAGTTTCTGGCTCGCTCCCACGCCCATCACCGACCCGGTGATGACATGCGTTGTGCTGACGGGCAGGCCGGCAAGGGTGGCAGCCTGGATGACGGTCGCGCCCATCAGCTGCGCTGACATACCGGTCGCGGGCTGAAGCTTGAGGATGCTCCAGCCGAGCGTGCGGATGATGCGCCAGCCGCCGGCATATGTCCCGAAGCCGATCGCTGCAGCCGACAGCACGACCACCCAGAGCGGCACCTGGAACTTCGGCAGATCGCCTGCCGCGACCAGGGCGAGCGTCATCGCCGCCATAGTCTTCTGCGCGTCGTTCGCGCCATGCGAATAGGAGAGAAATGCGGACGTCAAGACTTGAAGGCTGCGAAGCGTGCGGTTCACGGGCGCCGGGCGAAGGCCGAAGCGGTAGATGACGAAGACGAGCGCGATCGCGAAAATTCCGGCGACGATGAAGCCCAGCGGCGGCGAGATGATCAGGCTCGCCACCTGCCTGCCCAGCGCCGACCATCTCACGCCATCGAGACCGTGCGCCGCCGCGATGCCGGCCCCGCACAGCCCTCCGATCAGAGCGTGCGTCGAGCTGCTGGGCAGGCCGCGATACCACGTGATGAGATTCCATGAGATCGCGCCCAGGAGCGCGGACATGACGACAACCATTCCTGGCTTGATGGCAAGCGTGCTCGCAATCGTGTTCGAGACCTTCGCCTGGAAAAAGGCGACCGTTACTATCGCGCCGACCAGGTTGAAGATCGCAGACAGCCCTACCGCGGCGTGAGGCGAAAGGGCGCGAGTTGAGATCGACGTAGCAATTGCGTTGGCGGTGTCATGGAACCCATTGGTGAAATCGAAGACGACAGCGACGGCGATGGTGACCCAGAGAAGGATCGCCGTCTCATGCATTCTTGATCGCGATCGTCTCCATCACGTTGGCGGTGTGCTCGCACGCGTCCATGGTCGCCTCGAGGAGGTCGTAGATGTCCTTCCATTTCAGAAGCTCGGAGGGGTCCTTGGAGCCAGAGAAGAGGTCACCGATCGCCACTCGCAACATGTGATCGCCCTGGTTTTCGAGGCTGTGGATTGCGGTCCGGTGCGGCTGGAGTTCGGCGAGCCTCTCAAGGTGGTCGAGGGCAGCGGCTACCTCTATTCCCGCCTTGGCCAGGTACTCGCCCATCTCCTTGGCCGGACCGGTGATCGCCGTGACGCGGTAGAGGTCGATCTTGTCGGCGGTTTCCTCGGCCAGGTCGACAATGTCGTCGAGGCTCGACGCGAGCAGGAGGATGTCCTCCTGGTCCAGCGGCGTGGCGAAGATGTTATTGACAAGGTTGTGGATCTCGTGGGTGGCGTCATCGCACTCGTGTTCGAGGTCGCGCAGCCTGGCGTGCCGGCTCCTGCCTTCCAGCAGCGACTTGCTGAGTTCGGTCAGCGTCTCGCTCACGATCTCGCCCTGCCTGCGGAATAACTCGAAGAACCGCCGCCCGCGGGTTACTGGCGTCAGTCGCACCGCCACCTCCGGCACACAGAAGTGAATTCGTCCGGTTCCGATGCTAACGTCGTTGTGTGGCCGCGGATACGCCCCGCATTCTCTTCGTTTGCGTGCAGAACGCTGGTCGCAGCCAGATGGCCGCCGCCCTGTTCAACCGCCATGCCAATGGTCGCGCCACCGCGGAGTCGGCCGGCACTCGTCCGGCCAGGCACGTTCATCCTGAGGTCGTCGACGTGATGCGCGAGGTCGGAATCGACCTGGCATCCGTCGAGCCAAGGCTGATGACCCGGGAGCTTGCAGAGGGGGCGACCCGCGTGGTCACCATGGGCTGCGGTGACGAGTGCCCGGTCGTAAGCGCGCCGATGGAGGATTGGGGCCTGCCAGATCCCGCCGGCCAGCCCGTGGCCGAAGTGCGGAGCATCCGCGACGAGATCGACCAAAGGGTGCGTGCTCTGCTTTCGAGCCTGAACGCTCACACGCTCAAGCGTTCTTGACGGCGATCGTCTCAATGATCTCGGCCACCGACTCGCACTCGTCGACCGTCGCTTCGAGCAGGTCATAAAGGTCCTTCCACTTGATGACGTCCGCCGGAGCTTGATGATTGCCGTTGAAGAGCTGGCGCAACGCCTCACGGGTGATGCGGTCGCCTTCGTTTTCGAGCCGGTGGATCTCCTGCAGCACCGGGGCCAACGCAGAGAAGTCTTCCAGCTTCTTGATTGCCTCCACGAGCGCGGCTCCCGCCGCGGCCAGGCACTCGCCAAGCTGTCGGGCTGAGTCGGTGATGGGACTCGCCTTATAGAGATCGATCTTGTCGGAGACCTCCTCAGCGAGGTCGACTATGCCGTCGAGCGAATGCGCCAGAAGAAGGATGTCCTCCGGTTCCATGGGCGTGGTGAAGGTTCGGTTCGTGAGGTTGTAGATGTCCCGTGCGATGTCATCGCACTCGTGCTCGAGGTCGCGCAGCCTTGCATGGGCGCTCTCGCCATCGCTTAGCGAGCGACTCAACTCGTGCAGTGTGTCGCTTACGAGGGCCGCCTCTTTTTCGAACAGCTCGTAAAAGCGCCCCTCACGCGGAACCAGGCTAAGCCTCATGCCCTCACCCCGCGACTAAGGGTAAGACAGCCGCGCGGCTGCCCGTGGGATCAGCTCAGGACCGGTGCGCCTCCCGAGGTCACGCGCTTGAGGTTGCCAAGTGCGAGCTCCTGGACTCCCTGCGGAAGCGATGCGTACTGGAGGTCCTTGCCATATTGCTGTCCACTGGTCACCAGCCACTTGAACAGGAAGACCACGGCCCTGGCCTTGGCGGCGTCAGAGATCGTCGTGCGCACGATGATCCAGCTGAACCCGGCAATGGGGTAGGTGGCATCGCCTGGCTCGTCCGTGATGGAGAAGCTTGTGGGGCTGACCTGCTTGTTCTGCGCGGCGGCGGCCGTAGCGCCCGCGACGCTCGCCTGCACGAACTTCTCGTTCTTGTTTCGCAAGAACGCCTGCTGCATACCTGTCTGCGCCACATAGGCGAGCTCGACGTAGCCGACGGCGCCTTCGGTTTGCTTGACCGTCTGCGCGACTCCGTCGTTGCCTTTCCCTCCGACACCTGCCGGCCACTGCACTGACTTCGCAACCCCGACTTTCGATTTCCAATCGCCCGACACCTTGCCCAGATAGTCGGTGAAGTGGTATGTGGTGCCGCTTCCGTCCGACCGGTGCACGACGGTGATGGCCGTGCCAGGCAGGCTGACACCCGGGTTCAGCGCAACAAGCACCGCGTCGTTCCATTTCTTGATCTGCCCCAGGTAGATCCCGGCTAGCGCCGCGCCGTCGATCTGCAGCCGGCTCACGCCGGGCAGGTTGTATGCCACGGCCACCACGCCCAGGGTGGTGGGAATCTGCACCAACGAGTCAGGCCCGCCCGCGGCCGCGATGTCGGAGGCCTGCATCGGCACGTCACTCGCTCCGAAGTCGACCGTGCCCTTGGTGAACTGCTGGATGCCCGCGCCCGAGCCGACCGCCTGGTAGTTGACGCTGACCTGTGGGTATGTCTGGCTGTACATGTAGAAGGCTTTGGAGTAGAAGGGCTCAGGGAACGTCGCCCCCGCGCCCGTCAGCGAACCTTTGCCGACGTCGACCGAGGATGCGGGCGTTGCGGTTCCTCCGCAAGCGGCGACCGCACCCAAAAGAACAAGCGACACCAACACACGCGCTCCACGGACCTTCAGCATCGATTCCTCCCCAAGTGGTTCTGTGTCAACAGAGGCCACGCTACAGACGGCTGGTTATCGCGCGGTTAATCGATGCTTAAGCGAGAGGGTGCACGCTCCGCTCATATACTCGCGCCGTGATCTGGGACCGCTGGAAGAGCAGCGTCCGGACCGGGACCCAGCCGCAGCCGCTGAAGCCGTTCGAGGACCTCATCGAGGAGGCTCCGGTGATCGCGATGCTGATCGACCGCGACCAGAGGGTTGTGGCCGCAAACGAGGCTGCCCGTCGCTACTTTGACGTCGATCCGGCGCGGTTGCCCGCGAGCCTGGTGGAGGTGACTCTCGAAGGCAATCTTGTCGGCGCCCTGAGGGCGGGGGTCCCCGAGGGCGAGACGCAGCTGGTCCACCGCCGCCGGATCGTGACCTCTAAGCTCGTCCCCGGACCACGAGCGGGCGAGACGCTCATGTTCCTGACCGATGTGACGGACTTGCGCAGGCTCGAGCGAGTGCGGCAGGAGTTCGTGGCCAACCTCGTGCACGAGCTCAAGACTCCGATCACGTCCCTGCGCCTCACCGCCGAGAGCCTTCTGCTGGAGCCAGCGGCAAGAGACCGGGCGCGTTTTGCGGGTCGCCTGGTCAGGGAAGCCGACCTGATGAGTCGCATCATCGACAACCTCAGACAGCTCGCCGAGCTGGAATCAGGTGTTCTGACGGTGCAGCCGAGCGGCTTCGACGTGGTCGAGCTCATCGAAGAGCTGCGGCCGCGCGCCGGGGACACTCACCCTCTTCGTCTCGATGCGCCCGAATCGCTCCACGTCACGACCGATCGGGCCAAGCTGGCGCAGGCGATCGGCAACCTCCTGGACAACGCGGCGAAGTTCTCTCCAGCAGGGTCCGCCATCGACATGCGCGTGGAGCGGGTCGACGAAGCGGTCCGGATCGGCGTCCGGGATCGAGGCCCGGGCATCTCGCCGGAGCACTGGCAGCGCGTCTTCGAGCGCTTTTACAAGGTCGACCGCGCCAGGCCGCGAGAGGCGGGCGGATTCGGCCTCGGACTCGCCATCACCAAGCACCTCGTCCAGGCGCTCGGCGGAAAGGTATGGACGGAGGCCGCCGGCGAAGGCGGCCAGGTTTTCACGATCGAGCTGCCCTCCCACGCCTTAACGGCTCCATAAGGTCGGCTTAACCTGGCGTGCCTATGGTCGGAAGGGGTGTCCAACCTGGCCGCGTACCGGCGACCGATGCAGTCGTTCAAGCCTGACCTCCGCGCAGTCCCCGGCGCCTCGCCATCCACGCTGCGCGTGCAAGGCCTTTCCTTCTATTACGGAAAGACGCGAGCTCTGAAAGACGTCAGCTTCGACATCGCGGACCGCCGGATCACGGCCATCATCGGCCCGTCGGGATGCGGCAAGAGCACGCTGCTCCGGGTCTTCAACCGGATGTACGACTTTGTGCCCGGAGCACGGGCCGAGGGGAAGGTGCTGTTCGAGGCCGAGGACATCGTCACGACGAACCGCCTGCTCGAGCTGAGACAGAAGGTCGGCATGGTGTTCCAGCGTCCGAGCCCGTTCCCGATGTCGATTCAGGACAACGTTGCGTTTGCCCCCAGGCTGCTCGGTTGGCGGAGGGCGCAGGTGAAGGAGGCCGTGGCGAGAAGCCTCCAGGCTGCCGCTTTGTGGGACGAGGTCAAAGACCGCCTCAACGCACCGGCAACCTCGCTCTCGGGCGGGCAGCTGCAGCGTCTATCCATCGCCCGCTGCCTCGCGGTCAACCCCGAGGTGATTCTGATGGACGAGCCGTGCTCCGCCCTCGACCCGATCGCCACGCTCAAGATCGAGGATCTCATGGTCGAGCTGGCGAGTGACTACACCATCGTCATCGTCACCCACAACATGCAGCAAGCCGCTCGTGTGTCCGACTACACGGCGTTCATGCTCATGAATCAGGCTGAGCGCTTCGGCGAGCTCATCGAATTCGCCCCCACGGGGGAGCTTTTCAACCAGCCGCGCGACCGGCGCACGGAGGACTACATCACCGGGCGATTCGGATAGCTCATGCCGAGGTTGACGCTCGAGAAAGAGCTGGCGGCACTGCGGGAATCCGTGGTCCGAATGGGCACCCTCGTCGAGTCGCAGATCGAAGCGGCTCTCGACGCTCTACGCACGCGGGACCCCGACGCCGCGGAGAACGTGCGGCGGGACGATCAGCACCTGAACGAGCTCTTCCGCGAGATTCGCGAGCAAGTGTTCATGGTCATCTCGACCCAGCAGCCGGTGGCGCGCGACCTGCGTGATCTCATGGCGGTCCAATACATCGCAAGCGAGCTCGAGCGAATCGGAGACTACGCAGTGCGGATCGCCCGCATGACCGGAACGTTGTGCGGCCTTCCGGATCGGCCCTTGCGCGCTGAGTTCGGCCTGATGGGCGAGCTGGCGATCAAGCAGGTCCACGACATCCTCGAAGCGCTGATCCACCGCAGCGAGCACCACGCCCGCGATATCGCCGCCCACGACAACGAGATGGACCGCCTCTACCACAGAACGTTCGAAGACCTGGTCGCGGAGATGGGGAACGGCACTGACTCGGAGGGCGCGCTGCGCGCGGTGACCCTGCTCCTTGTCGCCCACAACCTCGAGCGGATAGCCGACCGGGTCACGAACGTGGCCGAGGACATCGTCTTCCTGGAAACCGGCCAGGTGGTGGAGCTCGGTTGAGCCGCGACCACGCGAGCTCCAGCCGCGTCCTCGTCGTCGAGGATGACGAGGGCATCCGGGAGATGCTCAAGTACAACCTCGTAGCGGCGGGTTTCACGGTCCAGGAGGCCGGCGATGGCGCAGCGGGCCTGCGCACCGCGCGCACGTCCAGCCCGGACCTGATCTTGTTGGATCTGATGCTACCCGGCATGAGCGGACTCGATTTCTGCCGCGCCGTCCGCAAGACAAGTCGCGTGCCCATCATCATGCTGACCGCCAAAGACACCGAGGTAGACAAGATTGTCGGCCTCGAGCTGGGCGCCGACGACTACATCACGAAGCCCTTCTCGGTCCGCGAGGTCGTGGCGCGTGTCAACTCGGTCTTGAGGCGGGCCGATGCCGACCTCGGGCAGCCAAGGTCCCTTCCGGAGCGGGACTCCATGGGGCCGTTCACGATCGATCGGGCCGCCCGACGCGTGTTCCTTGGCGACCGCGAGGTGAAGCTCACGGCGAAAGAGTTCAACCTGCTGTCGCACCTGATCGCCCAGTCGGGCCGCGTGCAGACGCGGGATGCGCTGCTCGAGCGCGTCTGGGGACCCGAGTTCACCGGTGACAGGAAGACGGTTGACGTCCACATCCGCTGGCTCCGCGAGAAATTCGCCGGCAAAGCGCCTTTCGCCATCGTGACGCTGCGGGGGGTCGGCTACCGGCTGGACCGTCTCGGTAGCCGTTGATCCAGGCCATCCGCCTTTCGTTTCGGACGCGTCGCGCGCCGCTGCGCTTCCGGCTGCTGACCACGGCCGCGTCGCTGTCGGCGCCCGCCCTGGTGATCGCGATCGTCGCGGTGCTCTTCCAGGAGGCGGCGCCCGCGGTGACGAGGTTCGGAGCTCTCTTCATCGTCGCGCGCAGCTGGAATCCCGTGACCCTGGATTTCGGTGCGCTGCCGTTCATCTACGGCACGCTCGTGACCAGCGCGCTCGCCCTCGCCATCGCCTTACCTATTGGTATCGCGGTGGCCGTGGTGCTCGCCGAACCCGGCGCACAACGCATTCGTGGCGTGGCTGGCACCGGGGTCGAGCTTCTCGCTGCCATACCGAGCGTCGTCTTCGGGATCTGGGCTCTCTACGTCCTGGCTCCGCTCGTGTACACGCACGTCGAGTTGCCCGTCGCCCAGCGACTTGGATTCATCGGCATCTTTTCCGGACAGCCGCGCCAGACAAGCCTGTTCACCGCCTCGCTGGTGCTCGCGGTGATGATCCTGCCCACGCTGTCGGCGATCTCCCGGGATGTCCTCAGGGCGGTGCCGAAAGGGCTTCGTGAGTCGGCGGTCGCCCTCGGCGCGACATGGTGGGAGACGAGCTGGAAAGTGGTCCTTCCCGCGGCGCGGGCGGGCATCTTCGGCGCCACCGTGCTGGCCCTGGGGCGAGCGCTCGGCGAGACGATCGCCGTCACCATGGTCATCGGCAACCGGCCCGACATCTCTCCATCGATCTTCGCGCCGGCATACACGCTCGCCAGCGTGATCGCCAACGAGTTCACAGAGGCGACCGGGCAGGTCTACCCGGCCGCCTTGGTCGAGCTTGGTCTGGTCCTCATCCTGCTGACCTTCGCGGTCAACATCCTGGCGCTGCTGCTGGTCCGGAGGAGCGTGGAGCTACCGCGATGAATCGCGTCCGCAATGTGCGCCGGCGTTTCATGAATTCGCTTGCGCTGGCCGTCGTGTACACCCTCACGGCGATCGCCCTAATCCCGTTGGCCCTCGTCCTCTGGTACACGGCGGTCAAAGGCTGGCCGGCGGCGAGCCACCTCGAGTTCTACGTCAATGTGGAGCGCCCGGTCGGGATCCCCGGGGCGGGCGTGGCGCACGCCATCGTTGGGAGCGCCGTCATGGTCGGCCTCGCCTCGCTGATCTCGATCCCGGTCGGGGTGATCAGCGGCGTCAACCTCGTCGAATTCGGCGGGCGGTTCGCTCGCGTGGTGCGACTCGCTGCGGACGTCCTGGTCGGGGCCCCCTCCATCGCTATCGGCCTGTTCGCCTACGTGCTTTTCGTCGCGCCATTCCATCATTTCTCCGGAGTGGCCGGTGCGCTGGCACTTGCGGTCCTGATGCTGCCGGTGGTGATAAGGACAACCGAAGGCGCGGTGGCGCTGATCCCCGCCAGCCTGCGCGAATCCGGGCTTGCGCTTGGTCTGCCCAGGTGGCGGGTCGCGCTGCAGCTGGTCCTGCCCGCCGCCGCTCCGGGCGTCATCACCGGGGCGCTGCTTGCCATAGCGCGTGCCGCGGGAGAGACAGCGCCGCTACTTTTCACCGGCTTCGGCAACCGCTTCTGGAACGTCGATCCCACCCAACCCATGTCGGCTCTGCCGCTGATCGTCTTTCACGACGCCCTGACGCCGTACCCCGCGCTGCAGGAACAGGCGTGGGGTGCGGCGCTGGTGCTCGTCGCCGCCATGCTGGTGGTAAACCTGGCGAGCCGTTGGGCCGTGCGGCGCCAGGTGCGGCTGGCGGGACAGCTCTAGAGGGGCCTCCTGGCGGGGACGCCGGGCCGCCGTGGGTAGGCCGCGGGCGTGGGCCGGAGCTTGTCCACGATCGCGACAGCTCCGGCTTCTCGGAGACCGGACGGCGCCGGCACGAAAGCTCGAATCGCGCCGCCAAGGATATCGACGGCTCGACTCGCGGCCGCAACCTCCTCCTCGCGTGTCTTCTGGGCAAGCAGTCTGCCACCGACCTTGACCAGCGGAAGGCAGAGCTCGACCAGGGTTCGCATCGGCGCCAGGGCTCGGGCCACGGCGACATCGAACGCCTCGCGGTAGCGCGCGTCATGCCCGACGTCCTCTGCTCGCCGGGCGACCACGTCGACTCCTGCCAGGCCGAGACTGGCGGACGCGTGAACGAGGAAGGCAGCCTTGGCGTGATCGGCCTCGACCAGGGTTACGGCCAGGTCCGCTCGCACGATCTTCAGCGGCAGCCCGGGCAAGCCACCGCCGGATCCGACATCGACGAGGCGTCGCGCCGTGACAAGGTGATCGAGCAGGACCAGAGAGTCCTGGACGAGCTCGCCCGCTGGCCCCGAGACGAGACCCGGCCACGAGTCGATCAACCGCACGAGTTCGGCGAGCTTAGAATCGTTCACTGAGATGCCCATCTACGAGTATCGGTGCGAGAGCTGCGCCGAGAAGTTCGAGGTCCTGACCCGGTTCGCCGAGCGCGACTCCGCGCAGGTCTGTCCCGCATGCGAGTCGACGAAGACCCGCGTCCTGGTCTCGAGCTTCGCTTTCGCCGGCGCCGGCGACACGTCTACCTCCGACTTCACGAGCGAAGCCGGCGGAGGCGGAGGTTGCTGCGGCGGCGCGTGCGGCTCTTGCGGCTCCAGCCCCAACTAGCCCTGTAGTTGCTGTTCCCGGTCACGTACCGGGTCAACGCCGCCGGCCACATGGAGGTGGGTGGCTGCGACCTCGTCGAGCTTGCCCACCGCCACGGAACGCCCCTGTACATCTACGACGAAGCGACGGTGCGGCAGCGCGCGTTGGAGTACGTAGCCGCGATGGGCGACTCGGGGCAGGTGCTTTACTCGGCGAAGGCCTTTGCCTCCCCGCGGTTTCTTCGCGTCATCGCGGAGCAGGGGTTGGGCCTTGATGTCGTGTCCGCCGGCGAGCTGAACCTGGCCCTCAGGTCCGGCTTCCCGCGTGACCGCATCCACTTTCTCGGCAACAACAAGAGCGTCGAGGATCTCGAGTCCGCGTACGCAGCGGACGCGACCATCGTCATCGACGGCGACCATGAGTTCGAGCTCCTGCGTCAGGTGGTGCCGGACGGAAGGCGCGCCCCCGTCATGCTGCGCCTCTCTCCCGGCGTCAAGCCCGACACGCACGACCACATCTCGACCGGGCAGCTCGACTCGAAGTTCGGCTTCTCCATCGAGTCGGGCGCCGCGCGCAAGGCGGTGGAGAGGGCGCTCGAGCATCCACGGCTCGAGCTGGTCGGCCTTCACTCGCACATCGGGTCGCAGATCTTCGCCCTGCGCGCTTACGAGCAGGCCATCGACATCATGTTGGGCTTGCTCGCCGAGCTGCGCGCCGAGCTGGGATATGAGCCCGCCAAGCTCGGTGCGGGAGGTGGGCTGGGCATCGCCTACACCCACGATGACGATCCGCCGAGCCCACGCGATTTCGTCGAGACCGTGCGCCACGCGATGCTTACGGGCTGCGCCCGTCGCGAGCTCAAAGTGCCCGAGCTGGTCGTCGAGCCTGGCCGTTCCATCGCCGGCCCCGCCGGCATGGCGCTGTACACGGTGGGTTCGATCAAGGACATCCCCGGCGTGCGCCGCTATGTCGCGGTCGACGGTGGCATGGGCGACAACATCCGCCCGAAGCTGTACGGCGCGCGCTACGAGGCCTTCCTCGCGTCGGATCCCGACCGCGCCCCCGAAGGCAAGGTGACGATCGCAGGCAAGTACTGCGAGTCGACGGACATCCTGATCACCGACATCGAGATGCCGGAGCTCAAGCCGGGTGACGTGATCGCGGTGCCTGCCGCGGGCGCTTACTGCCTGGCGATGGCGAGCAACTATAACGGGATGCCTCGACCCGAGGTGCTGTTGCTGCGCGACGGCGAGGCACAAGTGATGCGTCGGCGCGAAACTCTGGACGACCTGGTCGCCGCCGAAGTCTTCTAGCTCGCCGCCGTCACATTGATGGAGGCAAATGCGCACGCGATCGGATCGCATGCCTTCACGTAGGCGATGCCGACGTGGGCCGTGGCCGGAATCGTGTAGTTCAAAAAGAAAGTTCCGTCCGAAGCGACGATGCCGGTTGCCACCTCCTTGTCGGTCGTGGGAGCCGATTCCTGGACGAAGGTCAAGATGACCGTCCGGCCGGGAGCAAAGCGAAAGCCCTTGACCGTCATGTTCCCGATCAGGATCTGGATGTGACCCGAAGACAGCGCGAGGCTCCGCCCGGGCGCCGTGCTCGGGATTGGCGACGGAGAACGGATTGGCGCCGGCGACGCTATAGGGGACGGCCGAGCCGACGGTGATGGCGACGGTGATGGCGACGGTGATGGCGACGGTGATGGCGATGGCGACGGAGTTGGTGACGTGCTTGCGACTCGCTCCATGACCTGCAGAGTTTGTTCCGCGCGGCAGGCGCCGTTCCAGCAGACCTTGACCTGGTGATCGCCCGCCCCGATGTCGACGGGCACGGTGATCGTCACATTGACGTGACCGCGAGCGTCGGCGAGGAACGGAAAGGTGTACCGCGCGCTCCACAGCTCGATGCGTCCGAGCTGGTCGGGCGGCACGTAGTCGGCGGAGACCACCACGCTGTCGCCGGCGGTCACCGTCGTTGATGACAGCGAAAGCGTCACTGGCCTGTGGGTCGCCGCCCAGTAGGCGACGCCGGCCAGCAGCAGGGCAATGATTAGGCCGGCAGCGGTCAGCGCGATCAGAGGCTTGCGGGACCGCCGATTCTCTATAGGCCTGGGCGGCGGCGACGGATACGCGAGCGTCAGCACCGCAGGTCGCGGAGGCGACGTGACGCGCTCCACCACGGCCGTCTCCGCGATTGGGACTGTAGATGTGGACCGAGGCGCCATGACCATGGTGGTGCCGATCGCCGGTTCAGGGTCCAGCGCCGACGCGAGTGCCTCGACGAAGGCCGTCGCCGACTCCCACCGTGCGGCCGGGTCCTTGGCCAGTCCGCGCATGACGACCGCATCGGCCGGCCGGCCAAGCGACCTGTCGCGCGAGCTCGGAGAAGGCGGCTCGCGGTGGACCTGCGCGTAGAGCAGCTCCATGAGGCCCTCGCCGTCGAACGGGATGACCCCCGTGAGCATCTCGTAAGCGATGGTCGCGAGCGAGTAGCGATCCGCCGCCGGACCGACTCGCCCGCCGGTCACCTGCTCAGGGGCCATGTACGCCGGGGTTCCAGTGGTCACGCCGGTCATCGACTTCAGCGAAGACCCCTGCATCAGCTTGGCGAGGCCGAAATCGGCCAGGACCGGCGTGTCGTCCGCCGCCAGGAGGACATTGGCGGGCTTCACGTCGCGATGGACGACGCCGCGGCTGTGGGCGTAGTCAAGCCCGGCGGCGATCCCGCGCAAGTATTTGAGCGCGGTTCGGCGGTCGAGCACACCCTGGGCCATCCTGCTGGCGAGGCTGCCACCCGGGATGTACTCGACGATCATGTACGGGGTGCCCTGGAACTCGCCGAAGTCGTAAACGTCGACGATGTTCGGGTGGCGCAGCTTCGCAATGGCCTGGGCCTCATGCCGGAAACGGGCGACGGTGTCCGGGTCGGGAGTGATCGCCTGCATGACCTTCACCGCGCCGGTCCGCTCCAGCTGCGAGTGGTACGCGCGGTAAACCAGGCCCATGGCCCCTTGACCGATGAAGTCCTGGACCTCGTACTGCCCTAGCCGGGTCCCGCTCGCAATCGACACGGCTGCTGATTATGGGGTTCGCTTATTCGATCTCAGATCCTCTTAACCGTTCCTTGATTTCCAGCCGGCCTGGCCGCCTCGCCGAATGGCGACCAGGCCGGCGAGGATCGAAAGCGCGATTTCCTCGGGGGTCCTGGCGCCGAGGTCCAGGCCGACAGGGCTCTGGATCCGGCCGATGACCGCCTCCGGCACGCCTTTCGCGCGAAGCGCCTCGAGGTGGTGCCCCGTGTGGCGGCGGCTCCCGACGAGCCCGATGAAGCGCGGATTGAGGGGCAGTACCGTCTCCAGCGCCTGCACCAGATCCTCGGCGTCGTGGTTGGTGTGCACGACGTAGAGATCGCCGCCGACCTCGGCCGGAAACGGGGCCAGCCTTTCCACGTGGACGGTTCGGAACCCGACCTGGGGCGCCCAGCGGAGCAGTGCGCGGGCCACCGGGGTCGCGGCAAACACGACAAGGGTGGGCGAAGCGGCGTAAGGCTCGAGGTAGACCTCGATCGAGCCGAGGTCATGACGGTAGGTGCGCATCTGCGGCGACCCGCCGGTGGCGATGGCGGCCGAGTCGGCGAGCGCCGCCGAGTCGAACTCGCTGCAGCCGAGGGTGCCGGCGATCGCAGCCTCGCCCGCCATGAGCAGCTTCGCGCCCGGTTGCGAAGGCGGCTCGCCGTCGAGCTTGATCACAGTGGCGAGGACCACCTCCTCGCCAGCGGCGAGCCGCCGCGCCAGCTCCTCCTCGACACTAGGCATGCGATCGGACACGCCTGAGAACCCTGCACAAGACCTCCACTGTGCGAGTCACCTCATCGTCGGTGGTGGCGTAGCCGGTGGTCAGGCGCAGGCTCCCGAGCGCCTGCTCCATGGTCAAGCCCATCGCCAGCAGGACGTGCGAGGGATCGAGCGAGCCGGAGGCACACGCCGATCCGCTCGAGGCCGCGATACCCTCGAGGTCGAGGGCGAGCAGCATGTCCTCGCCCCGACGATCGGCGAACGTGCATGTTGCGTAATTGGGCAAGCGCTTCTCCGCCCCGGTCACAGTGCCGCCGAGGTCGGCCAGCGTGTCCCGCAGCAGGCGGCTCTGGCGTTCGGCGGCCGCGCGGCGCGCGTCACCCTGGAGCGTGCAGACGGAGAGTGCAGTCGCGACCGCGATCGCGGCCGCCACGTCCTCGAACCCGGCTCGGCGGCCCCACTCCTGCGGTCCGCCGTACAGCAGCGGGTCGATTCGGATCCCGTCTCTCACGAACAGCAGCCCTCCGCGTCCGGCGCCGAGCTTGTGACCGCTGATCGAGACCAGGTCCGCGCCGTTCGGTAGCGAGCTCCACCGCAGGCCTGCGCACGCGTCCACGTGAACGAGCGCCCCGACCTGGTGCGCTCGCGCGATGACCTCGGCTACGGGCTGGATGGTGCCGACCTCGTTGTTGGCCAGGCCGACCGAGACAAGGGCGGTGCCTGGCTTGATCGCATCGGCATCGACCGTAGCCGTGCCGTCGACCGGCGCGACCACGACTTCGCGACCGAGCAGTTGCGCCCGGCGAGCCGCCCCGAGGACGGACTGATGCTCCGCCTCCCACGTGACCAGGCGCCCGCCGGTCCCGAACAGCGCAAGGTTCACCGCTTCGGTGCCTGACGACACGAATGTGATCTCGACGCCGCGCGCCCCCATGGCGATGGCCGCGGCGTCGCGCGCCCGATCGAGCGCAGCCCGTGCGGCTCGCCCTTCTGCATGCGGGCTGGAAGGGTTGCCCTGGGGCACCGAGCGGAGAGCCTCGGCGACTTCCGGGAGGACCGGCGCCGAGCCGGCGTCGTCGAGATAGATCCGGCTCATGGATTCAGCAGTGCTGCGCGCGCGCCCGGGCAGGGATCAGCCGCGGCTGTGGTCGTGCTGGTGGATCAGCTCCGTGAGCGTGCCCTGGAAGCTCTTCAGATAGAGGTGCAGGTCGAGGATCTCGTCGACGCTGATCGGCTCCGCCTCGGCCACCGGCTCTGCAGCGGCCTCAGCCACCGTCGCCTCGATCTCGTCCACCGCTCCGCCCGCGATCGCAAGCACCACGATGAAGGTCACCTGGCACTGCGCGCAGGTCACCTGGAGGTGAAACCTCTCGTCCTCGTGGCTAAGGACCTGGACGTCGCAGCCTTTGAGGCTGCGTCCGCAGACCGGGCAGTTGTAGAACCTGGCGCGGTCGCGGATGAACTCGATGATGCCCATCGCGGCCCATATTACGCCCGCAGACTCAGAGCGTAATGAGCTAGCGATGACCCTCGATGCACGTGCATCCTGACGGGCCCACGACCGCTGAGTGAACGGTGCCGGCAGGAAGCACCATGCGGTCGCCAGGCTTCAGCTCCAGGCGCCTGCCCTCGCTCTCCAGGACGAAGGTGATCGATCCATCGACGCAGTAGAGAACCTTTTCAAAACCGTGGCTGTGGGCGGCGTAGGTATCGCCGGGACCGTTCGACCATGAGTAGCAACCGCTCGCCTCGGTTTTGAGCTTGGACATCAACTCGTCGAGGTGGGCCACGAAGCGATTCTAAGATTGCTTCGGTGAGACCCCGGTTCCTGGCCGACTGCAACGTCGGACGGCTGGCGCGCTGGCTGCGCGCGCTCGGATACGACGCCTCGTACCACGCACGCATCGACGATTCGGAGCTGGTGCGAGAAGCCGCGGCCGAAAACCGCGTGCTGCTGACGCGCGACCGCGACCTCACCAAACGACGTGTCATCCAGACTGGAGTCGTGCACGCGATCCTGATTCGAGACGACGACGTGATCAAGCAGCTGCGGCAGGTGTTCGCGGAGCTTGGCCTCGAGCTGAAGGAGGCGCTGACGCGCTGTATCGAGTGCAATTCGGAGCTCGAGGCGAGGGTGCCCGCGACCGTGGTCGAGCGGGTGCCGCCCTTCGTGCGCAAGACGCAATCGCGCTACTCGGAGTGTCCCGAATGCGGGCGTATCTACTGGGCGGGCACCCATTGGCAGCGGATGCGCGAGGTCTTGCTCGGGCTTTGAGAGATGTGCTGCGCAGGCTCGTCGCAGGCGAGCTGAGCGAGGACGAGGCGCTCGCCGAGCTGCGGCGCATCCAGCTCGATGAGCTGGGTGGCCGGGCGAGACTCGACCTTGGACGCTATCTTCGGCGCGGGATCCCGGAGGTGGTGCTCGCGGCCGGCAAATCGCCTGAGGAGGCGGCGCGCCTGGCCCTGACCATGGCCGAGCATCACGGCCAGGGGCTCGTGAGCCGGATGACGGCCGTCCATCAGTCCGCGCTGCGCGACGCCACCTCGGCCTCTGGCATGCAGGTGGTCGACTACCACTCCTCGGCCCGCATTTTGCGACGCGAATTCCAACCCGAAGCCGTTGATGGCAAGGTCGGCGTCCTCACGGCCGGAACCTCCGACGTTCCCGTCGCCGACGAGGCTCGCATGGTGGCCGAAGCGTGCGGACTCGAGACGCGGCTCGATGCGGACCTTGGCGTTGCCGGCTTGCATCGATTCGTGGGTCCGCTTTCGGCGATGCTCGAGTGGGGCGCCGACGTGATCGTGGTCGCGGCGGGGATGGACGGCGTGCTGCCCGGTCTGGTGGCGGGTCTGATCGACGTGCCGGTGATCGGGCTGCCTGTCTCGACCGGGTACGGCCGAGGCGGCGCGGGCGAGGCCGCTCTGACGACGATGCTTCAGTCATGCTCGACGGGCCTCGTCGTGGTGAATATCGACAACGGCGTGGGCGCGGGCGCCGCAGCGGCCTTGATCGCTGCGCGAGCCGCTCAGGGCCGTCGGCGTGGACGCAAGATCGCCAGGACAGCGAGCACCAGCGCAGCGGACAGGAGCAGCGCGAATACGGCTCCGGCGACGATGCGGGACGCGTCGGCGCCGCCGGGAATCGCAAACACCAGCCCCAGGAGCACGGCCGCGAGCAGGACCCCGGCCAGCAGCCACGGAAAGCCGCGCCGCCGCCGGCCGTAAAAGAAGAACCAGAGCGCGCCCGGCCGCTTTTTCGGTTCGCTCACAGCAGCGAAGGAAGCTCCGCGAGCGTTTTGATCGTGGGTACGCCATCGCGAGGTTCGTCCTCGGCATGGGCGGTGACGATGACGGCGCGCATGCCAAGCGCCACCGGGCCTTCGTAGTCTTCCCTGACCCGGTCGCCGACGAACAGCGTTCGCTCCGCAGTCATGCCGATTGCATTCAGCGCGGACTCGTACATGCCCGGCGCGGGTTTGCGGCGCCCCACCTCGCTGGAGAAGACGATCGCATCCACCAGCTCGGTGATGCCGTTGCTGTCAACCTGGCGGCGCATCATCTCGGGTGGGAAGGGCGCGTTCGAGCACACGCCGCGCTTGATGCCGCGATCGCCGAGCCAGGTGAGAATGCCGAGGGCGTCGGCGTCGATCTCCACCGCGCGATCCCAGCATCGCTGCTCGGCGTCGAGGATGTCGTGCAGCAGGTCATCAGGCAGCCGCAAGCCGGCCCGCTTCCAGGTGTCGCGGTAGACGTCCATGTAGTCGACCTCGTCCTCGCTCATGCTGCTGATGTACTGCTCGAGCGGCATCAGGACGGCGTCGAGGATCGTCTCGGCCTCCGGGGCGGGGACGCCGAGCGCGGCCTCGATGCGCGGCCGGAACTCGTCGAGCATGCGGAGGAGATCGGCGGTCGGGTAGGCAAAAGTCACCAGGGTCCGGCCGTAGTCGAACAGCACGCCTCCGATGTCGCGCATGCGCATATCCTGATGCTCCGTGGCCAAACGGTTGACACACCTGGACGACAAGGGCGCGGCGCGCATGGTCGACGTCGCCGACAAGCTCGCGACCGTGCGCGAGGCCGTCGCCGAGTGCATCGTCCGAATGGCGGCTGAAACGGTGGCGGCTGTGCGCGAAGGCACCGCAAAAGGGGATGCGCTTCAGGTCGCGCGTGTGGCCGGGATCATGGCCGCGAAACGAACGCCCGACCTCATACCGCTGTGCCATCCCCTTCCGCTCACGAGCGTCAGCGTCGATTTCGATTTCGTCGAGGGCGGCGTGCGCATCACTACGCGGGTCCGCGTGGTGGGCCAGACCGGCGTCGAGATGGAGGCGCTCACTGCGGCCGCCGTTGCGGGCCTGACCCTGATCGACATGACCAAGGGCCTCGAGCGCGGCGTCTACCTGGAGTCCATGCGCTTGCTGGAAAAGTCGGGCGGCCGGTCAGGGACGTGGAAGCGCAACGAATGACTCAGCACAAAGCCCACGTGATCACGATCAGCGACGGCGTCTCGACGGGAAAGAGGTCTGACGTAAGCGGTCTGGCCCTCGTCGAGATGCTGAAGAACGCTGACTTCTCCGTGGCGGCGCCGGAGGTCGTGCCGGACAAGCAGGAGCGGATCTGCGACGCGATCATCGCCGCGATCGTTGGCGGTGCCGACCTCGTCGTCACCACCGGTGGCACCGGACTTGGTCCCCGAGATGTCACGCCGCAGGCAACCTCGATGCTCATCGACTATGAGGTACCCGGTCTGGGCGAGCTGATGCGGCGCGCGGGCGCCGCAAAGACTCCGAACGCCGTGCTCTCGCGCGGCCTCGCGGGGGTGCGCGGCCAGTCGCTGATCCTGAATGTGCCTGGCAGTCCGAAGGGAGCCGTCGAATCTCTCGAGGCGGTGATGCCGGTGCTGGACCACGCGATGCAGCTGCTCCACGGCGACACGAAGCACTGATGAACCCGGCCTCACCGATCCGGGCCGGCATCTGTGTGCTGGATGTGGCCGATCCGTACGCTGGCACTTGCGCTCCGGTCCTCACGCATCTTTTAGATGCCCTCCGGTCCGGTGCTCGTGCCGCCTTCGTCTCGACCGCCCCAGGCCGCATCTGCCCGGCCCGGCCAGTGGGTACGGGTTCTTGAACCTCAACTCGGACATCGGTGAGGGCGCGAGTGACGACGAGGCGATCCTGGCTTGCATCGACAGCGCGAACATCGCGTGTGGCGTCCACGCGGGCTCGGCCACGCTCACGATCGCGACGGCGATGCGATGTCGCACGCTCGGCGTCGAGGTCGGCGCGCACCCGGGCTATGACGACCGCGCCGGATTCGGACGGGTGGAGCGCTCTCTGTCCGCAGCGGAGATCGAGGCGCTGATCGCCTTCCAGGTCGCGAGCATGGCCGCCGTGACGCGGATCGCCTACATCAAGCCCCACGGCGCCCTGTATCACCGCTGCCAGCGCGACGGTGCTGCCGCGGATGCCCTCGCGCGAGTTGCCAAGAACCACGGCGTCGGAGTCATGGGCCAGCCTGGGTTCGAGATCCTGGCCGCGGCGGAGCGCGCGCGCTTGCCGGTGTATCGCGAAGGCTTTGCCGACCGACTCATGCTGCCGGACGGCAGCCTGGCTCCCCGCAGCCAGGCCGGCGCGGTCCTCAATCCCTCGCTCGCGGCGCAGCAAGCCGTCAGCCTTGCGCGCTCAGGTCGTTACGACACAATCTGCGTCCACGGCGATACCAAAGGCGCGGGTCAGATCGCGTCCGCGGTACGGGCCGCGCTGCGGGAAGCCGGGATCGAGACGGGCCCTCTCGCGGGTTGAGCCCAGCCGGCGCGCTCGCGCTCAAGCTGGTCCTGACGCCAATCCTGGTGGGAGCTGCCAGCCTCGCGGGCCGGCGCTGGGGCTCCGCCGTCGGCGGCTGGCTGATCGGAATTCCGTTCACGTCGGGGCCGATCGCATTCTTCCTCGCGCTGAGCCCGGGGCCACGCTTCGCCGCCGAGGCGGCCCTGGGCATCATGGCCGGCGCCATCTCGCAGGCCGCGTTCTGCCTCGCCTACGCGTGGACGGCCCAGCGCTCGACCTGGATCGCTTCGATGCTCGCGGCGACTGCGGCCTTTTCCGCCGCCACCATCACCCTCAACCCGCTGCGGATTCCAGGGCTGGCGTTCCTCGCCGTCGTCGCTGTTGTGCTCGTGATCGCGCTTTTCCTGATGCCACGCCGGTCAGAGACAACGGCTGAGCACCTCGACTTCCCGCGGTGGGATATTCCAGCGCGCATGGTGGTAGCCACCGCGTTCGTGGTTGCGCTGACTTCCGCTGCGCCGCTGCTCGGCCCGCGGCTGGCCGGGCTGCTGGCGCCTTTCCCGCTGTACGGGGCCGTCCTCGCCACGTTCGCGCACCGGCTCCAGGGCCGCGAGCCGGCCGTCAACGTGTTGCGAGGCCTGCTCCTGGGCCTGTTCGCGTTCGCATCCTTCTTCCTTGTGCTCGCGGTCCTCCTGCCGGAAGGGATCGCGCCGGCGTTTGCGCTAGCGATCGTGGCCGCGGCGGGTGTGCAGGCTGGCTCGCTGGTAACGGGGCGGCGGCTCGGCCTCGCATGAACGCTGAGATCCGGGAGCTGAGCGACCTGCAAGATCTGCGCCGGCTGGAGGAGCTGTTCGCGATGGTATGGGGAAGGACCGATGAGCCTCCAATCAGCTCCGACATGCTGAAGGCGTTCGCCCAATCGGGCAACTATCTTGCCGGCGCGTTCTTGGACGGCCGACTGATCGGAGGCCTCGTCGGCTGGCTTGGCGGCATGCCTCCCCGCGAGCTGCATATGCATTCACACATCCTCGGCGTGCTTCCGGACCGTGAGGCGCGGGGTCTCGGCTTCGAGCTCAAACAGCACCAGCGGCGCTGGTGCCTGGCGCGGGAGGTGAAGGTGATGGAATGGACGACCGATCCTCTCGTCCGGCGCAATGCCTACTTCAACCTGAGCAAGCTCGGCGCCGAGGCGCCCGAGTATCTCATCAACTTCTACGGCGAGATGGACGACGGCATCAATGCAGGCGAGGAATCCGACCGGCTCCTGATTCGTTGGCGCCTGGAGTCAGAGAGGGCAGAAGCCGCGGCCGCGGGCAAGCTGGCCGAACTGGACGTCGACAAGCTGCGAGGGTGGGGCAGGATCGCGATTCTCTCCGTCGGGGCGGACGGCGAGCCGGTTTCGGTGACGTCTGGTGCTCGCGTCCTTATATGTCAGGTGCCCGAAGACATCGTGGCGCTGCGGCGTTCAAACCCCGCGCTCGCGCACAGGTGGCGCTTGGCTTTGCGTCAGGCCCTGGGTGGGTCGATGGAGCGCGGATACCACATCGCAGGCGCCACACGCGCCGGTTGGTACGTGCTCGAATCAGGCACCACCTAAACTCATCATCGTGCTGCAGGTAGGGGATAAGGCCCCCGATTTCAAGCTGCCAACCACGGGCGGCCAGGAGCTGACGCTGCCCGATGCGCTAGAGAAATTTCGCGCCCTCATCCTCCTCTTCTATGTCCTTGATTTCACCGGAGGTTGAAGGACAGAGCTGACCGAGTTCCGGTCCAGGAACGACGATGCAGTAGCCAATGGAGTTGGCATCTTCGGCATCAGCGTCGACTCGGTGTTCTCGCACCAGGCCTTCGCCAAAGAGCTCGGCGGGCTGCCGTTCGACCTGATAGGCGATTTCGAGCGGAAGATGGTCACCGACTACGGCGTGCGGCGTGACGACGTCGCAGGGTATTCGGGTATGGCCCGGCGATCGATTTTCATCGTCGACCGCAAGGGCGTGATCCGCTGGACGTGGGTCGCATCGCGTGAGCAGCCTCAGCCGGACTACGACGCGGTGCTGGCGGAGGCGAGGCAGATCGCGAGCGAATCATGACGGCCGCGAACCGCGAGATCGAGCCGATTGAAAAAGGTTGGAGCGCGCTCGAAGCCGTGGTCGAGAAGCTGGGGCCCCAACGTCTCGAGCTGACCGGGTCCGGCCGCTGGGCGGTGAAAGACCACCTGGTGCATATCGGCGCGTGGGAGCGGTCGCTGCTTGCCCTCCTGGACGGCGCCGACCGTCGTTCCGCGATGGGCGTGCCGGACGCGGCTGAGGACACCGATTCCATCAACGAGGCGGTCTGGCTGGCGCATCGCTCTGCAACCCCAGAGGAGGCGCTCGCATACTCGCGCGCCTCCCATGTCGCGTTGATGCGAAGGCTAGGCGCTATGAGTGACGCGGACCTGCGTCGCTCTTACAACCACTACCAACCGAATGACCCGCGGGATCCCGGGGATGACCGGCCGGTGGTGGACTGGGTCGCGGGGAACACCTACGAGCATTACGCCGAGCACATTGACTGGATCAATCAGCTCGTCCAATCAAGTAACTAGGGCGTCGAGCGCTGCGCGCTGAGCTTCGCGCATCTGCAGGGCGCGCTCGATCGAGGTCTCGACGAAACGCAGCTCGTCGCCGGGCGCGAGCTGAGCGGCCACCGGCATGGACGCGCTGACGACCACCGCCATCACGGGATAACCCCCCGCGGTCTGGTGATCGGCCATCAGGAGGATCGGCCTGCCGCCTGAGGGCAGCTGGACGGCGCCGGCGACCAGCCCGAACGAGAGCACCTCCTCGCCTGGCGCCTCGAGGGTTGCTCCCACCAGGCGGTAGCCCATGCGATTGGAGTCGGGGCTGACCTGGAACGATGTGTTGAACAGCGAGTCGCGCGACTCCTTGACCAAGCGATCCGCTTGGGGTCCCGCGATGGCGTGCAGCGTGTGGTCGGCGTACCCCGGACGCAGTTGCTCAGGGACCGTCTGTCCAGCGGGCGGTCGTTCGTGTGGTTCGTCAGCCGAGATCATGTCGCCCTCCCTTAACGGCCGGCCGTGCATGCCGCCACGCGCCACCAGCAGGTTTGTCGACATCGATCCGAGCCAGCGTTCGGCCAGGATGCCTCCCGCGACGGCGATGTAGGCTCGTGTGCCGCTGCGGCGGGCGCCAAACGACAGCTCGTCGCCCGCCTCGAGCTCGAAGCCGGTCCACAAGGGCGCAGCAGCCTCGTTGACGCGAGGCTCGAGGTCCGCGCCCGTGACCGCGATCAGGCACGGACGCTCGGCGACAAGCCGCGGACCTCGCAGGGTGCACTCCAGCGTGGCCGCGCCCCGCTCGTTCCCGACCAGCAAGTTCGCCGCGGAATGCGCGAAACGGTCCATCGCGCCGCCGGGCGATACTCCCGACGCGAGCGCGTGCGGCCGTCCCAGGTCCTGGACGGTGGTTAGCAGGCCGGGTGCGACGACGCGCAGCGCAGGCGTCACTCGGACGCCGCGAAGAACTTCACCCGGTCACCGGTGCGGAACAGGCTGGGCGGGTCGGAGTCCGGCAGGAACAACCTCACCGACGTGCGGCCGATGAGGTGCCAGCCGCCGGGGCTCGCGAACGGGTAGATGCCGGTCTCCTGGCCGGCGATCGCCACCGATCCGGCCGGCACGCGCGTCCTCGGTATCGCGCGGCGTGGCAGCACGAGCTCATCGGCCAGCGGTCCCATGTACGCCCAACCCGGGACGAACCCGACGAGAAACACGCGGTAGATCGGACGGCCGTGGATCTCGACGACCTGCTGCGGCGCCAGACCACGCTCGCGCGCGACCGCCTCCAGGTCGGGGCCGTCGTAGACGACGGGGATGCGATGGAGCCTTCCTGGTTCCTCGACCGGCGGTCGCTTGGTGGCGAGCCGCCGGATCGCGGAGGCCAGCGCATCGTGACTTATCTGGTCGGGGTCGAACTGCACCGTGACCGCGCCGTGTCCCGCGACCGCGCGGCGCACGTCTCGCCGTTTCTGGAGCGCGGCCGCGAGCGCGATGGCGCGAGTGTTGAGCGCGGTGTCGAGCCGGGTACCCAGCTCGGCGAGCAGGGCGGTGTCACCCAGCGGGTAGACGCGGACTCGGACCCTGGAGCGCGGCGGCGGCATGTGCGCTCACAAGGATGGCGTAGAAGATGCCCGGCGCGATTCCGACGCAAAAGAGGCCGGCGCACGCAAGCCCGATCGCCCAACCTGTCACGATCGCACCAACGACCACGTTCCAGGTCGCGAAGTCCTGGCGGACGCGGCGCACGGACGCGGCAAAGTTGAAAAGGTCGCCAGGTTTGCCGCTCGCGGCGTAGGCGGCAGTCCCATGCGGCAGGAGGAGCAGGGCCAGCAGACCCCACGGCAGCGCCAGGACGAGCAGCGCCAGCACGTGGGCGGTCGGGTCGCCGCGCGCGACATCGTGCAGCACGTCCGCCAGCGGATTCAGGGCCAGGGCGAACGGCAGCAGGGTGAGAATCACGACCAACGACGTCCAGAATCCGTCTGCCAGGAGCCGTCCGGAAAATGACCATCGCGGCAGGCCCTGGGCCGGGTCCTGCTCGGCGGCGCGTGTGGCTGCGATCGCGTAGCCCAGGAGCGGGATGAACAAGATCGGCAGGATCAGAACCGAGACGATTCCGAAGATCCATCTCGATGCGGGTCCGCGAAATGGCCACGTGAATGAACCTGCGATCCGATGCACACGGCAACGATAAGGCTGGAATAACAGCCCCACTTCGAGGCTTGCGTTCTTGACGTGGCCGGCGCAAGACCGATCATGTGCACCCTCAATTCCACGGAGCTGAAAGATCGCGGCGAGGCGTGGCAGAAGCTGTGGGCGAGCGGGCTGCTGCATCGCGAGCGCGTACCAGGTGGGATCCGCCTGCGCGCCGAGCCAGGCGCCACACGTGCGCTGCTGGACTTGATCGACCTCGAGCGAGAGTGCTGCGCCTGGATCGATTACGCCATCGATGGAGCATCGGCGACGCTGACCGCCGATGGGGATGGCGAGGCGGTGCTCGCCGGTAGGTTCGCGCCCTAGGTCTTTTTCCTGAGGCGCACCTCGTAGCCGTCGCCTTCCGGCGCCACCTCGACGTCGCCGGCTTTAAGTCGGATACCACCTTCGACCCGCGTGGCCACGACCTCGCCCTCGTAAACGACCTCGGCGAAACGCCAGTCCTTGCCGTGCTTGCGCATTCGGACGATGACCCCTAGCGGGCTGCGCCAAACGCCTTCGCCTGACGCCTTGAAACCACGGGTGACGAGCTCGCCGACACGCTCCGGAACCACCTCCGGCGGAGGCTTGGCGGCCGGCCAGACCACTGCCTTCTCCTTCTCCGGCGCAGGATGCGGCAGGACGCGCAGCTCCGGTTTGCGTGTGCGCGCCTGCTCGAGTGACAGGCGAAGGAGCTCCGAGCCCTCCTCCTGGGCGAAAAAAGCGCCTGAGATGCGCGCCTGGTCATGAGAGCGGCGGATGCAGTTCGCGCAGTCCGGCTCCGACTCCACCGCCAGGAACGAACCTTCGCCGAGGGTCTGGCCGCAGAGCGTGGTCACCGGTCCCCCGCGCGGGACTTTGGGGGTTAGATGGATCCGACCGCCGGTCTTCCGGCGGACGGACTCGAGGCGGACCTTGTGCACCCCTAAATGATGGGTGTGTTGGTTGCCTAGCGGCTCTTATTCGCCTGCGCGTTGCTGATGCGGGCGGCGCGCGACTTGCTCATGCCCTTCTTCTTGAGGGCTTCGTATGTCTTCGGCTTCTTGATCGCGGGCCGTGCTTCTTGCCTGGCAATCTGCTCACCTCCCGGCGGTTTATGGGCAAAACACCCACCCGAAAAACGCGCAACACGTGGTAATAACCTGTCGTGAAAGGGACTTCAAAGGCTTTTCAAGCGCTGTGGAGATGGCGGGTACAGCCCTCTCTGTGGGCGCTTATCTAGCAGTCCATGAGCCTCCTGATCATGCCCGCGCGAACAGGCCTTCGCCGCCAGGCGCTGCCGCTGGCCGAGGAGCTCTACTTCGACCCCCGCGCCGTCCGCCGCGCGGTCGCCGCGTTCGAGCGGGAGGCGAGCCGCGTCCACCCGGCCGGGCTCTCCATCCGAAGCGATCTGCCCGGGCTCAAGCGCGCCGACGCTCGCCGCGCGCTCTCGGGGCTGCCGTCGCCGGGCGACTACCAGGTCTTGGTCAAGCCCCTGCGCTACCGAAGGCGGCCTCACCTCTCCGGGCTGTGCGAGTTCGACGTGGGCCGGATCATCATCCGCGTTCCGGATCCGTTCCGGCCGTTTGACGAGCTCGTCTACATCAGGGCCAGGCGCAAGCCAGGGGCGGGCATGCGGTTTGCCTGGATCTCAGAGAAGGTCAGGTTTCGGACCCGTCGGGATGTGCTGCGGTTCGTGTACCTCCACGAATGGCTGCACTGGTACCTGCGGGAGATGCGGGGCAAACGCTCGGGCGCCGAGACCGCGTGCGACAGGTTTGCCCTCCGCAACTTCCGCCGCCGCGTGGTCACGGTGGAAGATGCGCTGGAGGCGATTCGCGGCCTTCGCATGCTGCCGCTTTCAGAGGCCTTCCGGCTGGCGGCCTAGCTCTGGGCCGCGGCCCACTCCCTGGAGCTCGGCAGCGGCGTCAAGCTTGCCTCGACCTGTGGGCGGAGGTACTCGAACGCGGGCGGCAGCGACAGACGCTCGCCCAGGTGCTCCTTCGCCTCGTCGGTGGCGAACCCAGGTCCAATCGTCGCGATCTCGAACAGAACCCCGCTCGGCTCCCGGAAGTAGATGGAGCGGAAATAGAAGCGGTCGATCACCGGTGTTGGATCGCCACCTGCCTCGACCACGCGGTTGCGCCAGCCGGCGTGGTCCTCCGTGGTCGACGACCACGCGACATGGTGCACGGTCCCGGAACCTCCAAGGCCCCTGAGCTCGGGAGCGTCGTCGTAGACGTAAAACGATCCGCGTGAATCGCCGCGAGATTCGTACATGCGGCCATCGACGGATGGAAATCCGACCCCCTCGTTCAGGAATGCCTGACTTGCTTCGGGTCTGCGCGCAAATGCGCGCACGCCGGCGAAGCCCTGCAGCGCGAACTGCCCTGAAATCTCGGGATGCCGTGCGACCAGCGGCGTGTCGGAGGTCGGGGCGGCGATCAGCTCGAAGCCGAGACCTTCGTGATCGTCAAATCGAAGCCGGGCTTCCTCGCGAACCGATTCGATGCCCGCGGCCGCAAGTCGCCTCGCCCAGAAGTCGAGCGCCTGGTCAGAGCCGACGCGAAATCCGATCCGGTGGATCATCCCGGCCCCCGCGCGTCCGCGCACCAGACCTGGATACTCGAAGAAGGTGAGATCCGCGCCTGGGCTGCCGTTCTCGTCGGCATAGAAGAGGTGGTAGACGGACGGGTTGTCCTGGTTGACCGTCTTCTTCACCAGGCGCATGCCCATCAGGCCGGTGTAGAAGCGGAGGTTCTGGGCTGCGTCGGCCGTGATCGCGCTGATGTGGTGGATTCCGTTCAGGGCTTTCATCTCTCCCCACTTCCTACCCACGGTTTCAGATGTTTTGTTCCGTAATCATTGACTCGACCCCGCCCGGCTCTCGATACTCGGGCGATGGCCGTCCGGCGGGCCGACCTGGCTGGCTATGGGCTGCGGCTGGCGGTGGTCGCTGCAGCGTATTTCTTCACAGCCCAGCTGGGCCTTCAGCTGGCCGTCGTCCACCGGCAGGTCACGCCCGTCTGGCCGCCGACCGGCATCGCTCTCGTCGCGATCCTGGTGCTGGGCGTGCGGATATGGCCCGCCATCGCGCTGGCCGCGCTCGCGGTCAACATCCCGCTGGGTCCGAATCCGGTCGGAGCCGGGGTCATCGCCGCGGGGAACACGCTAGCTCCGCTGACCGCCGCCTATCTCATGAAGCAGGCGGGCTTCCGTTTGGAGCTCGACCGTCTTGGGGACGCCGCGGCCATCATCCTGCTCGGCGCGCTCGCGGGCATGGCCGTCAGCGCCACGGTCGGCAGTCTGGTGCTGCTGGCCTCGGGGTCCGTGCCGCAAACGAACTTTGCCCAGACGTGGGCGGTCTGGTGGACGGGCGACGCGATGGGCGTGCTGCTGGTGGCCCCTTTCCTGCTCAGCTTTCGCCCGAAGGCCGGGCAGCCGGAGCTGACCTGGCGGGAGCGGTTGGAGCTGGGAGCGCTGCTCGCCACGGTCGCCGTCGCGACGTTTCTTGTGTTCCAGAACCGTCTGCGGTTGGAGTACCTGGTCTTTCCTGTGATCATGGTCGCCGCCCTCCGCTTTCGCCTCCGCGGCGCTGCGCCGGCCGCGCTCATCGCGTCAGGCGTGGCCGTCTGGGCCGCGGTCAGCAACGCGGGCCCCTTCGCCGACGAGACGCTGCTGCAAAAGATGGTGACGCTGCAGGTGTTCAACATCTTCGTCGCCCTGGCGTCGCTCGTCCTCGCCTCTTACGTCGAAACTCGCGAGCGAGAGGAGCGCGCATCGCGCCTGTATCTCTCCGAGCGACTTTCGAATGAGGCCAAGAGTGAGTTCCTGCGGGTCGCGTCTCACGAGCTGCGCGGTCCGCTCAGCGTGCTCGCGGGCTATCTCAGCCTGCTTTCGAGCGGCGATCTCGGCGCCGCGCCGCGGAGATGGCGCGGACCGTTGGAGATTCTCTCCGCCAAGACGGCGGAGCTCAACGGCATCATGGACGAGCTGCTCGAGGTATCCCGGCTGGACGGTGATGTCATGGCGCGCTCGCGCACCCTCGTGGACCTCCGCGAGGTAGTCGAGTCGGCGGTCGAGCGCGCCCAGCCGCGCGCTGCGCTTGCCGGCGCAGCGATCTCGGTCGAAAGGGCTGAGGGCATGATCACGGTCGCCGCCGATGCCGAGCAGATCGGGCATGTCATCGACAACCTGATCAACAACGCGCTGGCTTATACACACGCACCGGCGCGCGTGGTGATCAAGGAGGCGCTCGAAGGCGATCGGGCGGTCGTGCGGATCTCGGACAACGGCGTCGGCATCCCAGAAGAGTCGCGCGGGTCGCTTTTTGAACCGTTTCACCGTCTTCGGCAGCCTGGGGTCGAGGGCGTGGCGGGCACCGGGCTGGGCCTGTATATCAGCCGCGAGCTCGCCGCCTCGCATGGCGGCACGGTGTCACTCGAGCGGAGCGCACCGGGAGCGGGTTCCACGTTTGCCCTTTCGCTCCCTCTCGCCGTCACCGGCTCCACCAAGGCGCTCGTAACAGAAACGCGACTTCGCGCGTAGAACCGTCAGGTTGTGCGGTTCGGGACCGCCTACTTTGTGACCGCATATGGGACGACGCCGGATGGCGGCCGCGGGTACGTGTTCCGCTCCAGCGATGGCGGTGCGACGTGGGGTTACGCAGCCGGCATTCCCGACGCGGCGCTGTCGGTTGCGTTCGTGACGGCATCGAGGTGGCTGCAGGTGATCGTGCCCGGTCAGTCGCTCGAGACCACCGGCGCCGGCAAGACCTGGCATCTCGACGCGCCGGATTACTCGCAGGCGGCGCCTATCACACCCGAAGTCGTATTCGGCGATGCCTCGATCGGCTACGCGACGGTGCGCGGCTCGATCCAGCGCACCGAGGACGGTGGCGCGCGCTGGATCATGATCCATACCCCGGGGGTGAGCCAGCCCGGATAATCGGGTCGTGCCGGTCCGGGTGGTGGGGTTCGACGGCGACGACACGCTCTGGCACAGCGAGACTCGATTTCACGTCACCCAGGGCGAATTTCGCGATCTTCTCAGCCGTCACGTGACAGGCGTGGACGTCGACGCGCGGCTCGCCGAGATGGAGATGAAGAACCTCAGCATCTACGGCTACGGCGTGAAGTCGTTCACGCTATCGATGCTGGAGACGGCGATCGAGCTGACCGAGGCACGCCTCCCGGCCACCGATCTCGACGTCATCCTTGGCTGGGGCAAGCGCATGCTGATGGAGCCGACCGAGCTTCTCGATGGCGTCGAAGAGGCCCTGCAAGGATTGGACGGCCGGTATGACATGCTCCTCATCACCAAGGGCGACCTCTTCGACCAGGAGAGCAAACTGGCTCGCTCGGGACTCGGAGATCTCTTCCTGGGCGTCGAGATCCTCAGCGAGAAGAATGCCGAGACCTATGGCGCCGTGTTTCGACGGCGCGGGATCGACCCCACGGACTTCGTGATGGTGGGCAACTCGCTGCGCTCCGACGTGGTGCCCGTGGTCGCGCTGGGTGGGCGGGCGGTGCACATCCCCTACGAGGTGACGTGGCAGCACGAGCAGGTTCCCGAGGAGTCGCTTCCCAAATCAGGCTGGTGGCGGCTGCCGGCGATTCGCGAGCTGGGCGGTTTGCTCGAGTCACTTGACGGCCCGGGGCGGGTCTTGGGCGTGACTTGACTTGTGCGTCCCCCGCGTCGATAGTTTCCAACCGGAGTAGCGAATCGGCCATCCCAATATGGCCGCACTCGCCGCCGGCGCACTCTCGCCCCGAACGCCAGTTGGGAAGAGGGCGGCAAGTGATGGAGGGCGTGGACGCGCATGGCCTCCTACATCCAGAAGGGGGAACCATATGGTTCGAGTTAGGGGTCTAACGGGTGTGATGACCGCGGCTGTCCTGGTCGCGGCCGCAGTTCTGGTGGCCGGCTGCGGAGGGACCACGCCGACAAGCAGCAGCAGCTGCAGCAAGACCTGGAAGGTCGGCCTGGTGACGGACGTAGGCAAGCTGTCAGACAAGTCCTTCAACTTCGACAGCTATAAGGGCGTGCAGGACGCCCAGGCCGACTCGTCGCTGTGCGTGCAAGGCAAGGCGATCGAGTCGAGCACGGAGGACGACTACCCGAAGAACATCGGGCAGTTCGTCGACCAGAAGTACGACATGATCGTGACCGTCGGCTTCAAGCTCGGAGACGCGACGATCAAGGCCGCCAAGGCCAACCCGAGCATCAAGTTCGTCATGGTCGACTTCGGCGACTTCACCGACAACCCGGTGCCCTCCAACCTGGTAGGGCTGCTCTTCAAGGAAGACCAGCCGGGATTTCTCGCCGGCGCGCTCGCGGGGCTGATGACGAAGACCAATGTCATCGGCGCGGTCGCTGGATTGAAGACCGTGCCGCCGGTGGTCCACTACGTGCAGGGCTACGCGAACGGCGCCAAGTACGTGAACCCCGCCGTCAAAGTCCTCACGATCTACCAGCCGGAAAGCGGTGCCAAAGACTTCAACGACCCTGACTGGGGCAAGCAGCAAGCGACCACGTTCTTCGGACAGAACGCAGACATCATCTTCGGCGTCGGCGGAAACACCGGCAACGGCGGCCTCCTGGCGGCGAAGGAAAAAGGGAAGCTGTGCATCGGCGTCGACGTCGACCAGTACGTGTCCTACCCCGACGTGGACAGCTGCCTGATCACGAGTGCCGAGAAACACCTGGACAAGGCCGTCAAGACTGCTATTACCTCGATGGTCCAGGGCAGCTTCAAGAGCGGCATTCTCAACTTCGACATGTCAAACGATGGCGTCGGCCTGGCGCCGTTCCACGACTTTGACTCCAAGATCTCATCGGACGTCAAGGCCAAGGTTGCTGACGTGCAGGCCAAGCTGAAGGCGGGCACGATCACAACAGGGGTTAGTTCGTAAACACAGAACGGCAAGCCCTACGGCTCCGGGGGATCGTCAAGACCTTCGGAGAGTTGAGGGCGAATGACGGCGTGGACCTGGACGTCAGCTGGCGCCAGGTCCACGCGCTGCTGGGCGAAAACGGCGCCGGCAAATCCACCCTGATGAACATCGTGTACGGCCTTTTGCGACCGGATTCCGGCGAGATCCTCTTCGACGGCAAGCCCGTCGACCTGCATAGTCCGCTCGATGCCATTCGCCTTGGCATCGGGATGGTCCACCAGCACTTCATGCTGATCCCGCCTCTTACCGTGGCCGAGAACATCGTCCTCGGCCACGAGGTCGCCAATCGTGGCGTGATGGACCTCACAGAGTCAAGCCATAAGGTCGAGCAGCTCTCAGAGCGGTTCGGGCTTCAGGTCGACCCTCGAGAGCGCATCGCCGAGCTTTCCGTCGGCCTTCAGCAGCGGGTGGAGATCCTCAAGGCGCTTTATCGAGGAGCGCGCCTGCTGATCCTGGACGAACCCACCGCGGTGCTCACTCCCCAGGAGATCGAAGGCCTGTTCACGATCGTTCGCGCTCTTGTCGCCGAAGGCAAAGCGGTCATCTTCATCACCCACAAGCTCGCCGAGGTTTCAGAGGTCGCGGACGTGATCACGGTCATGCGGCGCGGCCGAGTGGTTGGTACCACGACTCCAAAGGAGTCGAAGTCCGCGGATCTGGCGCGGATGATGGTCGGAAGGACCGTCCTGCTTCGCGTCGAGAAGTCCCCGGCGAAGCCCGGCGCCCAGGTGCTTAAGGTCGACAATCTCGTCGTTCTCGACGACCGGCGACATGTCGCGGTCGACAACCTGAGCCTCGACGTCCGGGTGGGCGAGATCTTTGGCGTCGCCGGTGTCGAAGGCAACGGACAGAACGAGCTGATCGATGCCTTGATGGGACTCCGTTCCATCCGCGCCGGCAAGGTCCAGGTCGACGGCCGGGAGATCAGCAATCTCTCGACCCACGCCAGGCTGAAGGGCGGCCTCGGCTTGATCCCTCCCGACCGGCACCGCATGGGCGTGGTGCTCGAATTGTCCGTCGCCGACAACCTGGTGCTCGATGACTTCGATCACCCCCCGTTCGCGCGATGGCTGGTCCGGCAGTTCAACGCCATCCGGGACTACGCGGTGAAGCTGATCAAGACTTTCGACATCCGGCTCCAGAGCCCGGACCAGCCCGTTGGTTCGTTGTCGGGCGGCAACCAACAAAAGCTCGTCGTCGCGCGCCAGCTCGGCACCCTGCCCAAGCTTCTGATCGCGGGACAGCCCACGCGCGGCGTGGACGTCGGCTCGATCGAGTTCATTCACCGCCAGATCGTCAGCGAGAGGGATCGCGGGCTCGCGGTGCTGCTCGTGTCCTCTGAGTTGGACGAGGTGCTCTCCCTGTCGGACCGCATCGGAGTGCTGTATCGGGGTCGCATCGTCGCGGTGCTCGACGCTGAGGGGGCGGATCGCGACCGAATCGGGCTTTTGATGGCCGGCGCAAGCTGATGGCCGGCTGGCGCCGCTGGCTGCTCTCGGCGGTTCTGGTGCCTCTGGTTTCGGTGATCTGCGGCTTCGCCGTCGGCGCCATCGCGATCGTCGCCGCGGGCGCGGACCCGTTGATGGCCTACTCGGCCCTGTTCGCTGGAGCGTTCACCAACCACAACGCGCTGGCCGAAACACTCGTCAGCACGACGCCATACGTTCTGCTCGGACTTGCTGTCGCGATCGGTTTTCGGGCCGGGCTTTTCAACATCGGGGCGGAGGGACAGTTCTACATCGGCTCGCTGAGCGGCGTGTTCGTCGCCTACAGCATCCGCGGGCTGCCGGGAATCGTCGAGGTGCCGCTGGCGATGATCGCCGGGATGCTAGGCGGCGCGCTCTGGGCGTCCATCGCCGGCGCGCTCAAAGCCCGGTTCGGGGCGCACGAGGTGATCACGACCATCATGCTGAACTACGTCTCCTTCCTGGTCGCCAGCTACCTGGTCGATACGCCGGGTCTGATGCTGGCGCGGAACGTTTCCACGCCGCGGACGCCTGACATCGACGCCGGCGCCGTGCTGCCCAATCTCATCCCGGGCAGTCGCCTCCACCTCGGATTTGTGCTGGCGCTCCTCGCGGTCCCGATCGTCTGGTTCTTGATCGAGCGGACGACGATCGGATTTCGGCTGCGAGCGGTCGGCTTCAATCAGAACGCCGCTCGAGCGGCGGGAATGTCGGTCGGTCGCACGATCGTGCTGACCATGGCGCTTTCGGGGGCGCTCGCAGGCGCCGCCGGGATCGTGCAGATTCTCGGGGTCAACTTCCACATGACCGACACGGTCGCCGCCGGCTATGGATTCGACGCCATCGCCGTGGCTCTTCTGGCGCGCAGCAACCCCTGGGGCGTGCTTCCCGCCGCGCTGCTTTTCGGGGCCCTCCACAACGGGGCGAGCTTCATGCAGCTGGAGACTCAGGTCTCCGCAGATCTGATCTCCATCGTCCAGGCTTCGGTGATCATCTTCGTGGCCGCGCCGGCCATCGTCGGATGGCTCTTCCGGCTGCGCAGGGCGCCGACCGAGACCGTGGCCATCACCCAGCGAGAGGTCGACGCGCCGACGACTTGAGCGAATTCCTGCAGCAGCTGGACCCGGTGAGCCTTCTCAGCATCACGCTGATCACGGCCACGCCGCTCACCCTCGCCGCACTCGGCGGGATGATGTGCGAACGATCGGGCGTGGTGAACATCGCTCTCGAAGGGATCATGCTCACCGGCGCGTTCATCGGATACGCGGTCGCTTTCTTCACCCACAACCTGTGGATTGGCGTGGCGGCGGCCGTGCTTTCCGGAATGATCATCGCGTCGCTGCACGCCGTGCTTTCGATCTCGCTCCTGGTCGACCAGATCGTGAGCGGGATGGTCATCAACATCATGGCCGTGGGAATCACCGGCGTTTTTTACCGCACGTATCTCGAGTCGGCCACGTCCGCAGGTCCTGGCACCCTTCCCCACTGGAACGTGCCCGTCCTGTCTTCCATACCGGTGATCGGGCCGATCTTCTTCGAAAACCAGTTCGTGACCTACGCGATGCTCGTTTTGATCCTGGTTGTTCACTTCGTCCTGTTCAGGACGGTATGGGGCCTGCGCACCCGGGCTTGCGGCGAGCATCCGCGCGCCGCTGAAACGGCTGGAATCAACGTGCACTTCGTGCGCTACGTCAACGTGATCACGAGCGGTGCGTTGGCCGGCCTGGGCGGCGCTTACTTCAGCCTTCAGCAGATCGGCAACTTCTTGCCGAACATGACCGGCGGACGTGGCTACATCGCCCTCGCGGCGATGATCTTTGGCAAGTGGACCCCGGTCGGAGCCTTCGGCGCATCCCTGCTCTTCTCAGGCTCGGACCAGATCGGGAGCCGCATGCAGAGCGTTTTCCACGTCCAGATCCCGCTGCAGTTCCTCGGCATGCTCCCGTACCTGCTGACGATCGTGGTGCTGGCGGGCGCCATGGGCCGCGCCATCGCACCCGCGGCGGTCGGCAGGCCTTACAAGAAGGAGTGAAGACTCCGCTCGAAGTCATCGGCCGCAAGCGCGACGGACACGAGCACACGCCCGAAGAGATCCAGTTTCTGCTCGCCGGTTATCTGCGCGGCGAGATCCCCGAGTACCAGATGGCGGCATGGCTGATGGCCGTCTGCATCCGCGGCATGACCGCAGCGGAGACCCTCGCGCTGACCGACGCGATGGTGGCCAGCGGCGAGGTCCTGGACCTCAGCGCGATCGAAGGCGTCAAGGTCGACAAGCACTCCACCGGTGGGGTGGGCGACAAGGTGACGCTGGTGGCCGGACCGTTGGCCGCGGCTTGCGGTGTGAAGGTGCCGAAGCTGAGCGGGCGTGCCCTCGCGCATACGGGAGGGACGCTGGACAAGCTCGAGTCGGTGCCCGGCGTGACGGTCGATCTGGAACCCGAGCGGTTCATCCAGCAGGTTCGCGACGTCGGCCTCGCCGTGGCGGCGCAGTCGCCACGCATGGTGCCGGCGGACAAGCTGCTGTACGCGCTGCGCGATGTCACCGCGACCGTACCCTCGATACCCCTCATCGCTTCAAGCGTGATGTCGAAGAAGATCGCCGCCGGCGCGGACGCCATCGTCCTGGACGTGAAGTTCGGACGCGGCGCGTTCATGCCTGACGTGGCGTCCGCGGAGGAGCTCGCGTCGGAGATGGTCACGCTCGGCGAAGGCGCGAAGCGGCGGACGGTGGCCCTCGTGACCGCGATGGACAACCCGCTCGGACGAACGGTCGGCAACGCCCTCGAGGTCCAGGAGGCGCTCGATGCGCTCGCCGGCGAAGGGGACGAGGAGCTGCTCGAGGTGTGCTTGAGGATAACTCGGGAGATGTGCGCGCTGGCCCACGTCACGGCCGACGTGGAGAAGGTCCTGCGCTCGGGGGCCGGACGCGAGATCTTCGAGCGCATGCTCGCCGCGCAGGGCGGTCACCTCGAGCAGGGCCTTCCGGTCGCGCCGGTGCAGGTCGCGATCAAGGCTGACGCCAACGGATACGTCGAGGCGGTCGATGCGCTGGAGGTAGGCCTCGCCGCGCTCGAGCTGGGCGCGGGCCGCGTGCGCAAGGAAGACAAGGTCGATCCCGCGGCGGGCTTCGTCATCGAGGCTCCCGTCGGAGCTCGGGTGCGTCGCGGTGACGCGCTCGTCACCGTTCACGCGCGCTCGCAGGAGCTTGTCGACAGGGTGGCGACCGGACTCGGCGGTGCCTGGCGATTGTCCGAGCGCGAGGTTCGTAAGCCGCCCCACATACTCGCGCGCGTGGACAAGAACGGCGTCACGCGCGGCGGATAGACTTCGCTTCGGTGGCTGTCGCCGGGCGCGCGCGGGGCGCACGATGAAAACAGAGCAGAAGAAATACCACGTCGGCCTGGGTCCGGGCGACGTGGGCGAATACGTGCTCGTGCCGGGCGACCCGTTCCGCACGCCGAAGATCGCCGAATACCTCGACAGCGCCCGCGAGGTTGCGTTCAGCCGCGAGTACCGCACCTTCACAGGCGCGCTCGACGGCGTGAAGGTGTCGACGATGTCGACGGGCATGGGCGGGCCGTCGGTCGCGATCGCCGTCGAAGAGCTCAACGAGCTGGGCGTGCACACCTTCCTGCGCGTCGGGACGTGCGGCGCCGCGCAGCCGGAGATCAGGATGGGCGATCTCGTCATCGGCTATGCCGCCGTGCGCTCGGAGGGGACGCCGAACGGCTATGTGCCCCTCGAATATCCCGCGGTTGCGTCGCTGCACATGGTCAACGCCCTGGTCGACGCTGCAGAGGCTTCAGGCGCGCGCTACCACGTCGGCCTTATTCGCTCAGTGGATGCGCTGTACTCCGACCTGCTTCCCGATCAGATGCCGCGTCCGCACCTGCGCGACGAGCTCCAGATGTGGTCAAGGGCGGGCGTGCTCAGCAACGACATGGAGTCCTCGACGCTTTTCGTCGTGGCGCGCCTTCGCAAGCTGCGCGCCGCGACGATCAACCTGTGCGTCGACGAGCTCGGTGCGGGCGAGATCCATCATCTCGACCCTTCCTACATGGACCGCATGCTGAAGGTCGCGGTCGATGCCCTACGTCGGCTGATCGCGCGCGATGCCACTAAGCATCAGTAAGCACCCGCTGGTCGCGGACAGCCTCCGCGGTCTGCGCGACAGCAGCACCGCGCCCGAGGAGTTTCGGAGCCTGGCCCGCAAGGTGATCACGATGCTGCTCTACGAGGCCACCGCGGATCTGCCGGCCAAGCCCGGCAAGGTGCGCACCCCGCTCGCCGAGGCGGATGCGATCGAGATCGAGACCGAGGTGGTCGCGATCCCGGTGCTCAGGGCAGGGCTGGGCCTCCTGGCGCCGGTGCTGGAATTGCTGCCGCGCGTCAGCGTCGGCTACATCGGGCTCGAGCGCGACGAGGAGACGGCCGTCGCCCGCATCTACTACAACAAGCTGCCGAGGCTGCAGGGCAAGATCCCGCTGCTGCTCGACCCGATGCTCGCCACAGGCGGCTCGGCGGCGCAGGCGCTGGACCTGATCAAGGAGGCGGGCGGTCGCGAGACCCGGATGATTTGCATCGTCGCCGCGCCCGAGGGTGTGAAGGTGCTCGAGGAGCGGCACCCCGAGGTCGATGTTTACACCGCGGCGCTGGATGACCGGCTCAACGACCGCGCGTACATCGTGCCGGGCCTGGGCGACTTCGGCGACCGGCTGTTCGGGACGGGAAACTAGCCGAACTTCGCGCCGTACGCCGTCTCGTTGCAGCGTCGAAGCTCCTCTTCGGTCATGCCGATGGCCGACATCAGATCGAACTCGCGGGCGAGCGTGGTGTTCGCGACGGTGCGCGAGTCGGTGCTGATCGTGCACCGGACCCCGGCGCGCACGAGACGGGGCAGGGGATGCTCGGATAGCGAGGGGATCGCTTTGCATTTCCAGTTCGCGGTCGGACACATGTCCAGGACGATCCTCTCACTCCGCAGGCGCTCAGCGATCCGGGGTACTCGCGCGCCGATCACGCCGTGTCCGATCCGCTCTACGCCGAGTTCGAGCGCTTCTTCGACGTTGGCCGGATCGCCCGCCTCACCGGCATGGCATGTGAGATGCAACCCTGCCGCTCGCGCGGCCTCAAACGCCTTCCCGTGCGGCGCGGCCCGGTATCGGATCTCATCACCGGCCAGGTCGAAGCCGACGACGCCTCGGCCCGCGAACCGACCCGCGATTCGCGCCAGGTCCAGGTTCTGCTCCGGCGTGTGCTGGCGCATCGCGCAGACGATCGCCACCGCCTCAATCGGGCCGGAATGTAGACCGGCCACCACGGCCCTGATCACATGCTCGACAGAGAGGCCCCCGCGGAGATGCAGTCGCGGCGCCCAACGCACCTCGAGGTAATCGATGTTCTCGGCCGCCGAGTCGATGCAGAGCTCAAGCGCGATCCGTTCGAGGGCGTCCTCGGTCTGCATGACCGCGATCGCGTCGTCGAAGTAGGTGATGTACTCGGCCTGGCTCGGGCAGTCATCGGGCGCGACCAGGCGAAGTCTCTGTTTCTCTGACAGGTCCGCCGCAGTCGACAAGCGCACCGCGCCGTCGAGATGCGAGTGCAGCTCGGCCTTCTTCCAGCCGAAAAAACGAGACGGCGAGTCTATGTCAGGGCGTAGATGTGCGGCAGCTCGCGATATAGCCCGGCGTAGTCGAGGCCGTAGCCGATCACGAAACGGTCAGGAATGACAAAGCCCGTGAAGTCGATCTTCACTTCGACCTGCCTTCGCGCCGGCCGGTCGAGCAGCGCCGCGAGCCGCACCGACGCTGCTCCGAGCTTGCGGATTCGCCTCGCCACGGCGTTGACGGTCACGCCCGAGTCGATGATGTCCTCGACCAGCAGAACGTGACGGCCGACGAGCGGCCCCTCGACCATGTGCGCAAGTCGCAAACGCCCGTTGCTCGATGTTCCCGTCGGATAGCTCGACGCGCGGACGAACTCGAGCTCGGCGGGGATGCTCAGGCTGCGCAGCAGATCGGCGGCGAAGACGGTTGCGCCTTTGAGGATGACGACCATCACGAGCGGGGTGTCGATGTCGGCGTAAACCTCGGAGATCCGCCGGCCCAGCCGGCGCACCCGTCGCGCGATCTGTGCCGAGCTGATCATCTGGGGACGATTGCTGGTCCTGACTTCCTCGCCTGTGCTCAGTCCCGTGGTTTCGCTCGGGGCCGGCTGGGTCAGGACCTCAGTCATGCAGATGGAATTTTACTGGCGATCAAACACCAATGGGATGCCACACGGTTTTCATTTCCATAAAAGCGGCGATGAGGTGAGGACTTTGTTCCCGCTGTGTGAGCTTGATCACACGCTTGATGTTGCCTGCCGCCGATTCCTCGATTGCTTTGACTTCGTTGCCGTTGCAGCCTGCCACGTCGATCGCATTGACGTCCATGTGCGACGCGAGGGTCGGCAGCAGCTCTTTGCGCTGCCCGCTGATGATGTTCACCACACCTGCGGGCACATCACTGGTCGCCAGCACTTCGGCCAGCGTCAGCGCGGCGAGCGGGCTCGACTCCGCCGCCAGCGCGATGACGACGTTGCCTCCGCAAAGGGCGGGCGCCAGGCGCCGCACCAAGCCGAGCAGGGGCGACTCCTCGGGCGCCACGATCGCGACCACGCCTGTCGGCTCGGGAATCGTGAAGTTGAAGTACGGCCCCGCGACCGGGTTCACCGTGCCAGTGATCTGCGGCAGCTTGTCGGTCCAGCCCGCGTACCAGACCAGCGCTTCCACAGACTGGTCCAGCGCACGGCGGGCGCGGACGCCACCGCCCAGCAGCTCGAGGAACTGGGCGGCACGTCCGTCCAGCATCTCGGCCGCGCGATACAGGATCTGGCCCCGGTTCATCGCCGTGCGCGCGGCCCAGCCTGGAAACGCAGTTCGCGCCGCGCGCACCGCGTCGCGCAGGTCTTTCCGTGAGCCACGGGGCACGTTCACGCTGCCGTCCGGCCGGTAGGCGCGCCCGGATTCGGAGCGCACGAACTCGCCGTTGAGGAAGAGCTTGTAAGTCTTGCGTACGTCCATCAGGTCAGCTCCACATACGGAAGCAGCCCATGCACGCCGCCCTCGCGCCCGAACCCGGATTCCTTGTAGCCGCCGAAAGGCGAGGTCGGGTCGAAGCGGTTGAAGGTGTTTGCCCAGACGACGCCTGCCCGCAGGCGCTCGGCCATCCAGAGGATTCGTGAACCCTTGTCGGTCCAGACACCCGCAGACAGCCCATACGGCGTGTTGTTGGCCTTCTCCACCGCCTCGTTCGGCGTCCGGAACGTCAGCACGGACAGCACGGGGCCGAAGATCTCCTCGCGTGCGATGCGGTAGGACTGCGAGACGTTCGTGAAGAGCGATGGCGGAAACCAGAAGCCGCGCTCCGGCAGGACGCACTCCGGCTGATACAGCTCGGCGCCCTCCTCGACGCCCGACTCGACGAGGCCCTGGATCTTCTCCAGCTGCGCTCGCGAGTTGATCGCGCCGATGTCGGTGTTCTTGTCGAGAGGGTCGCCCAGGCGCAGCGTCGAGAGTCGTCGCTTCAGCTTCTCCAGGAGCGGCTCCGCGATCGACTCCTGGACCAGGAGCCGGCTCCCGGCGCAGCACACGTGCCCCTGGTTGAAGTAGATGCCGTTGACGATGCCCTCGACCGCCTGGTCCAGAGGCGCATCCTCGAAGACGATGTTGGCGGCCTTGCCGCCAAGCTCGAGCGTCAGGCGTTTGCCCGTGCCCGCGATGGCGCGCTGGATGAGCTTGCCGACCTCGGTCGACCCGGTGAACGCGACCTTCTTGACGTGAGGATGCGACACCACCAGGAAACCGGTCTTGCCCGCGCCGGTGACGATGTTGACGACGCCGGGCGGCAGCTCCGCCTGCATGCAGATTTCGGCGAAGACCATCGCCGACAGCGGCGTCGTTTCGGCCGGCTTGAGCACCACCGTGTTGCCGGCGGCCAGCGCGGGCGCGATCTTCCACGCCAACATCAAGAGCGGGAAGTTCCACGGGATGACCTGGCCCGCCACGCCGATCGGCCGTGGCTTGCGGTTGGGAAAGGCCCACTCGAGCTTGTCGGCCCAGCCCGCGTAGTAGAAGAAGTGCGCGGCGCTGAGAGGGATGTCGACGTCGCGAGACTCTTTGATGGGCTTGCCGCCGTCCATCGTCTCCACCACCGCGAGCTCTCGTGATCGCTCCTGGATCAGGCGTGAGATGCGGAACAGGTAGCGCGCGCGCCGTGAGGCCGACAGATGCGACCAAGAGTCGAACGCCTTGCCCGCGGCTTTGACCGCGCGGTCTACATCGACCTCGTCGGCCTCGGCCACCTCGGAGAGAGTCTTTTCGGTCGCCGGGTTGATGGTCGGAAAGCGCTTCTTGCTGTGCGCGTCGACCATCCGGCCGCCTATGAACAGCCCATATCGCGGCTGGATCTTGATGTGGTCGATCGCCTCGGGCGCGGGCGCGTACTCGAAGACCTGCTTCGCGAGCTCGGCGGTTTGCTTCTTGGTGATCGCCACGGCTAATCCACCGTAAAGTAATCGCCTGATTGATAGGCGCCGGTGCGCTCTTTGTCGATCTGCATGAGCACGTCGTTGAGCAGCGTCGACGCGCCGAGGCGGAGACGGTCGGGTGTCATCCAGTCGGGACCGAGCGTTTCGTAGGTGACCACCAGATACGAAATCGCCTGTTTCGCGGTCCGAATTCCGCCCGCGGCCTTAAAGCCGACGGGGCGGCCGGTCTCACGGACGAAGTCGCGGATCGCCTCCATCATCACCAGCGCTACCGGCAGCGTCGCCGCGGGCTGCACCTTGCCGGTCGAGGTCTTGATGAAGTCGGCGCCGGCGGCCATGGCAAGGATGCTCGCCCGGCGCACGGCGTCATAGTTGCCTAGCTCGCCTGTTTCCAGGATGACCTTGAGATGCGCGTCGCCGGATGCCTCCTTCACGGCGACGATCTCGTCGTAGACGCGCTGGTAGTCGCCGGACAGGAACGCGCCGCGGTCGATGACCATGTCGATCTCTTGCGCTCCCTCACGGACCGCCTCTTCGGTCTCGGCGACCTTGATCGACGTAAAGCTCTGGCCCGACGGAAACGCGGTCGCGACCGACGCAATCCGCACGCTGCTCCCCCGCAGGTGCTCCACGCAGTCGGCAATCCTCAGCGGGTACACGCAGACCGCCGCCACGGACGGGATCGTCCGGTCGCCAGGCTTGGGTCTGACTGCCTTCGCGCACATCGCGGCGACCTTGCCCGGAGTGTCGGCGCCTTCCAGGGTCGTCAGATCCATGCAGCGGACCGCAAGGTCGAGCGCCCACAGCTTGGAGGACTTTTTGATCGAGCGCTTGGCGAGGGAGGCAGCCCGCTCGTCGGCGCCGACCTCGTCCACGCTGCGCACGCCGCGCATCAACGAACCAAGGTGGGTGAGCGAGAGTGCGGTCGCCATGGGGGGATTATGCGACGGCTATACCGATCGGCAGTGGCGCGTCCGCCTGGGCCGGGCCATGATCGCCTCACCTTCGTTGCGGCGTAGGGCGAGTCGGTCGGCCTGCCCTACGCCGGTCCCACTGCTCCCTCAAGCTGACCTCAAGCCCTCGTTTTTCGAGCCGTCAAGCTTGAGCACGGCAAAATGAGATGCGCTCTCCTGGTCGCGTGCATCCTGCTCACGGCCTGCAGCTCTGCGAGCCCGGCGCAGAAACGGCCGGCACCAAGTCCTTCGGTCGCCTCCCCGGCAAGCCCGGCGCCCTCGCCCTCTCCGCAACCACTGCAGCGGCCCGAGCCCGCCTTGCCGGCGCCCGTGGAGGAGACGGCTGCCGCGGCAGCGGGTGGAAAGCTCTACGTGATGGGCGGTTTCAACGCCGCGGGCGCAAGCCTCAGCTCTGTCTACATCTTCGACGGCACCTCGTGGACTTCGGGTCCGCGGCTTCCCGTGGCGGTCGACCATCCCTCGGCCGCCACCCTGAACGGATTCGTGTACATCGCTGGAGGCCACAGCAACGGGCGGGACAGCGCCAGGTTCTTCCGGCTCGACGACGACCACTGGACGGAACTTGCGTCGATGCACTTCGCACGCGGCGGCCACGCGCTCGTCGCCGCCGGGGAGAAGCTCTACGCGATCGGCGGCAATACGATCCGCGCCGACGTAGGCACGACCGAGTCGTTCGATCCCAGGACAGGCGCATGGAGTGCGATCTCGCCAATGCCGGATCCACGCAACCATGTCTCCGGTTTTGGGACTGAGCAGGCCGCCTGCGTGGCTGGCGGCCGGTCACCGACGACTCCGCGCGTCGACTGCCTGCTGACCTCGACCGCCACCTGGTCGCACACGATCGGCGACATGCCCCGGCCGGCGAGCGGAGGGGGCGCCGTCTCATTTCCCAACGGAGACGTGATCGTCATGGGTGGCGAGGATGCGAGCGAGACTCGGATCATCGACCAGCTCGCATTCCTACGGGGCGACATCTGGATCTCGAGCCAGAAGATGCTGTCGCCCCGGCATGGCTTCCAGCTCGCGGTCTTGGGCGACCGCGCCTGGGCATGCGGCGGTGGAAGCGCGCCAGGCCTGCACCCTGTCGCGACATGCACCTCAGTCGGGGATCCGGCTGCCTCGTAGGGTGGAGAGCACGACGACCGCCACGGCCGTCACCACGATGACCAGAAGCGGAACCCCGTAGTTGAACTCAGGCGTGGTCAGGAGTGGGACGTCGACCTTCCATACGCTCTCCAGCAAGACGTCGCCCAGCTCGATGACCGCGTAGAAGACGAGGATCACGACGTTTGCGATCAGGGCCGCGAGCGGAATCGGCTCGCGGACGTAGATCAGGAGGCCGGCAAAAGGCAGGGCGGCCAGGAACGGCCCGAAGAAATTCACCAGGGACTGCCGGACGACATCGAGCTGCTGCGCGGGCTGCGCGTGCAGGGCATAGATGCTGAAATCCAGGTAGCCCAGTCGCCACGGGCGGACGATGATCGAACCCTGGCTGCCGACGGCGTAGATCACGAGCAGGTGCAGCACTTCGTGGGCGCCGAAGGCCGCCACGAAGATCAGGATCGAAAGGACGATCACCCTCCAGGCCATCAACAGTCCTCCGTTTTCGTGTCCCCCGCGGGCGGCGATACCGGTCTCGGTTTCTTGCGGGCGGTATAAATCCTCCGATGCCCGACGTGCTCAATGCAATCTCGGAAGCGCTTCAGATGGCCTTTTTCATGTTCTGGGAGGTTCTGTGGCCGCTCGCGCTCGGCTTCCTGATCTCCGCGGTCGTGCAGGCGCTCGTCTCGCGGCGATCGGTCGTCAACCTGCTGGGCAGGGACGATCTGCGGGGCGTGACGCTGGCCACCTTGCTCGGCGCTGCGAGCTCGAGCTGCTCGTACGCCGCGGTGGCGGTGGCAAGGGGTCTGTTTCGCAAAGGCGCAACATTCGCGAACGCGATCCTTTTCGAGTTCGCTAGCACAAACCTCGTATTCGAGCTCGGTCTTGTGCTGCTCGTGCTTCTTGGCTGGCAGTTCGTGGCAGCCGAGTTTGCGGGCGGGCTGCTGATGATCGGAGTCCTCGCGGTCGCCTTCAAGTACACGCTGCGGGCCCGCATGGTCGAGGCCGCCCGCGAGCAGGCGCAGCAAGGTTTGCGCGGGCGGATGGAAGGGCACGGGGACATGGACATGTCGGTCACCGATGGCCCGTTCTTTCGCCGCCTCTTCTCGCGCCGAGGCTTCACCTCCGTGAGCCACCTCTTCTACATGGACGTGGCAAGCCTGGCTCAGGATCTGGTGCTTGGGTTTCTGATCGCCGGCGCCCTGGCGGCGTGGGTGCCGAACAGCTTCTGGCAGGCTCTGTTCGTCTCCCGGGACCCGGTCGTCAGCGCCGTGTGGGGCCCGATCATCGGGCCGGTCATCTCGCTGCTGAGCTTTGTCTGCTCAGTGGGCAACGTGCCGCTTGCGGTCGTGCTGTGGAATGGAGGCATCAGCTTCGGCGGCGTGATCAGCTTCATCTTCGCCGACCTGATCATCATCCCGATCCTCAACATCTATCGGAAGTACTACGGGGGAAGGATGAGCCTCTACCTGCTCGCGACGTCGTACGGCGCGATGGTGCTGGCGGGCCTGGTCGTCGGCTCCGTCTTCCAGCTGCTCGGGCTTGTCCCAGCCCACCAGTTCATCGCGGTCTTTCAAACCCGGCCGTCCTGGAACTACACGACGTTTCTCGACTTCGCCGCCCTTGCCGTGGTGGCCGCGCTGGGTTGGCAATTCCTCCGCACCGGCGGCGTGGAGATGCTCAGGGCGATGGAGAGCGCGCCCGGCCCGGAACATGCGATGGTTCACGATCACGACCACCATGAGCACCACCACTGAGATGCTGCGCGACTACATCAAGGAGTACAGCCCCAGCCTCGGCAGGGACATGGAAGTGCTGCATTTCGGCTACGCCGGCAGGCCGCTGCTGGTCTTCCCGACCTCCCAGGGCCGGTTCTACCAGTGGGAGGACTTCGGCCTCGTCGGCGCTCTTGCCGACTTCATCGACTCGGGTGCGATCCAGCTGGTCTGCGTCGACAGCCTCGACGGCGAGTCGTGGTACGCGAAGGATCGGTCGCCGGGCGACCGTGTTCGGCGCCACCTGCAATACGAGGCGTACATCCTCAACGAGATACTGCCCCGCCTGCCGGGTTCGGCGATCGCGTGCGGCACCTCTTTCGGCGCCCTGCACGCCGTGCTGCTCGCGACCCGGCATCCGAACCTGCTGGGCGGCTTCATCGCGTTGAGCGGCGCCTTCGACACCGCGCGCTGGCTGGACGGCTATCACGACGACAACACGTACTTCACCAACCTGATGGCGTTCCTTCCGGGCCTCACCGATGAGGCGTACCTCGGGCCCCTGCGGGCGCAGCACCCCAAGGTGATCGCGACCGGCGAGCAGGACCCCAACGTGGACGACTCGATCCGGCTTGGCAGATTGTTTGCCGACAGGGGCGTTCCGGTGGAGCTCGAAATCTGGCCCGGATGGGCGCACGATTGGCCTTACTGGAAGGACATGATGCGGCGCTACCTCGGCTGACGATCACTCAGGGAGGAAGGAATGGCCCAGAAAAAGGTCATCGGATTGCTGATCGGACGTGAGAACACTTTTCCGGGGCCGTTCCTCGACACCGTCAACCAGCGCGGGGCGGCGGAGGGCATCAGCGCCGAGCTGGCGGTGCTGGGAGGCACGTCCGAGGTGGCGGAGCAGTACCACGCCGTGCTCGTGGACCGGATCTCGCATGAGGTTCCCTACTACCGGGCGCACCTGAAGAGCGCGGTCCTGATGGGCACCACCGTGATCAACGACCCGTTCTGGTGGGAGGCCGACGAGAAGTTCTTCGAGTGCACGCTGGCGCGCAAGCTCGGCGTCGCCGTGCCGAAGACCATCGTCCTGCCCAACAAGCAGTACATCCCGGACATCGACCAGCAGCGTTCGCTTCGCAACCTCCAGTTCCCGCTCGATTGGGACGCCATCGTCAACTACACAGGCCTGCCGGCCGTGCTCAAGCCCAACACCGGCGGCGGCTGGAAGGACGTGTTCATCGTCAACTCGATCGAGGAGCTGATCACCGCCTACGACCAGACCGGCCTGAAGACGATGATCCTGCAGGAGTTCATCAACTGGGACGACTACATCCGGTGCATCTGCATCGGCCGCCAGCACGTACTCCCGATCCGCTACAACCCTCGCGCCCCTTTCCACGAGCGCTACCAGATCTCGCACCCGGTCGAGGGACGGCTGCGCGAGCAGGCGATCAATGACGCGCGAACCCTGGTCGAGGCCCTCGGGTACGACATGGACACGGTCGAGTTCGCGGTCCGGGACGACGTGCTGTACGCGATCGACTTCCTGAACCCCGCCCCCGATTTCGACAACTTTTCGATCAAGGAAGACAACTTCGGCTGGGTGCTGGACCGGATGTGCGACCTTGTTCTCGGCTACGCGCGGGGAGACACGCAGCCGCCATGGCGCGACGAGCATCGTTGGTGGAAGCACGCGCACAGGGCGCCGTCGCCCAGCCCGATGCAGGCGTGAAAGACCCGGTCGCCGCCTACCACGCGCTGCTCGACGACGAGCGGCTGACGGCGGGCAGCGCCGAAGCGCTGGCGGAGGGGCAGCGGGAGAGGCACCTGATGTTCGGCGAGCGTCCGCTCTGCGTCGCGATCCGGCCGCAGCTGCTGACGCGGCGGCGTTACGAGCAGGCTGTCTCCGCCGCCGAGGGCGTCTTCAGGGCCCTGGCCGCGCTCGAGAAGGCGGTGCTGAAGGACACCGAGCTGCGGGCAGAGCTGGGCCTGGAGCCCGAAGAGGAGCGGCTCGCGATGGCAGATCCCGGCTTCAAGTCATCCTCGCCCTCAGCGCGTCTCGACAGCTTTTTCGCCGACGAGGTGCGGTTTGTCGAGTACAACGCGGAGTCTCCGGCGGGCATGGCGTACAGCGACAATCTGGCCCAGATCTTTGCCAGGCTGCCGGTGATGAAAGCGTTCCGCAAGCAGTTTCGGGGCCGCTTTCTGCCGACACGCCGGCGACAGCTGCGCTCCATGCTCCGCGCGTTCGCGCAGTGGGACCGAGGCGCCACCCCCGTGATGGCGATCGTCGACTGGGAGGGCCTGCCGACGGCCCCTGAGTTCGAGATGTTCAAAAGCTTCTTCGAGGAGGCCGGCGTCAGGACGGTGATCTGCGACCCGCGGGCGCTCGAGTTCCGCCGAGGCAAGCTGTACGCTCAGGGTGCGGCGGTCAACCTGGTGTATCGCCGCGTCCTCACCAGCGAGCTGCTCGACCGCGGCGAGGAGACCAGGGCGCTGGGCGACGCGTATGTGGCCGGCGCAGCGTGCGTCGTCAACAGCTTCCGCGCCAAGCTGCTGCACAAGAAGATGAGCCTGGCGCTGCTGTCAGACGATCGCTACGAACGCCTTTACACCACAGCCCAGCGCGCGGCCGTTCGCCGCCACATCCCCTGGACTCGGCGGGTCCGCCCCGAGCTCGTCGACGAGATCGCGGGCCGCCGTCAGCATCTGGTGCTCAAGCCGAACGACGAGTACGGGGGCAAGGGCGTGGTGCTCGGCTGGACGGTCGACCAGACGGAGTGGGAGGCGGCGATCCAGGTTGCGACGACGCAGAGCTATGTCGTCCAGGAGGCGGTCGAGATTCCGCGGGTGCCCTTCCCGGTGGTCCTCGAAGGCCTTCGCTACCTCGACCTGGCGGTCGACCTCGACCCTTACCTGTTCGACGGCCGCGCGGGCGGATTCATGACCCGCGTCTCCGCCGCCGCCCTGCTCAACGTGACGGCCGGCGCGGGCAGCGTCGTGCCAACATTCGTTGTCGAGGGACCTGCATGAGTCGGGGCGGCTTGCTCACGATCGGCGTCGAGGAGGAATACCAGATCATCGACGCGTCAGGCGAGCTCCACTCGCACATCGACACCCTGCTCGCGGCCGCGGCGCCAAAGCTGGGCGAGAAGGTGAAGCGCGAGATGATGCAGTCGGTGGTCGAGGTCGGCACGACCATCTGCGAGAACGTCGACGAGGCGCGCGCGCAGCTGGGAGAGATGCGCCAGACACTGGCCGAGCTGCTGCAGCCCGAGGGTCTGCGCCTGGCGTGCGCGGGCACGCACCCGACCTCGCGCTGGGACGCCCAGCAGATCACCGACCACGACCGCTACAAGATGCTCGAGGAGGAGCTGCAGGACGTCGTCCGCGCGCTCGTCATCTTCGGCCTTCACGTCCACGTCGCGATCCCCAACAACGACCTGCGAATCGAGGTGCTCAACGAGGCGCGCTACTTCCTGCCCCACCTGCTGGCGTTGAGCACGTCGAGCCCCTTCTGGATGGGTCGGAACACCGGCCTGAAGTCCTATCGCAGCGTCATCTGGTCGAACTTTCCGCGCACCGGCATCCCGCCCGAGCTCAGCTCGTTCGACGAATACGAGAATTACGTCGAGCTCCTGGTCAAGACAGGCTCCATCGACAACGGCAAGAAGATCTGGTGGGATCTTCGCGCCCACCCGACCTTTCCCACGCTCGAGTTTCGGGTGTGCGACATGCCGACGCGCCTGGACGAGACGATCTGCCTCGCGGCTTTGATGCAGGCGATCTGCGCCAAGCTGCTGCAGCTGCGCAGCGGCAACCTGGGATTTCGCAAGTACATGCCGGCCCTGATCGCCGAGAACAAGTGGCGGGCGATCCGCTATGGCCTGGACGGCAAGCTGATCGACTTCGGCAAGCAGGCGGAGGTCCCGATGCGGGATCTGGCGCTGGAGCTGGTCGAGTTCGTCGACGACGTCGTCGACGAGCTCGGCTCGCGGAAGGCGGTGGAGTACGTGCACACGATCCTGAAGGAGGGAACCAGCGCCGACCGGCAGCTGCGCGTGTTGAAGCAGACAGGTGATGTGCACGCGGTGGTGGAGATGCTCGCCGCCGAGACCGTCGTGGCTCGAGCCGATCTTCGTGAAAAGACCGGGTGAGCTGATCCGGGAGGCGGTCACCTCCTGGCCGGGCGTGGTGGCCCTACCGCATCGGTTCGGAGGCACCGAGTATCGGTTGGGCAAAAGGGAGATGGGGCACGTGCACGGCGATCGTCTAGCCGACTTGCCGGTGCCTCGGCGTCTGCACGACGAGCTGATCAAGGCCGGGCGGGCCGAGCCGCACCACGTCCTGCCGGAGACGGGTTGGGTCAGCGTGTGGATCCAGGGCGCGGAAGATGTCGCCGGTGTGGTCGAGCTCTTCCGGATGCAGTACGACCGTTACATGAAGATCCAGTCTCCATCAAGTGTTTAATTAGTCCCATGCCGGCGCAGGTGGCGACGAGACGGCCAGGGGCGGTGAGCGAGAAGAGGCGGCAGGAGCTCGTGCTGGCGGCCTACCGCGAGATCGCCGAGCGCGGTTTCGAAGGGCTGCGCACGCGCGAGGTGGCAGCCGAGGTGGGGGTCAACATCGCGACCCTGCATTACTACTTCCCGACCAAGGAGGCTTTGATTCGCGCCGTCCTCGATCACGCGATGGGCCGGTTCCGGTCCACGCTGGCGCCGCATGGATCGCCTTCAGAGCAGCTCCGGAACTACCTCAGGTCGGTCAGGACGTTGCTGGTCGACGAGCCGGAGCTCGGCGCGGTGATGGCGGAGCTGGCCCTGCGCTCGGTTCGTGACAGTTCGATCAGCGCGATCCTGAACCAGATGTACGACGTCTGGCACGTGACCATGCGCGGGCTCCTACGCAGGGCGGTGCGCGAGGGCGGTTTGCGAGCCGACATCGACAGCGACGCCGTCGCGGCCTTGATCGTCGCCACGCTCACGTCGATGACATTGCCGGTGATGACCGACCCCAGACGCGGCGATCGGGCGCTGCGCCAGCTGGAGCTCTGGCTGGGAGTCTCCCGGCGCCGACCAGCCAAGCAACTGATTGATTGAGCTGCTAACATTGAGTTCATGGCAACTGATATGCGATCCCAAGCTCCTTCCTTCGTGCGCGTCTTCAACCCGATCGCTCGCCGAATCCTGAACCGGGGTCCCCTGCTCGGGCCCAACGCGCTGATCACCGTCCGAGGCCGTAAGAGCGGTCTTCTCCGCACCACCCCGATCGCCCTGGTGGAGATCGACGGCCGGCGTTGGGTGATCGGGACCTTCGGTGACGTCAACTGGGTTCGGAATCTTCGCGCGGCGGGCAAGGCGACCCTATCGGTCGGCCAGCGCCGCGATGAGGTGACGGCCAGCGAGCTGATCGGGGAAGCCCGGACGGGGTTCTTCCGCGATGTCCTCGGGCCGTACGTCCGGAGAATCCCGGTCGGGACCGTGCTGCTGGCGATCCTCGGTGCAGGCGACATCCTCAAGGACCCTGCCGCCGCGGCCGCGAAACGCCCGGTCTTCGAGCTGCGCGGGGCTCAAGGCGCCGCCAACCGGTAGAGCACATGGTGGCCGTGCGGGTGGCCCTCCGGCACGTTCGGGTGCTCGAAGTCGTCGGCGGGGTCGCGTGTCATTCCGAGCCGTTCCATGACCGCGATCGATCGGGCGTTGGCCGGGACAGTGAACGAGACGATCTCGCGTAACCCGACCCGCCCGAAACCGTCCGCGATCGCCGCGCGCGCAGCCTGCGTGGCGTAGCCGCGACCCCAGTACGGACGGTCGAGCCGCCAGCCGACCTCCACCGCGGGCGTGAAGTGCGCCTCGAAGTTGGGAATCGATAGGCCCACGTAGCCGATGAACGGAGCCTCGTTTGCAATTTCGACGGCCCATAGACCGAAGCCGTGCTCTTCGAACTGGCGCTCGATGCGATCCACGAAGGCATCGGACTCCTCGCGGGTCAGCGGGCGGATCATGTAGCGCATGACCTCGGGGTCGGCGTTCATGCGGGCAAAAGGCTCCCCGTCACTCGGTCGCCAGCGGCGCAGGATCAGGCGCTCGGTTCGGAGCTCCAACCCTTGATCAGCAGCGTCGCCGGACATCAAGTCCTCCAGAGGGTCGCCGCCGCCGTGCTCCAAACCGCACGTCAAGATCGTGTCACCTTAGTCGCGGTCGACGGTGTAGACGGGGCAGGGAAAAGCACGTTCGGCGACGAGCTTGCGGCGCAGCTGCGAGGTTCGGGTCGGCCTGTCATCCGTCGCAACCTCCTGAGCAACCGCGGCGCCGCCATGACAAGTGCGAGCGCAGCCAGGAGGGCGACCAAAAGACCAATTAGCCGCACCCATTCGAGCGCCTTCGTGATCCACACGTCGGCGGCAAGCGATCTGAAGGTGTTCTGATTAGTCGCCGCCGCGGAACACCGTGGCGAGATCAATCGGGCCGAGGTGGACGTCCGTCGAGCCGGCCGAGCTCTGGGCAAACAGAAGCATGCTCAGGAAGGCGATGGCCTGGAGCAGCACCGCGACGCAGATCCCGTGGAGGTACGCGCCGGCGGCGCTGAGAATGCGGTTGGCGCGGATCACGTCCCGGTAAGCCACAGCGGCTCCGATCAACAGGTCGAGTGCGATGCTGAGCTTTCCGGGCATGTCCTCCATGAGGACCTCCATCTCGCGGCCATAGCGCTTGCGCCAAGATCGCGGGTAGAGCCGCAAGAGACCTTTCATGGAACCGGCGTCCAACGGCGAAACCGCCAGGTTGCGGCCGCCAGGTCCTACGCCAGGGTGAAGACGAACGAGGCGATCGTGCCAGGGTTGTGAACTGCCACCTGCGGCACAGGCACCCATCCCGGCACAGCCATCTGAAGGACCTGGCCGCCGACCTCGACCACCATGTAAAGCCTCAGAATCGAGCTGAAGAGCAGCCGCAGCGCCGCGAGGCTGGCCTCAGCCACCGCGACCGAGAGCAAGAGCAAAAGCACGACTGAAACCGCGGCGGTCGGCTTGCGCATGGTCAGGCTCGCTTGAGGCGCCGCAGGCCGGTCGCCACCAGGCCTTTCATGCCCCCGATCTCGGTCTCGAGGCGACGACGGCCGCGCTCCGTGATCTGGTATGGCCTGCGCCGGTCGTCGCTCTCCAGGGCCTGGATCATGCCCTCTGCCTCGAGCCGGGAGATCGCTCCGTACAGCGTTCCAGGCCCGAGCCGGACGCCGGTGATGGATGCGATGTCCTCGATCATGACGTAGCCATGCTTGGGACCGCCCGCCAGGCTGGTCAGGATCAGAAGGGCAGCGTCGTCTCGGATCGCCACGTATCGTCTCTCGCTATATCGTGAGGCGATATATGGGACCTTGTCAAGAGTTTCGGCACCATTCGTACAGCGCGTCGTACAGGCCCAACTGTGCTTCGAGTTTCTCGTGATCGCGGTCGCCGTACAGGCGCCGAAACCCCATCGCGACCGCCTTCAGGCCGGCCGCCTCCGGTGTGGAGCTGAGGTCGGCCTCTACGTCGGCGCCATGCACGATCCTTGCCATCCGCTCCAGAGCGGGGTCGTCGAGCCCGTACTTGAGGAGGATGGATTCGAACGAGCAGCGGCCGTCGACGTGGCCCAGCTCCACGCCCTCGACATCGAACGGGACCGCATCGCGCTCACGGGCCACACGGGCAACATCCTCGGCAGCGACGTAGAGAAATTCCGCGTCTTTGTCGAGGAAGCGCCGGATCAGCCACGGGCACGCGATCCGGTCGACCACCGCATTTTTTCTGGTGACGAATCGCACTGCGCCCTCAGTTGCTCCCCGGGCTCTCCTTTTGCCTGTGTTCCTTTAGGTGCTCGGCGACGTCCCACGTCCAGAGCTCGACGACATGCCCGCCGGGGTCGGTCACATAGGCGGCGCGACCCCGGCCGTGGCCGTACGCGGAGTGGTCGTGGTCGAGGACCTCGAGCCCGGCCTCCCGCAGCCGCGCGACAGCGGCGTCATATGCGGAGGCAGGCAGGTGCATCGCGTAATGGACGTGCACACCGCCTCTGCCGCCCCCGAGACCGATCTGCGGTCGCCACAGTCCGATCCGGGTTCGCTCGCCCGCCATCAGCCAGATCGCGCCGCCTCGGCTGGTCCACCGCTCCACCACCGGAAACCCCAGCAATCCGGTGTAGAAGCGCTCGCCCGCGTCAAGGTCGGACATCTCCAGCGCGATCTCGCACACACCCGTCACGGGCAAAGACTGGGGTTCCACTTCAGTCATCAGACTATCGCCATGAAGACGCAAGAGATGCGACTCGTTCTGACGGTCCAGGACTTCGACCGCACGACCGCATTCTTCCGCGATGCGCTCGGCCTTGCTCAGGTCGCGGAATTTCGCAATGACGGCGGACGCGCCGTCTTGCTCGACGCCGGTCATGCGACGCTCGAGATCTTCGACGAGTCTCAGGCGGCGGCGATCGACGGCATCGAAGTCGGGCGCCGGGTTGCGGGCGCTGTGCGCCTCGCCTTTCAGACGGAAGACAGCGAGTCGCTCGCCCAGCACCTCGCGGAGACGGGCGCGGAGGTCATCGGCGGCCCGGTCGTGACGCCGTGGGGTGACCGCAACGTTCGGCTGGTCGGACCCGAGTCAATC
>VBFH01000083.1 GCA_005883575.1 Chloroflexota bacterium | reverse complement strand
CGTAGATGTCAAAGCCCTGGTCCGAGCCGGGTGGATTGTTCTGCACCGTGAAGTACAGGGTCGTGATGCCAGTCGCCTCATCCTCGAAGTACGTCGGGCCGGCGTCGGCGTACGGGCCGTTCACCACACAGCCGAGGTTCTCGGCGAGCTCCCAACCGAAGTCGTCGCGCTTGTCGTGACGCCGAGCGACGAACAGGTCGGCGAGACCACACCCTCCCCGTCCCGTACTGTGGAAGTAGAGCTGGTGCCCGTCTGGGGTGAACGTCGGGGCCAAGTCATTGCCGGACGTATTGATGTTGGGCCCCAGATTCACCGGCGCGCCCCAGGGATCATCGATACTGGCTCGCTGCGAGACCCAGATGTCAGTGCCGCCGAGCCCTCCCGGGCGGTCGGAGCTGACGTACAGGCTCAGGCCGTCCTTGGAAATCGCGGGGTGCTGCTCGTTCGCGGCCGAATTGACAACCCGGCCGAGGTTCACCGGCGCGCCCCAGGGACCATACGCGGGCTGATCCTCTCCGGCAGCTTCGGCCGCTAGTGGTTTCGCAGCGTTAGGACCCACCAGGCGTTTGTCCGGACTACACGCGTAAGCCACAACCCCAAGCGTGCATAGCAGGGTGATTCTCTCGATCGGTTTCATCGCACACCTCCTAGAGTTGATTGCCCGGACCTGAATCAACCGGTAGCTTCAGGTTGACGGAGCTAGTTTCAGCCGGCCGCGTCACCAGGACGTGACCGGTCCGTTACCGGTCGCGGTGACAGTTGCTGCTCCGCCAGCGCCGAAGGGGCCTTGCATGATCGAGTTCCGGCTGCTCGGGACTCTGCACCTCACCGACGCCGAGGGACGCGAGGTCAAGAGCTTGCTGACGCGATCCCGGCGCCTGGCGCTCCTCGCGTATCTCGCCGCCGCCACCCCCCGCGGGCTCCACCGCCGCGACACGCTGCTGGCGCTGTTCTGGCCGGAGCTCGACCAAGAGCACGCCCGTGCCGCACTGCGCCAGGCGCTCCACGTCGTCCGGAGCGCACTCGGCGCCGATGTGGTCGTGACGCGCGGTGACGAAGAGATCGGGCTCAACGTCGACCACCTCTGGTGTGATGTCGTCGCCTTCGATGAAGCGATCGCGATACAACAGTTCAGCGAAGCACTCGAGCTCTATCGCGGGGAGACGCTGGACGGGTTCTTCATTTCAGGCGCGGCGGAATTCGAGCGCTGGCTGGAGCGGGAGCGGGCACGACTGCGCGAGGCCGCATCTCGCGGCGCGCGGGCGCTGGTGGAGCAGTGCGAGGCGGCGGACGACCTTCCTGCAGCGGCTGAATGGGCTCGCCGGGCCGTGTGGCTCGCACCCCACAAAGAGGATGCACTGCGCCGGCTGGTCAGGCTGCTCGACCGCCTCGGCGACCGCGCAGGCGCCGTGGCAGCCTACGAGGAATTCACCAAGCAGCTCGCTGCAGACCTCGAGACGGAGCCCGCTGCCGAGACCAAAGCCTTGCTCACGGCGGTGCGGGCCCGGCAGACTGCGACGCTGGTGGAGTTGCCGAGCCCCTCATCCGGCGAAGCCCGGCACGTTGCAACGGCGACCACCTCGCCGCGTGTGCGTCGCGTCTGGTGGCCTGCCGGCATCGCCGCCGTCGTCGCCGGTATGGTGTTGTCGAGTGCCAGCGGCTGGCGCGGTCGACTGTGGCCGAGGCCCGTCACAGGCCGCGTGCAGTCCCTGGCCGTGCTGCCGCTCGCCAACCTCTCCGCAGACACCCTGCGCTCGTGGTACGCCGATGGACTCACCGAGGCCCTGACGACCGACCTCGCCCGCCTTCGCGCATTGCGAGTGGTTTCACGAAGCTCGGCGACTTCGTACCGAGGCACGACCAAATCGCCGCGGGACATTGCCCGAGAACTCCAGGTCGATGCGCTCGTGGAAGGCGGCCTCCAGGTGTCGGGAGATCGGGTGCGAGTCGACCTGCGGCTGGTGGACGCGGCGTCGGGGTACCAACTCTGGGCGGACCGATTCGAGGAACCGGTGGAGCGCCGATTCGCCCTGGAAGATCGAGTGGCGCGCGGCATCCTGACGTCGCTCAAGTTGCCCCTGAGCGCGTCGGAGGAACGGGCCCTGCGCACGATCCCGACAAAGAATCTCGAGGCCTACGACGACTACCTCCGCGGGAGAATTCGGCTGCGGCGTGAGAACCGCGAGGACGATTCAGTCGCCATCACGCTGCTCAAGCGGGCGGTCGCGCTCGATCCGGACTTCGCGGCGGCCCAGGCGGAGCTGGCTCACGCATACGTCCTGCGAATCGAACAGTTCTTGCCTCGCGACACGGCGGTGGTCGAACGGGCCTGGGTGGCCACGGAAAAGGCGCTGCGTCTCGACCCGGACCTCGCCGAGGCTTACTTCGCACGTGGGGCTCTGCTGTCAGGCCTGTCGGGCCGGTTGGCGCCCGAGCCGGCAGTGGGGGAATACCGCCGGGCCCTGCAGCTCAACCCGAACCTGGCCCAAGCGCATCACGGTCTCGGCACCATCTACCTGCACCTCGGGCTCCTCGACAAAGCCGTCGACGAATTCCAAAGAACGCTCGCCATCGATCCGGGCAACTACGGTGCCACCCGACGCATCGGCCTCGCCCTCGTGTACCAGGGACGCTACGAGGATGGCTTACGCCTGATCCGCCAGGTGCCACCTCAGTCCAACCTGTCACTCTGGAACTATCAGGTCGCCTGGGCCCTCCTCTATCTCGGCCGGGACGAAGAAGCGGCCACGCTTATGGCGCGTTACCTGGGGGAGCACCCGGAGGACCGCGGTGGCGTGGTCACGAGCACGCGTGCTGTACTGCGCGCCAAGAGGGGCGATGCCCGGCGGGCCGAGGAGGACGTCCGGACCGCCTTGGTGAAGGGAAAGGGCTTCGTTCACTTTCATCACACAGCCTACAACATCGCCACGGTGTACGCCCTGCTCCGCCAGCCGGCCCGCGCCGTGTACTGGCTGCGACAGGCGACGGAGACCGGCTGGCCCTGCTACCCCTACTTCGCGAGGGACCCGAACCTCGACAACATTCGGAACGATCAGGGCTTCGTCGAGTTCATGAACCAGCTGAAGCTGCAATGGGAGCGGTATCGTGCGACTCTGTGAACGACGTTTCTCGATCGCTGTCGCGACGCTTCTCACCGCCGCAGGACCGCTGTCCGCCCAGACGCTGGGATCGCCTGCGCCCGACTTCACGCTGAAAACGCTCGCGGGCGGGACAGCGAGTCTCTCCGATTACAAGGGCCGTCCCGTCTTTCTCAATTTCTGGGCCTCGTGGTGCAAACCGTGCCGGGGAGAGATGGCCGACATCATTGACGCCTACGACGCGCATAAAGATCAGGATCTGCAGGTGCTGGCGATCAACTTGACCGATCAGGAGCGGATGCGGGACGTCCGGAAGTTCGTGGACGAATCGCGAATGCCCTTTCCCGTGCTGCTCGATGAGAAAGGCAAGGTCCGCAAGAGCTACGCGCTCCGCGGCGTGCCGACGTCGGTGTTCATCGACGCCCAAGGTGTCGTGCGCGTAGTCAACCCCGGCCCAATCGCGAACGAGACAATCCAGCGGAGCCTTGCCGCAATCCTTCCGGCGCGGTAGTGGACCGCTGTTGACAGCACGAGGAGGTTCTATGCGCGTTCACCCGGTGGCCCTTCTCACGATCGGCGTGGGCTTGCTGGCCCTTCCGAGGCAGTCGTTCGCGCAAGGCTGAATGCCGGTGCGCTTCACAACCCCCAGTTTGGGGGGACAGGGCGAACTGCAGGTGGCGGATCTCGCAGCCCACCAGTGGAGGATCGCGCTCGGGTACCGCCATCTCCACGCCGACCAGTTGTTCGTAGGGACTCAACGGCTCCCGACCAACCAGCCGCTCATAATCAACCTCCACTCGGTCGACGTCACCGCGTCGTACGCCGTGTCCGATCGATTCAGCCTGAGCCTCACGGTACCCTTCGTGTACGGCATGCAGTCGCGTCTCTATGCGGACTCCGCTCGGCACGCCGTCACGGCGGTCGGACTGGGGGACGTGAGTCTGGTCGGCAGCGGGTGGTTGTTGGACCCGCACAACCACTCGGGGAACATCGCGCTCGGCCTCGGCGTGAAGGCGCCCAGCGGAACCCACACGGCGTCGGCCGATTACTTCCTCGCGGACAGCACTGCCATCCAGTACCCCGTAGACCAATCAATCGAACCCGGGGATGGCGGCTGGGGCATCATCCTGCAGCTGCAGGCGTACCGGCGGGCATTTCACAACGGCACCGCGTACCTGACAGGGTCTTACTTGATCAATCCGCGCCGGCTGAGCGACGTCCCGAAAGACCCGGGTGGAAAGGTCTATTGGTCCGTGCCGGACGTTTATTCCGCGCGCTTGGGGCTGGCGTACGCCGTGTGGCCGGAGCGGGGCGTCTCCGTCAGTCTCGGTGGCAGGATCGACGGCCAACCCGTCCGCGATCTGATTGGCGGCGGCGACCCCGGCTTCCGCAGGCCGGGGTATTCCATTTCCCTCGATCCCAGCGTGGCTCTCACGACCGGTCCGAGCCAGCTCGCCTTGAGCGTGCCGATCAGGCTGAGCGCGAATCGCGAGGCGAGCGTGTTGGACCTGCAAACCGGCAAGCACGGCGGAGGGGACTTCGCCAGCACGCTGATCTTCGTGAGCTATTCGCGGCGGTTTTGAGGCAGGTCGAGAGGCGTCGAGGCCCGTTGTGGACCCCCGACGCCTCTCAGCGGTTCTGATGTAGACCGCTCACCGCCCCGCCACCGCCGAACTCCCAGACCGATCGACCTCGCTCACAAACCGCGCGACGTTACGGCCGAGTTGGGCTCCCGTCTCAACGTCAAACCGGTAGTGAATGCCGGCATAAATCCGCGCGAGCCCTGCTTGAGCCACCATGGCGTTGAGGCTGTCGGTTTTCGCGGGGAAGAACCCGCTCAGAATGCCGGCGGCCGCGCCGCAGTAGCAGCTGTGCGCCGATGGGTACGACGGGTGATTGGGGAGACCGATCGCGGGGATGAGCGTGATGGCCGGGTCGGCCTGCGGGGGGCGAATGAACCAGTACGTGAGCTTCGCGTCCCAGCAGCCGATCGCCGCGTCCATCATGGCCGCGTCGAGCAGGGCGAACACGTGCGTCGCCTCGCGCTCACGCAGCCCGCTCTCCTCGATCCAACCGGTGGCGATCGTGTTCCAGAAACCTCCAATGCTGCTGGTCCCTGCGCCCCTCGCCCAGAAGAGAGCGATGTCCACTTGCTCGGCCATGCGGGTGTCGGAGATGCCTCGCACCTCCGCGAGCGCCGCGAGGTAGCTGGGCGAACCAAACGCAGGCGGTGCGCCCGGCCGGAACTGATCGACCGAGGTCAGGAAGAAGGGACGCATCCCCGGGAGCTGCGCGTTGGCTGGTGGCCGTGGCGGCTTCGCACTGCTGAACCACAGACCCGACCCGACTGGAACGGTGCCGGTCCAGGGCAGATCGAAGCCGTCAGTCTTCGCACGCGCGATGGCCTCCGCGCCCACCTGCCGGCCCACGGCCTCTCCGCGACCGAAGTCGGGATGCGGCAGGCCTGGTCCCGCGTTCGCCTGGTCCTGGACTTGGTCCTCGAACAGCGGCGCGTCGGCCGGATCGAAGTAGGTCAGCACGACTGCCGACGCGCCCGCCACCGCCCCGCGGTCGGCTTCGAGCCGGCTGCGACCTCCAGACCCGAGACCGTTTCCAGGCGTGGCATCGGTCTCGGACTCGTTTACCCCGATGGCGTCCTCGGCGCGCACCACGGCGTCATGTTGCGCCACGCTGAGATAGGCATACACCCGCGTCGCGGCCGCAGAGTTGCCCGACAGCGCGGACTGTGTGATGAATTTGCGCGCCGTCTCCTGCCACCGAGGACTCGCGAGTCCTTCCGTGGACGGGACTCCGCTCGCGTCGGCCATGAGGGACTTTGATACGCCAGGGTCTACGAGACGTCTGTCCGAATCGCACCCGTAGACCAGCGTCGCCAGCGCGTACAGCAGGGTGATTCTCTCGATCGGTTTCATGGCACACCTCCAAAGGAGTTTTCCAGGTTGACGGTGCCAGTTTCGGTCGCGTGCGTCACCATGTCGTCACGCTTCCGTCACCGCTTCCGGTGACGGCTCCGAATTGCCGTGGCCTCGTTGCGCGGCTAGGTTTCGAGCGCGAAGCCAGTTTAGGGGAGAGGCGTCGCGTCTCGGTGACGCGAGCGTGACGCCGGCCGTCACGGCGCCCCCAGGCGTGCGGGACCTCTGGACGGCACCGCTTGCGCCACAGAGGCCTCACATGATCGAGCTCCGCATGCTCGGGAGACTGAGCCTCACCGCTGCCGACGGGCGCGAGGTGCGGACGCTCCTCGGGCAGCCGCGGCGCTTCGCGCTCCTCGCCTACCTTGCCGCTGCGACACCTCCCGGCTTTCACCGTAGCGACAGCCTGCTGGCGCTCTTCTGGCCCGAGCTCGACCAGGAGCACGCGCGCACGGCGCTGCGTCAGGCGCTCCGCGTGCTCCGCACCGCCCTCGGCTCGGGAGTTCTGGTCAATCGCGGCGATGAGGACGTAGGTCTCGACTTTGGGCTAGTGTGGTTGGACGTCGCGGCCTTCGAGCGCGCCAGCGACGCTGGCGAGTGGCTCGAGGCCACGGACCTGTACCG
>VBFH01000050.1 GCA_005883575.1 Chloroflexota bacterium | reverse complement strand
TGGTGAGGGCAATGCGCCGGCCGATGCGAAAGATTCGCCAGGCCCTCCAGTCCGTCCGCTTCGTAGCGCGCCAGCCACGCGTGCATCGTTTGCCTGCTGACATCCCAGTCGCGCGCTACCTGGGTAATCGTGCGCCCTTCCGAAATCACCGCCATGACCGCCTTGTACCTTTGCTCAGCCACGCTCATCTCCCTCATGCGCGGGAGTGTCAAGCATCAGCCGGGACACCTGTAAGGCATCAGCCGAAACCACGACAACCATCAGGCGGGACGCTTTTGTCGTGCTTCAGCCGGATCAGCACATCATGCTGGTGCTCGCGCAGGGAGTCGAACCCTGAACCTTGGGATTAAGAGTCCCCTGCTCTGCCAGTTGAGCTACGCGAGCATGCGGTGGGCTGCCTTTCGATTCTAAGGGTCGCCAGCTGTTAACAGCCTGGGTTCCACACCGTGCCGCTGCTGCGTAGGTTGTGGCGCATGTCCGCGCGCATCCCTCTCGACGTCGACCTCGAGGACAAACTTCTTTACGGGTTGACGCCGACGAGGCTCGCCTACTTTGTCATCGCTTTGCTCGCCGCGTTCGCGGTGTGGTCGAGGGGCTGGGCGGTGGCGCCGATTCGCGCTACTTGTGCGCTGGCCATAGTCGCTATCGGTGCTGCAGCCGCCTGGGGTCGATGGCGCGGACGCCACACGGACAGCTGGATGGTCGACATCGCTGCGTTTTGTTGCGCGACCTACCGAATCCAATGTATGCGACCAGGGTTCATGCGACGACGATTTCTGAGGCGCCGATGATTCGACTGGCCCGGCGGGAAGCGTTGCGCTGCTGGTTTGCCGACGGGGCCCTGACGATCATCGATACCAGGCCGATCGGTTTCGCGGGCGCGGCCGAGGATGACCGCCATAGGTGGTTGAACGGGTTCCGGCGGCTGCTCGACGGGCTTGATGTCCCCCTCCAGGTGTTGATCGACGTCCAGCCCGGTGCCGATGAAGAGGTCGATGAGGCGGCCGCCGTCCCGACCGAGTTCGAGGACATGCGCGGAGCCGACCTGTCTTTCGCGCACGCGATCAGGCGGTCGAGCTCAGCTCATTCCGTGAGCACGTCCTTGGTCATCGCCGCCGGCCAAGCGGCCCGTCTGCGAGCCGCACTGGGCGATATGGGGATCGAATGCGTCCCGCGTGAGGCGGTGCCGGCGGGCCCTTTCGGCCGCGAGCTTGCCAACGAATTTCTTCACGTCGGAGGCTTCAGCCGCAGCTGGTACGTCGAGCGACTTCCCGGCACGGACCTCGATCCCGGCTGGCTCTTCCGTCTGTTGCCGCCCGGCCTTGCGGTCAAGCTGGCGTGGCACGCGACTCCCTTGCCCGCGGCCTGGATCGTCAGCTATCTCCAGCGGCAGTTGATCAACATGCGCGCAGCCCGCCTTCTCGACGCCAGCGCAGCGGCGTCCGACCCGACGCTGGCCGGCGCGCTGCCCAACGCCGAGGACCTCCAGCGCCGGCTGGCCTCGAGCCAGGACAAGGCGTTTCATGTCTCGGTCTACCTCACCCTGACCTCTCCGTCGGCTGAGGACCTGGAGACCGGATCGCGGCGAATCGAGTCCGCCGCGCGGGCGATCTTATGCGAGCTGCAGCCGTGCACCTTCCGCATGCTCGATGGCTTTCTCGCCACTCAAGCCGGTGGGCCGGACCGCCTTCGGCGCAGGCGAGTGCTGGATTCAACGGCTCTGGTCACGTTCTTTCCTTGGCACGAACCTGACCTGCAACAGCCAGACGGGCTCTTCATTGGCCGCGGTCGAGCCACTGGCGCACCGGTGCTGGTCGATCCCTTCGAGCAGCATCGCTACGCCAACGCCAACATTGGGGTCTTCGGGCATTCGGGCGCGGGCAAAACGTACCTGCTCTCGACCCTGGCGATGGGCGCGCTGGGTCGAGGCACCCAGGTGTTGATCATCGACCCCGAGCACGAATACGGCAGCCTGGCGCGGCAGCTCGGCGGCGTCGATGTCGAGCTCGCGCTGGGTTCCGGCCATGCCCTGAACGTGCTGGACCTCAAACCCTCGGACCGCCGCGATGAAGCGTGGCTGGGCCCCGCGGCCGCCGACGCGGTCGATCTGTGTGCGTGCGTCTGCGGGGCTCTCGACGAGTCCGAGCGCGCCCTGGTCGAGGCTGCGGCGCGGCAGGCCTACGACCAGGTGGAAGAGCCGGTGCTCCGTGACGTTTCTGGGCGGTTGCCTCGCGGGTCGAGGGTGGCGCTGATCCTGCAGCGCTGGGTCTCCGGCAGCCTGGGCCGGATGTTCAGCGCGCCGACCAACGTCGACCTGGAGGCGCCGATCGTCGTCTTCGGCATGCGCGAGCTGCGCGAGGAGATGGTGGCGCCGGTCCATTTCCTGCTCGCAGAGGCGCTCTGGACCCGCATCAAGCGCAAGGACCGCCGCCGCATGCTGGTGATCGACGAGCTCGGCCTGCTGTTCGAAGACGCGACCATCCGCCGCTTCGTGGTCAGCCTCGCGCGCCGGATCCGCAAGTACGACGGCTCGCTGGTGTTCGCGACCCAGAATCCCGGCGACCTGCTGAGCTCAGATCAGGGTGCGGTCGTGGCAACGAACCCTGCGCTGGTCTTCTTCGGCGCCCAGCGACCTGGCGAAGCCGCCAAGCTGCAGGTCGCGTTTCATCTCAGCCCGCAGCAGCGTGGCCTCCTGGAGACGGGGCATCGCGGCGATTTCCTTCTTGCCGCCGGAACCGACCGGCTTGCGGTTCGCGTCACGGCGCCGCCTTGGCAAGAGGAGCTCATGCGAATGGCGCGCTCGACGGCGCGTCCGCCGCCTCGACGCGTAGGCTTACTGCGGAAATGGCGAGGGTCCTCCATTACCGTCTGTACGGGCTGCCCGAGCAGCGTCTCGAACGCGTTCACGAGCAGTTCGACGCACTCGCGGGCGTGCGGGCCTGGCGCTGCGGCCGGCCATGGGTCGCCAGCTCGCAATCGCGAGGGCTGTTTGAGATGGAGTACTTCCGCCACCTCCGAAACGAAGAAGGCCAACGCATCAGCGCCGCCGGGTTCGTCAAGATGGCGGGCGACGAAACCGACGCCCTGATCCTCACGATCTTCATGCGCGACTTGAGCGCCGAGTACAAGATCGGCACGTCGATCCAGGACGAAGATCATCCGCTGGCCAAGCTGCGGCGGCTGGATTTCCGGTGCGGCCGCCTGCTCAGCGGTCAATCGCTCGAGGATGTGCTCGCCAAACGCCCAGTGATCAAAAAGGTCGAGGGCGAGCGCATCTTCTTCTACCCGCCGACCTTCCGCCTCCACTCGATGAGCCCCCCTAGCCCGGAGTGGGCCTACGCGTTGTGCGGGATCCGTGCTTACGCTCCGACGCTTCTCGAGGCGGAGCAAGAAGCGCTCAAGATCTTGCGAGGCTTTGGTCACCTTGGCGCCTGAGAGCGCTGTCGTCAGCGACGCCTTCATCAACTCTGCCGATGGCACCAGGCTCGCGTACCGAGCGTGGCCGGTGGCCGGAGCGCGGATCACCTTTGCGGTCGTGCATGGACTCGGGGAGCACAGCGGGCGGTACGAATGGTTCGCACGCGGAATGTCGCAATTTCAAATGGCGACGTACGCGGTCGACCTGCGCGGCCATGGCAAAAGCGACGGACAGCGCGGACATGTCGACTCATGGTCGCAGTGGGTCGAGGACGCGGCGGTGTTCGTGGCGCACGTTGAATCCGAGGCAGAGGGCGAGGTGGTGCCGCTCGGCCATTCCTTCGGCGGCTGCGCGATCCTGACCACGGTTCTTTCGGGCAAGCTCAAACATGCCCGGCGCTTTGTGGTTTCGAGCCCGGCCCTGAAGCTGAAGGTGCGGGTTCCGGCCTGGAAGGCGAACCTTGGAATTGTGGCGTCGAAGATCGCGCCCCGCCTGGCGATGGACAATGGAGTCGATCCGCGGATGGTCTCGCGGATACCTGAGGTGGTCGAGGCATACCGCACCGACCTGCTGGTGCACTCGAAGATTTCCAGCCGCCTCTATGACGAGTGGATGCATGCCTCAGCCGAGAACCTCGAGCGAGCAAGCGAGATCAAGGTTCCGTTCTTGATCCTCGCCGGTAGCGCCGATCCTCTGATCGACCCCGCCGGCAGCGAAGAGCTCCACCGAAGGTCGCCGGCCGTGAGTGAGCTGCACATCCTTGACGGCAGGTACCACGAGCCGTTCAACGACATAGACAGCGAAGAGGTCTTCACGCTGCTTGCGGACTGGCTCCGGAGATGATGTTTGCAGTCGCGGTGCTTGCCTCCCAGTTCCAGGTCGATCCCGGCTCCTGGTTGGCCTGGATCGTCATCGGTCTGATCGCCGGAGCGGTCGCTGCGCGCGTGGTGGCAGGCCGCGGCTTCGGTTGCATCGCCGACATCGTGGTCGGCATCGCGGGCGCGATCATCGGCGGCTTTCTGCTGGGCTCGCTTTTCGGTGCAACCGGGACTGTCCACTTCTGGGGTAGCCTGATCGTCGCCTTCATCGGCGCCGTGGTCCTCTTGGCCGCTCTGAAACTGGTCTCGGGAGGCCGCCTCTAAGCTGGCGGTGGATCAGCCCGTCGCTGCCCGGACTTCCTCCAGCGCCTGCTGCTGGACCGCGGCTCGCGGCCGGCGCTTGATCAGCAGCGTGGTCATGGCGGTCAACACCAGAAGCAGGATCGGCAGGATGAACGTCGCCTTCATCGCGTCGATGTAGGCGCTGACGAAGACCTCGTGCGCTATCACCGCCAGCTGGTGGGCGACCGAGGGCGGGAGATTGCTCGGAAGTCGGGTTCCTGACTCACCCGCGCCGATCTCAAAGCCTTTTGAGGACACATTGCTGAAGGCGGCGACGAACTGGTTGCGGAAAGCCGCGGGCAACGAGCTCGCGTGGCTGACCGCCTGATCGTGCAGCGTCGTCGCCAGCTGGTTCTGGAGCATCGCGCCGACGACCGCGCTGCCGATCGCGGCGCCGAGCTGGCGGATTGTGTTCAAGACCGCCGAAGCCGAGCCCGCGACCCGCGGTGAGATGTTGCGCATCGCCACCGTGGTCATGGGCGCAAACGTCATGCCGATGCCCAGGCCGGCGACGACAGCCGGCAACAAGAAGTTGATCCAGGTGGAGTCCGGACCCGCAACCAGGGCGATGGTGCCCATCCCGATCGTGAACAGGATGATCCCGGCTATGAGAATGTACTTGCCGCCGATGCGGTCCGCAAACCGGCCGGCGAAGGGCGCGGTCAACATCGACGTCAGCGACATGGGCGCCAAGGTCAAGCCCGCGGCCAGGGCCGAGAAGCCGCGCGCGGACTGCAAGTAGATAGTGAAGGGCAGGAACATGCTCAGCATTCCGAAGCTAATTGCTGCCGCGATCCAGTTCGCGACCGCGAAGTTGCGGTCGGCAAACAGCGACAGCGGAACGAGCGGTTCGGTCTGAAAGCGCTCCCAGATGATGAAGACCACCATCAGCACGGCGCCCGCGCCGAGCACCTCCGGGATCGTAATGGGGTATGACTCGATCTGTCCCCAGCTGTAGCGCTGTCCCTCGATCAGCCCGAACACGATGGCAAAAAGGCCAGAGGTGGCGATGATGATGCCAATCACATCCCAGCCATGGTGGCGCCCTGGACGGAGGTCGGGAATGATCAGGAAGGTGGCGATGAGCGCGGCGATGCCGATCGGCACGTTGATGTAGAAGATCCAGCGCCAGTCGATGTAGGTGATGATGGCCCCGCCGACGGTGGGTCCCGCGAGAGTCGCGAGGCCGGCCACGCCACCCCAGATGCCAAAAGCCGCGCCGCGCCGTTCGGGAGGAAAGATTGAGGTCAGGATCGCCAGCGTCTGCGGAGTGAGCAAGGCGCCACCGACTCCCTGCAGGATGCGAGCTCCGATCAACTGAGTTGGGTTTTGCGAGATTCCACACAACGCTGACGCGATGGTGAAGATCAACAGCCCGAGCGCGAAGAGGTTGCGCTGGCCGTAAAGATCGCCCAGGCGTCCGGCGGTGATGAGGAGCACCGCATAGACAAGGATGTAGGCGTTGAGCACCCACAGGATCTGATCCAGCGTGGTGTTGAGGCCGGTGCTCATCGCCGGGATCGCGACGTTCACGATCGTCGTGTCGAGCATGATCATGAAAAAGCCGGTGGTCAAAACCAGCAAAACGAGCCACGGATTAGTGCGTGCTTGCGCCATGTCTCCTCCTCAACTTTGCGTAGTCGGGATCGATTCCGACCTTCCACTCCAGCTTGCCTTCGGCGATTTCCTTCTCGAGATTGCCGACCCACCGGCGTTCGGCGTCGAGCATCGCGATCTTGTGCTCGAGCTCGATGAGAGCGAGACGGCTGACGCCTCCCGCGCGGAGCTCGGCCATGATCTTGTTCAGCTTTTCCGTCGTGGCCTTCAACGCCGCGACCCGACTGCTCAGGTGTCCCATCGCTTCGCGGCGGCTGATGTGATGCATAAACATCAATCCGGCGGCGAAATGTGGATACTCGCGCCGCGGGTGGCCCAGGATGTCACCTAGCACGCGCACCAATGCCTCGCGGCCGGAGTCGGTGAGCCGGTAGATCGTGCGCTCGGGGCGGCGTCCCTCCTTCTCGCGCTCGGCGGGCACTATCCATCCGTTCCGCTCGAGCATCTCGACGGTGTGGTAGAGCGAGCCGAAGTTGAGACGGATGAACTCGTCCTGATGCCGATCGCGCATCGTCGAGGCGAGCTCGTAGGGATGCATCGGCCGCTCATCGA
>VBFH01000060.1 GCA_005883575.1 Chloroflexota bacterium | reverse complement strand
TGAACGTCATCGTCTCAACCGCGGCGGCAACCGCCAGCTCAACGTTGCGCTCCACCGAATCGCAATCACCCAGATGCGACTCGGTGGCGCTGCCACCGCTTACATTGCACATCGCCTGACCATCGGCAACACCAAGACCGAAGCCATAAGAGCGCTGCGCCGCCAAATCTCTGACGAGGTTTACCGGCGCCTCCGGCAAGACCACTCACAGCGCGCCACCGCCCCCATTGCGGCGGCCGCTTGACATAGGAGCTTCCCGTGAACGAGGCGTGGCCCAGCGTCGTCAGGTTCGTCGCCGGTCTCTTCTGGCTTTACTTCGCGAGCCAGAAATGGCAGGGCGTGGGTTGGATGAAGGGACTGATCGAGAGCACCGCGCGCGCAAACCCGATTCCCGGCCTGCATGAGTTTCTCGTTTCCGTGGTCGTGCCCTACTGGTTCCCATTCGCGCTCGCGCAGGCGGCGGGAGAGACCGTCGCCGCGGTGCTGCTGATCCTCGGCTTCGCCACGCGTTGGGCGGGGATTCTAGGTTTGCTTCTCGCGGGGAATCTAGCGCTGACCGTGGCCTTCGGAGTCAGCGACGACGGATTCCGCTGGCTCTACTACCTGGCCGTCGTCGTCAACGCGCAGGTCATCGTTTCCGGGCCGGGACCATTCGCTCTGGGCCGCTTCGGCTGGGTGCCGGCCTGGCTGCGCTAGCCTACTCATCGTGAGCGTCGACGCCGAGGGTTACGGCTTTCCGGAGCATCAGCGCACCCTCGCGCGCCTGATGGACGACATCCGAGTGCTCTCGCCGGCAGGGGTCGAACGTGCCGCGCAGGGATGGGATCGCCATGCGCGTCTCCACGAAAGCGCGGTACATGACGCGGAGAAGGCCGCGCTCCACGCGATCGAGAGCGCGGACCGGGGACCTGCGTGGGACGAGGTCCGGCGCAACCTCTTCGGCATGACGGAGTCAGGTCAGGCCCTCGTGAGCTGGAAGGCGGAGCACGGCGACATCGGGCACAAGGCGGAGCAGGCCGCTTTCATGGCCGCGCTCGGACTGGTGGCCGGGAACCTGATCGAGAAGGAGAAGGCCAACACACTGGTCCGCCCCCTGTCCGAGGCGCTGCCCTGGCTTCTTCCCGAGGAGAACCAGCCCGGCTAGGAGCCAGTCAGCCCAGCAAGCTCGGCCAGGTCCGCGCCCGAGCTCTCCAGGGCGGACGGCTCGATGCGCCGCCGGCTCTCGACGAGCTTGCCACCCAGCTCGTTCGTCTTCGAGTCGTTCAGCGACAGCACCGCCTCGACGATGCCCTTGCGTAGATAGAAGACCGAGAACTGCCGCCCTGCCCGGTCGCCACGCCACACCGCGGTGTCGTCGCCCGACGCATGACCGCGGTACTCGAGGCTGACGTCGTACTGGTCGGACCAGAAGTACGGCAGTCGCCGGTACGGAGTGTGGCCGTCGGCGATCGAAGCACCGATTCCGCGTCCCTGGTTCTTGGCGACCTCCCAGTGCTCGACGCGGATCGATCGACCCAGCACGGGATGGCGGTGAAGCGCGATGTCGCCACCGACATATACGTCCTCGGCCGCCCGGAGGCCCTCGTCCACGCGAACGCCGCCACCCTCGATCGGCAGACCCAACGCCTTCGGCAGCTCCAGGTTGGGCTCGATCCCGACGGCGACCAGCGCCAGGTCCGCCTCTTCTCTCGTGCCGTCCGAGAGCGTGACTCCGGTCACACGGTCGCGGCTCGAATGCCAGACGTCGACTCTGGTGTCGGTGCGCAGGTCGACGCCTTCATCGCGATGGATCCCGGCGTAGATCTCGCCGACCTCGCGGCCAAGCGCTCGCTGGAGGGGGACCGGCAGAGCCTCGACAATCAGCACGTCTTTTCCAAGCTTCCGCGCCGAGGCCGCCACCTCGGCGCCAATGAACCCGGCTCCGATCAGCAAAAGGCGTTTGGCACGGCCGAGCGCGTCGCGAATCGCCTGGCTGTCCCGAAGCGAGCGGAGCGTGACCACGTTCGCGGCGTCGGGAATGCCGGGCAGGCGCCGCGGTGTCCCACCGAGGCCCAGCACGAGAACGTCGAAGGAAACCTCCCGTCCGCCCGCCAGCATGAGCTTGCGTTCTTCCACCGAGCCGCCCGCCACGCGCTGGTCGAGCTGGAGCTCGATGTGTTCCTTGGCATAGTCAGCTTCCTCATGCAGGAAGACCTTCGGTGCCTCGATCTCGCCGCGCACGAACTCCTTGGAGAGGTATGGCCGGTCGTAAGGCCGGTCGAGGTCTGCGCTGAGGATCGCGATGTCGCCGTCGAATCCTTTCTTGCGCAGGGCAAAGGCCGCCGCGTCGCCAGTCCCGCCGCCACCGACGATCACCACACGCCGCTTCGTATCAGTCGACCTCCCGAAAGCTCTCAGCCTTCTGACGATACACTCGCGTGATACAGCCACTCGTGAAGGTCCGGGGCGGCGCCACGCTGGATGTCGACGAGCGCCTGACGCAGCCGCATGCTGACCTCGCCCGCGCCACCATCGCCGACAGTCCAGGAGCCACGCGGTGACTTGACCGCGCCCACGGGCGTGATCACGGCGGCAGTCCCACACGCGAACACCTCGGTCAGGGATCCGCCCTCGCAGCCGGACCTCCATTCTTCGACGCTGATCCGGCCTTCTTCCGTGATCAAGCCGAGGTCGCGGCCGAGGACGAGGAGCGAGTCACGCGTGACGCCCGGCAGCAGTGTGCCGGTCAGGGCCGGAGTCATGATCCGCGCTCCGGGTCCGCGTCCGAAGACGAAGCACAGGTTCATGCCGCCCATCTCCTCGACCCACCGGTGCTCATGGGAGTCGAGCCAGACGACCTGATCGCAACCCTGTTCAGCCGCCTGAGCCTGGGCCAGCAGGCCTCCGGCGTAGTTGCCGCCCGTCTTGGCGGCACCCGTCCCCCCGGGCGCGGCGCGGCTGAAGTCTTCTGAGAGCCAGACCGTGACGGGCTTGACGCCTCGCGGAAAGTAAGAGCCGGACGGGGACGCGATCAGGAGGAACGTGACCTCGTCCGCCGGATGGACGGCGAGGGTGACCTCGTTCGCAAACATCATCGGCCGCAGGTACAGGCTGTGGTCGGGAGCTGACGGCACCCAATCGTGGTCAGCTTCGAGCAGGACGTCGATCGCCTCGAGGAAGCTCTCCTCAGGCAGCTCGGGGAGGGCGAGCCGGCGCGCCGAGTTGCGGAATCTGACAGCATGGGCGTCCGCGCGGAAGGCGGCCACCCCGCCACGGGCCTGTCGAAACGCTTTGAGCCCCTCGAACACGGCCTGGGCGTAGTGCAGCACCGACGTGCCCGGATCCAGCGAGAGCGGTGCGTAAGGCGTCAGCTCGGCGTCGTGCCATCCGCGCGCCGCATTCCAGCGAATACGGACCATGTGCTCGGCGAAGATCCGGCCAAAGCCAGGGTTGGCGAGCAGCCTCTCGCGCTCGGTGGCCGTGACCCTTGGCTGGGCGTGCCTGATCTTGAACTTGAGGGCCGAGGTACTCGGGCTCACCGGGCGCCGGGCGCACGCAGGGCGCAGATCATCGGACGAATGTAGCAAGAGGCCGAGTCTTGCGACCCGGCCTCGCGAGAGGAAGGAAGGGGTTCTGGCTTAGAGCTGGCGGAAGGGGGCGACCGAGACGGTCACCGCCACCGCTTCAGCCACCGGGATCGCGTCCGCGACGAACTCCAGCGCCACCGGCTTAACCACCAGGATCGGCTTTCGCGTCCTCTTGAGCCGCCCCCCGCGAACGGGAGGCTGCACCGCGACCACGGGGTCGAGCATGTGCCGCAGGTTTTGCTCCAGGTATCGGTCGAACTCGTTCATCTGTAGCAGAAACGCCTCCCACAGAAGGACTACCCGTGGCTCCTACAAATTTTTCAGTCGGACTCGCCGCGGGGGCCCGAAAGGCCCCGAGCACGAGCCTACGCCGCGCGCTGGGTGGGCTGAACAGCGGGCGCGTGCTCTTCACCAAATGCCGGCTCGTCGGGCTCGGCGATCAGGTCGTGGCTGCTCAGGTTGTGGGCGAGCTTGACCAGCTTCAGGCGAGTCGGTCCAGGGCCCAGGGCGCGCGCCGCCATGACCACGAAAGGCTTAACCAGGAGGAGGCTCGCCGACCCGTTCATCCGCTGCAGAGCGCGGCGACCAACCATGGCGATTAGAAAACGCCGCGCTCTCGTCGAGTACCGCTGAACCGAGGATCCGTCCAATGCTTCCATCGCCATGCCGCACCACCACCCCAACCTTCGAGGAGCTCCACCGCAGCAACCAGTGCAAGCCCCCTCGCTTGTTCAACGCACGCCGGAGCCGCCAGTACTTTGCGCGCACCCTCGTGAGGATATTTCGCGTACCCGAGGCGCACGGAAGTAAACTCGTGTGTAGAAGCAGCTGGGAGCGCGGGAAGGGGGGACGACCTGGAAACTGTCGGCGTGGACGCGGGATACGGCGGCACACTCGAAGACTTTCAGTCTGCATCCGCGGAGCTGACTCGCTTCCGAACGGTGCCCGACGTGGCGGACGCCGCGCTGACCATGGCCCTGAATCTCACGAACTCCTCGGTCGCGTTTCTTGCGCTGTTCGAGGAGGATGGCGAGGGTAAGCGGGTCTTCTCGAGAGCACACGATCAAGCGCAGACGTTGCGGGACGAGGAGATCGAGCGCATCTTCACCGGCCCCTCGGCCCTTTCCGGGCCGACGGCGAACGCGAGCTGGAGCGGCGTGCCGGACGCGGCCGCGCCCGCGATCCGCTCGACCTGCGCCCAGTCGCTGCAGGCCGCCGGCCGGACCCTGGGCATGGTCGGCGTGGCGAGCGCCACAGGCTACACCGCGGCCCAGCAGCGCACCTTTGCGATCTTCGCGCATCAGGTCGCGGCCGCGATCGGCCTGGCCCAGCTCTACGAGCGCCGCCGGGAGATGGTCGACACGCTCATCAACCTGCGCGCCGACCTGGACCGGAGCGAGAAGCAGAGGCTGATAAACCAGGAGCAGGCGCGAAGCGCCGAGCGGGTCGAGCAGGCGCACGAGGCGGCCGTCGACGCCCTGCTGGCGGTGTCGCGCCATGCCCGGTCCGGGCACGGACTGACCGACTTCTACCGCCGGCTCACCCGCAGCATCGCGGAGCTGGTCGCGGCCGACAAGGTCCTTTTCTGGAAGCTGGCCGAGGAGGGGCTGCTGAGCCCCATCCGCGGCGCACACGGCGTCGAGGACGAGCTCTTCGCGCGTCTTTACCCCACTCCCAGCGCCCCCGACCGGGACGATCTCACAAGTCGGGTGGTGTACCACGACCTGATGTTCCGGGCGAACCGAGGCGAGGATATGGGCGACTTCCGCTACGTGCTCGACGTGCTCGAGGTGGACGACGCGATCGCGGTGCCGTGGCGAGCGGGTGACGAGCGGCTCGGCCTGGTTGCGGCATACGGCTCGCGGCGGGCAGAAGGATTCTCGCGTGAGGACGCTTGGGTGCTGCAGAACGCAGGCCTGGCCGCGGGGCTGGTCTGGCAGCTGAAGTACGCCGAGACGGACCTGAAGAGGACGGTGGAGCGGCTCCAAAAGGTCGATGCGGCAAGGCAGATGCTGCTCCGGAACGTCTCCACCGCCGTCGACAAGGCACGCAAGCAGATCGCCGGGGATCTGCACGACGATGCGCTGCAGAAGCTGACCGCGGCCGAGCTGCAGCTGCAGCGGCTGCACGACCCAAACGGCGACACCGCGGCCGTCCTGAACGAGGCCCAGGGCTTGCTCAGCGAGACGGAGGAGGCGCTGCGCCGGCTGCTGTTCGAGGTCCGGCCCCCCGCCCTTGAAGTCCCGGGCGGATTCCTGGAAACGATCCGCGAGCGCATCCGCATGCTCAAGTCGATCACGGGAGCCGAGGTGGAGACGGAGCTGGACCTGCCTGACGACCTCTCATATGAGTTCCGGTCAATGCTTTTCCGGCAGCTCACCGAGGCGATGGCCAACATCGAGAGGCACGCTTCGGCGACCCGGGTGACGGTCGCCTTGACCGTGGCGGACGGCGGCATCCGCGGCGTCGTGAAGGACGACGGGCGAGGGTTCGTGGTCGCGGAGCGCGACCGTCTGCCCGGGCACCTCGGACTTCTCGCCCTCAATGAGCGCGCGCTGCTCGCCGGGGGGTGGAACAAGATCACCAGCGAGCCGGGACTTGGTACCGATATCGAGTTCTGGTTGCCCTTTTCGGAGATTAAGGTTTAGATGCTGATGACCGACACCACGCGAGTGCTAATCGTCGAAGACCACCAGGTCGTGGCCGAAGGCTTGGCCGCGCTGATCAACGACCAGAAGGACATGACCGTCATCGGCAACGCAGGCTCAGTCGCGGAGTCGGTCAATCGCGCCGCCGAGCTGAAGCCCGACCTGGTCCTCATCGACTTCAGGTTGACCGACGGTACAGGCGCCGACGCCGCCTCCGCCATCCGCCAGCTGAGGCCCGAGGCCAAGCTCATCTTCCTGACCCGGGAGGACAGCGACGCCGCGCGGATCGCCGCGCTCGAAGCCGGCGCGAGCGCCTTCATCCACAAGTCGCGCGCCGCCCAGGACGTCGTCGACGCGATTCGCACGGTGGCGCAGGGCGGAACGCTCTTCACGCCGCGCACGATCGCCCAGCTTCTCAATACGCGCAGGGAGGTGGAGGCGCAGCTGGAGAGGCTCACGCCGCGCGAGAAGGAGGTCCTGCGCCTGATGGCCGAGGGCACCTCGAGCCGCGACATCGCGAGCCGGCTCGGGATCAGCTACACCACGGTGCGGACCCACATCCGGAGTCTTGGGAGCAAGCTGGGCGTGCACTCGAAGCTGGAGGCGATTGTCAAAGCGCGAGAGCTGGCGCTGGTCGAGTAGCTAGCTCCGGAAGGGATGGCTGATTAAGCCCCTCTGCCTTCAGACCGAAGGCGTCGGTTAGGCGCCCGAGGCTCGGCGCCGGCCCCCTGAGCGGCCGAGGATCCTGAGCGCCGGCGAGTCTTCCTGCTGCCAGCGCGTGACCGTCTTGCGCCTCCGCTTGTCTTCGTAGAGGTCCTCGTCGGCGGCCTTGTAGACGGCCTGCCAGTCATTCCCTCCTCGCCACCCGGCGATCCCGACGCTGACTTCGACGTGTTCTGGCGCACGCATGCCAAGCGCACCATGCTCGACGGCGCGGCGAAGACGGGTGGCGACGTCGCGCGCGCGGTCGATGTCCGTCTCCGGCATCGCCACCGCAAACTCGTCTCCGCCCACGCGGGCGCAGACATCAGAGGCGCGAACCACGCGTAGGAGCTGCTGTGCGACGAGCCTCAGAGCACCGTCCCCGGCGCTGTGGCCCAGGCGATCGTTGATGCGCTTCAGGTTGTCGAGGTCGATCATCATCAGCGACAACCTGCGATTGTGCCGCTCGGCGAGCGCAACCTCCCGCTCCATCACGCGCTCGAACTCACGGCGGTTGGCGAGCCCGGTCAGATGGTCGGTGCGCGCCTCGCTTGCGAACTGACGCGCTCGATCGACGGCGATCGCGACCTGGTCGGCGACCGCAGCCATGAACAAAAGGTCGGAGGCGCCGAAGACGCGGTCGCCCATTGTGCCGACCGTCATCATGCCGACTGTGCGGCCACGGACCCGCAGGTGAGCGCGCAGCGCGTTCCACTCCGGGCCGGCCATGCGGTCGACCTGCGACTCCGACCTGCCGTCAATCGCCGAGGCCGAGGCCTTGACGTGAGGCCCGACCTGGCGCGAGAACTGATCGACCTGGTCCTGGTCCAGGCCGACCGTGTGCGCAACCTTATAGGAAGAGCGCTCGCGCAGCCACATCGCGCCGGTGCTCAGCCTCAGCGCCGCGAGCGACTCCACAAGCGCGACCTCCGCGGTTTCCATCAGGTCGAGTGAGCGGCCCATCGCGGTGACGATCGCCGCGAGACCGTACATCTCGCTCTCGCGAGCCCGGTGCTCCTCGTCGATGTGGTCGAGGTAACCGCGGGCAATGGCGGTGGTCAGCCGCTCGGTCACGTCCTCCAGGCGGCTCTGCGCGAGCGCAATGATCTCGTCATAGTGCGGCTTGCCCTGGATCGGCCGCGACAGAAGCTCCATCGTCGCGCGGCGATAGACGGCCAGCACCTCGATTAGGGACTCAAGCGGCAAGCCCTGCGCAGCCCGCAAACGACCGTAGTCGCGGGATCGCTGCTCGAAGTCCGCCCATGGGTGCTCCATGTCACTGCGGAGCGACGCCAGGAGCATGTCGATGAACTCGGCCGAGGTCGTGATGAGATCCTCGCCGGTCTGCTCGCTCAGCGTCACGAGCTCCGGCGATCGCGCCCGAACCACCTCGAGCGCCTTCCGGCCGCTTTCCATGGAGTCGACGCCCAGCCCGCTGGCCAGCGTGCCGAGCACGTCGACCGCGTAGCTACCGCCCGACTCTGCCCCGGGATTCATCTTCCTTAGAAACGCGTGGGGCGCTCCGACACCCGCTACTGCAAGTGAGTTAGGCAAAATCCGCGCATCCGTACGGCGACCGGCACGGCCCTCGTGATGGACAGTTATCCCAGGCGAGAGAAGACTCGCCGAACTCACGGGGGGTGAAGGAACAAATATGGCAGAGCCGATCTCTGCACCGACCGCCGGCGAGGTTCGCGAGCCTGCGAACGTATACAAGGCGGGCAATGAAGCGGACTTCGAACGACTTTATCAAGCGTCATACGGAAAAATCCTCGGCACGCTGACGGCGATGCTCGGTGACCGAGCCGCGGCCGAGGACTGCGCTCAGGATGCGTTCGAGCGCGCTTACAAGAAGTGGGCGACATGGCAACCGATCGCACCCGCAGAGGCGTGGGTCCACCGGATCGCGATCAACGCCGCGGTCTCCTACCAGCGCAAGATGCGGTTGCGCGAGGTCGGCGAGGTCATCCGCCGCTTGGGCCGGCCGGGGCTGGCGCCGGACCCGCAGGAGGTGGTCGAGCACCGCGACCTGGCGACAGCGCTCGCCAAGCTGCCGCCCAAGCAGGCGGCGGCGATCGTCCTGCGTCACTATCACGGCTACACGAACCGGGCGATCGCGCAGGCGCTGGGCATCCCCGAACGCACCGTGGCGTCGCGCCTGGCCGTAGCGAAAGAGCGGCTGCGCGTCATGCTCAAGCACTCGTACGGCCCCCAGGCCGCCCTCGACGAGAGCGCCGCCAAGCAGCGCGGCTTCGCCGTCGCCGACTGAGAAAACCCGAACACGTAAGAAGGCCTGGCCCCACCCGCCAGGCCTTTTCTTAATCTCCTGCTTCCGTCAGGCTGCTTGGACCCGGCGAACTCTCCTCACCAGGCTGGCGAGGCGCCGGCGCAGCGGGCTCCATGCCACCATGCCGCGCTCCGCTTCCTGCCTGCGCTCGTAGCGGGCGGCGTTCGCATCCGCACACTGCTGGCAGCCGCACCCCCTGCCGGTATCCGGCAGCTGCCGTCCGTGTTTGTCGAACCGGGCCTGCATCGGCGGTGCGATCTAGCAGTGCGTGCCCGGCATGTACCAGGCGACGCCACCCCGGCAGCTGGCTTTGATCAAGCCCGCGGGCTGGCTGTACCACTCGTCGCCGATGCGCAGGGCGTCGAGCGCCTGCTGCATGAAGCTGTGCCACATCGGGACGGCGATGTAGTAGCTGTCGGAGCCCTTCGTCATCTTCATGCGCCAGTCGGCGTTGCCACCCCACACCGCAGTCACCAGGTGCGGCGTGTAGCCCACAGTCCACGCATCTGCGAATGAGTCGGAGGTTCCGGTCTTGACTCCGACGTGGCGACCGCGCAGCGTCAAGAGCGAGTTGCGGCCGAAGATCATGGCCCGGTTGTTGTCGTTGGACATGATCTGTTCCATGATGAAGGCGACCCGCGGGTCGACCACACGCTTGCCCGGCTCGAACGTGTGCACGTAGACGAGCTCGTCCGCCTTGGTCACGACGCTGATCGCGAAAGGCTGTCGGAGAAGACCCTGCGTCGCGAGCACAGATGCACCCGTCGCCATCTGCAATGGGGTCTCACCGTAACCACCGAGTGTCAGTGACGGCCCGTAAACGTTGAGCGGATCGTCGTTGGTGTAGATGGGATAGCCGTTGGAGTCGACGCCGTGCGGGACATATGGAGGCGCGCCCATGTTGCGCGCCATCTGCACGACGGCCGCTACGCCGATGCCGAGCTCCACCTTGACCGCCGGGATGTTGAGAGAGTTGCCCATGCACGCCTGCAGCTGGCAGGTGCCGTGGTATCGCCCGTCATAGTTCCTCGGCGTGTAGACCTCGGTCGACCCGGGCTCGCGGTAGCTGAGCCTGGAGTCGACGATCGGCGTGGTCATGGTGTACCTGCCGCTGGCGATCGCCGCGGTGTATGTATAGATCTTCATCGACGACCCTGGGTTTCGAGGCGGCCAGACGGCGAGGTTGTACTGGCCTCCGTAGGAGTTGGGGTTCGCCGACCCCACCATCGCCAGGATGGCGCCGGTGGTGGGATCGATCGAAACCAATGCGCCCTGCGTGATATTTCGCCAGCGCAGGCTGTTGATGTTCTGAGTCACGACGCGCTGCCCGATGTCTTGCAGCGTTGGGTTGAGCGTCGTCACCACGCGCAGGCCGCCGGTGTACGTGGCGTCCGGGCCGAACCGGTTGATCAGCAGGCCGGTTACGTAGCGCACGAACGAGGGCGCCACGGCCTGGTTCTGGGGCATGAACATGTGCGCCGGCGGCGAGATGTCCTCGGCGAAGGCTTTCGCCGCATCGACCGCGGTGATCTTTCCATCGCGGATCATCGCGTCCAGGACCGTCTTTTGGCGCATCTTCGCCGACGTCCAGCTGACGAGTGGGTTGTAGAGCGTCGGCCCGCGGATGATGCCCGCGAGCATCGACGCCTGGGCCAGGTCAAGGTCCCTGGTCTCCTTGTGGAAGTAGATCCTGGAGGCGGCTGCGGTGCCCCAAGCGGTGTTCGCGAAGAAGACGCTGTTCAGATACCACTCGAGGATCTGCGGCTTGGTGAAGCGGCGCTCGATCTCAAACGCCAGCAGCGCCTCGCGCAGCTTGCGGTCGAGGGTCGCGTCGTTGCCCACCAATCGTAGCTTGACCAGCTGCTGCGTGATGGTCGAGGCGCCTTCGACCGGTGAGTGCGACCTCAGGTCGACCGTGGCGGCGCGGACGATTCCCTGGGGATCGATTCCCGGCTCAACATAGAAGTTGCGGTCCTCGATCGAGATCACCGCCTCGGGCAGCAGCGTGCCCATATCTGAGAGCGGCTCGTAGTAAGCCTGGTAGCCCGGCGGGTGAAGGTCTGCGAGCAGCGTCTTATTGTCCGCCGCGTAGATCAAGGTGTCCTCCGGCACGCTCGACGTCACCTGCATCGGGTCGGGCAGCTTGGCCGCGAAGGCCACGTAGCCGGGCGATGTGATGATCATGCTGGGCACGGCGATCACGACCAGCGCCAAGAGACGCAAGATCCAGCTCGCCGGTCTGGAGATCCTGCCTTTGGTCAGGAAGCGCGGCGCGCTAGCGCGGCGCCGCATGCCGTTTGACCTAAGAGGCCAAACTATCTGGTCGCTTCGGTTCAGTGGCATCGTGGTCCCCCCTCGACGGCTCCATTGGTCCGGCGCTGAGAGGGCCGTACCACCCGATCGATTGCGCGTTCAACAGCGCCTGGATGTCGATAACCTGGCCGGGCCGCAGCGTCGCCGCCCGCAGTCCGCGCCGCGCTGACCGGGCGGTCCGCATGGCGCCCATGGCTTTCCCCGCCACGCCGCTGATGGCCGGCTCGCCTGCGGCCGCGTACCAGGCGCGCGCCGCGAACTGCAGGTGCGAAGTTGCGTCGCGGAGCGAGTCGAGCCGGGCACGCGAGCCAGAGCGGCTGCCATGGGCCGCGCGCGCCAGCCGCCTGGCCTCGCGCGGAAGCATCACGTCGCGAACCCAGATCGAAAAGTCGACAGTCCGCGCGAGCATCGCGGTGCCAAGGACGGCGCCGGCGCCGACCAGTCTTCGGTTTACGTCCAGCAATGGATCGGTGAGGACCGGATGGCGGACCGGCGCGGCGGTGACCGGCACGGGCAGCTCCATCCACTCCCGCAGGCGGACCCGCGGTTTCCAGGGTGCCGCGTTTCGCATCGCAGCCAGCAACATCAGCGCCAGGACGTCGGCTCCGGCCGTGATGACGAGCCAGCTCGCGATCATGAACCGGTGCTCAGAGATCCAGCTCGCTACGCCGCCGAGGAGGAGACCGAAGATGGTGTTGATCACCCGGTCCGTCCCCCACAGGGCCGAGAGGCTCAGGTCACGCGCATTGCCGTCGGTCACGCCCGTCACGCCCATCGTGCAGGCGGTGAGGAAGGCGAGCCACAGCCCAACCTCGACCACCCTCGGAATCGACCTCCGCACGGGAGGCACAAACGTGGCCGCCACCATCCCAGTGAAGAGAGCGATCGAGAACTGAAGCAGCAGCGGTACTTCCACGCCAAGAGAACGCGTCCGGCATCGCGAGTATTGGCGAGCGGCCGGGCCAGACCTTTATTGGATCTGGGGAGGAAAGGAATTGTTCAGATTCGGCTCGCGGCGCGTTGTCTGGATAGCGCGGACGCTGACCCGCTCGGCGTCCACGCCTCCCTCTCTTCGGTTACCTATGGCAATCCTCTGGATCATTCTCCTGGTGACGATCGGGCTCTCGGTGAGGGCTGGGCTCTACCGACGGCGGTGGGACATCGCCGAGTCGGACTCGCACGAAAGCGCCGACGACTCGGGGCTCGTGGACACGTGCGCGAGGACGTTCATCCTCGTGCTCCTGTCCTTGATCGGGCTGCTCGTCCTGGGCCTGATGTATGGCAACGTTCTCGGCGCCGTGCCTGCGAGCACCTGACCCTCATCCGAGCGGTAGGCCCCTCCGACCCGGCGTTGTAAGAGGTAGGAGCAGCCCCCTGCCCCGGGCTGCTTCTTTGCTTCTGGGGCACGGCCAGAACTCGTTGGCCCTGTAAAACGCCTTCCCAGCCGGCCATCTAAGGCCAATTGACATTACTTGAACCTAATTAACCCAGCGGCCGTGGGTGCACGGTCATCCCACCGGTAGCTTGCCCCCGTCATTCCGCGCCGCCCAGTGGTGGGCGCTCGCCAAACGGGGGTACCAGTGCGCTCACTTCGCCAGCTTCTTGCGAACCTTCAGTCACGTCCGAAAGCTCATCTCGCGGTTGCGTTCATTGCAGTCTCGAACCATCTGAGCGTCATCGCCCTGGCCGCCACCCCGGCGGTGCTGGACATTCCCGCGCTCCATGCGACCCGGTCGGTGGTCTGTGGGCCCGACGCGAGCTGTTCCTCGCAGGGCTTGTTGCCCGAGACCGGCAACGTCAGCCTACCGCCCGGTTCGCAGCAGTGCCAGGACTCCGGTCCAGCCGTGGCTTGCAGCAGCGCCGCCAGCTTGACCGACACGGTCGCCGGCATCCCGTCTTCGCCGGCGGGCCAGGGGCTCTGCCCCGTCACCGACGGGAAATCGCTGCCTGCGAGCGTGGCCGCCTGCAGCAACACGCTTCTGCCCGAGGTGGCGCCCTCTCACACGGGGACTTACGACCCAGGACCCATGGTCGCGCCCAGTGTCCCGGTCGCGTCGCTGGGCGCTCGCGCGCCAACACGCCTCAGCCTTACCTCGAGCGCGGAGATGGTGCAAGCGACCAAGCAGACGGCCCTGACCGCCACGGCGGACGCCACCGTGACCGGCACCACCCTGGCGATCGAGATCTTCGACCTGACCCCAGGCACCCTTGTCGCCGCCTGCGGCGCGGGCAGCCAGTGCTCGGTGGCGTATGCGGCAGCGTCCGGGATTCACGACTTCGCGGCGTTTGTCACACGGCCGACCTCGTCGATTCCCGACAGCTCGGTCGCCGTGCCCTCCAACCATCTGAGCGTCGGCTGGCTCGACAGCGGAATCACGGCCAGCAACACCGTCGTCGGCCAGGGCCAGTCGGTCACCGTGGCGGTGACCTCGACCATCGATGTGCGGCAGTCCGGACGCTGGCTCGAGATCTACGACCTGACGGCCGGATCGCGGGTCACCTACTGCAGCCGGGGCACGGTCTGCACTACCTCCATGAAGCAGTCGACCGGAGGCGTGCACGAGCTCGTCGCGTACGTCAACGGACAGCCTGAGGCAATCTCGCAGCCCGTTTATGTCACCTGGCTCGACGTGAGCCTGACCGCGCGCTCCATCGGACCGAAAACGGGCGGAACCGTATACCTGCGGGCCACCGCCAACGCCGACCTGACCGACACGCCGTGGGTGATGGGCGTCTACGACCAACAGGGCCACCTCGTCGACCACGCGTGCAAGACGGGCAACACCTGCATCGTCCAGGCCTGGATGAGCGGGGGCACGACTCCTTCCTTCACCGCCGCCATCGGCGTGCTGCCGGTGGCGAGCAGTAAGTCGGCCTCGCTCATCGGCAAGGTCGTCAAGGCCGCCGGCGCCTCCTCGCCAGCTCCGGCGCTCGTCGACGTCCAGGCGAAGTCGGGGGTCGTCGAGCCCTCCCACCTCTTGTGGGGGGTGGACTCCTGCAAGGCTTTCACCGGCGACCCGTCCGGCCAGGAGCTCTACCCCGCGGTGGTGAGATATCTCGGCTCGCCGGACTTCTGGGGCCGCTACCTCACGAACACCGTGTGCCCGGGCATCAGCGCGGCTGAGATCGCGCTCGCGGCAAACCACCGCATGGGCATCCTTCCGATCTACAACGACTACGACTGCTCGGCGGTCTCGACCTGGGCGACCGGTCATGCGTACGCCGACACCGCGGTCGCAGCCGCGCACAACCTGGGGATCCCCAGGGGCCGCGTGCTCGCGATCGACATCGAGCCGGCCGGCGGAGCTTGCCCGGGTGCGGCGTACGTCGACTCCGGTTTCATCGACGGTTGGTACGAAGGCGTGCACGACGCCGGGTACGTCCCTGTCTTCTACGGCAACGGCACCTCCGGTTCGGAGTTCGCGGGCGCGTGGTGCACCGCGGTCAACGCTGTGCCGACTATCGGGACCGGATCCGACCTCTGGTCCTTCGAACCATCGCTGCTGGGCAACTTCACCAAATGGGCGGCGCCCAACTTCGCGCCGTACGACACCGGCTGTGCCGGCAACATCGAAGCCTGGCAGTACGTGCTGAGCGCCGGCTCCAGCATCGACGTCGACCAGGACGAGGCGCTGTCCAGCCTTCCTCTTTGGTACCCCTCCAGCTAGAAGCCTCCCCCGTTGGCGCCCGGGTGGCCAATACCGCCCGGGCGTTTTTCATATTGGCCCGACTTGATCACTCTTTACCGGGCCAGGGAGTGCAACCAATGGAGCGCAGAGACACCGACATCGAACGCGATCCGGAGACCGGCCGAGAGTACGAACACCTGCACACGACACGGGATGAGTCGATCGACCCGCCCATCGCTTCGTCGGAGGTAGTGAGCACCTTCAACCCTGGCCGCCGGGCGATGGAGCTGATCTATCTCGTCTTTGGCGTGATCGACGGCCTTCTGCTCATCCGCCTGGTGCTCAAGCTCTTGGGCGCGAACCAGAGCGCGGCCTTCACTCAGTGGGTCTACAACGTCACCGATTTCTTTCTCGCGCCGTTCCGCAACCTGCTGCCCACGATCGGCAACAACCAGTCTCAGCTCGAGATGTCGGTCGTGGTCGCGGTCCTGGTCTACGCACTCATCGGATGGGTGCTGGCGCGGCTGATCGCCATTCTGTTCTTCCGCAACGTGACGGTTGCACGCCGGTCGGACCGGCTCCGCCCCCGGGGATACTAGCCAGCAGATAGTGGCGCCCTCTCCCCGTCGGGGAGAGGGCGGGTAGAGTGCCTTAGCAGGTTTTAACTAGCCGGCCCGCAACCCCGGAGCCGCCGCCAGGTCGCGGATGTCCTGCACCTGGCGCGTGATCCAGCGCGCGATGTCGTTGGTCCGCACGACCTCACGCGCACCCTCGTTTCGCCGCCGCTTCTCGTCCAGGCCCATGACGACGGCCTGGTGCATCGCGTTGGCAGTCGCCTCGATGTCGAACGGGTTGACCGAGAGCACATGCTGATGCAGCTCCTCGTGTGCGCCCACGTTCTCGGACAGCACGATCACACCGTCGGAGCGGTTGACCAGGGCGCCTTCCTTCGCCACCAGGTTGAGCCCGTCGTAAACGGAATTGACAAGCAAGACGTCGAAGCTGCGCATGGCGGCCATGGCCTTGCGCACGCTCTCGCCCAGCTCGAGCCGGATGGGCTGCCAGCCTTGCGCGCCGTACTGCGCGTTGATCCGCTGCACGACCTGACGGACCTTGCGTACGTAGTTGCGGTAGAGGGCGACGTCCTGGCGCGAGGGCTGCAGGAAAGCCCAGAACTGGACCCGGCCCTTGAGCTCGGGATGGTGCGCGAGCAGCTTCTCGTAGGCGAGGAAGCCGCGCACGATGTTCTTCGACGGGTCGGTGCGGTCGATGCGCACTATCAGGTGCTCCGGCCGCCAGTCGCGGAGCTTGCGCTCCTCGACCATGACGCCGTGCGAGTAGGAGAGCCTGGTCGTGGTCGCGACGTCGATGGAGATCGGGTAGGCTCGCGCGTACACAACCCGGCCGTCGATGACGACGGCGCGCTCGCGTTCGTCCACTGCAAGCCCGGCGTTCTCCTCGCACGTCATCAGGAAGTTGCGGACGTCGAGGCTGGTCTGAAAGCCGACGATGTCGCAGCCAAGCAAGCCAAGAAGGATCGCGTCGCGCATCTCGCGAGGCAGCACCTTCCAGTACTGCGGGGTCGGCCAGGGGATGTGGACGAAGTGCTGAATGATCGCGCCATGCAGCTGCTCGCGGACAAGCCGGGGCACGAGATAGAGCTGGTAGTCATGGACCATGACCAGCGGCCGGCCCTGCACGCCTCGCGCCACCTCCACGACCTTGCGGGCAACCTGTTTGTTGACCTCGACATAGCCGTTCTTCCAGGCACGGTGGATGCGCCCGTTGATCACGGGCTGGTTCGCCAGGTCCCACAGGTAGTGCTGGACGAACCACAGGACCGGGTTGGAGATCACCGAGTAGTACTGCTCGTACTGCTCGGGCGTCGGGGTCGCGTAATGCAGACGCGTCGCGCCCCGGAGCAAAGGAGCGTCCCAGGTCGCGCCGCGCTGCTCGATCAGCGCCCGCTCACCCTCGGTCCGCGCGCAGGCCACCCATTCGGCGGCGGCGACCTCGGCGAAGGTGAGCAGCGCCGTGATCACGCCGCCGGCACCACGCGTGAAGCCCCCATCGGGGCGAGGCTCGTGGGGCGCGCGGTTGGCGACCACGATCGCGGAGCTGTGAGGCAGCGTCCTCGTCACATAGCCGCGCAGCGACGTGCCGGGCCGCCGCCGCTCCACGCTTTCCATGAACGGGCTCTCAGGGTTGTTCATGGCAAGCATCAAGAAGGTGTCGGCGAGGGTGGCGGAGGAGACGGGGACGGCAGCGTCGACGGCGAGGCCGAGGGCGACGCGGATGCCGACGGCGAGGGCGAGGGCGAAGGCGATGGACTGACGCTGGGTGAAGCCGAGGGCGAGGCTGATGCCGTGGGCGAGGGGGTGCACGCGCCCTTCAGGAAAGGATCCCTGGAGTCGCTTCCGCATCCCTGCGCGACACCGGAGGGCCGCGTGTACCAATCGCGCATGTTCGAAGGAAGCGCGTTGACGAAGCGCTTCATGATCGTCAGGCCGACGTTCTCACCGTAGGCGCGGATCAGTCCACCCTTCCCATTCGGACCGGTGTTGCCCACCCACACGCCGGCGACGATGTCCGGGTTGTAGGCCAGGATCCACGAGTCCGGTATCCCCCCGTGGCCATTGTCGCTGGTGCCTGTCTTGCTCGCCATCTGGCGGTTCCAGCCGAAGTTCCACGTGTTCTGGTAGTCCTTCAGGACGTCCGACATCAGGAACGCCTCCGCGGGCGTCAGCACGGTGCTGCTGGAAGGGTTCTCGTACTTGAATGCGGTGTGGCCGGTGGCATCGTCCACCTCGTCGATTGCATGCAGGTCGATCCGCTGCCCCTGGTTGGCGAAGGTCGCATATCCCTGCACGTGTTCGAAGAGCGTCACGTCGCTGGCCCCGATGGCGGTCGAAAGGTAGGGCTGGAGCTGGTTTTTGATCCCCATCGCGTGGGCGAGGTCGATCACGTTGTTGATCCCCTCCATCTGCCCGACCTCGACCGCCGGGATGTTGCGCGAGTAGAGGATCGCAGTCCGCGCCGGGATGTCACCCATGCCGCGGTTGTCAAAGTCAGCCGGCCGGTAGCCGTTGAAGTCGGTCGGGCGGTCGTGGAGGATCGTCGCCCAGGTGATCTTGTGGTCGCGAAGCGCGGCTTCGTAGACGTAGGGCTTGAAGGACGAACCTGGCTGCCGCTTCGAGAGGACGACGTCGAACTGACCGCCGATCGAGTCGTTTCCGTAGTTCGCGGAGCCGACCCACGCCAGGATCGCGCCGTTTTTGGGGTTGGCGGCCAGCAATGCCGAGTTGTTGACGTTCATGACTGACAGCTCGCTCGTGCCATTGGCCACCGCACTCGCCGCGTTCTGCTGGAGGCCGAGGTCGAGCGTGGTCCGGACGACGATCCCGCCCTGTTGGATCGCTGCGGAGCCGAATGTCGTCTCGAGCTGGGAGAGGACGTAGTCGACGAAATGCGGCGCCTTGCTCTGGCGCGCTGACGCCTGGATGTGCAGCTCGGATTTCACGTCCTCGTTCGCCGCCTTGTCGGCGTCGGCGGCGCTCAGTGCGTTGGTCGCGACCATGCCCTGGAGGACGTAGACCTCGCGCTGATGCGCGAGGTCGTAATGCACTGTGGGGTCGTAGGCCGTCGGCGCCTGGATCATGCCCGCGAGAAACGCGGCCTGTGCCGGCGTGAGGTTCTTCGCGTCCTTGTCGAAGTAGGTTTTCGCGGCCGCGCCAACGCCGTACGCGCCGTGCCCAAAATAGACGCGGTTGAGGTACATCCCCAGGATCTGGTCTTTGGAATATCGCTGCTCCAGCGCGATGGCGAGGACCACCTCCTGGAGTTTTCGGGTTATCGATCGCTGCGGAGTGAGCAGCTGGATCTTGACCAGCTGCTGCGTGATGGTGCTGCCACCCTGGTTGACCCCGCGCGACGTGACGTCGACCCATGCGGCGCGGGCGATCGACAGCGGATCGATCGCGCCGTGGTTGTAGAAGTTGCGATCCTCCGCCGCCAGTACGGCTTTCGGCGCGTATGGGCCCATCTGCTCGATGCTCAAGGTGAGGTGGTAATGGCCGGCCGGGCTCCAGTCCTCGATCAGCTTGCCGTTGCGGTCGAGCACTCGCACGTCGCCCGCCGCAAGCACGTTCTGGCTCGGGTCGGGAAGGTCCTTGATCGCCCACAGCACGTAAAGGGTGGTGGCGAGGAAGAACACGCCGACGGCGGCTGCGATCCAGGCCTTCTTGGCCCACAACCACGCGATCGGTCGTGTCCAGAGAGCACCTTGGCTGCCGTGAGCTGCCGGTCCGGTAGCCACCCTTCGCGCTCCTCCTCCGAGCGCTCAGATGGCGGCTATTTGGCCGCGTTCGAGCGCTACGTCAGATCAACGCCGTCTGGATTCGCCCTACCCGAGAAACCGGTTTAGCTGAACTCGACCGCGATGTAGCCGTAGCCATTGCTTGCGACGACCCACGCGGTCGCTACGTAGTGGTACGGACCCATGATGTTCGCGTAGTGGTCCGGGCTCGCCATGAACATGCTGTTGAGCTTGGCGTCGTTGATGCCCCCAGACCAATCGCCGATGTTCTCGCCGGCCTGGTGACCCAGACCGCAGGAGAGGTCCGCCTGGGGTCCACTCGTGTGCGACAGGTATCCCTGCGCCGCGATTCGCTTGGCGTTGCTGACCGCGACGTTGTACAGGCAGCTGTTCCAGGTGAGCGGACCGAGTCCGTGCGCGGCGCGGTCCTGGTTGATCAACGCCTGCTGCGTGGACCCGATGACGATCGACGGTGGTTTCGCTTTCGCCGGCGCCGAGCCGGTGGACGCTGGCGCAGGCGGCTTCACAACCGGCTTCGTAATCGCCGTCGGGGTCGGACTCGGTGTCGGGAACACGGGCGGCGGATCCGGCAGCCCATCGTCCAGGGCGCTGAACGGCTCGCGCGCGGCCTGCTGGTTCGCGCTGGTCACCACGTGCGAGCTGACGGGGTGCTGGCGCGCGAGCGCAACCGCGCCCAACCCGGTGGCGACGGCGGCCGCGATGAGAACCGCTCCAAACCACGAAGCAAGCCGCATGGCAGATGGGGTGGTCTGACGCGCGGCCTGCGATTATCTTGTGCGTCTTGGGTTAAGGCTTGTAAAAGAAATCGAGAAGCTGTCTTGGGGGCGGAAAAATGCCGATTACCCGGGGAGGCGGCTTTTCAGGCGCTCGAACGCCAGTACCAGGAAGGTTTCCGCGATCCGTTCCCAACCACGGCTTTGCGCCCACATGAAGGCCATCGCGCGCAGGGCAAGCTGCAAGGACTCGTAGACGCCAAACCGCTGCAAGGTGGCGAGGGGCCGCAGCTCGCGGTACCGCCGGATGAACTCGGCGCGCGCTTCTTCCGCGGCGACAGACTCGGTCCAGTCCATGGGGTTCGAGGGGATCAAATAGGCGCAGAACTTGCCCAGGTCGTAGCTGGTCTCCGCCAGCGCGAAATAGTCGAAGTCGAGCAGTGTGAACTGGTCGTTGTGAAACATGAACTGGTCGTACTTCAAGTCGCCGTGCGTGGGCAGCCAGTCCTCCGCGCGCGTCTTGCGGACCGCCTCCCGCATATGCGTCACCAGATCCTTCAGCAAGAAGTGCCCGTTGGGCAGCACGTACGCAAACTGCTCCACAACACGGTCAAGTCGCCCTAACTCGCTCTCGATGTCGATGCGTTCGTCGCTCTCGACCTGCGACTCGTGGATGACCGCCAGCGCCTCGGCCGCTGCCGTGGGCATCATCACGTACTCGGCGCTCGTCCGCCGGTTTCCCACCGGACGACCCTTCACCCCTTCCTCGAGCAGCAGGCCGATCTCTTCCACGTAGCCAAGAGGTCGCGGCAGGTTCAGGTATCCGGGGTAATGGGCGGCAGCCCGCCACAGACCTTCGACGACGTTATAGGTACGCAGGCCCCGGTGACCTGGCTGGACTTTGCCGTAGATCTTGCTCGGATGACCCCTGACGTCGATCGTGTAGCAGAGGATGGCGCCGATCTCCGGCGTGTAGCGCACGCGCTCGATGTCGATGCGTCGAGCCGAGGCAAGCACTTCGCTGGGATCCTCATCGAGACCGAGCAGGATTGGCGCCATGCGGACGGGGTCGGCCGCGAGTGGCAGGTTGGGCATCCTCGGGTCGTAGGGATAGAACCAGTAGGCGTGCTGGGTCTTTGGGAACAGAACCGGATACCCGACGCCGTTGATCGGGTCGCAGCGCTTGCCGGCGCCCCTGTCCATCAGCTTCTCACTGAGCCTGGACCACGCGTCGGGGTTCAACGCACCCTTCGCGACCATGCGCAGGTCCCGGTGTTCTCCGTCCTTATATACGTCGACGGCGAAGGTCGTCCAGAACCAGTCGGGCGGGTCGAGCCTGGTGCCGCGCGTGCGGACCTTGCTAACCTCCCACCCCGTTTCTGCCAGCACCGAGTCCAGGAACGTGGCCACCGACTCCTGGTCGGTCGCCGCGTCCATGGTTACTCGCGATGCACTTTGCGTTTCCATAGCAAGCGTATTGCCCTACTAGGGAACGCTGAGCGGGGCGTTCTGCGACATACCCCCGGGGCTGCGGGGTTGGTGTCACGGAATGGCGGCGAGGCAATCGCTCATTTCCACGTGGAGGTGGGCATTTGGATGCGTTCGGCACGTACTTATCGAGACTGCCCGCGTATGCGCGGCAGCTCTTGGTCAGCGCTTTTGTCCTTCTAGCCGGACTCCTCCTCATCCTGGCTCGCACGTCGCCGGCTCTGGCTGCTGACAGCGGTCACGGTCAGGGCAAAGCACAGGATCACACGAGTGCTTCTGCGGTCGCGAATCGCCACGACAGCCCGACGGCGAAGAACGACAGTCAGATTGGCGGCGGCGGAGACGGCGGAGGAAAAGGTAAGGGCGGAGGCGGGACAGGCGGCGGCAGCCACACGAGCGGTGGCGGCAGCAGCCACACGAGCGGGGCGAGCCAGACCAGCAGCGGCTCTCATGCGACAGCATCGGGGTCGAAGGTCAGCTCAAGCGGCAGCACCACGGTGTCGGCCTCTGCCAAGGCGAGCAGCAACGCCGGCGGCAGCGTCCAGGCCGGAGGTGCGATCAGCGTCAACGCGAGCGCCAATGCCAGCACCGGCACGCATGCCGGCGGCGACAGTGCCGCGAAGGGCAAGGCGAGCGGCCATGGCAGCGGCAGCGCCGGCGCGGCCGGGTCGATGACGACGACCGGCAACGCGCAGCACAAGGAGGCCGGGGAAGGCAACTCGGACTCTCGAGGTGATGTGGCCGGCGGCAAGTCGGGCAACGGCGACGACAGGACCAAGGCAAACCAGAGCCACCACGAGGAGGCGATGGGGAGCACGGGGAGCGTCGCGAGCGCGAGCAGCGTTAGCGGCTCCACGACGACGGTTGCCAACCAGACGACGGGCAGCGCGCAAATGGCACGACCAAGTCGGCCGGCAACCAGACCACGGGCAGCGTCGCCAGCGCGGGCTCGGCCAACGGCACGACCAAGTCGGCCGGCAACCAGACCACGGGCAGCGTCGCCAGCGCGGGCTCGGCCAACGGCACGACCAAGTCGGCCGGCAACCAGACCACGGGCAGCGTCGCCAGCGCGGGCTCGGCCAACGGCACCACCAAGTCGGCCGGCAACCAGACCACGGGCAGCGTCGCCAGCGCGGGCTCGGCCAACGGCACGACCAAGTCGGCCGGCAACCAGACCACGGGCAGCGTCGCCAGCGCGGGCTCGGCCAGCGGCACCACCAAGTCCATGGGCAACCAGACGACTGGCAGTGTCGCCAGCGCCGGAAGCGCAAATGGCACGACCAAGTCGGCCGGCAACCAGACCACGGGCAGCGTCGCCAGCGCGGGCTCGGCCAACGGCACGACCAAGTCGGCCGGCAACCAGACCACGGGCAGCGTCGCCAGCGCGGGCTCGGCCAACGGCACGACCAAGTCGGCCGGCAACCAGACCACGGGCAGCGTCGCCAGCGCGGGCTCGGCCAACG
>VBFH01000059.1 GCA_005883575.1 Chloroflexota bacterium | reverse complement strand
CCGGTCGCGCTCGTGCACGAAGGCGTAGAGGGCCACGAACACCACGATTGAGACAGCGGTGATGTTGATGATGAACATTGCGCCAACGAGACTGGCAGGCAGGTTGTTCGCACTGCGCAGCCTTCCGCCGAAGATGCCGACGGCGAGGATCAGCACAAGGTATGCGACAAACCATCGGAGCGCTTCACGCGGGCTAGCGAAGGCGATGGCGCCGAGCGGCGCGAAGAACGCCCAGAGTACAACGACGCTCGAGGGAACGAAGCCGCCCAGCACGACCATGAGGGCGAAAGGGAGAGCGAGCATGAGGCTGAGCTGAGTGAAGCGGAAGACATCGTATCGGCGCGTCACGGTCAACATGACGATGGTCAGGAGCGAGAGGACCGTGTAGGTGAGTGGTATCGCTCCTCCGAGCGGTTCCCCGAATACGATGTAGGCGAGCCCCCAGAAGATGGCGAGAACGCTGATGAGCAGCGACAGCCCGACAAGGAGCCCGCGCTGCAATCGCTCATGCTCGGTATCAGCTGGGGTGGCACCGATGGCAGCGAAGCGCGCGAGCAGTCGGGCCATCGTGTCGGCTAGATGCTACCGCTGGGGCGCCGGATCCGCCCGATCGCATCCCGACCCGAAATGACAGACCCATCCGCATCCGTACCGCGGACGACCACGAACTCTTCAGACGTGGACTAGTTGGACGCTCTTCGAACGCTCCTTCTTGCCCCAACCTCTGAATTGCACGAGGTCCCGGAAAATCCGTGGCCTCATCGACAGGTTGGTGCGCCACTTGGCACGTGAGGCCTGAACCGGGTCCCCAGTCAAAGTCAGCCTGCGGGTAAGTCAACTTTCCCACCCTTTCAGCAACCCAGACTGTTGATTCAGTTAGCCCTTTCAAGCGCGACCACCTGCCACAGCAGGCCTGACCGGTTGAGCCTGGTCTTGAATGAGCGCTGCTCAACGGCAGCCAAAATCAGCAATGGCGGGTGCAGGAAGACTTGGAACCGCAGCCTAATCACTCGAAAACCAATGTTGGCCACGGTTAGACCAAGGCGGGTCCACCAGCGGCGGTTGGGAAAACTCATGATCAGCATGCCCTTGGCGCGATCGGCTGCCGCGCCCGCCAGTTTGGGCATGTCCGGATAGCAGCAGATGACGCGATTCATGACAACAACATCGGCGGATTCAACCTCAGGCCCCGCCTCGGCGAAGTCCATGACCCGCTCGACCAGGTCAGTTAAGCCGGCTTCGATGAGGAGTTCGCCGGCCGCGGCTTCGTAGGTGGGCGTCAGCTCAACATTTACGGCTCGAGCCATCCCGGCCTTGAGCAGCTCGATCTCGATGGCTCCGATGCCACCGCCCACCTCCAGAAGCGTCTTGCCCTCGACTCGACGCTCTCTTACGAAATCAAAGATTCGTTTAGAAGTTCCATCGAGGCCCTTTCGGCGGTACCTCTTCGCCTCTCCGACTGCATTCTTCGCGCTGAAGATCTGCCGGTAGCCCTTCGGCGTGCAGCAGTCGCTCACATTGAACGGCGGGCTCGAATCGAGTATCCGAGAGTGCCGAACTCCCGAGCACTTTCCTCTCCGCGCGCGCCCAGGAACGTGTCAAGCGGATTGGCCAACTCTATGTCGATCAGCCCGGCGCCACCGATCACCGTCTCCCACCCTGCGCACGGCAGAGCGCCGGCGATTCAACCCGTCCAGAGATCGATGTCACGAAGCGCCTCTTCAGGGACCGGGCGCTCGAGGCAGATGTCCGCCACCGTCATTCGGCTTCCCGGCTTTAGCACCCGAAAGATCTGGCGATAGACGCCGATCTTGTCCGGGCAGAGGTTGATCACCCCATTAGAGATCACGACATCCGCCCACCCATCTTCGATGGGCAAGTCTTCGATCAGGCCCTCGCGAAACTCGACATTGTCCAGCCCCAACTTGACTGCCATCGACCGGCTGCGATCCAGCATCTCAGGAGTCATGTCGACTCCAATTACATGTCCTTCGTTGCCCACCCAGAGCGCCGCCAAGAAGGAGTCCATACCGGCTCCAGAGCCGAGATCGACAACCCTCTCACCAAGCTTCGGCCCGCCCCAATAGAAAGGATTGCCCACCCCGGCAAAAGCTTCGCATGCGTAATCGGGTAACTGGTCGAGCGGCGTCGCTGGATAGCCGAGTCGAATCGCGTGGGGGCGCCCGGTGTGGAAGTGATACTCAGCCGTGGGGTCCTCGGCGACTTCGCGATACTTCTCGCGCACTTCCTTGCGCAGCGCTTCCAGATCGACCACCGCGAGTATCTCGGCCATCGTCTTCTCCTAACAATTGTCCGACGGATGATCTGCTTTGACCGCCGTCGCCATGAACACGTCACCCTGGTAGAGGTACTGCTCGCCACGCTTTATCGCCGGCAGCGATGCACCCGCGCCGGTGCCAATGTCGACAACGCTCCTGGTCGTGCTGGAGAGAGGAAGGTGTGATATGAGAAGCTCGCCAAGCGGTCGGATGATCGGACTCCACGTCGCTTCATAGGCCTCGGGCGCGCTGTGTGTATCGGTCGGCCAGCATCGCCGTCTGCTGATTCGCCGTCAGGTCAGCCCGGTTCATCGGTCCGCAGTCGAACGGCTGACTCCGTCCGACTCAACACCATTCCCGGCGTCGGCCCATTCGGGCAGCCCGTCGCTGAGATATCGGGCGGAGTAACCGTGCCCACGGAGGGTGCGTACCGCTTCCGGCGCAAAAGCGCAGTACGGTCCACGGCAATAAGCCACGACCTCCCGCTCCCGTGGTAACTCCCGCAGCCTCTGCTCCAACTCCGCAAGCGGAATCGAAACCGCGCCGGCAACATGCGCTGCTTGATACTCCTCCGCAGGTCGGACGTCGACCACCACCAACGGTTCGCCCGACCTGAGTCGGGCCAGAAGCTCATCGCCGCTGATCGCTTCGAGGCCTTCCCGCGACCCCAGATACGCCTCGACTAGGCCCTGTACGCCCGGCAACCTTTCAGCCGCCAACGAGCGCAACGCCACCCAGAACCGGTAGACGGCCGGCGAGGCCAGCCGATACCGAACGCGCGTCCCGTCCCTGGTGGCGGCGACAAGTCGGGCCTCCTTCAAGACCTGCAGGTGACGGCTGGTGTTGGCGACTGACATGGCAACCTGGCGCGACAGCTCCTCGACGCTCCTCTCGCCGTTGGCCAGCACGTCGACGATTTCTACCCGGCGTCCGCTGGCGGCGGCCTGCGCGACCCGGGCGAATTGATCGAAGAGCTCGATCTTCAGGGCTCGGTCTGTCATCGCTCGCCAGTATCCCCGTTTTGGTCGGTTTGTCAAGAATTCAATTGATCTCTTGACAATTTGAGGAACAGGCCCGACAATGCGGCCCAGCGGACTTCTGGAGGTGATTGAGATGATCGAGCAGAGGCGCGTTCCGATGGCCGAGGCAGACGTGGCGCTGGTGGCTGCGGGGGCCACGTCGCACAAATTCCTGGAGCTGCTGGCCGCGCGCGACTTCGAAAGGCTGGTTGCCTCCCTGGCAAGCGACGCCCACGCTCGGTTCCTGCTTCCACACGGGCTGGAGGAGTACGACGGCCGAGACGCGATCGTTGGCCGCATCAGGAGCTGGTTCGGGTCTGCTTCGGTCTTCGACCTCGCGGCCTCAACCGAGGACGAGGTCGGAATGCGGCACCGCATCAGCTGGCGGTTCAACGTGGTGCGCGATGGCTCGCGCCAGGTAATCGAGCAGCTTGTTTACCTGGACTTCGGGCCTCGGGGCATCGAGCGGATCGATCTCCTCTGTTCCGGATTCCTAGCGGAGCCCGGTGTCGCCGCCGGGCCGACCCCGGTCTTCGACGCCGGCGACATGGGCTGCGCGGATGGCCTGGCTCAGGAGTTCCGGCGCCAGATCGCGAAAGTCTCTGTAGGCGAATCGCTGGAGGTCGTCGTCAGCGATCCCGCCGCCAAAGAGGATCTGCCCTCTCTGGCAAGGCTGCTCGGGCAGCGGATTACGTCCACCCAGGCGCACGACGACGGGCGCCTCACCATCACTGTGGAGAGACAGAAATGAACGAGAAGCTGATCTTCAACTGCACCTGGGGCCGTGAAGAGCCGGAGCGAGCAACGCTGCCCTTCATTGCCGCCAACATCGCGGCCACGGCGGGACAGGAGGCAGTTGTCCTCTGCACGATCGAAGCGGTTCGCCTGGGGTGCAAGGGCGGCAGCGAGGGCGTCGAGGCGAACGGGCTTCCGAAGCTCCACGATCTCATGACTGAGTTCATCGCCAACCAGGGCAAGGTGTGGCTTTGCGGGGCCTGTGCCAAACCGCGGGGCATCACCCCAGAGCAGCTGGCAGACGGCGTGAGCATCGTCGGGGCCGCCAAGATAGTGGAAGAGATCGTCGCCGGTGCCAGGTCGGTCGCCTTCGCCTGAAGCAAACGACACCTCAGGGAGGCTCCTGGAGGAGGCGCGACATGATTGCTGACCGCATCTCGGTCGCCGAACTCCAGGAGCTTCTCGCTGCACACCGGCCAGTCACTGTTCTCGACGTCCGGTCGCCCGCTGATGTTGATTGGGAGATTCCCGGCGCGATTCAAGTGGACGCGTATGGGGATCTCCAATCCGGCCGACTCGGACGTTTGGCGGAATTGAACCTGCCTCCGGGACCTGTCGTCACCGTCTGTGGAGTTGGCCGGACTGCAGCAATCGCCACACACCTGCTAAGAGCGAATGGCGTCGAAGCACTGACGCTCGACGGCGGCATGCGCTCTTGGTCTCTCGCCTGGAACACCACCCAAACAACGATCTCCGACTGCCAGGTCGTCCAGGTTAGAAGGACTGGAAAGGGATGCCTCTCCTACATCGTGGAATCTCAGTCCGAGGCGATTGTCATCGACGCGTCGGTCGATCCTGAGGTTTACGTCCGACTGCTTAGCGAGCGCGGCTGGCGGCTGGTGGCGGTGGCGGATACCCACATCCACGCTGACCATCTTTCGCGGTCGAGGGGGCTGGCCCACCTTGAGGGCGCCGCACTCTTGCTGCCAACCCAACACCGCGCTCAGTATCCGTTCCGACCTGTGGCCGACGGCGACCGGATCGTCTTCGGCTCAACGGCCTTGGTTGCCATGCGTACCCCTGGTCATACAGATGAGAGCACCACCTTCTTGCTCGACAACACCGCCGCGTTCACAGGCGACACATTGTTTCTCAACAGCGTCGGCAGGCCCGATCTCGAGGGAGGTACCCGCCAGGAGCGGACGTCTCGCGCGCGTCTCCTCCATATGTCGGTCAGCCGTCTCCTGCAGCTGCCCGAGGCGACTCAGGTGCTTCCCGGCCACGTCTCGGAGGCAATACCGTTCGATGGCCGGATGTTGGGGACGACGGTCGAGACCATCCGGGATAGCGTGCCGCTCGCGAGACTCGAGGAAGCCGCGTTCGTGCAGGCCGTTTTGGCGCGGATCCCTCCAGATCCTCCAAATCACTTAATCATCGTCCAGCACAACGAGCTTGGACAATTTCCAGTCGATCCCAGCGAGCTGGAGGCGGGAGCCAACCGCTGCGCTGTCGCCTGAGGCCTGCCGGCGCATGAAGGCATCACAGGCGATCCGACTGGGTTTACGCGCGAACTGGCAACAGTTCGCACTCTTGGTGGCGATCAACGCGTTCGTCGGCGGGGTGGTGGGAGTCGAGCGGTCGACCCTGGCACCCCTCGCCGAGAATGACTTTCACCTCGCCAGCAGCGCAGCGATCCTCTCCTTCCTGATCAGCTTCGGCTTGGTCAAAGCCGCCAGCAATTTCATCGCCGGCGGGCTCGCTGATCGGTTGGGCCGCCGGACCGTACTGCTGGTGGGTTGGATCGCGGCTTTGCCCGTTCCCTTCCTGATCATTCTCGCTCCGTCCTGGGGCTGGGTCGTGTTTGCGAACGTGCTCCTCGGTCTGAATCAGGGCCTCGCCTGGTCGACCACCGTCAATATGAAGATCGACCTCGTGGGACCTCGGCGAAGGGGCTTCGCGCTCGGCATGAACGAAGCCTCCGGTTATCTAGCCGTTTCTATGGCTGCCGCAGTCGCTGGATTCCTCGCCGCGAATTACGGAATCCGGCCTGGTCCTTACTTGCTCGCGGAGGGTCTTGCCGCTTGCGGTCTCCTGCTCTCGCTGTTTGCCCGCGACACCTCCCCGCAAGTCGAGCTCGAATCGGCGGGTGCCATGGGGACGGAATCGCTTGGCAAACTGGCCGCGGAGGTCAGCTTCCGTGACCGGACGATGTCAAGCGCCTGCCAGGCCGGCCTGATCAACAACCTCAACGACGGCATGGCCTGGGCGCTGTTGCCGCTTTTCTTCGCGGCCCGAGGGCTCGGGCTTCGCGAGATCGGGCTGCTTGCATCAATCTACCCGGCGATCTGGGGAGCCGGCCAGTTAGGCACCGGCTGGATCAGTGACTATATCGGTCGCAAGTACTTGGTCGTCGCGGGGATGCTGCTCCAGTCGCTGGCGATCGCCGGATTGGTGATCCTGCCCGGTTTCACCTGGTGGATTGCAGAGAGCGCCCTGCTGGGCGCTGGCACGGCCCTGGTCTACCCAACATTGCTCGCGGTAGTTAGCGACGCTGCTCGGGTCCCTGAGCGAGCCACGGCAGTCGGCATCTACCGATTCTGGCGCGATAGCGGATACGCGGCGGGGGCGATCATCGCCGGCGTTATTGCGGACGTTGCCGGATTTCCCGCTGCAATCATCACTGTCGCCTGCCTCACGGCGTTATCAGGGCTCGTAGTCGCAGTTCGAATGCGCGAAACGTTGCCTCGCGCTGCTCCCTTGCTCTAGCCTCAAATACACGTGGATCCGTGAGTGGCATCACGCGGCGCGCAGCGCTCGGTTTGTTGGCCGCCAGCGGGGCCTTGCTCGGCCTGGGCCTTGCCGGTGGCTACGTGCTTCGAGATGCTCTGAAGTCGGTGGCCGGCGGCGGGATGATGGGGTCGGGATCGATGGGCAGCGCGACCCAGGCCGACATGAGCAGTTACATGAAGCTCTTTGACCGCCACACCGATCTAAGAAGAACGGTCGAGGCGATTGATGGTGGAGTACGCACAACGACCGAATCCGATGCCCCCGAATTGATCGCCCTGCTACAAACTCATGTTTCGAGCATGTACTCGCATCTCAACCAACGTACTGAGGTCACGTGCATGAGTTCGAGCCTCCCGATCCTATTTCGCAATTCGACCAGTTACCGACGAGAGCTGACGCTGACAGCCAAAGGCGTCGTTGTAACAGAGACCTCGATCGATGCTCGGATTACAAGTGCGATCCGCGAACATGCGCAAGAGGTGAGTGGATTCGTGCGCGATGGAATGCCCGCAATGATGCGAGGCATGATGGGGGCACTGATCAACCGTCGGATGCGTCAAGCCCCCACGGGTGGGTCCGGCTAAATTGTGCGCTAGTCAAAGAGTCCATCGTCGTGCTGCCGGCAGGATCTTCAAATCGGGTGTTACGGCCTCACGGTCCTGCGCCGTGCGTCCGTCAGCATCCGCGCCTGGGATTTTCGAACCCAGGTGCGTCACGGTCCTGGGGCCGTGCGCGTGCTGATATATCGGCTTTGCGATAGCCGTGAGCGAGTTCAATTGACGGTTCGAAATCCACTTGGACGGGGCTGCCGCCACCTAGTTCCAAGAAAATCTGTGACCTCCCCGTGACCCCCGCTCGCTAGACGGAGCAGGCGAAGACCTCGATTTGAATACGATTTTTGGTCGTGGGCCCGGGATTTGAACCCGGGGCCTCACGGTCCCGAACCGTCTTGGTTGCATGTCCCCGAGTGTCCCGGCGGCTCCTCAGACGCCCGCCTGAACTCAAATCGCCACTCCTTGGTGTCCGTGCGTGTCCTCCAAGAGCCGCCTGGTGCCGGGAATCTGTGACCCGGCTGTGACCCAGCGCGTGCATCAAAAGGCGGGGACCCGCGACCACCTCGCAAATCAGGAAGTCTGTGATCCGGCTGTCGAATCGCAGGTCAGACCAAAGTCACCGGTCGGCCGGCGCAATCTCCGATGCACGTGCCCAGCGTGATGCCTGCGCCAAGACGCTGTGGTGGTCTTCGACCATGCGCTCGCGACGCGGCAGTGGATAGACGATCGGGTAGACGTTGTTGTCGAAAAGCCACTGGATCCTCGCTGCATTCCTCTCCGGCGTTCCGACCAGGCTGAACTTGTCGAGCAGTTGATCCGAGACCAGCTCCGTGGCTCGGTCGAAGTCGCGCTCCTCCCACGCACCTTTCACCTTGCGAGCGTCAGCCCCTAGGCCGCAGATGTCGGCGATGTGCAGGTAGTGCTCGGACGCGCAGTAAAAGGCGATCCCGCGACGCGCCGCGAAGACTGCCGGATCGTCGCTCGGGTCGACGCAGGTCATCAGCAACGTGGCGATCTGGACGTCGCCTGGATCGCGGCCCACCGACTCGGAGCCGTGCTTGATGAGCCCGCGGTACTCGGCCAGCGATTCGTCGGTGAGCCAGTTCGCGATCACGCCGTCCGCGACCTCGGCAGCGGTGCCGACCATCTTCGGTCCGAGGCCTGCCAGCCAGATCGGCGGCGCTGCCTCGCCGATGGGTCCCTCGCGCAAATGGAAATCGTTCGGCTTGAACCACTGGCCGTCGTACGAGAACTTCTTCTGCGTCAGCAACCCGCGGACTATCGCCACAGTCTCCTTCGCTCGCGCCAGCGGCTTCTCGGCCACTATTCCGTGGCCCCGCTGCATGAAGCCGATGCCGCCCGCGCCCAGACCGAACGGACCGAAGCGGCCGCCGGACAGGTCGTGGATGCTGCGCGCGCTCATGGCCAGCAGCGTCGGAGTGCGCGAGTAGAAGTTGACGATCGCGGTGCCGAGGCTGATCGTCTTCGTCTCCCGCGCCAGTACGGCTAGCACCGCGAAGGCGTCCTTGCCCGACTCCTCTGTCGTGCAGAACGCGGAGTAGCCGAGCTGTTCCGCCTCCTGCACCCAGGCGATCAGCTCGTCCCAGGAGAGGTCGCCCGTGTGGCAGGTGAAGCCGAGTTTTCGCCCTGTCCAGCGGGTATCCAAAGTAGTTAAGTAGTGTACTATATTTGGCGATGGCGCGGCGTAATCTTCACGCTCCGGTGCGGGCTTCCTCCGCGCTTCAGCGCGAGTTTCCCCAAATGGATCGCCGCGCGACCGAGGTGCTGATCAACCTCATCCGCACGGACAGCCTCGTCACCACCGCCCTGACCCGTCGCTTCCGCAGGCATGGGCTCTCGCTGTCGGGATTCAACGTTCTCGTGATCCTGCGCCAGGCCCCTGACGGCGTTAACCCCCACGAGATCGCGGATCGCCTGCTCGTAACGCGTGCCGCCGTAACGGCCATCCTTGACGCCCTGGAGGCGAAAGGCCTAGTCCGGCGAGATCGCAGCGGCGCGGATGGTCGGATGTCGCTGATCGCGATCACCGCTGCCGGCAAGAAGCTGCTGGACGGGCTGCTTCCTGAGCACTTCGCGGCCGAGCGCGCCATGGCGTCCGTGCTCGGCGCCAACGAGAAGGAGTTGTTGATCTCCCTGCTCGGCCGGCTGCAGCTGCACCTGGCGGCGCAGGCCGAGGACATCACCATCGCGGAATGAGCAGGCTGGCGGGCGTCACGCCGTTCCCGCCGGAGTTCGCTGCCCGCTACCGGGAGCGCGGCTACTGGGAGGACGTCCCGCTCGGGCGCTTCTACGCCGGCGTGTTCGCCTCGCATGGCGACCGGGTGGCGATGGTCAGTGGCGAGGAACGTGTCACCTACTCAGAGCTGAACGAGCGGGTCGACCACCTCGCGCGGCACCTCCTGGAAATGGGCGTCGTGCCACTCGACCGGTGGGTCGTGCAGCTGCCCAACATTCCGGAGTTCGTCTACCTGTATTTCGCGCTGGAGCGGCTAGGCGCGATCCCGATCATGGCGCTGCCGGGCCATCGGTGGAACGAGATCAACGCCTTCTTCGAGCTCTCGGGAGCGACCGGCTACGCCGTCGACGAGATGCTCGGTGACTTCGACTCGCTCCCGCTGATCGCCCAGGTTCGGGACGCGCATCCAGGAGTGCACACCGTCCTGGGCGCCAAGACGATTCGAGAGCTGCTGCGCAGCAAGCCAGCGCTGGATTCTCGGCTCGTCGACGCCGTCGAGGTCGACCCCGACGAACCATGCATCCTACAGCTGTCGGGAGGCACGACCGGCGTGCCGAAGTTGATCCCGCGCACCAACAACGATTACGTGTACAACACCAAGGCCGCCGTCGCGGTGAACGAGGTGCACGCCGATGACTGCCTGCTGGTCGCGCTGCCGATCGCTCACAACTTTCCCCTCGCGTGCCCGGGCATCAGCGGCTTCTTCTGGAAAGGAGCGCGCGTGGTGCTCACGGAGTCGCCGCGCGCCGACGACATCCTCCCGTTGATCGAGAGCGAGCGCACCACCCACCTCGAGCTCGTCCCGGCGCTGCTGATCCGCTACATCAATTCGCCGGGCGTCACCGAGCGCGATCTGTCCTCCGTGCGCGTCATCAACACGGGCGGACAAAAGCTGCAGCCCGAGGTCAAGCGTCGGGCGGAGATCGTGTTCCCGAACGCCCGCGTGCAGGAGGTGTTCGGTATGGCCGAGGGCCTGCTGATGTTCGTGCGCCTCGACGACAGCGAGGAGGCGCGGTACGAGACCGCCGGCCGGCCGGTTTGCGACGACGACGAGATCCTGATCGTCGACGAGGACCGCAACCCCGTGCCTGACGGTGAGGTCGGAGAGCTGCTGGTCCGCGGGCCGTACACGCTGCGCGGCTACTACAACGTGCCCGAGTACAACGCGCGCGCATTCACGCCGGACGGCTTCTACTGCTCCGGCGACCTGATGCGCAGGCACCCCTCCGGCAACTACATCGTCGAGGGGCGCAAGAAGGACCTGATCAACCGTGGCGGCGAGAAGATCAGCGCGGAGGAGATTGAGAACCTCATCCTCTCGCATCCTGCCGTGCTGAACGTGGCGTGCGTGCCGATGCCCGACCCCGTGCTCGGCGAGCGCATGTGTGCTTTCGTGATCCCCAAGCCAGGACGCACTTTGACCCTGTCCGAATTGACCGGTTTTCTGACCGAGAAGGGGCTCGCCAAATTCAAGCTGCCCGAGCGGCTGGAGCTGACGGACGACCTGCCGCTCTCCAAGTTCGGAAAGGTGGCCAAGAACGTGCTGACCAAGCAGGTCGCGGAGAAGATCCAGGCGCCGACGACTTAGTCGATTGTCAGCAGCACCCTGCCGAAGTTCTTTTCCGCCTCGACGTAGCGGTGCGCCTCCGCGACGTCATCCAGCGGGAACGACCTGTCGATCCTGGTCTCGATCCCATCCTGCACCATGCGCCAGAAACCATCGAGCGACGCCTGTGTGTGGGTCCGGATCCCGATCACCGACTGGCTCTTCAAGTAGAGCGAACGCATGTCGAGGGGCACCGTCTCGGCGGCGAGCGCGCCGGAGCACACGATCACACCCAGGCGGTCGAGCACCGCGCACAACTTGGCAAACATCGATGTCGACGCGGTGTTGTCGATCGCAATCGCGACGCCACGACCGGTGGTGAGCTCTTTGACCTGGTCGACGAAGCCGTCGTCGTCGGTGTTGAGGACCGCTTCGAAACCGTGACCACGGAGGATCTCGCGCTTCCACTCTTTGCGCGAACACGCGATGACGCGAGCGCCCAACGCTTGCGCCACGAGGGAGGTGACGAGTCCGAGCCCGGACGCCGCCGCCGTCACCACCACCCAGTCACCTTTCCGGAGTCCGGCGACCCCGAACTGAGTGACCGCGACCGGGCCGCTCAAGGCAAGGGCCGCCGCCTGCTCATAGCCAATCGATGGCGGGATGCGACGCACGATTTTGGCCGGCACTGACACGTACTCCGCGTACGACCCCTGGCGATGCACGCCGACCAGCTGTGCGTTCGGACATGCGTCGTCGCGACCCATCGAGCAGGCCTGGCAATGCCCGCACGGGATGAACGGCACACCGGCAATCCTCTCGCCAGGACTGAACCCCTCACCGCCCTCGACCACCTCGCCGGCGAAGTCGGCGCCGAGTATGTGCGGGAACGTCAGCCGCGCAAACGGGTTGCGGCCGGCGCGAGTGCCGATGTCGAGCAGCCCTCCCACCCGCACCGCACGCACCCGGACGAGCACCTCGCCGGCAGCGGGCTGCGGCGTCGCCGCGTCCTCGATCCGCAAGACCTCAGGCGGTCCAAACTCGTGGATCACCGCGGCCTTCATGACACTTCCGCCATCACCGGGTTGGTAAGCCGGCCGAAGTCGGCGACCTCCATCTCGACGACGTCGCCAGGCCGCAGAAACTCGCCGCGGGGAAGGCCGACGCCGTCCGGAGTGCCGGTGGCGATCACGTCGCCAGGCTCGAGCGTGAGGATCGCGCTGGCTGCGGCGATGAGCACGGCAACGTCATCGATCATGTCCGAGGTGCTGGCCTGCTGCTTGAGGTTTCCGTTCACCCACAGACGCAGGTCCAGCCGCTGCGGATCGGCGACCTGAAACGCGGGCCGGATGCCCGGACCGAGCGGCGTCGACCGGTCGGCGCCTTTCGACGCCAGCCAGTCCCACTGGAACGGCTCGCCAATCGGATGCTGCACGCGATGCGGTCCCCGCAGCGAGACGTCGTTGATAGCCGAGTAGCCGGCGACGTAATCGAGCGCGTCGGCCTCGCTGACGTGGCGCGCGCGGCGCCCGATCACGACGGCGAGCTCGGCCTCCCAGTCGACCTTGGCCGCAGGGTCGGCGGGCACGACGATGGGTTCGCCCGGACCGATGAGCGCCGTTGTCGGCGGCTTGAGGAAGAAGTAAGGACGGGCGGCGGCGGCGCGGCTCACCTTCATCTCGCGCATGTGCGCGTAGTAGTTGGTGCCCGAGCACAGCACCTTGCGCGGGTACCGTAGGGGCAACTGGAGCGCGGCGTCATTCACGTGCGGTGCCGAGTCCGGGTCGAACTTTTTCAATTCCGGCTCGACCGCGTCCCAGCCTTCGATGAGCTCGAGCACGCTGCATGCCGCCACGGACAGCTCGACCACACGTTCGCCGGCGAGCGCGCCAGCGCGGTCCTCACCGGACGTCGTGCGGTAGGACACGAGGCTCCAGGGCGTCACTTCTTGGCGGCGACCCTCGCAGCCGGCAGCTTGGCGCCGGCGTCGAAGAACTCGTGGCCGGGTATGCCAGGACCCCATAGGTTGGCGAACCGGTAGTCCGACATCTCCCACCTGCCCGGCCGGTAGTTGACCTCGTCGTAGATCTTGATCAGGTCGGCGTAGTACTCGACCACGCAGCCCGCGGGGTCGAGGTGGTATGTGAACAGGTTGCCTCCGGCGCCGTGGCGACCGGGCCCCCAGAGGAACCGGCCGTCGTTCTTCTCCAGCACGTCGCCGAGCAGCCCGAGCTGGCCGATGTTCTCGACCTCCCAGGCGTAGTGGTGTAGCCCCTCGCCGCCCTTGGTGATTCCGATGCCGTGATGGTCGGCGTTGCAGCGCAGGAACAGCAGCGTTCCGTCGCCGACGTCGTCGGAGAGCCGGAAGCCGAGCACCTGCTCGATGAACTGCTGCGTCTCGCGAGGCCGCTCGGACTTGAGCATCGGGTGGCCGAACTTGCGTGGCTGTACGCCGCGGCCGGTATGTCGCGGTTGGTCCTGCGCGAGGCCGGTGTAGACCTCGAACACATGGCCGTCGGGGCCTTCGAAGCGGATCGACTGCTTCACCGCCGGCTCGCGCTGGTGGTCGATGGTCTTCACCCCGTGTTTGACGAGGCGATCGGTCAGTTCGCTCAGCGCCTCGTCATCGCGCGCCTGCAGCGAGACGTGGTCGAGTGCGCTCTCGTCGGCCTCGATGAAGATCAGAGAGTGATGCGCTGCGCCGTGGGTCAGATATGAGGTCTTGCCCTCGCGCGCAACCTCGCGCAGCCCCATGACCGTCGTCGCCCAGGCGACCGAAGCATCGAGGTTCGGGACCTGCAGGGCAGTATGCCCGATGGCTGTGATCATCACGCCCTCCTTGCAAGCTCGAGGCTGAGGATGCGCTCTGCGTTCGAGTGAAACACCTTATCCATAACCTCGTCGCTGTAGCCAAGCTTGGACCACCCCTCAAAGAGCCGCTTGTGCGTCAGGCTCGGATAGTCGCTGCCGAACATGATCTTGTCTTTCAGCCGGCGTGGAATGTCGTGCTTAAGCGACTCGGGGAAGTACTGGGGACCCCAGCCCGACGTCTCCCAGAACACGTTGCCCTTGTGGAGGCAGATCATGAGCACCTCGTCGGTCCACGGCCAGCCGGGATGCGCGGCGATGATCTTGAGCTGAGGGAAGTCCGCGGCCAGATCGTCCAGGGCCGGAATCGGTCGCGACATCTTCAGCCGCCGCCCCAGCCCGCCGGGCGTGCCCGCGCCCATGCCCGTGGTGCCGACGTCGATGAGCACGGGCACCCCGAGCTCGTTGATCTTCTCGAACAGCGGCCGCAGCCGCGGATCGTCGACCGAGAAATCGCCGCAGATGGGATGGAAGTGAAAGCCGATGAGGCCGAGGTCGTTGATGGCGTGCTCCGCCTCTTTGATCGCGCTCTCACCTTTCCAGGGATCGACCGACGCCCACGCGTTGAGCACGACGTCGGGGTGGCGGTCGCGGAGGCCCGCCACGTAATCGTTGCTGCAAGGCGGACATCCCGTGACCGTCTCGGTGTCGAATGCGACCATCAGCACCTGCACCTCGTTTGCGCGCAGCTCGTCGATGACCTGCTGCTCGCTCAGCGGAGCCCACGGCCGGTGCCAGTACGTGCGCAGCGCCTCGACGTAGGGATTGATGGCGTTGAACCACTCCGCCGTGTTCGGATGGCAGTGGATGTCGATGCGGCGCATGGTCGTTAACTGCATACACTGTCCCGAATGCCGAGGCAGCGTCGCCGCCGCTCCAGTGTCTCTCTCGATGCCGTCGAGCCGTACAAGCGCAACCGTTCACTCCACGAGCATCTGCGTCGGCTGATCCTCGACGGCGCGATACCGAACGGCGCCAGCATCTCGCAGGTGGAGCTCGCGGAACGCCTCGGCGTGAGCCGCACGCCATTGCGCGAAGCGATGAAAATGCTGCAGGCGGAGGGCATCGTCCATGCAGACCACGGCCGGCGCACGCGCGTAACCGCGTTGGACGTCGGCGACATCGACACGGTGTACGGCACTCGTGTGCTGATGGAGGGCGCCGGCGTGCTGGTCATGGTGCCGCTGCTCGACCGCGCGAGGATCAATGAGCTGGCCGGCGCGGTGCAGGAGATGCGCAAGCATGCCTTCGACCCCAACACCGAGGTGTGGGCGCGGGCGCACCGGCGCTTCCACCGCACCCTCATCCCCGAGGCCGGACGCGAGTTTGCGCGCACGCTCTCGACGTACTTCGACCGCGCCGAGCGCCTGCGCAAGATGTTCCAGACCGAAGAGATCGCGGGCGGCGTCCGCCTCCACGCGGAGCATGAGGCGATCCTTCGCGCCTGCAAGGCAAAGAACGCGAGCAAAGCGGCGGCGCTGGTGGCCCGCCACTCGGCGCGCGCCGCCCTCACGCTTATGGCGCAGATCTCACCGGAGCGTGAGCCAACACTGGTGCGCACCGCCCTGCAGCTCTTCTCGGCCCTGGAATCAGCCTAGGCGCTCGTCACCTTCAGCTGGCGCCAGCTCCCCTTCGCACCCTGGCCGTGCACCGACGTGCTGCCGCTCGCGCCGGTTGGCTTGAGGGTGCAGACGATGAGCCCGAGGGTGACCGACTTGACCTCGACGGGAATCCCTTCGGTCTTGTAGAAAGGCTTGCCGTCCACGGTCCACTCCGCGGTCCGCGCCTTTGGATTGAGCGCGATCTCGCAGGACCTGAACTCGCCCGGCTTGTTGATGGACACGAAGGGCGACTGGACCAGGTAGCTGAAGGAGCCGCCCTCCGGCGTCACGCCCGGGATCGGCAGCCGCTCGTACAGCGCGCCCACGCGCGTGGCGCTGAGCATCCAGTCGAAGATCATCCCGGTCGAGAAGTCGCCGACCACCAGGCCGATCCAGCCGTCGGTGATGTCGTCTGGGTTGCCGTTGTAGTTCTCGGCCGCGATCTCGGCTGAGATCCTCGCGCCCGACGCCGGCACCGGGATGGGCTGCGGTGTGACCAGCAGATGCTTGGGGTCGTCGAGCATGTGCACGCTGTCGTGCTTAAGCCGGAAAGGGTTGACTGTGATGGACATCGTCCCACCATGGGCCTCGACCTCGGCCTGCGGGTCGCCGTAGGACCACATGCTTCCGTCCGGTGTCGGCAGCTGCAGCGGCACCCATTTGCTGGGATCGACCGCTCCGGCTGTGAACGTGTCGTATTCGAGAACCGTCATCGCTTCGCGCCCTCCTTGCTGGCGTCCCACTGCGGGAGCTGAATGATCTCGAGGCCGTGCTCGGCGGCCAGACGCTTGTACTTCTCGGTGTCGAGGACCTGGCCCGGCGGCGGCAGCTCCAGGCGCGGGGCGGGCTGGCCCATCTCTTTGTGGAAGACCTCGAGCCCGGCGGGGATGGCGATCTGCAGCAGGTGGCACTCGGTCTCGAAGCGCAGCCGGTGCGGGATGTCCTTGGGCAGCCAGATGAAGCCGCCTGGCTCGATGCTGGTCGACTCGTCGCCGCACGTGCACGTGACCTTGCCCTTGAGCAGGTACCACCCCTCGTCCTCTTTATGGTGGACGTGCAGCGGCGTCTGGCCGGGCGGCGTCTTGAAGTCGAGCAGGCCGAGTGCGCCGCCGGTCTTGTCGCCGCTGGCCTTGATCGTCATCAGAATCTGCAGGTACCAGAGGGGTTCGCCACCCTCGGAATCCAGAGCGAAGAACTCGTTGGACATCTAATTCACCTCCTGCTTATCAGGCACGCGCGGCCGGCACCGCTGATCCGCCAAAGGCGGGCGCGAAGTCCATTGCGAACTGGCGGAACGAGCGGGCCTCCTGCCCGGTGACGTCCCTGAAGTCGCTGGTCACGAAATCGCCCCAGCCGTCGGAGTACACGCGGCCGTAGTCGACCACGTTTCCGACGAACCAGCGCGAGAGGCCGAGGCCGATCATCGCCTGCTGCGCCGCCTCCGGCGGCAGGGCGACGTAGTTGACGCGCTTGCCCAGGATCTGGCCGAGCGTGTCCGCGGCTTCGGCCATGGTGGTCACCGCGGGGCCGGTCGGGTTGTAGGTCTTGCCCGCGTGCCGCTCCGGGCTCTCGATGATCTTGGCGCCGAACACGCCGACGTCACGGGCGTCGATCATGCCGACACGGCCCTGGCCCATGTTCATGTAGAGCATTCCGTCCGAGGCGACTGAGCCGGCCGAGCTGAGCAGATTCTGCATGTAGTAATGCGGACGCAGGATCGTCCACGGGATGCCCGACACTTTCACCGACTCCTCGACGAGGGCATGCAGGCGGCCATTTCGGTTCGGAGCGTCATGGCCGGCCTTGATGGCCGAGTTCCGCACGATGTGGCCGACTTTCGCCTTGCGCGCGGCGGTGACCGCGTTCGATCCCATCGAGGGCTCGAGTGCCGAGGCAGGCGTCAGCAGCCACATGATGTCGATGCCCTCAAACGCCTCCGTGAGGGTGTCGGGCTCCTCCAGGTCGCCGGCCACTACCTCGACGCCGTCCTTCTCGAGGGCCTGGGCCTTGGCACCCGCCGGGTCGCGGACCAACGCCCGGAGCTTCAGGCCGGGCTTGCCCTTGAGCGCGCCCAGCAGGGCCGTGGAAACGGTGCCGGTTGCGCCTGTCACCAGGACGGTCTTCTCACCCATGCCCGTCATCTCCCCATGGTCACGATAGTTAACTTCTGTACTATCGCTAGTCTAACTGTATGCAGATAAATGTCAACGGGTCACCGGCGCGGGGTTGCGGAGCGCGGTCAGCTGCTCGATGTCGTAACGCCGGCGCAGCTGGGCCACCGCCGCCGGGTCGGGCCGGCCCTTGGCCTCGCGCAGCAGCGCAGCCAGCTCGTCGAGGTAGTCCTCGTGGCCTGAGGGCGCAGCCTGAAAGAGGACGCGCGCGGGTTCGCTGGTCGGGTTCGAGAACGCGTGCGGACAGCCGGGCGGGATGAAGAGCAGCGAGCCGGGCCCGCCGTGCAGGAATCGCTGCCCGCTCGACGACGACACCCACTCGTGCCAGTCGCCTTGTGTCCTCGCCTGCGGCTCGAACGCCATCAGGTCGAGCTCGCCCTCGAGCACGTAGAAGAGCTCCTGGCCGGCGCGATGGACGTGCGCCCCGACGTCGAACCCAGGCGGGACGACGACCTCGAACGTAGAGGCGACGGCCGGGTTGCCTCCGGGCACCTTGAGCGTGGCGTGAAGGCCGCCGCCGGCGATCACGCGGCCCGAGCCCGGAGGCATCATGATGCCGTCGGCCAATTAGTGCATCTCCCAGCCACCGTCGACGTTGAAGGTGGCGCCGGTTATGTTCTGGGCGCGGTCGGAGGCGAGGAAGGCGACCATCTCGCCGAGATCGCGAGGCGTCTGGAAGCGGTGGAGGGGGATCCGGTTGCGGAAGTAGTCCCAGCCCTCCTCCACCGTCTGGCCCTGCATGGCTGAGAACTGCTCGACCACCCGTGAGTGCAGCGCGGTCTCCACGATCCCGGGGCACACGTTGTTGGCGGTGATGCCATAAGGCGCGAGCTCGTGGGCGAGGCACTGCGTCACGCCGATGACCGCGAACTTCGAGGCGGCGTACGGGACGATCATGGCGAAGCCTGTCTGGCCGACGATCGAGGCGACATTGATGACGCGGCCCGACTTCTGCTTGATGAGGTGCGGCACGACCGCGCGCGTGGTGAGGAAGACGCCGCGCAGGTTGATGTCGAGGACGCGGTCGAACTCCTCCTCGGTCAGGTCCTGGATGGGCGCGGGGTTCGGGCCCACGCCGGCGTTGTTGACGAGGACGTCGACGCGCCCGAACTTCTCGAGCGTCTTGTCGACGAGGTTCTTGGCCGAGTCGGCCTTGCGCACGTCGTGCTTGATGCCGAGGTGGCCGTTGCCGAGCTTCTTGGCGCTCTCCTTTGCTTCTTCTTCGAGGATGTCAGCCAGCACGACGCACGCGCCCTGGTCCGCCACGGCCTCAGCGATGCCGAGTCCGATGCCACGAGCTCCGCCCGTGATGATGACGACACGGTTCTCGAGATCACCCATAGCTCTCCTCCTATTGCTTGTGTGGCGCGGCCGCTCCAATCGGGGCGATGGCCGCATTGTTCGAGCGGAAGAAGTTGTCCGGGTCGTACTGAGTCTTGACCCGGGCCAGGCGGTCGTAGCGCTCCTGGCCGCCGTAGGCTTCGATGAGGCGGTCGGCCTCGTCGAAGTTGAGCATGTTGGCGTAGACGCCGGTGCCGAGCCACGGCTTGAGGGCCTCGTGCGCGGCGCGGATCTGGGCGATGTTGCTCGCGTCGAGCTCGGCGTCATCCCAGTGCAGCGCGAAGTTGAGCCACCAGTTGTGGTGACGGTTGGCAAACGCGGTGGCGTCGGGGCTGACCCTCGCCATCGCGCCGCCGAGACCGATGATCTCGATCTCGCCCGACATGTTCATCTCGCCCCACCTGCTGACAAGGATCTCGAGCGCCTCCTCGGGCAGCTCGTTGATGTGGGCCTCTTTCGTGTAGTAGCGATTGCCGTTGGGGAACTCGGGGTCGAGCAGCTTCTGGACCCGGGTGCCGAAGGGCATTACGGTCATCGCCTTGGCGGCGGGCTTGCCGACGGCGATGAGGCGCTCGACGAGCTTTTCGCCCTCTTCCTCTCTTGAGTCGGCGAGGTACATGACGATCATCAGGAGCAGGCGCTTGCCGCGCAGCGGCTCGGGGACGAAGGGCAGGCCGGGCATCGATTGCTTGAGGGCGGCGTGCCAGCCGACATGGTCGGGCAGCTCGGGATATATCTTTGCGTACTCCGCGAGGGCTTTTACTGCGTCCTCCGGATGGTGGAGGGCGACGCCAATCCGCATCTCGGGCCCGAATTTGTGGGCCTTGAACTCGAACGCAGTGACGGCGCCGAAGTTGCCGCCGCCGCCGTGGAGGGCCCAGAAGAGATCGGGGTGCTGAGACTCGCTGGCAGTGACGACCTCGCCTGAGGCAGTGACGAGCTTGAGGGACAGGAAGTTGTCGCACGTGAGGGCGTGCTTGCGCGAGAACCAGCCGATGCCGCCGCCGAGCGCGAGGCCGCCGACGCCGGTCTCGGAGACGATGCCGGCAGGCACGATCATGCCGTGCCGGGCGGTCGCTGTGTCGACGTCACCCAGGAGGGACCCGCCTCCGACCGTTGCAGTGTTGTTGTTTGGGTTGATCTGGACGCCGCGCATGTGGGTGAGGTCGATCGTGAGGCCGCCATCGGCTAGGGCCTTACCGGTGACGCCGTGCCCGCCGCACCGGACTGAAACCTGGAGGCCGTGCCGGCGGGCCAGGTTTACGGAAGCGACCACGTCCTCGGTGGTCGCGCAGCGAGCGATGACGACGGGCTTCGTGTCGACCATCGCGTTCCAGATGGTCCGGGCATCGTCGTAACCAGGCTCGCCGGCAACCAGGACCTCGCCCGATAAGGACCTGCCGAGCTCGCTTGCGAGGACTGCAGCCGACTTCTGATCGAGGACCGCCTCAGACACCTCCGTCAACTCAAAGTGGTTAAATAGTGAACTACTTGGCGAGTTTATCTGTATGCAGATAAAAGTCAAGAGGCAATGCGAGTCTGTCTGATATTGATCGTCATGGAGGGATAGGCACGATGAGGACACTCAGGATTCCGGTCGCCGCTCACGGCACCGTCGAGATCACCGTCACCGAACAAGGGCAAGGTCATCCGGTCCTCGTCCTACATGGCGGCGGCGGACCGCAGACGGTTAGCGCGTTCGCGGAGCTGCTGGCCATGCAACGGCGGGCCCGCGTCATCACCCCCACCCATCCTGGGTTCGGCGGCACGCCGCGGGTTGGCTCGCTGACCGGCATTCCGGATCTCGCGGCGGTGTACGTCGCGCTACTGGCTGACTTTCGCCTGCAGGACGTGACCGTGATCGGCAACTCGATCGGAGGCTGGATCGCGGCTGAGATGGCGCTGGCCGACAGCCAACGAATCAGCAGCGTCGTGCTGGTCGACGCGGTGGGAATCGTGGTGCCTGGACACCCGATTGCCGATTTCTTCTCCCTGAGCCCAAAGCAGGTCGCTGAGCTGAGCTACCACGACCCGGAGCGGTTCGGCATCGATCCTTCGAAGCTTCCGCCCGAAGCGCTGCAGGTGATGGCCGGCAACCGCGCCACGCTGAGCCTCTATGCCGGGGCGGCCATGGGCGACGCCGGCCTAACGGCGCGGCTGGCGGGTGTCAGGACACCCACACTCGTGGTCTGGGGTGACAGCGACCAGATCGTCGACCCCGACTACGGCCGTGAATTCGCTGGCGCGATACCCGGTGCGGAGTTCCAGCTCCTGCCGGATACCGGTCATCTGCCGCAGATCGAGACCCCTGGAGCACTGCTCGATGCGGTCTGGGCATTTGCGCAGCGCCATGCGCTCATCCGCCCGACCAGCTGATCGGTGTCCTCGGGAGCCAATCTGACCAAGCCCGGAAGATTGTGACCCGGCTGTGAACCGGCGACTTCCGTGAAAGTCGAGGATCATGGGATTCGTATTCAAAAACTGGTCGGGGGGAGGGGACGCTATTTGAACTCTCGAATTGAACGCGGCAGCGGCGTCCTCGAGCTCATTAGGACCCATTGCGACCGGCCTGACCAGGCAGCCGGCGGCGTTTAGCCCGCCCGCGGGCGGTTCTTGGCGGCGACTCAGAGTGGTCCCCAGCAGGCGTTTGAACTCAGCGTGCGCCCAGCGGTGCCGCGCAGGCGCACAGCGGGCGCCTGCGGTCATCAATTCACCCAGGCCTAAGGCTTCCTCCGAGCCACGGTGATCAACACGAGAAGAACGATCACTAATGCAATGACGACCCAGAAGCGAGCCACGTCCGTGGTGAGAGAGTCCTCATTCTTGGATGTATAGACTCCGCCGGCATGTGGCCGAGAGCCTTCGTAAATTGCCGTCAGGCGGCCTCTACGCCCTTCTCGACCGCACGCCGAGGGGTCGCGACGAGAGCGACACGACGCTGCTCTAGCTGCGGCGCCACGAACGAGTACGAGTGACGCGAGGGTTCGACGAGATTGTTCTCCTTGTCTCAGCTTTTCTCAGAACTGCCTACCCGCCACCTATTCTCCGACGCGGTCCGGTGGAAGTAAGGGTCCGCACCTTGCCAAGAGCAGCTGGCTCTGGGCGGCGGCGCTGAGTGGCTGAATCGGGCGCGGCAACGCAGTTTCCGCCACACCAACTGCCGGCAGCGCCAAAGGGCGCTTGATCACGATGAGCGCGAGGATCGCCGCCACGAAGCTGATGGCGGCGGCGATCAGAAACGCCTGGTGGTATCCGGCAAGAACGGCATCTGCACCTTGCGGCAGGTACACCCTGGTGACCGACGCAGCGATGTTGACCAGAATCGCCAGTCCCACGGCCGTTCCAACCTGCTGGGCCGTGCCGATGAGACCGGAAGCGGTTCCCTGATCCCGATCGGGGACGCCAGCTGTCGCGGCCATGGTAACGCTTACGAACGTAAGTCCTACGCCGATGCCTGTAACCAGCATGGCGGGGATGAGAACGGTGACGTAGTCGCTTTCTGGGGCGGTTCTCAGGAACAGGAGCATCCCCGCCGCCAGCACGAGAGTTCCGAGCGCGATCAGGGTTCTCTCGCCAAGCTTGGTGGCAATGCGGGCCCCGATGCTGGAAACGACCATGATCAGTACCGTTTGGGGCAACCAGGCTAGAC
>VBFH01000055.1 GCA_005883575.1 Chloroflexota bacterium | reverse complement strand
TCAGCGCGTTCCTGCTGGCGACCCTCTTCACGCCTGTGCGCAACCAGCTCCAGGCTTTCGTCGACAGCCGATTTAAGGATTCCCGCGACCTGGAGCGCCTGATGGCGGTCCTGGAGCGCGACGTCGCGTCTTTCATCGGTGTCGTGAATCCACATCGCCTGGCCGAGAGGTTTCTAGGTGATGCGCGAGAAGGGGCGCGCGCCCCAGGCGGGGCCGTATACCTGGACGGCGCGCGTGCAGACCTACCGGCGCTCACCCAGGGGAGCTGGGATGAGTCGACTGCGGTGTCGGTGCCCTTGCGCGTTGGAGAGCGGAACGTTGGTCGCCTCGAGCTGGGCCGGCGACGCGATGGGACGGGGTTTGCGCCGCGTGAGCTCGAGTGTTTGCAGAAGACAGCCGATGTCGTGGCCGCGGCGATAACAGTGTCGCGCCAGTCTCACACTGTCGGGGCAGCGTCGTTAGGTCGCGTGTCCTAGTCCGAGGATCGCTCGGCCGCCGCCCGAGCTCCGCAGTGGCGGAGGCGCCGGATCACAGCCGGCAACCCACAGTAGGGTGAAGCACATGACGATTCAGCGCATGGACAACGTTCTCATCGTTGTCGACGACCTCGAGGCGGCCAAGTCTTTCTTCATCGAACTCGGCCTCGAGCTCGAAGGCGAGACGCAGGTCGAGGGACCTTCGGTCGACAGCCTGATCGGGCTCAAGGATGTTCGCGCCACCCTCGCGTTGATGCGGACCCCCGACGGCCACGGTCGCATCGAGCTCGACAAGTTCCACACGCCCACCGCGATCAGGTTTGGGCCCGTGGGGGCGCCGGTGAACGCGCTGGGCATCCGTCGCATCATGTTCGCCGTCGAAGACATCGACGCTGTCGTCGCGCGCTTGCTCGCCCACGGGGCCGAGCTGATAGGCGAAGTGGTGCAGTACGAGGACACGAATCGACTCGCCTACATCCGCGGGCCTGAAGGCATCATCGTCGGACTGAACGAGCAGATCGGCTAACCGAATCGATGCGCCTGGGCTCCAAACCTCGTCCTGCCAGGGCGTGAGGCCTACTCGGCCTCGGGTCGCTCACTTAGTTGAGTTGAATAGGCTGATGGTCGAGGCTGTGACGGTTAACCCATGGTTCGCGTTACGGAAACTCCGGCCCACAAGGTCAACGGGACTGAACAGGGTCACCGCTTGCCCCTGTAATGCCACTTCCTAGTGCGAGGTGGTCGCCGGTCCCCATCTTTTGAGGCACGCGCCCGGGGCACAGCCGGGGCACAGATTCCCGGCACCAGGCGGCTCTAGGGGGACACGGACGCACACCAAAGAGCGGCAATCTGAGTTCAGGCGGGCATCTCGGGAGCCGCCGGGACACTGGAGGACATGCAACCAACACGATTCGGGACCGTGAGGCCCCGGGTTCAAATCCCGGGCCCCCGACCAATCAACCGAACTCAAATTTCGCATTCGCGAACCTGAACTTGGCTCGAGCTGGAGAGCTTCATGGCTTCAGCCATGCGCGATTGATCGCGGTGTGCACCTGATGTACTACTTCGCGTAGTAATCCACCTGCATGCTGTCGAAATTCTCGATAAACCCCAGCGTTAGCGACAGCTACCCTCGCCGCAGACCCGAGCTGGGGCAATCGGACATCGAGTAGTTCGAAGCTCAAATCCACATAGGTTGCAGTGGCCCTTTCCCTCCAGCTGGCGCCAGCCTGGATCAACGGCTTCCTCATTCAGTCCTTCCCTTTTGCGTCTCGCCTCGTTTGGCACTGGCCGGCCTCGGCGCGTAGAGTCGCAATTGAGCGGCCCGGTGCTGCCCGCAAGGTGCTGTCAGGTGTCACGCTACTGGTAAGCGGCTGAGGTCTTTCGAGACTAGGCCCGAGCAATCGCTTTCGTGCAGGCATGGAAAGGTCGGTATTAGCGATGGCACCGATCAGGGGCAAGTTCTCGGTGGCAATCGGACCAGACGTCCGACATTGGAGGCGAATATGACCACAGGTACTGTCAGCAAGCTGGAGGCGCGTTCTCATGACAATCCGGATGAAACGCGCAGGCCGGACAAAGCAACCGTCGAGGTGAACAACCTCGGTGACTACTCGATCGGTAGGTTCACGTTCCAGCCAGGGTGGACTTGGGAGTCATCGATTAAACCCGTGGCAAAGACCGAGCACTGCGAGAAGACCCATGTCGGCTATTGCGTCTCGGGCCAGCTGGAAACCTGGATGACCGATGGCACCCGGATCACCATCACCTCCGGCGATTCATACACGATCCCGCCGGGACACGACGCCCGCGTCGCTGGTGATGAGCCCTTCGTCGGCATCGAGTTCGCCAGCGCCGCGAGTTACGCCAAGCGCTGAAGCTGGAAACTGCGACAGCTCGCGAGACATGAGGAGCGCCCGCTCGGGTGCTCCTCTTTCTCGTCAGCTGGCGGGGCGGGTCGGCGCTCTTGTCGACTTTGGGCCGGGATCTCCAGAGTCCGCGCGATCGACGCGCAAGCAGCGCCGAATGCCGAGCCTATTCCAGTTCCTAACCTGAGCCGCCCGTACCTGGTCCTGGACTGTCGCCAGTTCGATCACTCTCGGATTGAGGATCGGGATGGCTTCGCCATTCAGGTCGAGGGTTGCCTGGCCGGCCGCAAGCAGGTTGCGGTACCAATCCGTGTCGTCGCCATACGGCAGGGGGATGACAAAGCCACCCCCGACGGGCTCGGCGGCAAGGGGCGTCACGTACGGGCGACCGCTCTTGCGACCGACGTGGTGAAGGGCTGCGGTTCGGTAGTTCGCCCGCCCGGCCCGGCGGAGAGTCATCGGGTTCGCTACGTGCTTTGTGAATCTGCGCATGAACCAGTTCAACCAAATGGGCATCTTGCTCACTTCCTGGGTGAATTACGAATGGGCTTTGCGTTCTGCAACAGGTCGTTGCGACATGTCTCGCAGTTCGGCGGCGACCCGGGAGGGGCCGCCGCCGGTGTGCGGTGGCGTTTACGCCGCGGCGAGAATGTTCTTGTCCGGCTTTGGGACCCTCACGCCGAACACGAGCAGGTACACGAGCATCGAGGTTTCCGCGATTGCTGACGGGATGATGATGAAGCTGCCGATCTTCTGGCCAAGATCGGGGAGCAGGAACATCGCGAGCAGGTCCACGATGTAGCAGGCCGCCCCCACCATGAGCAGGACGCCGAGCCATTTGGGGATGAGCCCTGATGATTTGTAGGCGAGATAGCCTATCGGCACCAGCCACAGACCAAAGAACACCTGGGCGATGAAGACGCCGTAGTGCTGCGTGTCGAGCAGGAGCATCACGAGAGCATTTGAACCGGCGGTGCCGAGGGCAGCGGCATAGGCGCTGTCGGTTGCGACCCGCAAGCCCTCAAACTCGAAGACCACGTTCAAGCAGCTGATGCCGGTGGAGAGTGCGACGAGGACCACCATCGCCCTCGCCACGCTCTTGTGCACGTGGTTAAGCAGTATGTAGAGCGTCATCGCGAGGAAGATGAAGACGGTCGAATCGACCAGCTCCGCGACGACGCCGAGGCGCACGAGTCCGGGGTTAGCGACTACATTCGCGGCCGTGGCCGCCGCGTTGCCGGCGGCGTACATCTTTGGCTCCATGAATCCCTGGGCAAAGCCGCCGGAGATGCCGACGACCAACCAGAGGAAGCCGGCGATTCTGGCGAGGCCCTTCCGTGGACTCATCGTGATCGAGTCCTGAGCTTTACCAGCCCGACTTCGAACCTCAGCACCCCTTGTGCTGGTCCCACTTATCGTCTGCGTTACTGTCGACATGTTTTCCTCCTAGCGTTTGTTGTCCGCGGATGTGCGGCAAACACCAGCCTGAGGAGGTGAGGCTCTGTCGCCATCGGGTCCGGTTCGTAGTTCAGTACGTATCTTTCGCGTCCTGCTAAGTAGCTCCCAGGCGCGACCTCACTCCCACGAGCGGGCCTTACTGGTGGCCAAGCGCTTCAAACACCCTTGAGCCCTTCGAAAGAAATACGTACTTCTCTACGAGTCAAAGACGATTTCTGATCTCTACTCGTTGTCTAGCCTGACCTCGATGCCGCGGACAGCGGCCACCAAGGAGGAAAGGACGATGAACGAGCTGCACCGGGAAGACGAGATCGGAGATAACGAACCTTCGCCAGTCGCCGGACTCGATGCGCAGTTGACGGAGCTGATCGAGTTCATCTGGGCCTGCGAGGCCGCCGCTCGGCGAGAAGACCGCATCGACGCGGCAATCAAGTACGGGAGCAAGTGAGCACCCGAAACACAGGGCAAGAACCATTTGCGCCAAATGGAGCCGAGTTCTCGACTGAACGATCGGGCGGGGCGCGCGCTGGCGCCCGGCTCCCGGCCCTAGTGCCGCTGGAAACGCACCTTGAAGGCGAGTCGATCACGTGAAATCGGAATTGCCGAGCAGCGTGGCCGAGCCTCGGACGGCGGCCTCAGGTTCGGAGGCTCAAGACGGTCAGGTGCGCCTTTTCCTGGTGGAGCGTCGGCTGCCAGCCATCACCGAGCGTGGCCTGAGCATGCTGCACGCTGCACTTGTGCAGGCCAGCCGCCGTTTTGCCGCTCGCGGCGAACACGTCATTTATCTGCGCTCGACCTTCGTGCCTCGTCAGCAGCGGCTGCTGTCGCTCTTCGCAAGCCGGCGCGTGGAGCTCGTCCGTGCGGCCAACGAAGCCTCCCTTGTCCCTTTCATCAGCATTGAGCCCGCCTTCGACCTCCCCGACCCCGGCGAATCGACGGGGGCGTAACGTGCCCCCGTGTGAAAAGTGGAGGGGCGAAGGCTCGGCCGTCGAACCTGCCGCTCGAGCTGACCAGCTTCATCGGGCGTCGGCATGAGCTGCGCGAAGTCAAACGCTTGCTCACGACCACCCGGCTGCTGACGCTGACCGGTAGCGGAGGGGTCGGCAAGACCAGGCTCGCGGTCAGGGCCGCCGCTGAAGTGGCGCGCGGTTTTCGCGACGGCGCCTGGTTCGTGTCGCTGGGCCCTATCCAGGATCCACTCCTTGTCAGCCAAGCCGTCTTCACCGCGCTGGGTGCGCAGGATCAATCAGCCGGCTGGTCGCTCTCCGCCCTAACCGACTACCTCGCCGGCAAACGCCTGTTACTGATCCTCGACAACTGCGAGCACCTACTGGACGCCTGTGCGGTCCTGGCCAGCACTCTCCTCAAGATCTGCCCCGAGCTGCAACTCCTGTCCACGAGCCGGCAGCCACTCGGAGTGGTCGGAGAGGTCCGGATGCCAGTACCGCCGATGTCGCTGCCGCGCGAGGGAGACCAGGAGCCGGTCGAGCGGCTTATGCACTCCGAGGCTGTCTGGTTGCTGAGCGAGCGTGCAGCGGCTGTCCTTCCTGGCTTTGCTGTGAATCCCGAGAACGCGGCGGCGGTGCAGCAGCTAACCCGGCGGCTGGACGGGATCCCACTGGCACTCGAACTGGCCGCCGTACGTCTGGGCGCTTTAAGCCTCGACCAACTCAACCAAGGCCTAGAACGCGAGCTCTCGATCCTGGGTAGCGGAACCCGGGGTGCCGAAGCCCGTCAGCAGACACTGGAGGCAACCATCGGCTGGAGCTACAGCTTGCTGGATGATGTAGAGCGGCTGCTCTGGGCCCGACTCTCGGTGTTTGCCGGCGGATTCGACGCTGAAGCCGCGATCGAGGTCTGCTCCGACGAGCGAGTGCCTACAGAACGGTTGGTCGTTTTGCTCGGCGCGCTGGTCGAGAAGTCAATCGTGAAGCGTGACCTCAGCAGCGGGAACGCGCCTCGGTATTGGCTCTTAGAGACGATTCGCCAGTACGGCAGGCAGCGCTTGCGCGAAATCAATGAGGAGAGCAGCACCCAAGAGCGGCATCTCAAGTGGATCGCTGGACTGGCCACTTCGGTCGGAGCCTTCGACAACCGTCAGGTTGAACTGTTCAAACGCATGGACTTGGAGCGGGTCAATCTCTGGGCCGCCCTGGAGTTCTGCCTCAGGGAGCCGGCTGCAGCCGCGCGTGGCGCCGAGCTCGCGCAGCACCTAATGGCTTACTGGACCTGTCGCGGGCCGTTTGGTGATCTGCGCCGAGTGCTGACGTCTTTGGCGGAGCGCGCAGCAGAGGATTCTGCTCCGCGTGCCCACTTCTTGCGCGCGGCGGCCGTGATGGCCAATAGCCAAAACGACTTCGAGGCTAGTGCATCGCTAAGCCGCGAGAGCCTACGCATCGCTACTCAGCTGAAAGACTCGCAGGCTATGGCCTTGTCTCTCGCTTGGCTGGCGATTCCGCTCGGAATCTCGGGCAAGATCGCCGATGCCCTTGAGGCGGCCCAGTCTGCCGTCTCAATGGCCCGACTGCTGCAGAGTCGACCGATTGAACTTGTTGCGGCAACTGCTCAATGCAATATCCTCGCTGCGTCTGGTCAACCAGATGAAGCCATCGCTCTCGGTGAAGAAGCTCTAACAATCACTCAAGAGTGCGGTGAGCTATGGGCCCGTGGCTATCTGCTGATGGCCACTTCTCAGGCCTATTGGCTACAGGGCAACAGGCAACTCGCCGAAGCCGAGGCTCGCGAGGGTGCCGCCTGCAAACATGCCATTGACGACCGGGCGGGACTGCAGGCGCTCTTCGAGACTCTTGCCTCGATGGCAGCGGAGCGTGGTGCGCATGAGCGCGCCGCGATGCTCCTCGGCTGTGCCGAGCGCGTGCGCCACTCAAGTGCGATTCATTTTCTCGAGGGATACCGCCAGCAAAACGAGCGTTCGAGGGCACTCGTCCTCGAAGGACTAGGGAAAGGGCTCTTTGACGCCACGTACGAGCGGGGCCTGGCTATGACGATCGATGACGCGGTCGTCTTCGCGGTGGAGGAGAAGCTGCCTCCGCGGCGGCTCGCGGTCAAAACCGAAACTAAGACGCCGCTGACGAAGAGGGAGTTGGAGATCGCGCGCTTGATTGCAGACGAGATGAGCAGTCGCGAGATCGCGAACAAGCTTTTCATCTCTGAGCGAACCGTCGAGACGCACGTCACCAACATGCTCAACAAGCTCGGCTTGAACTCGCGGATCCAGCTCGCCCGGTGGTTGGCGACGGAAAGCCCTACTTCCCAGTTGACGGAGAGCACTTCGTAGGTGACGAATTCCAACTGGCGCAGCAACAGTCATCAGCGATCTGCCGTGATCCGCGATGGCGAGGGCATCGGCAACCCATGGGCAGCCTGGCTCAGCTGGATCGGAGCAACCAAGTGAGAACAAAATGATAGCGATCGTCCGCTACCGGTACGGGTCACCCGATGTCCTCAAACTCGAGGATCTC
>VBFH01000010.1 GCA_005883575.1 Chloroflexota bacterium | reverse complement strand
GTGAAGATCTCGGTGCCCGTAAGCACTGGCCGAGTGGCGGGGTTGACGTCGACCGCGACGGTGCTGTGCGGCGAACCGGAGGGCACGATCAACGACCTTAAGCTATGGCCCATGCGGCTTGTGATCGGCCGAGTCGTCGCGGCGCTGGTCCTGCTCGCAGGGGCCGGCGACCTGCTGCAGGCTTGGGCGGGCGGCCGCGACCACTACTCGATTCATCGGCAGGTGGTCCAGTTCGGGCGCTCGGCGTTGGAGCTTCCAATCCTCCTGTATCTCTCTCCATCCGTACTCATCAGGGAAGTTCAACGCCCAGACCACCACAGCCGTGCAACGCGCGGGTTATTGCTTGGCCGTGACCGAGCAGTTATCGATTGTGCATACGCAGGCCGATCGCTATGAATGGGCGCGGGTCCCAGGCGGCGAGCCGATGACCATTTTCGTCGCCAGCCTCGGCGTGAGCATGCCTACGGTGACGATCAGGCGGACCGCGGTTGAGCCGGCTCGGCTCGACGTACAGCACTGAACCTGAACGCTTGACCCAGACTCGCATCCTCGGCGTGCGGGTGGATTGCCTGGACATGACGGCGGCGCTGGCACAGATCGAGCGCTTCGTCGACGAGGGCGGCCCTCATCTGGTCGCGACGGTCAATCCCGAGTTTGTGATGCAGGCGCAGAAGGACCGCGAATTCGCGCGCGTCCTTCAGGACGCCGACCTCTGCCTGCCTGACGGCGTTGGCGTCGTGTGGGCGGCGCGGCGGCAGGGGTGCGACATGCGCGGACCGGTGGCGGGGGTGGACCTTGTACAGCCGCTGGCGGCGATGTGCGCGCGCCGCGGCCGGCGCCTGTTCCTGCTCGGCGCGGCGCCGGGCGTGGCCGCGGACCTGGCGGCGCGGCTGCGCGAGGCCAACGAAGGTCTGGAGGTGAACGCCCACTCGGGCGCTCCTGATCCGGCGCATGACCTCGAGACGCTGCACCGCATCCACGACCATCACCCCGACGTGCTGCTGGTGGCGTATGGCGCGCCGGCGCAGGAGATGTGGATCGACCGGCTCAAAGACCGGCTCGGAGTCTCAGTCGCGATAGGCGTGGGCGGCGCCTTCGATTACCTGACCGGCCGCGTGCCGCGTGCGCCGGCCTGGATGAGACGGGCGCGCCTGGAGTGGCTTGGCCGCCTTTTGCGCCAGCCGTGGCGAGTCCGGCGCATGGCGGTCCTTCCCGTGTACGCGGTCAAGGTTCTGCGCGCCCCCAAGTAAGATCGCGACTCGTGCTCAGCATCGTGATCCCTTGCTTTAACGAGGAGCAGCGACTGCCGCGCACCATCGAGCATATCGAACGCTACCTCGATGGCAAGGACCTGCTCTACGAGCTCGTCCTGGTCGACGACGGCAGCGTCGACGGGACGCGAATGATCATGGACGCCGCGGCCGAGCGCCACGCTTCGGTGCGGGTGGAGTCGCTGCCGCGCAACCGGGGGAAGGGTCGGGCTCTGGCCGTGGGCGTGGATGCGGCCAAGGGCGACGAGATCCTCGTTACCGACGCCGACCTGTCGACTCCGATCGACGAGCTCGACAAGCTGCAGGCCGCGCTGAACAACGGCGCAGGCGTGGCGATAGCGTCGCGTGCCCTTCGAGGTTCACGCGTCGAGATCTCGCAGCCCATCTATCGGGTGCTGATGGGGAAGGTGTTCAACCTGATCGTCCAGGCGGTGCTGCTGCCCGGCATCTGGGATACGCAGTGCGGCTTCAAGCTGTTTCGGGCCGACGTCGCTCATCGGGTCTTTGCCGGGTTGACCACCGACGGCTTCGGCTATGACCCCGAGGTCCTGTATCGAGCCCGGAAGCAGGGCGTGAAGATCGCCGAGGTTCCGGTGGTATGGCGCAACTCTGCACCGACCAAGGTGAGCCCGATCCGCAGCTCGGTCGACATGCTCAAGCACGTGGTCAGGCTCAGGTTCCGCGGGTGAGCGCGCAAGGCAGGCTGACGGAACGGCGCGCGGCGCCGAGCGAAGTCCTGGTCGTGCTCCCGACATTCAACGAGAAGGAGAACCTGGCGCGCGTGGTCGCGGGCGTGCGTCACCTTGGCCACGACGTGCTGGTGGTCGACGACGCATCGCCCGACGGCACAGGCGAGATCGCGGATGGCCTGGCTGCCACGGACGACGGGGTGCGCGTCCTGCACCGGGAACGCAAGCTCGGCATCGGAAGCGCGTATGAAGATGCGTTTCGGATCGGGCTGGCCGAGGGGTCGGCCCTGTTCGTGGAGATGGATGCAGACGGATCCCACCGGCCACAGGACCTCGACTCGATCGTCGACGCGGCGCGCGGATGCGGCGGCCTCGCGATCGGATCGCGCTACATGCGTGGCGGGCAGATCCTGGGCTGGCCCGCGCATCGCCTCCTCCTGTCGCGGGGCGCCAACGTCTACTGCCGGACGCTGCTCGGGCTCCGGGTGCGCGACTGCACGTCCGGATTTCGCTGCTACACACGCGACCTGCTCTCGAGCATCACGCTCGAGGAGGTCGTCTCCCAGGGTTACTCCTTCCAGATCGAGATGGTCTACCGCACGGTGCGCCTCGGGTTTCCGGTGGTCGAGGTGCCGATCCACTTCGAAGACCGCATCGCGGGCGCATCCAAGGTCTCGCAAGGCGAGATCAGGCGCGCGCTGCTGATGGTTCTCCGGTTGAGCATGTCGAGATGAAGACGATCGAGGTGCCCAAGGGATCGCCCCCTCCCGCGGCGATTCTGGCCGCGACCTCCCCACCAGGTGGGGAGATGAAGTCTTTCCCAGGGGAGTGGCGGCTTCCCATCCTCCTCGGCCTCGTCCTCGCCGTCATCACCGCCATCCCTTACGTCTACGCCTACGCCGTCCAGCCGCCGGGCCACATCTTCGTCGGCTTCTTCTACCTCTGGGACGACGCAACGACCTACCTCGCCAAGATGCGCGAGGGCTGGGAGGGATCCTGGGCCTGGCAGAACCGCTACACGACCGAGACGAGCTCGACAGCCTACCTATTTATGTTCTGGATCCTGCTCGGCCACCTCGCGGCGCTGACCCATCTGCCGCTGATCGTCGTCTTCCATCTCGCACGCGTGGCGGGCGCGTTCGCCCTCATGGCCGGCGCCTGGCTCTTCATCACCCACTTCATCCAGGACCGCTCGGCGCGCCGCTTCGCCCTGTTTTTCCTCGCCTTCGGCCTGGGCCTCGGCCTGATCGTCTGGGCTGCCGGCCGTCCCGTCGTCTTCGGCAACGCCACCGAGGGCCTCGACCTCCGGATGCCCGAGCTCAGCGCCTTCTACTCCATTCTTGCCCTTCCGCATTTCGCCTGGTCAGGCGTCTTCGCGGCCGCGGGCGTGGCCCTGACCCTGAAGGCGATCGAGCGAGGAAGTCTCCGGTTGGGCCTGCTTGCAGGGCTGGCCTGGTTGGGCCAGGCGTCGATCCATCCCCAGATGCCAGTCCTGATCGCCGGGGCCGTGGGCTGCGCGCTGCTGTTCCGGCCGACTCGGCCCCGGGGATGGTTTGCGGCGGCGCTCGCCTTTGCCATCCCGGCGCCCTACATCCTTTATTCGTATCTCGCCTTCGTCGGCAACCCGGAGGTGGAGCGCTGGACGTTTCACTCCAAGAACGCTGTCCCGCCCGAGACGATCAGCCTGCTGTTCGCTCTCTTGCCCCAGCTGCTGCTGGCGGCGGCCGGGCTGCCCGGGGCGCTGCGCCGGCGGAGCCGGGAGGACGTGTTCCTGATCGCCTGGCTCGTGCTGCTCGCCGCCATCCTGTGGCTGCCGAATCCAGCTGGCGACCTCCGGCGCCGTTTCTTCGACGCTATCTATCTACCCCTTGTCGTGCTCGCCGCCAGGGGAATGTATGAAGCGATACTGCCGCGGCTCCGGAGCCTTCGCGCACGGCGCCTGATTCCTTTTTCATATGTGGCGTTTTCGGTCCTGGGCAGCGCGTTCCTCCTCCTGGCGCCGCTTGCGGTCGCGGCCGAGCCTCAGTACACGATCAGCACGGCCGAACGCGACGGGCTGAACTGGTTTGCTCTGCAGCCAAGAGGCCTCGTGCTCTGCATGCCCGGGGTCGGGCTCTACGTCCCCGCGTACAGCTCCGACACCGTTTATGTCGGTCACTACGACGAGACCTTCGACTATTTGAACAAGACCCAGACCGTGCTGAACGTGCTTACCGGCAAGGCCGACATCGAGCAGTTCATCAAGGCCAACGACATCCGGTATGTCGTCTGGACCGTGGACCTGGGGACGCCGCCGCCGGCGGTGCTCGGACCTCCGGCCTACGACACGCCGAACTTCAAGATCTGGAGGCTCTACTAAAGGATGGGCTGCGGTTTGTTTTTGATGTAGATCACAGCGACCTTGTCTTGGTAGACCAGCGTCCAATCCGGTTGCGTCGCCAGGAGGTTGGCCAGGGGGTCGCCGCGGTTTTCGACGACGTAGTCGATCTTGTACTTGTCGAGCACCTTCTTCCAGTCCGAGCGCACGTAGTACACGTCGGCATACTCGTTCAGGAGGCCGTCGCCCATGAGCGCGGCCTCGCCGAAGATGAAGACCTTGCGATTCGGCTGGGGATAGAAGCGGTAGGCGAGATAGCCGCCGAAGCCGTACTGGTTGAACATCCGCGTGCCGACGTCGGGATGGGCAGCGAGCCAGTCGGCCGCGCCGACCGGATAGTTGGCGGTGTCGATCTGCTGCTGACGCGACGGGTTGATCGAGTTGGCGACGCGCAGGGACGTCGCGCCCACGATGAGTAACAACACCACCGCGGTGATTGCCGCGAAGGCGGGACGCGGCGGCAGCGTGAACTTCCACCTCTGGGAGCTGGAGAACTCCTTCCACCAGTCGCCGTAGGTGTTGATCAGGACAGGCGTCACGGCGGCGACGAAGAGCGCGATGCTGCGAACGTTTTGCAGCGCAAGGCCGATCGCTAGGAGTGCGAGGAGGAGGTCGAAAAGCGATGGGCGCTTGAGGGCGAAGCCGATGACGACCAGGAAGATCATTGCCTCGAACGGCCGGAGCTCGATGCTGTGGAAGTTCGGCGACGCCCACTCGACGATCAGCCGCTGCTGCGCCTCGCTGCCCTGGGTCTCGAAGGGATAGGGATAGAGACTCAAGAAGTGCGGGGTCGCGGCCACCGCGAGAGCGGAGGCGAGGCCGATGATGACCAGGCGCCTGGCGTGCATCCGATGGACGGGGTTGTCCTGGTTCCACGCCCAGCTCAGCAGCTCGGCGACCAGCGCCACACCCAACCAGACAAAGCCGATGACCCAGCCTCCGTGGAGGTTGGCCCAGGCGACCATGACGAGCGGGAAGTACATGATCGCAAGGCTTCGCCCGCTGAGGTAGCCGCGCAGCCAGTAGAGCTCGAGGCAGCTCAAAAAGAACGTGATCATCTGCGCCCGAGGTCCCCAGATCGGTGAGCCGGCGATGGCGCCGATCGCGATCCCGACCCCGATGAAGACGAAGGGCTGGTGGCGCACCTGGAGGTAGATCAACCAGAACCCCGCCCACGTCAGAAGGCCGAAGAGGATGACGAGGACCGTCAAACCGAGCGAGCTGTACGCGAGCCACATCAGGATCTCGGTCAGGTACTCGTGGTCGGTCCAGACGTGGTTCGTCGCGGTGAACGTGAAGATGTCGCTGCTCGGTAGCCGCCCGTGCTCGACCATCCAGCGCCCGATCCTCAAATGCCACCAGAAGTCGGGGTCCTGCTCCGCGCCGATGAACAGCGAGAGGATGACGATCGTCACGCCGCCCAGCAGCAGCGTCCGCGCGCTGAGACGCTCGCTCAGCCGGAGCGGGTCAGCGGCCGGCGAAGGGGTTCGGTAGGTAGCGGGGGACGCTTCTTGCATATTCCTGGTACTCAGAAGGAAAAGTGAGCGCGAGGATGCGCTCTTCCCAGCGGATGCGCATCAGCTCGCAGGCGACGAAGTAAAGGATGGCGAGCCCGCTCAGCCAGCCCGCCGTCGCAAGGTTGACCCCGATCGCGGTGGCGACCTCGCCGAGGTACACGGGGTGGCGGCTCAGCCGGTAAGGGCCGCCGGTCACCAGGCGCCGGGCCTCCGGGATGATCGAAAACGACCGGCGTAGGTACGCCAAGCCCCAGACCGAGTAGGCGAGGCCGGCCGTCGCAACGATGTCGGCGACCAGGACCAGGCCATCCCTGCGAGTCCCGCCCGGCAGGAAGCTTGCGCCGATCGCCGCGAACGTGCCGCTGAAGGCGATGAAGATCACGGCCAGGCGGTGGTCGGTTCCCCGCTGCGGGAGCCGCACGGCATAGAGGACGACCAGCAGCGTGAAGTACGCGAGCGCCAGGACCTGCTGGACGACGAAGAACAGGTCGGTGGGACGGCGCACGCCCTGGACGCCGCCCCAGAGGAGGATGAGCTCCCGGGCGAGGAAGAGGCTGAAGAACAGGGAGGGGAGGAGCCGGCCCAGGATGAGGTCCCGCCAGTAGGCTGGCGAGCGCCGCTGCACCTGCTCCGCGACGCCCGAGACCGCCATTTCCGGCGCAAGGGTAACGACCCAGACGGGGCTCATGGCCGTTTTGGCTAATGAATTGACCTGCCTGGGACCGATGATTAGCATCCTCGTCCGCGAGAGGAACCGGAAGCCGCAAGATGTCGGACCGGGTAGCGTCAAGCAGGTTCAGAAGCCTGTAGTTCAGGAAAAAGGAGGTGAAATCGCAGAAATGTTGAGCCTTTACTGGAAGCTCCGCAGCCTAACGACTCGTCAGGAAGGCCAGGGCATGGTTGAGTACGCTCTGATCCTCGTGCTGGTCTCAATCGTGGTCATCGTGATCCTTCTTACGATGGGCAACCAGATCAAGAACGTGTTCTCCAACGTCGTAGCCGCTCTCGGAGCGTAGTAGCCCACGTAATTGCACCTTCAAGAGAGCCCCGCGAGGGGCTCTCTCTTCTTTACATCGAATTCAGACGAAGATCGCGGTTCCCATGGTTACAATGTCGCCACTTTTTAGGAATCCATCGGAGGTGACTTAGTTTTGGCCGTCGCACCTGCTGCTGCAAGGCCCCGTCCCGGCGGGGGTCGACTCTTCATCATCGTCGGCGTCTTGCTCGCCGCCCTCGCCTTTGGCGGCGTGTTCCTTCTCGGCAACGTGGGCGGCGGAGGTGGGCTCGGCGGCCCGACCAACACGGTCGTGATCGCGAAGCAATCGATCCCGCTGCGCCACCAGATCACGGTGGCCGACCTCGAGACCGCGAAGGCGTCGGTCAACGGGAACGCCACGCTTGGCAACGTCTACACCAACCCCACCGATGTCGTGAACAAGATCGCGGAGATCAACATCAGCAAGGGCGCGCTCATCACCTCGGACATGCTGGCCACGGACCTCAACGTCGTGCCGGCCGGCGCCGCACCCGCTTACCTGCCACTGGCCAAGGGCTACGTCGCCATGACCATTCCGACCGGTGAGCAGCAGGGCGTTGCCGGTCACATCAGCATCGGCGACTACATCACCGTCCTCGCCTCGGTCGGCGTCCAGATATTCGCCTCGGGGACCGGCCAGCAGACAGGTCCGGCGAAGTATGTGACCAAGACCGTGTTCACCAACCTCAGAGTGATCGGCCTCGGTCCGGCGTCCTCAGGGGTCACGTCGGCCGCCGGCAGCGGTGGTACGACCAGCTCGGGTGGAGCGACCACCACCGGTGTGACCTCGAGCCTTACGGTCGAGCTCACCCAGTGCAACGCCGAGTTCCTGACCTGGTTCCTTGCCAACACGACCGTGCGTTACACGCTCGAGTCCTACAAGGACTACGCAGCCGCGCCGCCGGCCGACAACGACGATCCGGCGTGCCTCCAGATCACCTCAGCCGGAGGAGTGAGCAACAAGCAGGTCGACGCCAAGTTCCACTTCTCGACGCTATAAGCAAAAGTTCGGATGGGTCTCCTCGACAGGGTCAAGCAGAACCAGACGGTTCCGCCGGGGGCCGCCGGTAACGGTCCGGCCACCGCGACCCTGCCCGGGGCGACCCCGTACACGCCGCAGACCTCGATCCCGGTAGCGCAGGCTGCGGCGCCCGCGCCCGCTGCAGCGCTTTCCCAGCGGGCGGCGGCCGCGGCCGGCGGCGAGCTCACGCCCGCGTTCACCGCCGCCAAGGTTCAGATCCACGCCAAGCTGATCGAAAAGTTCGCCGACGAGATCGACTCCAGCAACAAGCCCGGCGTGCGGGAAAAGATCGTCGAGCTGGCGGAGGAGTACTTCCGCACGACGGCGATGACGATGACCAAGAACGACAAGGAGCGCCTTGTCGAGTCGGTCCTCGACGACGTTCTCGGGCTCGGTCCGCTTGAAGCGTTGCTCGCCGACCCGAACATCACCGAAATCATGGCCAACCACCCAAAGCAGATCTACGTCGAGAAAAGCGGCGAGCCGATACTGTCCTCGGTCACCTTCGAATCCGAGCGCCAGATGCGCCAGGTGATCGACCGCATCGTCAGCCTCGTCGGCCGGCGCGTCGACGAGTCGACGCCCATCTGTGACGCGCGGTTGAAGGACGGCTCGCGTGTCAACGTCGTCATCCCGCCCATCGCCCTCAAAGGTCCGGCGCTGACGATCCGCAAGTTCGCCAAGGAGAAATGGGGACCGGCCGACATCGTCAACCGCTTTCGGTCCTCCAGCCCAGAGATCATGACGTTCCTGCGCTCGTGCGTCCGTGCGCGCTTGAACATCCTCGTCTCCGGAGGCACCGGCTCCGGCAAGACGACGCTCCTCAACATCCTTTCTTCTTTCATCCCTGAGAACGAGAGGCTGATCACCTGCGAGGACGCGGCCGAGCTGCAGCTGCAGCAGCCGCACTGGATCCAGCTGGAATCGCGACCCCCCAACGTCGAAGGCAAGGGCGCGGTCCCGATCCGCGAGCTGGTCAAGAGCTGTTTGCGTATGCGCCCCGACCGCATCATCGTCGGCGAGTGCCGTGGCGGCGAGGCCCTGGACATGCTCCAGGCCATGAACACCGGTCACGATGGCTCGATGTCAACGCTGCACGCGAACAACCCCAAAGAGTGCCTGGTCCGCCTGGAGACCCTGGTCCTGCAGGCTGGGCAGGATCTGCCGTCGCGGGCCATCCGCGAGACCATCGGCTCGGCGATCCACCTGATCGTCCAGCAGTCGCGTCTGCGCGGTGGCATCCGCCGCATCGTCAGCGTCGCGGAGGTTACGGGCATGAAAGACGGGGAGGTCACGTTTCAGGAGCTGTTTCAGTTCAAGCAAGTGGGTGTCAACTCGGAGGGCAAGGCGATCGGATACCACACCGCGACCGGCGTGTTGCCCGCGCGCATGGAACACCTGAGGGCTGAGGGCGAAGACGTCCAGGAGCAGCTCTTTGCGCCGATTCGCCAACCATCGCCGGATAAGCTGTACTGACCTTTTAGGAGGATTAGATGTCCATCGCCGTGGTTTTCGGGCTGATCGCCTTTGCAGGCGTCTTCCTCTTCTTTCTCGGCATCAGCCAGATGCGGCGCGCAGCGGGCGGTACCGAGGACTTCCAGGCCAGGCTCGCCGCCTACGGCGTGACCACGGCCGGAGCGCAGGCGCTGCCGCAATCGTCCGGCATGCGCGACACTCTGAACAGGCTGTTCCAGCCGGCGGCCGACCGCATGGGCCGCGGCGACGCCAAGAAGGGCAAGCCTTCGGTAGCCGAGCAGCTGCAGCGGGCCGACCTTAAGCTCCGCCCGTCCGAATACTTCATGATCCAGCTGGGCAGCGGTGTCGTCGTGGGGCTGATCGCCTACTGGCGATGGGGTCTGGTTTTCGCGCTGCTTTTCTTCGTCGGCTATCTGGCCCCGGGCTTTTACGTCAAGTACCGGATCAGCCAGCGGCTGAAGAAGTTCAACGGCCAGCTCGGGGACACCCTCACGCTGCTGTCCAACGCGCTCAAGGCCGGCTATTCGTTTGCCCAGGCGATCGACACGGTGGCCAAGAACGCCGTCGCACCGATTGGCGACGAGTTCGCACGTGCCGTGCGCGAAATGAACCTCGGCGGCTCGCCCGACGAGGCGCTGTCGAACATCACCAGGCGCATCGCGAGCGCGGACTTCGACCTGGTCGCTACCGCCTACTCGATCCACCGCACGGTCGGTGGAAACCTGGCCGAGATCCTGGACAACATCGCTTACACGATCCGCGAGCGCGTGCGGATCAAGGGCGAGATCCAGACGCTGACCGCGCAGGCCCGCGCGTCGGGCACCATCATCACCGCGCTGCCGATCCTGCTCGCCACGTTCATGTTCTTCGTGACCCCGACCTACTTCCAGCCGATGTTCGGCAGCATCATCGGATGGATCTTGCTTGCGATCGGAGGATTCATGATCTTCATTGGCAACCTGATCATCCGCCGCATCGTGGCGATCGAGGTTTAGTCGATGAGCACCACTGTGATCCTCGCCATCGCGGTCGCGATCGGAGTCCTGATGATCTTCATCGGGCTCGCCCGCACCCCTTCCTCAAACACCGCCTTGACCGTCCAGCAGCGCCTGTCTGCGTATGGCGGAGAGAAGCCGCTTACGGTCGAGGAGATCGAGCTTCAGCGGCCGTTCAGCGAACGCGTGATGCGGCCGGCGATCGAGCGACTCGGTTCGCTGCTGTCGCGGTCCACGCCCCAAAAGGCGCGCCAGGACTTGTTCAACAGGCTCGAACTTGCCGGGCGTCCGGGCAACTTGACGCCCGAAGACTTTGCCGCAGTGCGCCTGGTCGCGGCCGCCATCTTCGGCGCCCTCGGCCTGCTGGTCGGGCTGCTGCTCGGCGGTCCCCTCTACATCGTCATCGCGCTGGTCGTCGGCGTGATCCTCGGCTACTACGCGCCGGTGCTTTGGCTGAAGCAGAAGGTCGACGGACGGAAGACGGAGATCCAGAAAGGTCTACCCGACGCGCTGGACCTGCTCGTGATCTGCGTCGACGCCGGTCTCGGCTTTGATGCAGCCCTCGCAAGGGTGACGGACAAGTACAAGAACGCACTGTCGGAGCTGCTGTCCAAGGCGTTGCGCGAGGTGAGCCTCGGCCGTCCGCGCCTCGAGGCGCTGGACGAGATGGGACGGAACAGCGGAGTTGACGACCTGCACAACTTCATCCAGGCCGTCATCCAATCGGAGCAGTTCGGCACTGGCATCGGCAAGATCCTGCGCATCCAGGCCGACGAGATGCGGCGCAGGCGCCGTCAGCGCGCGCAGGAGAGAGGAGCTCAGGCCACGCTGAAGATGATGCTGCCCATGGTGGGCTGCATCTTCCCGACGCTGTGGATCGTGCTGCTCGGCCCGGCGGTGCTGATCCTCATGCGCCCGAGGTAAATACCGGAGCTCTCAGCCGGCGGTCAGGAAGTCGATCGCGGCCTGCTTGAACTCGCGCGCAGGCACAGTGCTCATGTGATCGCGCCCGGCGATCGTGACGAGGCGGGCGGTGGCGATGTCCTCGATCAGCTCGGGCGCGCCGCGCGCGATGTCGTCGCGTTCGCCGACGACGACGAGGATTGGCGTCTCGATCGCGGCAAGGCGCTCGCGGTGTGTTTCCGGCCGCAAACCTCTGATGCAAGCGGCGAGCGCGATGAGGTCGTTGGTCGGTCGTGCAGAAGCGAACTTGTAGAAGGTCTGGGCGACCGGGTCATCGGTCGGCTCACCGATGCGAAATGCATTTGCGATCGCGTCCGCGCGTTCGATCGCGCCCGTGGCGCCGATTCCGCCCAGCACCGCGCGAGTGATGCGGGCCGGAAAATCGAGCACTACCTCCAGGCCGATGCGGGCGCCCATCGAGTAGCCGAGGTAGGCGGCCGAGGACACGTCCAGGTGGTCGAGGAGGCGGATGACATCTCCGGTCATGACGTCGACCCCATACGCCGCTTCCTCGTGCGGCTTGTCGCTGTGCCCGTGGCCGCGGCAGTCCAGACCGATGACTCGGACGTCGTTCGTGGTCAGCGTCTCCTGCCAGCGCGTGCCCACCCAGTTCAACCTGTAGTCCGAGGCAAAGCCATGCACCGCGATGAGCGGGGTGCCGTGGTCAGGCCCGTGGACTTCGTAATGCAGGCGAACGCCCTCGCTGTCGAAATCCATCGTTGCGGCGATTAACCTATCGGATCGCGATGACGGGCCGGCGCGCGGTGCACGAGCGAACGGGCAAGGTTCTAGCCGACCAGCTCGAGATGCCCAGGACGTTTCTCGGCCGGGGCATTGGCCTGATGTTTCGCCGGCGCCTTGATCCAGGCCGCGGGATGTGGATCAATCCCTGTAGCGGGATCACGATGCTGTTCATGAACTTCCGGATCGACGCTGTGTTTCTCGACAAGCGGGGCCGGGTCAAGAAGGTGTATCGCGAGCTTCCCACCTGGTACGGCACGGTATGGTGGGAGATCGGCGCACACAGCGTCCTCGAGTTGCCTGCAGGCTCGACCTCGGACGTCGACCTGCTGCCGGGCGACCAGGTGGTCATAAGCTAGCGAAGCTGTTAAGAGGATCTTGACCTCGTGCATACGCTGACTGCGTGCACCTTCTCGACTTCCTCCTGCCGCCACGCTGCGGCGGCTGCCGCAGGGTTGGCGCCTGGCTGTGTGAACGCTGCCGGGCGAGCGTTCGCAGACTCGAGGAACCGCTGTGCCCGCGCTGCGGGGTCGAGCTCGACTCAAACCGCCGGGAGTGTGGCTGCCGGGCACGGCTTCCCTCGCTGACCCGACTGCGTTCCGCGGTCGCCTATGAAGGCCCGGCAGAGGCGGCGATTCATCGCTTCAAATACGGCGGCTGGCGGCGTCTCGCCAGTCCGCTCGCGTTGCTCCTCGCCGAGCGGCTAGTGGTCGAGGGAGTGGCCGCACATTGGGTCGTCGCGGTGCCACTGCATCGCGACCGTATGCGCCAGCGTGGGTTCAACCAGGCGGAGCTTCTCGCCGGCGAATTGGGACGGCGGCTGGCTCTTGAGCGGCCGGCTGGAGAACTCGTACGTACGCGTCCCACTCCGCCGCAGGTTGGCAACGATCGCCGGACGCGCTTCGCGAACGTCAAGGACGCGTTTGCGTGGCGTGGTCCGGCCCTCGACGGTCGGGCGATCCTGTTGATCGACGACGTGGCGACCACAGGAGCGACGCTGGACGCCTGCGCGAATGCCCTAGGACGAGCCGGATCGGGGCCCGTAATAGGGGTCTCGGTCGCGCGCGTGAATGTATAGTTGGCGGTCGGTCAATCAAGCGTCGGCGAGGCTAAGCCTCGCCGGGGAATTCCCGAGCTGGAGGCTAGCCGAATGGCAGTCCGGATCCCAGGCATCAACATCGACGAGTACTACCAACAGCTCGGGCCGATCGAGCCCCTGATCCGGGACGACCGCGTGACCGAGATCATGGTCAACGGCAACGACCATGTGTACGTCGAAATGGCCGGCAAGGTTGTGCTGACCAACATCAAGTTCGTCGACGAAGATCAGCTCCTCAATGTGATCCAGTTCATCGTCCGCACCGTGGGCCGGCGCATCGACGAGCGCTCGCCGCTGTGCGACGCCCGTCTTGCCGACGGCTCCCGCGTCAACGCGGTCATCCGGCCGCTGGCCCTCAATGGCCCGCTGCTCACGATCCGTAAGTTCGCGCGTGACCCGTACCAGGTCGAAGACCTGATCCGGTTCGGGACTTCCAATGAGGCTGGTTTCGGTTTCCTGAAGGCGGCCGTGCTCTCCAAAGCCAACATCATCGTGGCCGGAGGCACCGGCACCGGCAAGACCACCTTCCTCAACGTGCTATCCGGGTTTATCCCGGTCGAGGACCGCATCGTCACCATCGAAGACGCGGCCGAGCTTCAGCTCCATCAGGAGCATGTCTGCCGGCTCGAGACACGGCCCAAGGACATCAACGGCGAGGGAGAGATCACGATCCAGCGCCTCGTCATCAACTCCCTCCGTATGCGCCCTGAGCGCATCGTCGTCGGCGAGTGCCGTGGCGGCGAGGCTCTCGACATGCTGCAGGCCATGAACACGGGCCACGACGGCTCGATGACCACGCTGCACGCCAACAGTCCCCGCGATGCCCTCGCGCGCTTGGAGACGCTGGTCCTCATGGCAGGCGTCGACCTGCCGGTGCGGGCGATCCGGCAGCAGGTTGCCAATGCGATCAACCTGATCGTCCAGCTCGGCCGACTCCGCGACGGTTCGCGCAAGGTCACTGCGATCACCGAGATCGTGGGTATGGAGCAGGATGTGATCACGATGCAGGACATCTTCGTGATGGAGCAGAAGGGCGCCACGCCCGACGGCAAGGTCATCGCCGAGTTCAGGCCAACCGGCCTGCGTCCGAAGATCCTCGACCGAATGTTCGCCCAGGGAATTCCCCTGCCGAAGGAGATCACGGTGCTGTTCCCGCCGCCTCCCGGATACAAGGCCTCCAGCCGCTAGACAGCTTTTGGCGCCCGTCTTACACTCGGGTTGTGAAGGTCGTCCTGCACGACCGTACCAACGGTCTGGGGCAGGAGGTGCGCGAGACGGCGTACCGCAAGCTGACTCGCCTTGCGCGGCACTTCGGCAAAGTGGCGGATGCCGAGGTGGAGTTCTCGGAAGAACGCAAGCGAAGCGGTCTTGCGACGACCGTGTGCCGCATCAATCTGCACCTGGACGGGCACAGGGCGCCGGTGCTGTACGCCCGCGAGCGGGGCGCCGACCCGCAGTCTGCCCTCGACCTCGCCCTGGACAAGATCGATCGCCAGGTGGTGGCCTTCAAAGAGAAGGTGACGCACCGCAAGCAGTCGGTCTCACCGGTGCGGGTTCCGAGGACCGGCCACCGCCCAGGGCCGCGTCCGAGCGAGCCGGAGCGCCTGCGCTTCAAGCTGCGCCCGATGTCCGAGGAGGAGGCCATCTCGGAGCTCCAGGCCGACAGCCAGCCGGTTGTGGTTTACCTGGACGAGGACTCAGGCGAGATCCAGATCATGGTCCGGCGCGCGGATGGATCCTTGGCCGTGATCCAACCGGTCATACCGTAGCCTCGATTTAGATCCGCCCCGGCCGGGTAACCTCTAGTTCAGAACATGGTCATCCTTTCGCGGCTGCTCGATCCGAACGAGCGCGAAGTCAGGCGGCACCTCGCGGTGACCGAGGCGATCAACGCTCTCGAGCCTGAGCTCCAGGACCTCGACGACACCGCTCTCCGCGTGCGCTCGGACGAGCTCCGTGCGAAGGCGCGTGAGGACTACGACCTCGATGAGCTGCTGATTGAGGCGTTCGCGTTGTGCCGCGAAGCGAGCCGGCGCACCATCGGCCTGCGGCATTTCGACGTCCAGCTGGTGGGCGGCATCGTGCTCCACCAGGGAAAGATCGCGGAGATGAAGACCGGCGAAGGCAAGACCCTTGTGGCGAGCCTGGCGCTCTACCTCAACGCGCTCGCAGGCAACGGCGTGCACCTGGTCACGGTCAACGACTACCTCGCCCGCCGCGACGCCGGGTGGATGGGGCCGATCTACCACGTGCTTGGCATGTCAGTCGGCATTAACGTCGGTACCGCCGGCACGTTCGTGTACGACCCCGACTACCTCGATGAGACGCACGGCGATAGTCGCCTGCAGCATCTGCGCCCGGCGAGCAAGAAGGAGGCGTATGGCGCCGACATCACGTACGCGACCAACTCCGAGCTCGCGTTCGACTACCTGCGGGACAATATGGCACGCGACCTCTCGCAGTGCAGCCAGCGCGATCTGAACTACGCGATCGTCGACGAGGTTGACTCGATCCTGATCGACGAGGCGCGAACTCCACACATCATCTCGGGCCAGTCCGAGGAGTCGACGGAGAAGTACTACCAGTACGCGCGCTGGGCCGCGCGGCTGACCGAGGGCGAGGACTTCGAGGTCGACCTCAAGCACAAGTCCGCGTCGCTGACCGAGACGGGGATCGCCAAGATGGAGCGCTGGACGGGGATCCGCAACATCTACGACCTCGAGAACGTGATCGAGGCGCACCAGATCAACCAGGCCTTGAAAGCCAAGTCACTGTTCCTGCGCGACCGTGACTACCTGGTCAAGGACGCGGAGGTCGTTATCGTCGACGAGTTCACTGGCCGCACGATGCCGGGAAGGCGCTGGTCGGACGGTCTGCACCAAGCGGTCGAGGCGAAGGAAGGCGTCAAGGTCCAGCAGGAGCAGAAGACGATCGCGACGATCACCGTCCAGAACTACTTCCGCCAGTACGAAAAGCTCGCGGGTATGACCGGAACGGCGGTGACCGAGGCGGAGGAGTTCCACAAGATCTACGGTCTCGATGTCGTCGTCATCCCGACGCACCGGCCGATGGTGCGCACCGACAGCCCCGATGTCATCTTCAAGACCGAGAAGTCGAAGTTCGAAGCTGTGATCGACGAGATCGTGGAGATGAACGAGCAAGGCCGTCCGGTCCTGGTCGGAACGGTGTCGGTGGAGAAGTCCGAGCGTCTCGCCAAGATGCTCGAGCGCCGCGGCTTGAAGCACAACGTCCTCAACGCCAAGCAGCACGAGCGTGAGGCGGCGATCGTGGCCGAGGCCGGTCAGCCGAAAGCGGTGACGATCGCCACCAACATGGCCGGCCGCGGCACCGACATCGTGCTCGGCTCTGGCGTCAAAGAGGTGGGTGGTCTGCACATCATCGGCACTGAGCGCCACGAGAGCCGGCGCATCGACAACCAGCTGCGCGGCCGCTCAGGGCGCCAGGGAGACCCGGGATCGAGCAAGTTCTTCATCTCGCTCGAGGACGACCTGATGAAGATCTTCGGCCCGGCGGCGGATCGCATCGGCCGGCTGATGACCAGCCTCGAGGTCGAGCCGATCGAGCACCCGTGGGTGGCTCGCTCGATCGCCAGCGCGCAGAAGAAGGTCGAGGGCATGCATTTCGACGCCCGCAAGCACGTGGTCGAGTACGACGACGTGATGAACAAGCAGCGGCAGATCGTGTACGAGGAGCGCCGGAAGGTTCTCGAGGGCGCGGACGCGCGCGGGAACATCCTCAGCTACGTGCGGGAGATCATCGTCAAGGGCGTCGACCAGCACTGCGAGAGCCGGCATCCTGAGAACTGGGACCTCGATGGGCTGGTCAAGTACCTCTCGACCTACCTACCGATCGCCCCGGGAAGCGAGATCCCCGATGAGGCTCTGCACAAGGGCACCGAGGGCCTGGTCGAGCACCTCTACGCCGCCGCCTCGGAGGCCTACGACCGCAAGGTCGAGGAGGTGGGCGCGGACCTGATGCCGATGGTCGAGCGCGACGTGATGCTGCGCACGATCGACTGGCAGTGGATGGAGTACCTGACCCAGATGGAGCACTTCCGCGAGGGCATCGCACTTCGCGCCTACGGCCAGCGCGACCCCCTCGTGGAGTACAAGAACGAAGCGTTCGAGATGTTCAACGAGCTGCGGGAGCGGATCGAGGCCAACATCGTCTCCGCGATCTACAGAGTTCAGGTCCAGCGCAATGCGCCGTCGCCGCCGCCTCCCCCGCCGCTCGTGCGCCAGGTCACTGAGAGCGGCCCGGGCGAGCTCGATGGGTCCAACGGCGCCGATCGGGGCGCCAAGCCGCAGCAGCGCCGTGCGGCTCCGCTGGAAGCAGCCGCGGCCGTCCCGGCGGGGGCGGCAGCTAAACTCGGCCGCAACGATCCGTGCTGGTGCGGGTCAGGCAAGAAGTACAAGCGGTGCCACGGCCGATAATTTGAATCGGCGACAAGCCCGCAACCACTGGAGATCGGAATGGACGTAGAACACGACCCTAGAGAGCTCCTGAACCGGATCCTGCAGCTCAAGGAGCACCTTTGACCTACCCGCAAAGGCAAAGAGGGCCGACGAGCTAGACGCCGGGCTGGTCAAGTCCGGCGTTTGGGACGATCCAAGGCGCGCCAGCGCGATGGCCCGAGAGGCCTCGGAGAACCGCGAGCTGATCGCGACCTGGGACCGGCTCGAACGGCGCGCACGTGATCTCATCGAGCTCGATCAGCTGGCGGAGAACGATTCCGAGCTCGAAAAACAGGTCGCGGAGGAGCGCGCGTCGCTGGCCAAAGAGCTTCGCTCGCACGAGCTCGACCTGCTGTTCACCGATCCCTACGCCAACCACAACGCGGTCATAACCATCTCTGTGGGCCAGGGCGGGGTGGAGGCGCAGGACTGGGTCGAGATGCTGATGCGCATGTACCTGAAGTGGGCCGAGCGCCGGCGCTTCGAGACCGAGATCATCGACGAGTCACGGGGCGAGGAGGCGGGCCTGAAGAGCGCCACCTTCATCGCGCGAGGGCCTCGAGCGTACGGCTTGCTGCGTTCCGAGCACGGCGTGCATCGGCTCGTCCGCATCTCGCCTTTCGACCAGAATCACCGCCGACACACGTCGTTCGCCCTTGTCGAGGTGATGCCGGAGCTCGAGAGCACGGATGAAGCTGCCGTCGTCATCAACCCTCAGGACATCCGCGTCGACACGTACCGCTCGACCGGCGCGGGCGGCCAGCACGTCAACAAGACCGATTCGGCGGTCCGGATCACCCACCTGCCGACCGGCATCGTCGTCACCTGCCAGAACGAGCGGTCGCAGATGAAAAACCGCGAGATGGCGATGAAGGTGTTGAAGGCACGCTTGTTCCAACGCCAGCAGCAAGAGGCCGCGGCGCACCTCGACCAGATCCGCGGGCAGGTGATGCCGGCGGAGTTCGGATCGCAGATTCGGAACTACGTGCTCCAGCCGTACACACTGGTCAAGGACGTGCGCACCGGGCTCGAGGTCGGGAACGCGCAGGCGGTGCTCGACGGCGAGATCGACCCGTTCATCGAAAGCTGGCTTCGCTGGCGCCTGGGCCAGAGCAGCGGGGTCGCGCAAGCTTCGTAAAGATATGAGGGAAAACCCGGAATAGTTTCCCTCATCGCGCGTGCGGCTTCGCCGCAGGCGCTGCTCCCATTCCGGTATACGGTTGGGATTGTTCGAGTAGCCCAAGCACTGTAGTGTCTGGCGACGCTAAGGCATAGTCGCGGCCGGGATAAACCCGGCCGCCAAATTGGCGCAAGGCTCGTAAGGGGTCTCCGTTAGTGCCTCTGTTTGGCACCGAGGGAAGGGGTTGGAGCTGTCCGGTCGATCGGGTATACTGCCCGCGACCTAAGCCACCCGCGCCCGCTGGCGCGTAACGCCACAGCAAGAGACGCAGCTAATGGTTTTAACACCGGATTTCGCAATTCGGCCGGTAATCAGCTTCCAGCACGTCCATAAGACGTATCCGACCGGCACTGAGGCACTGCGGGACGTCAACCTCGAGGTCCCCGAAGGCGACTTCCTTTTCCTGGTCGGACCTTCCGGGGCCGGCAAGTCGACGCTGGTGCGCCTGCTCATCCGAGAGGAGAAGCCGAGCAAGGGCAAGATCTTTGTCGACGGTGTCGAGCTCGGCCGGATGAAGCGGCGCAGGCTGCCGCACTACCGACGCAAGGTCGGGCTCGTCTTCCAGGACTTCAAGCTCCTGCCCAACCTGACCGTCTACGAGAACATCGCCTTCGCCCTTCGGGTCCTCGGCGAGTCCGACCAGCGGGTTCGGGCCCGAGTTGCCGAGGCGCTCGACACCGTCAGCCTGTATGGCAAGGAGAACACTTATCCGGCCAACCTGTCGGGTGGGGAGCAGCAGCGGGTGGCGATCGCCCGGGCGCTGGTGCACGCGCCGCGATTCATCATCGCCGACGAGCCCACCGGCAACCTCGACCCAGCCACGGCGTGGGAGATCATGCAGCTCTTCCTGCGCATCAACGCTCGCGGCGCCACGGTCGTGATGGCGACCCATAACCGCGAGATCGTCGACCTTCTTCGCCGGCGCGTCATCGCCATCGACGCGGGACAGATCGCCCGCGACGACAGATCAGGCAGGTATCACGATGATTTTGCGAAATCTGAAGTTCGCGCTCAATAGCGCCTGGCAGAGCTTCTGGCGGAACCTGGCGGTCAGCCTGGCCGCGGTGCTGTCGATCACGCTCATCCTGATTCTGGCCGGCGTAAACCTGCTCGTCGGGCATGCCCTGTCGCAGGTGCTGGACGGTTTCCGCGCCAAGGTGAGCGAGATCTCGATCAACGTCTCCGACGACACCCCGCTGCAGAACGTCTATGACTTCCAGCAGCAACTGACGGTCGACCCGCGAGTGGCCAGCGTCAGCTTCGTGACCAAGGACGAGGCGTTGGCCGAGTTCAAGTCCGACCCGCAGAACTTCATCCTCGCGCAGCAGATCGAAGGCAATCCACTGGACGCCAAGCTCGATGTTCGGGTCAAGAACCTCAACGACGTCGCGGCCATCGACACGGTGGCGCGACGATGGTCCGGAGTCGATCCGACGGACCCGACCAACTACCAGGGCGAATTCGTCAACCGGATGCTGCAGCTTTCGGAGTGGCTCAGTCTGGCGGGCGCCGGGCTTCTTGTCGTCCTGCTCATCGTTTCGGTCGTGATCGTGATGAACACGATCCGGACCGCCGTTTACCACCGGCGCAAGGAGATCGAGGTGATGAAGCTCGTGGGGGCCACGGAGTGGTTCGTCCGCGGCCCGTTCGTGATCGAGGGCGTGATGACGGGGCTGATCGCGGCCTCGATCGCGCTTGCCCTGCTCGTCGTCGGCTACGAGCCGGTGGTGCTCCGCTTCAGGTCGGACATCGGCTTCATCCCGCTGAGCTATGACCCAGCGTTTATCTCCAGCCTGGCTCGCGACCTGCTCCTTGCGGGCGCGCTCCTGGGCGCGCTCGGGAGCTACATCGGCGTCCGGCGCTACGTGAGGATCTAGCGAATTTGAAGAGGCGCCTTGTACTTGCGGCGCTGCTGGCGACGATCGCGTGGTATCCGCAGTCGCCGCAAAACGTCTCGGCGATCTACTGCTACCCGGGCGACCCGCCGGCGGTGTACCAGGCGTGCGTCGCCTACAACCAGGGCATCGGGCAGCAGGTAAACAACCAGAACCAGCTCAACTCGATCCAGCATCAGATCAAGGACACGGTCGCCCAGATCAACGCGATCGACGCCATGATCGCCAGCTTGAACAGGCAGATCGCCGCCCAGCGGGCCCTGATCGCCCAGACGCAGCTGGCGATCGACGACCTCAGCCGCAAGATCAGGTTTGGCGAGGCCGCGATCATCCAGCTTCAGGCGCGCGTCACCGTGCGTGACCAGCTGCTCAACCAGCGGCTGCGCTACATAGATTCGCACGGCAGCGTCAACTATCTGCAGCTGGTGTTGACATCTAACAGCATGAATCAGTTGATGAACCGGCTGGTTGGAGCGCAGGCGGTCACGCAGTCGGATCACCGCCTTCTCTCCGACCTGCAAGAAGCGCATGTCCAGATCGCGGTTGCCAACGCCGGCCTCGACCAGCAGCGCACCCAGGTTTCGATCCTCCTGCAGCAGCAAAAAACGACCGAGGCGGAGCTGGAGAAGAACCTGGCGACGGAGGCCGCGGCGCTGGCATACGAGCAGCAGCTCGAGGCGCAGCTCGCAGCGGATTACGCCAAGGTCCAGGCGGAGAGAGCTGCGATCGACGCGCAGGTGGCCAAGCTCTCGTTGGCGTACGACGCCGCGGCGGAGAAGGCAGGTGGCGGCTCAGGCGTCTTTGAGTGGCCGATGCCGGCGTGTGGTTATTCGTGTATTACTCAGGGTTTTGGCTGCTCGACCTTCTACCTCGAGGTCTACGACCCTTACTGCCCATGGCCGCACAAGATCCACACGGGAATCGACATCGCGGGTCCATATGGGACCGACATCGTCGCCGCTGACACTGGCGTCGCGTACCTATATCCCGGCAGCATCGGATACGGGAACCTGCTCGTGATCATCCACGGACATGGCTACTCGACCTTTTACGGACATCTCTCGGCGTACGCGCCCGGCCTGCGGACCGGCATGGTCGTGCCGCGCGGGACGACGGTTGCGTTCGAAGGCTCGACAGGGTGGTCGACCGGGCCGCACGTGCATTTCGAGATCCGCGTCAATGACGTGTACAAGGACCCCTGCATCTGGCTCGGCTGCTAGGGCTCCTCGTTTCGTTAGTCTCCTGACATGAATCCCAGCGTCGCCCTGCGGGGTGGCGCCGTGGCGCTCCTGCTCGTCGCTGGTTTTGTAGCGGGCGCCTGGGTCGATCAGGCATATCCGGAGTACGTCCCTTACTTCGGCCACCGCTCGGCATCGCGCATCGATCTCAGCGAGCTGCAGCAGGCGGCGCGGGTGATCCAGGCGGACTACGTGGACAGCAACGTCGACACCAAAAAGTTGGCGCAGGGCAGCGTGCAAGGGCTCATCAACAGCCTGGGCGACCCCTACTCGCTGTATTTCGATCCTGACGAGTACAAGCGCCTGCAAGAGAGCTATCAGGGTCGATACACAGGCATCGGCGTCTACCTGAGCTTCAGCACCGGCTACCCGCTGATCACAGGAACTGTTCCTGGATCGCCGGCAGCGATGGCCGGGTTGAAAAGCGGCGATCAGATCACAAAGGTCGGCGACAAGGACACCAAAGGCATCACTCCTGATGCCGCAACAGCGCTGATCCAGGGACCGGAGGGAACCAAGGTCACGCTCACGATCCTCCGCGGGAGCGAGATGCTGACGTTCACGGTCACGAGGGCGCAGATCCGTGTGCCGACCGTGCGCTCGGCGATGGTCGGCAATCGAGTGTTGTATGTCCGCATCTATCAATTCGGGACAGAGACGTCGAGTGAGTTTGCCAAGGCGCTGACGGACGGCCTGGCCGGATCCTCCGGCATGGTCCTTGACCTCCGCGGTGACCCGGGCGGCTTCATCTCGGCGGCCGACGACGTAATCAGCCAGTTCGTGACAAGTGGAGAGACCTTCGAGACACGGGGCAGGAACGGGACAGACCGTCACCAGGTTGGTTCGAAGCACACAGCACCGAGCGTCCCGCTGGTCGTGCTCGTGGACGCCAACAGCGCATCCGCCGCCGAGATCGTGGCCGGCTCGCTCCAGGTGCGCCAGCGCGCGAAGCTGGTCGGGACCAAGACCTACGGCAAGGGATCGGTGCAGGAGGACTTCGTTCTCTCGGACGGGTCGGACGTCCACCTGACGGTGGAGAGATGGTACCTGCCCAACGGCGTGACGATCGATCACAAGGGCCTTTCCCCGGATCTCAGCGTGCCGCTGGCGAATGCCACGGATGGCTTTGACGTGGCCCAGCCCTCGCTTGGGTATGCCAAGGACGCGCAGCTGAATGCGGCGTTGGCTTTGCTGCCCGGTGGGTAGACTGGGCGGCGCGCGATTCGAGGGCGGTTAGCTCAGCTGGCTAGAGCGCCTCGCTTACACCGAGGAGGCGCCTCGCTTACACCGAGGAGGTCGTTGGTTCAAGTCCATCACCGCCCACTCTGAGACCGGAGACCTCGCCGACGGCGGTGTCTGTGCGGTCGATAGAATCATCGGCCGTGCCGAGGTAGCTCAGCTTGGTAGAGCACTTGACTGAAAATCAAGGTGTCGCCGGTTCAAATCCGGCCCTCGGCACCACCTGAGTGTGCAAGTTCGCCTCCTAGGCGACAAAACGCCTTCGGCTCCTGCGCGACACACCTTCGGCTGATCCGCTACAGCTACTTCGGTTGATGCGTGACACTCCCCGCAATGAGGGAGCTGAGCGTGTCTGAGCAGAGGTACAAAGCGGTCTTGGGCGT
>VBFH01000126.1 GCA_005883575.1 Chloroflexota bacterium | reverse complement strand
CCTGTCGCTGCTCTTGTACGCTGTCGCCTATCTTGTCATCTACCCGACTGGCTTCCTCTTCATGCTGCGCCTCGTGCGCAAGGGGCCCGAGGAAACGCTGGCGCCGGCTCCGGTCCAGGCCGGGCGTCCGGAGATGCCGGTCCAGCACCTCCCCGTATTGCAGCCACCCGGAGGTCTCCCATGACGGAGCCCGCCATCAGTTTCGTCGGTATCTGGACCGTCATCATTGCCGCCGGCGTGTTCTTTTACGTCGTGCTCGACGGCTTCGACCTCGGCATCGGCATTCTCCATGGCTTCGCGCCCAATGCCATCGATCGCGCGGTCATGATGAACACCATCGCACCGGTCTGGGATGGCAACGAGACCTGGCTGGTTTTCGGCGGCTTGGCGTTGCTCGCCGCTCGGCGGCCTGGCGTTGCTCACCGCCTTCCCGCTGGCCTTTGCCATCATCATCCCGGCCGTCTACTTCCCGATCCTCATGATGCTGATCGCCTTGGCCTTTCGCGGCGTCGCCTTCGAGTTCCGTTTCGAGGATCCAAGCCGCCGCGCGTTCTGGGACCGCGCGTTCCACTATGGCTCGGTCGTCGCGACCTTCGCCCAGGGCCTGGTGCTCGGGGCCTTTATCCAGGGATTCCAGACGGACGGGCGCCACTTCAGCGGGACCTCGTTCGACTTTCTGACCCCGTTCTCGGTCATGACCGGGCTCGCGCTCCTCTTCGGATACGCCCTGCTCGGCGCGGGGTGGCTGATCATCAAGACGGAAGGCGCCCTCCAGGACTGGGCCCGCCAGAAAGGCCGACTCTGCCTCCTCGGGGTCCTGATCGCGATCGTCATTGTCCACCTGTGGACGCCACTGATGGAGCAGACGGTTGCCGATCGCTGGTTCTCCTGGCCCAACATCCTCTTCCTGTCGCCAGTGCCCATCGCCACGTTGGCGGTCGCGGTTTGGGAATGGCGCGCGCTCGGCGGTTCCGCGGACGCGCGACCGTTCGCGATCGGAATCCTGCTGTTTCTGCTGTCGTACCTCGGCATCGCCATCAGCCTGTGGCCGATGGTGGTCCCCTATCGCTTCACGCTCTGGGAGGCTGCGTCCTCGCCAAGCACGCAGGCTTTTCTGTTGGTCGGCACGCTGTTCCTGCTCCCGGTGGTCCTCATGTACTCGGGCTGGTCCTATTGGGTCTTCCGCGGAAAAGTGCGTCGGGACATTGGCTACCACTGAGATTGATCGCGTCACCGGAAGATGAAAGAGGCGCATCCAGAACTGTCAAGTGAGCCATAACACAACAAGGAGGGAGGAGATGGACACGACCAGACGGGATGTTCTGAAATTGGGCATTGTGGTAGCCAGTATGACGGCGCTCGCCGCACTGGGGTTGATTGTGTTCGGATTTCTGCAACACTTGAACAGTGTAAACTCTTATGCCGTCGAGCCGAGCAACCAGTCGTCTTTAGAACAGCAAGGCCTTGCCTTCATCAATGCGCGTTGCACGATCTGTCATTCGAGCGATCTCATCACGCAGCAACAGCTGGATCGTTCAAGGTGGACCAATGTGGTGGACAAAATGATCGAGCGGGGGGCGCCTGTCAAACCCGAGGAGCGAAAATTTCTGCTGGACTATCTGTCAACCTACTACGGCCCACAAAGATCAATGGGTTCACCCTCGGCAAATACGGAGCGGCAGCTGGAGCCAAATAAGTGACCCGCCCATTTACACCGGTCCAGGCTCCAGTCCAGAATGAGAAAGCTCGGCATCTCCCGCCAGTCTTGATGCCGATATCTAGGCATCTGCCGATATGTCGGCGCGACTTCTTCGGCACCGCATCGCTCTCCAGATAAAAGTCAGTCCTCTAACAAGCTCTAACCAGCAGTCGTTTCAATAACTTAGCTGACTTTTCCCAGATTGCAGCGCATCTGGAATATGAATTGCCATTACCTGAGGCATGACGCGGACATTACTGCTGACCCTGGGACTTCTCGCTTTCACGCTCGTCGGGTGCGCAGGCTCCCTTGTGCGGGAGGACGACACGCTGGCGGGCTATCGCCTTGAGCTCGCGAGACTTGTGGAGACCGGCGTGCTGACGAAGAATGACGCGGAGAAGTTCTACGGGATTGCCAGTCTGGAGATGGAGCGGCGGGCCGCCCTGCGCGCCGGACGGTTACGCAGCGAACCCTCGGATCCGACCGCGCTTCCGACCGGGTCCG
>VBFH01000044.1 GCA_005883575.1 Chloroflexota bacterium | reverse complement strand
AGATCGCCTGCCAGCTCTGCCCGCCCAGCAGGTCCGCCGAATACGTGGCGCCAGTGAACCAATAGCGATTGCCGAAATCGACGAAGGGGATGGTCTGGGCGGTGTCGTACTTGCTGAAGATCTGCTGCTCGGCTGCCGTCGGCGTCTGCAGCGGGTTCTGTTCGCGGTCGCTCGTTTCCACGGTGCGCAAGTCGATGTACTGGCTCGTGTACGTGGCACTGCGGAACGTGAAGGTGGGCGTGTTCGGAAAGACGTCCGTCGACGACGAGGCCGTGGTCTGGAGGCCGGAAAACTGTCCGAAGCGCGACAGCGCGATGATCAGCGGCCAGCGCTCGGCCGCGCAGTAGGGGCAGTATTCCGCGCCGATGTAGAGGACCTCAGGCTTGCCCGTGGAACCTGTCAACGGCGAACCGGAGATCGGCTTGATGAGGTTGTTCGCCGTGCCCTGGCCGATGGCGTCGAACTCAGATGAAGGCAGACCGGTGATTTGGGTGAGCACAACCTGCGTCGTGTCGGTGCTGAGCGGCTTCGGCGGCGCCGGGGTCGTGTACCAGCGGATGACGAGAAACGTCGCCACCAGCAGGGCGATGACCGCGAGCACAGCGGCCGGCGCGACCCAGACCGGCGTTCCCGCCACCGGCTTGCGCATCGGCGCGCCGCCCTTGCGCGCGGACGTTTGCTTGCGAACCGGCGCGGTACGCCGGGCGCTCACGTTCTCTCCTGTGTGATCGGCTGGGCCAGGATCCACAGGCTCGTCATCGTGTACATGACCATCAGCAACAGCATGGGGTACTGGCTGAGCAGCGCGCGCTGAGCCGTGCGGAATCGCTCGCCCGCCCGCAGGTGCGACAGGTAGACCGCGATGACGTGGCCGAGCACGATCAGCACGATCTGGGCATACCAGACCGTCGACGCCTGCGCCAGGGCGAAGCTCGGTTTGAAGTTCACGACCGCGGGAAGCAGATGCCAGCCCTTGCCCAGCGGGTCGTTCAGCAGCGGGATCAAGTACTGGGACTGCACCGTCACGTAGCTGTAGTTGTGCGCGAAGTTGTAGACGAGCGCGATCGGCACAAGCGTCAACGCGAACGCGGTCACGGTCACCTTCATATCCACGCTTCGCCGGCCCAGATAGACCACGAGCTCCATGAAAGCCACGAACACAAGCCAGAAAGTCACTGTCAAGAGCACGAGACCGAGCGTGCGCACGAAGAAGAAACCGAACTGCCCCAGCGGCAGCCACACCGGTTCCAGGGCGACGGTGAAGTCTTGCCACGCGGGCGTCGAGAGGATGCCGTCGAACGCCAGCGTGCTCAGCATCAGGATGATGAACACGACGCGGTCCCAACCGCTTGGCATCGGTTTGAGCAGACCGACTCCCCACGGCCGCAGATAGACGGCGGTGACCCGCCCACGCTCGTCGCGTTCCGCCTCGACCGGTCCGAAGCGACCGATGATTCCGAACAGCACCGAGAACGCCTCGCAGCGCTCCAGCCACGCGTCGCGCCCGAAGGCAACCATGCCCGCCAGCGTGACCACTGTGTAGACGACGGCCGCCAGCGCGACGATCTGCGGCCGGCTCGCCATCCCGCTGGTCAGCTCGAGGCAGGCGAAGAGAAAGTAGATGAGTGCGGCGGGCCATACGCCGACCTCGGGCAGCCTCCAGGGCGCGCGCAACGGTCTGAACCTCGCGATGGCGTCGTGGATCGCCGTCCAGGGGTTGAGCAGGTACCAGAGGTTGCCGACGAGCCCGGAGAGGATCACCGTCAGCGCCCAGAAGAAGATCCAGACCACGTACTCGGCCGGGTTTACGAACGCCGTGGTCGAGCCGAAGAAGCCCGCGACGACGACCGTCAGCAGCCCGATGATGCCGAGGCTGCCACCGACCACGCGAGGCCACGGCGAGCGCGCGATCGGCACCAGCCACGGCGTGGCCCGGCGCGGGTACTCGATCGCCTTGCCGCCCACCTGATCGCCGGCGAAGAGCACGACCAGGACGAAAGACAGAAACACCACGCCGCCGGCTGCGAACAGATAGAGGTAGAGAGGGACGCTGAGGTCGAAGCGCTGACCGAACCCGTGCAGAAGGATGTGCGCCGCGAGCATCAGGGGCTCACCACCAGGGTGCCGAGCGGCTGGCTCGTCTCCTCCCACTCGATGTCGCAGGTGCAGGTCTTGTCGGCCTTGAAGGTGTGGGTGGTCGCCTGGCCTGCCTTGACCTCGATGGCGATGTCGTACTCATGCAGGTGGACCTCGCCGTCCCGGTCGCTCTTGACGTTGATCGTAATGGTGTCTCCGACGTGCGCCGGTTGGAGCGTGCTCGGGGTCATGGACTTCGCCCCGCTGACGGTGACATCGAACGTCCGGGCCTGCCCCCCCTTGTTGGTGTTGGCGTAGATCAGGACCCCGGCGACGACGACGAAGACCACGAGCAAGGCGACGACGATCAGAGCGCGAGTTCGGCTCACGCGGTTCCTCCTTCTTTGTCTGTGTGGACGCGAAAGAGTGAGGCGCTAGAAGGAGGGCGGACCTCGCCGGTTGAATCCGGCCGCAAGCACGTAGGAGGGGACGACTGCGCCGGCCGCGGGCGGCCAGGCAGCGGGCGCGAGCGCATAGGCGAGGTATTGGTGCGACGGCGTCGGCTGCAGACGCAGCTGCGCCAGGGCCGGCTCAATCCTGGCGAGGAACCATCGCGCCGCCAGCGAGACCACGACCGCGACCGGCAGCTGCCCCGCCGCGCCCCAGAGCAGCAGCATCGGGGCCGAGCTGGCGTGGACGCCTCCCACCAAGGCCTCAACCGTCTCCTGCAGGGCGAAGCAGGCGAGCTGAACCGTGTAGACCACCGCGAGCAGCCGCATCCAGGAAGGCGCCGAGCCGGCGACGATGCGCCGGCCGGCAATCACCCGGGCCGCGCCGACGATGAAGAGCGCGGCAATGAGGCCAAGCGAGGCGACGCCGAGGCCGGTCTTGGCCAGCGCCGGAAAGTAGGCGTGCGCGCCACCGCTCTGGATTTGCTCCGCCGCGGCGCCGAATCGGAGCTGGTACGCCAGCAGGTGACCAGCCTGCGAGCCCGCGAACCCAAGGCCGACCACGATCAATGGGCGCCTCGCCGTCACGGCTCGATGATAGGTCGCGGCCTTCTCAGGAACGTAGCTCGACTTGACATCAGTTCACAGTGGGCAACAAAATGCCATCCTGGCTCGAAGTCAACTGAGTGGACTCGCTGTCGGCGCACTCTCGCCCCGGGGAACGGGAAGAAGGCAGCGGGAACGATTTTGCATTTGTGAGGTGTGCGCATGAAGCTAGCCCGGTTATTCCCCTCTTTGGCCGTGGTCGGGGTCGTCCTGGCCGCCTGCGGCGGAAATAACACAGCCACGTCAACCCCAAGCGCGAACGTTCCGTCGGACCTGAGCGTGACCTCTTTCAACGCCGACTTCACATACATGAGCAACCTGAAGTCGCTGGTCTCAGCGGGTAAGGGCAAGGTGGGCGTGATCCTGCCCGACACGACGTCGTCGGCCCGTTACGTCGCCTTTGACGCGCCGTACCTGAAGAAGGCGTTCGATCTGGCCGGCTACAGCTCGTCTAACTACAAGATCGACAACGCCCAGGGCCAGGAGCAGCAGGAGCTCTCGCTAGCCCAGGCCGACATCACGGCGGGCGCGACCGTGCTGATCATGGACCCCATCAGCAGCAGCGTGGGCTCGCAGATCCAGGCCTATGCCCAATCCCACGGCGTCAAGGTCATCAGCTATGACCGCGCCACGTTTACAGGGACCCAGACCTTCTACGTGAGCTTCGACAACGTCCAGGTGGGCAAGCTGATCGGCAAGGGCTTCACGGACTGCGTCACCGCGTGGAACGTGAAGAGCCCCAAGGTCTTCCAGCTCAACGGCGGTGAGAACTCGGACCCGAACGCCGTCTCATTCGCCCAGGGCTACAACCAGGTGATCTGGAACGACCCGACCACGCCCCTGACCGCCGGCAAGACGAACAGCCAGGGCTACACCCTGATCGGCGACCAGGTCGCAACGGACTGGAAGAACGACGTCGGCGCGACGATCTTCCAGCAGCAGTTCACCGCGCACCCGACCATCAACGCGACCGTCGAGGCGAACGACGGACTTGGAAACGCGGTGATCCAGGTCCTCAAGAACAAGGGCATCAAGGCCAAGACGATCCCGACCACCGGCCAGGACGCAACCCTGGACGGAATGGTCAACGTGCTGACGGACTATCAGTGCGGCTCCGTCTACAAGGCCATCTACCTCGAAGCGCAGGACGCGGTCGCGCTGGCGACCGTTCTTCGCGCAGGAGCCACGCCGCCAACGGCGCTGGTCAACGGGACCACAACGCCGCCGTCGGGCGTGACCGGCAACCAGCAGCCCGCTTCGCTGCTGACCCCGGTCTGGGTCGACAAGTCCAACATGGAGTCGACCGTGATCAAGGACAAGTTCATCGACGTGGCCACGCTGTGCAGCAAGGCAGGCGCCGCCGTCTGCTCGGCCAACAAGATCTCGTAATCACCAACTGACGCCGCCGCACTGCGCGGCGGCGTCAACTCCCAACTCGCGACTGGAGATAATGCTGCTGATATGACGGCTGCCGTCGCCGAGCCTGGCCCGACCGACGCGCCGCTGCTGAGAGTCCGTGGGCTGGACAAGCACTTCGGTCCGGTCCAGGCGCTGTACCACGTCGACCTCGACCTCCCTTCCGGCAAGGTCACCGCGTTGTGCGGTGACAACGGCGCGGGCAAGTCCGTGCTGACCAAATGCATCGCGGGCATCTACCAACCCGACCACGCCGAATTCCTGTGGGAGGGGCATCCTGCGCATATTCGCAGCGCGCGAGACGCGTCTCGGTTGGGAATCGAGACCGTTTATCAGGACCTCGCTCTCGCCGACAACCTCGACATCGTGCAGAACATGTTCCTGGGCCGGGAGCGGACGAGCCGTGGGCTCCTCGATGAAGACAGCATGGAGCGCGCGGCGGGTGAGACGCTCGCCAGCCTGCGAGTGACCACGGTCAAATCCATCCGCCAGCCGGTGGCGTCGCTGTCCGGAGGCCAGCGCCAGTCGGTCGCGGTCGCCAAAGCGGTGATGTGGAACTCCAAGCTCGTGATCATGGACGAGCCGACTGCCGCCCTCGGAGTCGTCCAAACGAAGATGGTGCTCGACCTGATCAGGCGGCTGCGCGACCGCGGCCTCGCGGTCATGGTCATCTCGCACAACCTGAACGACGTGTTCGAGGTGGCCGACCGGATCGCGGTCATGTACCTGGGACGCCTTGTTGTCCAGGGCGACGCGGCTACGTTTGACAGGCAGAGCGTCGTCGAGTACATGACGACCGGAGCGGCGGGGCGCCCCGGCGGCCCGCGCGCGAAGGAGAGCTGACGTGGCCGGTGCGCTGCCGGAGCGTGCGCCAGACCTGACCGCGGCGCCTGAAGCCATAGCCGCCGAGCTTCCGCCAGAAGTCGTTGCCCAGAGCCTGGGCGAGTACGTACGCGCCTATACCGCACGCATACGCGCGGGCGAGAGCGGCGTTCTGCCGGTCATCGTGGCGATGGTCGCGATCATGGTCGTGTTCGAGGCGATCAGCCCTAACCACGTCTTCCTGTCCCCGGTCAACCTCGTCAACCTGTTTCAGCAGAGCGCCGTGATCATGGTCCTCGCCATGGCCGAGGGATTCGCCCTGGTGATCGGCGAGATCGACCTTTCGGTCGGGTTTGTCGGTGCCCTTGGGGCCGCCATCACGGTGCAGTTGGTCCAGCCGCTGACCACGAACTGGCCCTGGTGGGCGGCGATCCTGGCGGGGCTCTTCGCATGCGCGGTGTTCGGGGCGATCCAGGGCACCCTGGTTACGCGCCTCCGCCTGCCGTCCTTCATCGTCACGCTGGCCGGATTTCTCATCGCCAACGGTCTGTTCTTAAAGGTCCTTTTGCTCGGACCTTTCTCCGGCTATCCAAACCTCGCCGGGCAGAGCATCAACCTGCAGGTCGTCTACTACCTGATGTGGGGCTCCATCGATCCCGTGATCTCCTGGATAGGCGCGGCCGTGGTCGTCATCGGTCTCGGGCTGTTCATGTGGCTCGGCGATGCCCGACGTCGAAGCAGTGGACTGGTGGCTCCGCCCGTAAGCCTGACGCTCGTCAAGATCGGATTGATCGCGGTCATCGCCATCGTGGTTGTGGGCATCTGCAACACCAACCGGGCCAACCTGGGGACGCTCGAGGGAGTGCCCTGGGTCATCCCCATCGTGCTGGCGGTGCTCGGGGCGTGGACAGTGCTGTTGCAGCGCACCACGTACGGGCGCTATGTGTACGCGATCGGAGGGAATCCCGAGGCCACCCGCCGGGCCGGCGTCAACCTGGCGGTGGTCCGAACAGTGGCATTCACCCTGTGTTCCTTCACCGCCGGGGTGGGGATGCTGCTGTACGCCTCGCTGTTGGGAGGCATGTCCAACAACGTGCAGGGCGGGCAGTACGTCCTCTACGCGGTCGCCGCAGCGGTAATCGGCGGCACGAGTCTCTTCGGCGGACGCGGCAAGCCGCTTCACGGCATCCTCGGCGGCCTGGTGATCGGTGGGATCTACAACGGCATGTACCTGCAGGGCCTCAGCGTGGAGTGGGAGTACATCGTGACCGGCCTGGTCCTGTTGGCCGCGGTCATCATCGACTCTGTCTCCCGGCGCGGGTCGAGTTCGGGAAGCGTCACCAGGGTATAGAAGTTTTCCCTCCCCACCTGTGGGGAGGGTCAGGATGGGGTGGCGGCCTCCTGCAATTTCCACCCAGATGCTCTCGATCACATCGTCGAGGGCCTTATCGGTTTCGGACGTGTACACCCTCATCACCCTGAATCCGCGTGATTCCAGGTAGTCCGACATGTCCGGTACAGAGCGACGCGCGTGGAACCGTCTTTCACGAGAACCCGACTACGCCCCCTCCAGGCAGCGGGGAGGTGAAGCTCCACCCCTCAGGATTGGGAATTGTCCGGGCTGGGTAAACGTTCTTTCGAACAGATGGCAAATACCCCCCGATCTGAGCTCCTACCGGTCCTCCCCATGGACGACGTGGTCGTCCTCCCCCACATGTCGGTCACCCTCGCGGTCGAGGGCGACGACCAGAAGGCGGCGATCGAGGCCGCCCGCCAGGGCAACCGCCTGATCCTGCTCGTCCCTCGCATCGAGGGCAAGTTCGGCGCCATCGGCACGGCCGCCCGCCTGGGCGAGTCGGCCG
>VBFH01000009.1 GCA_005883575.1 Chloroflexota bacterium | reverse complement strand
TCCGATTCGTCCCAGCCAGCCGTGGAGGACCCGCATCGTCCAGTCGCCGGCGAGGAAGCCGGGGATCAGCAGCACCGGCCGCCCGTCACCGCGGGGGACGCCGCGGCCACGGAACACCGGATCGCCCAGTAGCGCCGACAGCTCGCGCACCGCAAGCGGATCCCACAACCTCATTGCCGCGATGGTAGGTTCTCGACCGGGCGTCTCTCAGCCCGCGTACACGCCTCCGTCGGACGCCACCTCGACACGGATCGCTGCAAGCGGAGTCGGAGCCGGACCGGCGACAACGGCAGCCCCATGGGAGGGATCGAAAAGCGCGCCGTGGCAGGGGCAGGGCAGCAACCGTTGGCCGGAGTCGTAGTCCACCTGACATCCGGCATGGGTGCAGATCGCGTCAAAAGCGACGACGCTTCCGCTCGACAGCGCGATCGCAACCGCGGGGTCGCCCCTCGCGGAATCTTGAAAGTTCAAAAAGCCATGAGCCCGCAGATTCGCCAGCGTGCCAATCCTCGTCCCGGTCGGCGAGGGGACGGCGGTCGGGGATCCAGCTGAGCCTTCCCTGAGAAATTGATACTTCCGAGGCCTCAAACTTTGAACAGACTGTATGCTTAAATGAAAACGATGACTCGCTCCTACCGGCTCGGCCGGCGCCAGGCCTCGGTAGACCGCACCTCGAGCATGATCGTGGCCGCCGCCCGGGAGCTGGCTGCGCAAGGCCGCGGACCTCTGGTCAGCGTGGGCGAGGTCGCCCGCCGGGCGGGCGTGTCGCGGATCACGGTCTACAACCGCTTCAGATCCAGAGAGGGGCTGATGCAGGCGATCGCGCCGCGACCCCCCGGTGGCGATACGGACGACCTTCGCCAACATCTTCAAGCGTCATGCAGCGCCTGGGCGGCGAACCCGGCGTTGTTCAGGAATCTCCGTCCGGACGAGGGCGCACTTGCCGATGCATCGCGCCGGATCGCGGCGAGCCTTGCCTCGTCCGACGCCCTTCGCCCGGGCTGCTCGCTCAAGGAGGCGGAAGACGTGATCGCGGTCCTGAGCTCATTTCCGGTTTTCGACCGGCTCCACAAGGATGGGCGTCGTTCCGCATCCGCTGTCAGCGAGATCCTGATACGCCTGGCGTCTGCGATCGTGGCGTAGGATCTTTGACGCAGTGCGGCATAAGGTCGCGAACGTCGACGGTCCCGTTCATTACCTCGACTTCGGCGGCGCCGGCCGGCCGCTCCTCATGGTCCACGGCCTCGGCGGCTCGGCGCTCAACTGGATGTCCGTGGGGCCCAGGATCGCCACGAGTCACCGCGCTCTTGCCCTCGACCTCGCCGGCTTCGGCCAGACCCCCCTCCACGGGCGAACGGCCACCGTCGGCGCCAACACCGCTCTGGTGCATGAGTTCATCGAGAAAGTGATCGGAGAATCGGTCGTCCTGGTCGGCAACTCGATGGGCGGCCACATCGCCGTCCTCGAGGCAGCGGCTCATGCCGACTCCGTGCACTCTTTGGTCCTGGTCGACCCGGCGATACCGGGTCCGCACGTCCGGCGACCTCAACCGTTGATGCTCGGCGCGATGGCGGCGCTGTCGATTCCGGGTCTTGCCCAGACGCTGCTCGACCGGAGGGTGCGAGCGCTCGGCCCCGAAGGTCTGGTCAAGCAAACTCTCGCGCTCGTCTGCGCCAATCCCTCCCGCGTGGACCCTCAAGTCGTCGAGGCACACGTGCAGCTGACTCGCGAGCGTGAGCATCTCGGCCGCCAGAATGCCAGGGCGTTCGTTCAGGCGTCGCGTTCGATCGGGCTGCGGATGGCGAATCCGGCATTCTGGTCGCGGGTGGCCTCGGTGACCGCGCCGACGCTGGTGATTCACGGCAGCCTCGATCGACTCATCCCGGTAGCGGCTGCACGCGACATGTGCCGCCGGCGCCCAGACTGGGAGCTGAAGATCCTGGAGGGGGTCGGCCATGTGCCGATGATGGAGACACCAAACCTCTTCCTGGATGCGCTGAATGAGTGGAGCGCATATAGAATCGCCAGCGCCGCCGCAGTTTCATGACGGAGTACCGCTCAACACACCAAAAGTGGCCACCGCCTCCGAACCACCCCATAGCAAGCGCCCCGGGCGACTGAGAGCATCGCCATCGCTGCTGCCGCAGCGGCGCCTGGGGCGTTGGGATCCAATCCCCCCGATGTGGCTCGAGGGCCGTTTCTATCTCGAGTTTCTCCGTCTGATTCGCGATCCGGTGTTTCGCGGCATCGATATCCCGCCCGGTCTGCGCAAGCCGGTTCTGCTCATTCCGGGCTTTCTTGCGGGCGACTGGACGCTGCGCACGCAGCACGACTGGCTGCAGCGCATCGGCTACCGGCCCAGGCTGGCCGGCCTGGCTTTCAACGTCATGTACTCAGAGGTCATGCTCAAACCGCTGCTCGACACCCTGCTCGCCATGCACCGCAAGACCGGCGCGCGCGTCTCGGTCGTCGGACACAGCCGCGGCGGCGTGCTGGCCAAGGTGCTCTCGCACCGGAAGCCCGACCTCGTCGAGCAGGTGATCACTCTCGGCTCTCCCCTGAGCGATCCTTTCGATGTTCATCCGCTCACAATGGCGGGCGTGCATGCGGCCCACCTCTTCAACGCGGTCCGCTACCGCCACGACGCCTCGGTCGAGATGCGTTTCCTGCGCGACCTGAAAGCGCAGCCCCGGGTGCCGACCACCTCCATCTACTCACGGTCGGACGGCGTCGTGAACTGGAAGGCATGTCTGCGGTCCGACATCAACGCGATCGAGGTGCACGGGAGCCATGTCGGCCTCGCCCTGAACCCCGAGGTCTATCGCATCCTCGGTCACCTGCTGCCCGCGCCGTGGCGCCAGAGCTGACGCACACGTAAGATCGATCCCTGTCGGGAGCTCGCGCCTGTGGGCCGGGCTGAGAGGGCGCCGCGCGCCGACCGCAAGAACCTGAACTGGGTAATGCCAGCGGAGGGAGCATCGATGAGTGACGTCGCTCGAGCGGGCGAGGCCGATGCCTTCGGCAAGGTCGAGTCGCATGGAATCGAGGCCATCCCCGCCGAGGAACGCAATGGCGCTCCGCGAGAGCTGGCCTTTCTCTGGGCCGGCGCCTTCGTCAACTACGCGAGCCTTTTCACGGCGAGCCTGCTCACGACCTACTACGGATTGGGTGTCTGGGATGGGCTCCTCGCCACCGCCGTCGGCACGGTCGCGGCCGCGGCGATCCTCGGCCTGCTCAGCAACACCGGTCCGCGCTCCGGCGAGCCGCAGATCGTATTCACGCGCCGGATCTTCGGTTTGCGCGGCTCCTACCTCGGCGCCGGGCTGACGCTTTTTCTCGCCGTGGGCTGGTTCGCCGTCGACTGCGTCATCGCGGCGGAGGCGGGGGCGCAGCTGCTCGGCGGAGGGAGCCCGGGCGTCACGTCCGGCCTGGTGCTTTTGATCGCCGGCGTCAGCGTGGGGGTGGCGATCTTCGGCCATCGGACGATCAAGGTCCTCGAAACCTACGGCGCGGTCGCCTTCACCCTGCTCTCGATCGCGCTTTTCCTGGTCCTGGCTCCGCAGTTTCATTGGACGCAGGCTCCGACCGCCTCCGGTCCGGATTACCTCGGCGCCTTCGTGCTCGGCTTCATGACCTGCTTCGCGCTCGTCGCCTCCTGGTATCCATTTGCCAGCGACTACTCGCGCTACCTCCCCGCCTCGAGTCCGACGCGATCCGTCACGTTGTGGCCGGTCGTGGGCGTCGCCGCACCCATGCTCTTGCTTGGAATCTTCGGGTTGTTGCTTCCGACCATCGACTCTCGTCTCGCCGCGGACCAGGGTGTCCTTGCGGTGATCAGCGCCCACGCGCCGGGCTGGGTGACGGTGCCTTTCTTTCTTTTCATCGTGGTCGGCGAGGTCTGGGCCAACTATCTCGACGTCTACACCGCGGGCCTGGTGACGCTCGCGATGGGGATCAGGCTGAAACGCTGGCAGACCGCGCTGGGCTGCGGCCTTCTCGGCACCGCATTGGCGACCTACGCCGTGCTGGTCAGCGACTTCCACATCGCCTACGAGGACTTCCTGATCCTCACCTACCTCTGGGCACCGGCATGGGCCGCGGTCGTTTTGCTCAGCTTTTTCGTCTTCGGAGCAAGAAGTCGCCCTGGCCTCGCGCTTATCGCCTGGCTCGCGGGCACGGCCGCGAGCCTTGTCTTCGTCAACTACGTGAACCTGTTCGGCAACATCGTGCAGCAGCACGGCTTCTTCAATGATGGGTTGATCGCGGTGCTGCATGGCGCGGACATCTCGGGTCTTGTCAGCGTCGCCGTCGCGGCTGCGATCTATTGGAGTGGGCGCAGGCTCAGCGCCGCATGAGGCTGCCGGTCGCGTTGACGATCGCGGGTTCCGATTCCGGCGGCGGCGCAGGCATCCAGGCCGACCTCAAGACGTTCGCCGTTCTCGGCGTGCACGGCACCTCGGCCATCACCGCGATCACCGCCCAGAACACCATTGGAGTGACCGAGATCCTCGAGCTCCCGACGGGCCTGGTCCGCGAACAGATCGACGTGGTGGTCGAGGACCTGGGTGTGCAGGCTGCCAAGACAGGCATGTTGTCGAGCGCCGCGATCATCGCGGCCGTCGCAGACGCGATCGAGCGGCACGCAATCGCCAACCTCGTCGTCGACCCGGTGATGGTTGCCAAAGGCGGCGCCAAGCTCCTGCGTGACGACGCCGTCGCCACGCTGCGCGAACGGCTCATCCCGCTGGCGGCGGTGCTCACCCCGAACCTGCCCGAAGCAGGCGTTTTGCTCGGCCGGCCGGTGGCAAGCCTCGAAGAACGCAGGCAGGCGGCTCGCGCGCTGGTCGCCCTGGGAGCACGGGCCGCGGTCGTGAAAGGCGGGCATGCCGGAGACGACGTGACCGACGTCTTCTTCGACGGTTCACACCTCGTCGAGCTCGAGGCGGAACGAATCGCGACCACGAACACGCACGGGAGCGGCTGCGTTTTCTCGGCCGCGATCGCGGCGGAGATGGCTCGCGGCGCGAGCCCGCTCGAAGCCGTACGCGAGGCCAAGCGCTTCATCACCGGAGCCATCGCGAATGCACTCGAGATCGGCCACGGAAATGGCCCCGTGAACCCGGTGTTCGATCCAAGCACCGGCCGCTAAGCTTTTCCTCCCATGAGCAAGCGAAAGCGCGCCTCCAAGCCGGAACCGGACGAGCCCACCGAAGACGCCGCGGTCAAAGACGACATGGTGCACGTGACCCCGGACTTGCTCGCGGGCAGTCCCGACATCTTCGCGGGCAAGAGGTCGGGTGCACTCGATGCGGCTGAAGCACCCGCAGAGCCGGCGCATGAAGCGATCGAAACGCCTGAGCCCTCGCCGATCGAACCCACGGAGGCCACCACCACCGTGAGCCCTTCGGAGACGGTCCCGACACCGGCTGCGGAGGAGCCGCCGCCGCCTTTCGTCAGCGCGATGCCGCATCCGGTCGTGCGGCCCCGGCGCGGCGCATCCAGCACGGCCATCGGAGTCGTGCTCGTGGTGATCGGGATCTTCGCCCTGGTCGTCGTGATGTCGGGCGTCGACCTGACCGAGAGCGGGTGGCCGCTTTTCATCATCATCCCGGGACTCACTTTGATGGTGATCGGCTTCGTCAGCCTGGGCGCGGTTGCGACCATCCCTGGTGGCATCGTCACGATGCTGGGCATCGTCCTCGCGTACTCCAACAGCACCGGCGACTGGCCGATCTGGGCCTACGCCTGGGCGCTCGTGCTTCCCTTCGGGCTCGGTCTCGGCACGTACCTGCAGGCGCTGCGCGACCGCGACCAGCAGGCGCTGCGCACGGGACGCACCATGCTGTTCGTCGGCTTGATGATCTTCTTGATCGGCTTTGTGTTGTTCGAGTCGATCCTGGGCATCAGCGGCCGCGATTACTTCGGACCGGTCGGCAAGGCCGCGTTGCCTGTGCTGCTGATCCTTGTCGGGATCATCCTCCTCGTGCGCAGCATCCAGAGGGGCCGGCAGACCTGAGGGCGCACCCTAAGCGCTCTTGATCCGCGCCTCCAGCTCATCGCGGGTTATCTGATAGTCGACGCTCGTGCGATACGCCTTGAAGCCCATCGTCCGGTTGATCTTGAGCATGGGCGCGTTCGAGCCGGCGTTGCCGGTGACGATCCATTCCGCGTCGGGATACAGGTCGCGGACGTGGAGCACCATCGCCGCCTTGATCCATTTGCCGAGCCCGCGCCCGCGCGCTTCCGGCCGCACGCCCGTGAACTGCTGCTCGATCAAGGTGCGCCGGTAGGGCGCCCACGAGACGTCGGTCATGCCTGAGATCGTGCCGTCAGGCTCCCAGGTCACGACGTCGTGCGGGACCTCTCCAGTCGCGGCCGCTCGCTCGTAGTAATCGCGGATGCGCTCCGGCGTGATCACGATCTTGCCGATGTCGAGATCCTCGAACGGGATCGTGTTGAGCAGGGTGGTCCGCTGGCGCGCGAACTCCGGCCACATGGCCTCAGGAAGCGGTCCGTCGTAGACCTCGAGCCGCGTCTGCGTCGACCGCTTCGCCCCCTCTTCCACCCAGCGCCGCATCATCGGCCAGTCGACCTCGGAGAGCTTGAGGCGGCTCTCGATCTCGTGGAGCTTGGGCTTGGCGCCCAGCCACTGAAGGAAGCCATGAGCCGCTTCGCGATCGGCGCTCATCCCGACGACGGTGCTGCCCTGCTGCCCCATCAATCGCACGATCAGGGGCAGCCACAGAGTGCCAATCCGTTTGCGCCGCTCATCCCTCCGCACATACGCATCCGCCCAAAGGAGGTGCTTGTTGGTCTCGTACTCAGGATTGGCCGGCGTTGCGTTCTCGGCGGAAAACCAGCTCAGCATCCTTGGGCCGCGCGAGATCTCGTAGTAGTGGTGGAGGTCGAACGGGTTGGGCCGCTTCATTCGGGCCTCGGCGACATCGTCAGGCTCAAGCGGATCGTCGGGGTGCATCTCAGTGTGCCGCAACCCGCGAAGCTGGTGAAAACGCGTCCAGAAATCCCGTCCCGCCGTCTTTGGATCGACCGCGGTCGGGACCAATTCCCCAACCATCGACTCCCGATAATCTCACAGGCATGGTTCGGCCTTTCAAGGTCGGCGTCACCATCCATCCACAGCAGTGCACGATTCAGCAGCTGCGCGATGCGTGGCGGCGCGCGGACGAGCTCGGGGTGGACAGCATCTGGTTCTGGGACCACTTCTTTCCGCTGTACGGCAATCCGAACGGCAACCACTTCGAGTGCTGGTCTCTGCTCAGCGCGGCGGCGGTCGAGACACGTGCGCCACAGATCGGCCCGATGGTGACGTGCATCGGTTATCGCAACCCCGACCTGCTTGCTTCGATCGCGGCGACCGTCGACCACCTGTCCGGTGGCCGACTCGTGTTCGGACTGGGCGCGGGTTGGTTCGAGCGCGACTACGACGAGTACGGCTACGAGTTCGGCGAGGCGCGCGACCGCGTCAGGTCGCTCCGGGAGGCGCTCCCTCGGATCAAACGAAGGATCGAGAAGCTGCGGCCTGGGCCCGCGGGACCGTTGCCGATCCTGATCGCGGGCAGCGGTGAAAAGGTGATGCTCAGGCTCGTCGCCGAGCACGCCCAGATGTGGAACACGATCGGCTCGGTCGATCAGTTCGCGCGCAAGTCCGCGGTGCTCGATGAATGGTGCGGCCGCATCGGCCGAGATCCGGGTGAGATCGAGCGAACCGCCAACGTAGGCGCGCTTTCCTCCAAGGCGATTGAAGAATGGCTTAAGGCCGGCCTGCAGCATTTCGTGCTGCGGATCGCCTATCCGTTCGAGACCAGGGATCTGGAGCGCGTGTTGAAGGTGCGAGACTCGTGAGCTACAACGCCGGCAGAGCTTATTTGTGGCTGACCCACTAACAATTTGTAAGGGCCAGGCATAGCATTTTTTGCACCACACCCTCTTCGCGGCGCGAGCCTCCTACCGCTTGGCAGGAGGCTCGTCATTTTCGACCAGGACGTCAGGCGGGTGGTACTCGCCTCGAGACGGCCGGAGTAGATCCGGGCCTACGGGCCCCACCTCGTCTTTTCTAGAGTTAGGCGGCTTTCACGGCGCTAACCAGCTTGGTCAGGGAGTCTTTTGCGTCGCCGAAGAACATCACCGTCTTGGGCCCAAACATGAGGTCGTTGTCGATGCCCGCGAATCCGGGACGCATCGAGCGCTTCATGAAGATGATGTTCTTCGCCTGGTCGGCGTTCAGGATCGGCATCCCGTAGATCGGGCTGCCGGGTGTGCTGCGCGCCGCGGGATTGACGACGTCGTTGGCGCCCACGATCAGCGCGACGTCAGCGTTCTTGAAGTCGTCGTTGACCTGGTCCATCTCCTTGAGCTGCTCGTACGGCACGTTGGCCTCGGCCAGAAGAACGTTCATGTGGCCAGGCATCCGGCCGGCCACGGGATGGATCGCGTACTCGACGTCGACGCCGCGCCGCTCAAGCACGTCGGCCAGCTCTCGTGCGGCGTGCTGCGCCTGGGCCACCGCCAGTCCGTAGCCGGGGACGATGATCACCCGCTGCGAGTAGGCGAGCAGTGTGCCCAGGTCTTCGGCCGACGCGGAACGGACGCTGCGGCCTTGGGCGCCGGCAGCGGCGGTAGCGGCGGTATGCACCTGGCCGAACGCGCCGAACAGGACATTGGCCAGCGAGCGACCCATCGCGTCGCTCATCAGCTTGGTCAGCAGGGAACCCGAGGCGCCCACCAGCGTGCCCGCGACGATGAGCGCGAAGTTGTTCAGCGTGAACCCGCTCGCCGCCACCGCAAGGCCGGTGCACGCGTTGAGCAGCGAGATCACAACGGGCATGTCGGCCCCGCCGATGGGGATCACGAACGCAACGCCGAGGATCAGCGCCAGGAGCATCAAGGACAGGAAGGAGAACGGAATCGCCGCGATCGCGATCACGGCGATCGCGAAGCCGACGATCGCGGCCGCGAGCAGACCGTTGACAACCTGCTGGCCGGGATAGGTGATCGGCGTCCCGGTCATCAGCTCCTGGAGCTTGGCGAACGCGACCATGCTGCCCGCGAAGGAGACCGACCCGATGACGATGCTGAAAACGCTCGGAAACACTTCGGCGAATGGCGGGTGCACGCCGAACTTCAGCAGCTCGGCGACGGCGACCAGCGCCGCGGCGCCACCCCCCACTCCGTTGAAGAGCGCGACCATCTGAGGGATCGCGGTCATGCGGACCATGCGCGCTCCGACGGTGCCGACGACCGCGCCGATGACGACACCGATGGCGATGATCACAAGGCCGGCCCTGGTGAAATGGAGCAGCGGGATGGTCGCGGCCAGGGCGATGACCATGCCCAGGGCGGCGGTGAAATTGCCGTTGCGCGCCCCCCTTGGCGAGCTGAGCTGCTTCAGGCCGAGGATGAAAAGCACCGCCGCCACTAGGTAGGCGAGCGTGATGATCGTCGTCACTTGGGGACGGGCGCCTCGGCCGGTCGCTTCGCCGGTTGGCGACCTTTGAACATCTCGAGCATGCGGTCGGTGACCACAAAACCACCCACCACGTTGGTGGTGGCGAGCGTGACCGCGATCAGGCCGAGGACGATCGTGACTGGCGAGTCGGCACCGGCGGCGATCAGGATCGCGCCGACCAGGATGATGCCGTGGATCGCATTGGTGCCCGACATCAGTGGCGTGTGCAGGATGGTCGGCACCTTGGAGATGACCTCGAACCCGACAAAGATCGCCAGCACGAAGAAGGTCAGCTCGTTGAGGAGCTCGTTGGTCATGCGGCCGAGAGGACCTGCTTCGCGCGTTCGTTGACAACCTCGCCCCCATACGTCACGCAGGCGCCCTTGGTGATCTCGTCCTGCAGGTCGAGTGCGATCACTCCGTTCTTGACGAGGTGGAGCAGCAGGTTGGCGACGTTGCGGGCGAAGAGCTGACTGGTCGTCAAGGGCATGGTGGAGGGGACGTTGCGCGTGCCGATTATGGTCACGCCGCTCACCTCGACGTCCTTGCCGGCCTGGGTCAGCTCCACGTTGCCACCCGTATCCGAGGCGAGGTCGACGATCACCGACCCCGGCCGCATGCCTCTGACCATGTCCGCGGTCACCAGCAGCGGGGCGCGGCGCCCGGGCACCGCCGCGGTCGTGATCAAAACATCCGACCTGGCGATGTGCTCGCCGATGAGCTCACGCTGCTTGCGCAAGAACTCCTCCGACTGCTCGCGCGCATAACCGCCCTCGCCTTCCTGGGTCTCGAGGGGCAGCTCGATGAACGTTCCGCCGAGCGACTGCACCTCCTCCTTGACCGCGGGGCGCACGTCGTAGGCGGATACCACCGCCCCCAACCGCCGCGCCGTGGCGATCGCTTGCAGGCCGGCCACACCGGCGCCCATCACGAGCACACGTGTCGGGGCGACGGTGCCGGCGGCCGTCATCATCATCGGGAACAATTTGCCCAGCCGGTCTGCGGCCATCAGCACCGCCTTGTAGCCGGCCGCCGACGCTTGCGACGAGAGGGCATCCATCGACTGGGCGCGGGAGATGCGCGGCAAGAGCTCGAGGCTGAAAGCCGTGATCCCGTGGCTGGCCAGCGATCTCACGATGTCTCCCTGGGTTGCCGGCTGTAGGAAGCTGATGAGGACGGCGCCCTTCTTCAGCAGGGAAATCTCGCTCTCGCGCGGGGCCTGCACCTTGAGCACCGCGTCGGCGTCGCGCAGCAGACTTCCGGCGCGGCCGGCCACCGTAGCTCCGGCCTTTTGATAGAGGTCGTCGCTGATGAATGCGGCCGCCCCGGCGCCGGCCTCGACGCCGACCTCCAGTCCCGCCGCGACGAGCATTTTCGCCGTGTCGGGAACCAGAGCGACGCGGCGCTCCCCCTGCTCGATCTCCCTGGGAACGGCCACCTTCACGAGCAGCGACTCTAAGGCGTCAAGGCTCGCTCCTGCACACGCGTAGAATCCTTAATCCGCCATCCAAGAACCGAAGTGACCGAGCCAATCGTCAACGACCTGACCATTCAAGCTGCCACCGTCAATGGTTCAGGCAGCCAGACCGCCAACCTGGTTTTGACCAGAGCGATCTTCCACATGGGAATTCCCGTGGCCCCCAAAAACGTCTTTCCGTCCAACATCGAAGGCCTGCCGACGTGGTACCAGCTCCGCATCACGCCGGAAGGCCACATGGCCCGTTCGGACAAGGTGGACATCCTGGTCGCCTACAACGTTGCGACCTGGCGCGAGGACCTGACGACCGTGCGGCAGGGCGGCGTGGTCATCCACGAAGAGGCATTCTCGACCGCCGATGGCCGCAGCGACGTCACGTACTACGGGGTGCCGTTTGCGAAGCTGGCGAAGTCGAAGATCCAGAGCGACACGCTGCGCAAGCAGCTGGCCAACATGATCTATGTCGGCGTGGTGGCCGGGGTGCTGGGGATCCCGTGGGAGGCGCTCGAGCACGGTGTCAGGCGGCAGTTCCTGTCCAAGCCGAAGGCAGTCCAGGTCAACCTCGACGCGATCAAGGTCGGCTTCGATTACTGGCAGGACAACTTCTCGAAGCAGGACCCATACCGCCTCGAGCCGATGACCGGCGTGGTCGAAGGCAAGGTCCTGGTCGAGGGCAACCAGGCGGCAGCCCTGGGTGCGTTGATGGGCGGCGTGACGGTCGTCGCGTGGTATCCGATCACGCCATCGTCATCCCTGTGCGAGTACCTGATCGCCTACGCGGAGCGGTTCCGGGCCGACCCACAGAACGGTGTGAAGCGCATCTCGGTGGTGCAGGCCGAGGACGAGCTGGCCGCTGTCGGTATGGCGATCGGCGCGGGGTGGGCAGGCGCACGGGCGATGACCTCGACCTCCGGGCCAGGCATCTCCTTGATGGCGGAGTTTTCCGGTCTCGCCTACTACGCTGAGGTCCCCGTCGTGATCTTCGACATCCAGCGCATCGGTCCCTCGACGGGCCTGCCGACGCGCACGTCGCAGGCCGACCTCGGCTTCGTCTACACGCTCTCTCACGGCGACACCAAGCACATGGTGCTTCTGCCGGGCACGGTCGAGGAGTGCTACGAGCTCGCGCGCGACGCGTTCGATTACGCGGACCGCTTCCAGACGCCGGTCTTCGTGCTCTCCGATCTGGATCTGGGGATGAACCTGTGGATGACGCCGGAGTTCAAATATCCGGAGAAGAGCTTCGACCGCGGCAAGGTGCTGACCAAGGACGATCTCGAAAAGCTCGCAGGCGAGTGGGCGAGGTATCGGGACGTCGACGGCGACGGCGTTACCTACCGCACCCTGCCCGGGACGGACCATCCCGCCGCCGGTTACTTCACGCGCGGTTCCGGCCACGACGAGATGGCGCGCTATACGGAAGGCGCAGACGCCTACGCTCGAAACATGGACCGGCTCGCGCGCAAGCTCGAGACCGCACGCCACTCCCTGCCGGCGCCCATCGCCGACGAGAACGGCGCGTCGGTCGGCCTGATCGCGTTCGGCTCGACCCACGCCGCGGTGGTCGAGGCCCGCGAGACGCTCAGCGCCCAGGGCAAATCCGTTGACTACATGCGCGTCCGCGCCCTCCCGCTCTCCGACCAGGTGGCTCGTTTCGTCTCGCGCCACGAACGCGTCTACGTCGTGGAGCAGAACCGAGACGGTCAGCTTTACGACCTCATTCGTCTCGCGCTGCCGCCCGAGCTGGTCGACCGCTTGCGGTCGATCCGGCACTACAACGGGCAGCCAATCCCGGCCGCGGCGATCACTGAGCCCTTGATGCAACAGGAGGCGGTGCCGGCATGAGCGCGACCCTGAACCACGTCGGCCTACCGCGCGACGCGTATAAGGGCGCCGCTACGACGCTTTGCGCCGGATGCGGACACAACTCGATCACCAACCACATGGTCAAGGCGCTGTACGAGCTGGGCGTGGAGCCACACCTGCTCGCCAAGATGTCCGGCATCGGTTGCTCGTCGAAGACCCCCGCTTATTTTGTCGAGACCGCACACGGTTTCAACGGCGTCCATGGAAGGATGCCCGCGCTGACGACGGGGGCGCACCTGGCGAACCGGCAGCTGATCATGCTCGGAGTCTCCGGCGACGGCGACACCGCGTCGATCGGCCTCGGCCAGTTCATGCACATGATCCGGCGCAACGTCGACTGCACCTACATCATCGAAGACAACGGCACCTATGGCCTGACCAAGGGCCAGTTCTCGGCCACCGCCGACCTCGGCTCGATGCAGAAGAAGGGTGCGGTGAACACCTTCCAACCCATCGACCCGTGCGCCGTGGCGCTGGCCCTGGGCTGTTCTTTCGTCGCGCGGTCGTTCAGCGGCGACGGCAAGCAGGTCGTGCCGCTGATCAAGGCGGCGATCGCGCATCGAGGCACCGCGATCCTTGACATCATCTCGCCGTGTGTCACGTTCAACGACCACGACGGGTCGACCAAGAGCTACAGCTGGGTGAAAGACCACGAGGAGTCGATCGCGGACGTCTCGTTCATCCCCTTCTTCGAAGAGGTCCACGTCGACTACGAGCCAGGCACCGTGCGCGACGTCCGCCTCCATGACGGGTCGCACATCATGCTCAAGAAGCTGGGCCAAGACCACGACCCGACCGATCGCCAAGCGGCCATCCGGGTGATCGAAGAGGCGCGCGCAGAGGGGCATCTGGTGACCGGGCTGCTTTACGTCAACACCGACATGGCCGACTTCGCGAGCACCGAGCACATTCCAAACCGGCCGCTAAAGGACTTCGGCGAGGAAGACCTGCGGCTCACCCGCGACGACTTCGCCCGGTTCATGTCCGAGTTCGCCTGAAGACACGCGCTCCGGTCGCGCGCCACGCGACGCCGGATCAGGTCGCGAAGGGAACGAGGCTTGTTGCCCGGCGTGACCCCGCGATGGCGCAACTGATCAAGCGCACCGGGGCGATGAACCTGCGCGATCCGCTGCCCGACGGCTTCGCCGCGCTCGTGCGCTCGATCATGTACCAGCAGCTGGCAGGGGCCGCCGCAACCGCGATCCACGGCCGCTTCTTGAAGCTTTTTGTGGACAGCCTCTCCCCTGCGGCTGTGCTCGCGCTGCCGGAAGGATCGATGCGAGCGGCAGGCGTCAGCGGTCCGAAGGAAGCCGCCATCACCGACCTGGCGCGGAAGGTCGCCGATGGCACGGTGCCGCTCGCCGACGTCGACTCGCTGTCCGAAGACGAGCTCGTTGCCCGCCTGGTCCAGGTTCGGGGTATCGGGCGCTGGACCGCCGAGATGTTCTTGATCTTCCAGCTGCGGAGGCTCGATGTCTGGCCTGTCGACGACTACGGCGTGCGCAGGGGCTGGACCCTGGCTCATCGCAAGCGCGAGATGATCACGCCCAAATCGCTGCAGGCAGAAGGGGAGAAGTTCCGGCCCTATCGATCGATCGCCGCGTGGTACTGCTGGCGCGCGGTCGAGAACATCGTCCTCCCGACCTAGCGGGCATACCGCCGGCGAAGTTTCTCGATCGCTTCATCGCTCATCGGCGGCCAGCCGTACGCCTCCAGAAAGCTCCGTGCGAAGCCCTTGCCATAGTTGTACTGGAGCGTCCACACGCCAGCGGCCAGGTCGGCTTCGGGGGTGCCCAAGCCGGACAGCCCCACATCCACAATCCCGCTCAGCTTGCCCTCGCGGACAAGGACGTTCGGCAAGCAGTAATCGCCGTGGACGAGGACGTGGCCGCGCCTCCTCACCCCGAAAGGGCAGTCGCCGGCTTGGGTCGCATGCAGGGTTTTGAGGATTTCGCCGAGCGTCGTGGCAACCTGACGCGGCTCCCAACCCACCGACGGGTGATACATCGGCATGCCCGGGACGGCGCGTGTCAAAAGCCAATCGTCGCCCAGCACCTGAAAGAATCCATGGACCTCAGGCACTGGCCACCGCCCTGCCAGCCAGGTGAGCCGGTCCCGCTCGCCCGTGAGGTCGGCGGCGCGCTTGACGAAGATCTCGCCGTCCTCGCCGGTCAGCCGCCAGACGGTCCCGGCCCAGCTCATCCAGGCGAACTCTTCTCTGATCGGCCCGCCGCCGAGCGCGTCGTCAACCGCAGCGCGAACCTCAGCTGGCAGAGGCTGTGATGAAGACTTCAACCTAGGGACGTCTGTAGCATTTTGCGCGGGGGTGCGGTGATAGCTCTTCCCAATTCTGCCGCGGGTTTCGAAGACGCGACCTGGGCAGACGTGGCGCCTTACTACGACGAGCTGCTGTCACGTCCGCTGGACAACGGCAGTGTCGAGAAGTGGCTGGTGGATTGGTCCGATTTCGAATCGATGCTGGCCGAGGCGGCAGCGCTGGCGAATTTCGCGTACGTGCGCAACACCTCAGATCCGGCGGCGGAAGAGGCGCAGCTCAGATTCCGAAGCGAGATCGATCCCAATGCCGATGAGCACCGAACACGGCTGCAAAAGCGGCTGGTCGAGCTCGGGTACGTGACCCCCGCGCTCGAGACCATGGTGCGCCGGTTCCGAAATCAGCTGGAGGTTTTCAGCGCAGCAAACGTCCCGCTGTTTGCGCAGCTTGCGAAGCTGTCGACCGAATGGTCGAAGGTCATTGGGGCGATGACCGTCGACTGGAACGGCGATGAAAAGACCCCGCTTCAGATGTCCCCGTACCTCGAGGAGGACGACCGGACCGTGCGAGAGCGTGCGTTCCGCACCATGTTCAAGCCCTACATCGAGCAGCGGGACACGATCGCGGGCATGTTCGACCGCATGTACGACATCCGCCAGCAGATCGCCAGGAACTCGGGGTTCAAGAACTTTCGCGACTATACGCATCAGGAGAAGAACCGCTTCGACTACACGCCGGACGATTGCTTTCGCTTTCACCAGGCGGTCGAGGAGGCGGTCGGGCCGGCGGTCCAGCGTTTGCTGGAGCGCCGCCGGGCGCACCTCGGCGTCGACCGGCTACGACCGTGGGACCTGTCGGTTGACCCGAAGGGCCGGACTCCGCTCAAGCCTTACGAAACCATCGATGAGTTCATCGGGCGAACCGGCGACATCTTCGATAACGTCGAGCCCGATTTCCGGGGTCACTTCAACCGCGTGGCCGGCGCCGGTCTCCTCGACCTGGACAATCGCAAGGGCAAGGCGCCCGGGGGCTTTTGCGACTCGCTGCCCCATCAGAAGCTTCCGCTCATCTTCATGAATGCCGTCGACATCGACGAGGACGTGCGAACATTGCTGCACGAGTCGGGCCACGCCTTCCACGTGTTCGAAGCGGCAAGCCTACCCCTCCTGTTCCAGCGACACACGGGCGCGGAGATGGCCGAAGTTGCGTCGATGTCCATGGAGCTTCTGGCGGCGCCGTTCCTCGATGAGAAGCACGGCGGGTATTACTCCGAAGCCGACGCCAAGCGCTCGCGGCGGTGGCTGCTCGAGCGCGCGATTCATTTTTTTCCTCACTGCGCCTCGGTCGACGCGTTCCAGCAGTGGATGTACACGACTCCCGAGGGAGCCGACGCGCATGCCCGAGACCAAAAGTGGCTGGAGCTCCGGCGGCGATTCGAAGGCGACGTGGTCGATTGGAGCGGCCTCGATGCGGAGCGCATCGCGCGCTGGTACTTCCAGCCGCACTTCTTCGACTATCCCTTCTACTACATCGAATACGGCATCGCGCAGCTCGGCGCCCTGCAGGTGTGGCGCAACAGCATCGCCGACCGGCGCGGAGCCGTACGCAGGTACCGCGAGGCGCTGCGCCTCGGCGCGACCAGGCCGCTGCCAGAGCTCTACAAGGCGGCCGGCGCGCGGCTGATCTTCGACAGCGAGGGAATGCGCGAGCTGATCGACCTGGTCGAAGAGGAGCTGGCGACGCTGGACGCCTGACCTTTGGGTCAGCGGTTGACGATGTTCCGCAGCGGCTTCCTCGGTCCGAAGCGAGGCGCGGCGATGCCGGCGGCGATGATGAGCCGGATGACCCGCCCGCGATGTCCGCGGAACGGCTCGAGGATCTCGAGCATCCGCTCATCGCTCGACCGAGGAGTTCCCTCGAACGCATAGCCGATCGAATGCGGCAGGTGGTAGTCGCCGATCGGAACCGCGTCCGCATCGCCGAGCGCGACCATCGCAACCTTGGCCGCGGTCCACGGTCCGATGCCTGGGAAGGCCTGCATCCTCCGGTATGCGCTCGCCAGGTCCATCGTCACGATTTCCTCCAGGCGCTTGGCGCTGCGCGCCGCGCGGATGATGACCTCGGCCCGGCGACGCTCGACCCCAAAGCGGTGGAAGGCCCAGTACGGAGTACGGGCGAGCGCCTGGGGCGGCGGCGGCAGCTTGAGCGCAAACGGCCCGGGGGCCGCCTCACCGAGCGCGTTGACCAGGTAGCGGTACGACTCTCGCGCTTCCTCGCTGGTGACCTGCTGTCCCAGAACCGTCGGCACCAGCCCTTCAAACACCGCATGCGTACGCGGCATGCGGATGCCCGGGATCTCGCGTCGGAGGCGAGCCACCAGCGGATGGTCGGATGCGAATCCGGAGTCATCGTCGTCTGCTCCGCACACGGCGGGACCGTGAGCCACGGCCCACTCCGCCCCCGGTCCCCAGGCTTTCGTGACCACGGACCCGTTCTGCCTGTGGAAATGGATCGTCGCCGCGCCGGCGGGCGTGCGCGTGGCAAAGCAGACACCGCCGTCTCCACGACGTATCCAGGGCCCATACCCCAACAGCGAGAGGGTGAGGCGGAGGTCGAGGGGGCGGGCGAGCTCGAAGCCTCCCTCCACTTCCGGCGACAACACGCCGACGAGCTTACTGGCTCAGGGGCACAGAAAACGTGAAGCTGCTGCCGGCCCCGGCTTTGGAGTCCACGGTCAGATCCCCGTCGTGCATCCGCGCGATTTCGCGGGACAGCCACAGCCCGAGGCCTGTGCCCTGGACGTGCGTGTTGTTGTCGATCCGGCCGAATCGCGTGAACAGGCTCTTCTGATCTTCCATGGAGATGCCTACGCCCTGGTCGGTCACGGTGACCAATGCCTTGTCGCCGTCGCGGTCCACTTTCACCTCGATCTGGGTGCCCGCGGGCGAGTACTTGGCCGCGTTGCTGAGGAGATTACGGATGACGATCTGGAAGCGGTCGGGGTCGACGTCGGCATCGATGGAGTGCACAGGTGAATCGAGTTTTACCTCGTGTCCGACCAGCAGCATCTTCACTCCGTCGACCGCAGCGTCGGTGAGCTCGACGATATCGGCTCGGTGCCGCTTCAAGGCAAGGCGCCCTTCTTCGAGGCGCGACCCCTCGATCATCTGCTCGACCATCCAGTTGACCTCGTCCGATTTCGAGATCAGGAGGGGCAGCACAGAGCGAGCTTTGAGCGAAAGATCCCCGAGCGCGCCGGACTCGAGCATCGTCAGATAACCCTTGATCACCGTCATCGGCCCACGCAGCTCGTGCGAGGCGATGTTCAAGAAATCCGTCTTTGCCCGCTCAAGGGCCGCGATCTTGGAACTCAGGGTCACACGGTCGAGACCCGCCGTGATGCTGGTCGCGTACTGGCGAAGACGGCTGAGCTCGTCGTCACCGAACATGGGGCTCAGGCGACCGGAGACGATCACCATCGCGCCGGGACCCTGGCTCAGGTCGAGTGGGATGACCAACGTCGAACCGGCGCGCCACGGGGAGCGGCCGTCAGGATGGGCATCGGACCTCAGCAGGCCCGCGCGTCCGCTCAGAGCTGCGGCGTCGGCCGGGCTGATCCCGCGCGCGGCGAGGACGGAACCGTCTGCATCGATCACGTATGCGGCCTCGCCTCCGATCAGGCGCTCAGCCCATAGCAGAGCGCGGTCGGCGAGGGTTGTCCGATCGGGACTGTGCAGCAACAGGTCGTGCAGCGCGTGGCGAAACTGGTCCTCCTCCGGCTGACGCCATATACGGCGCAGCCACGCGGGCGGAAAGAACGCCACGTAGAGCACAGGCACGATCGCCAGCGCGAGCAGGTCCACAGCCAACGAGAGCCCGGTGTTCAGCGAGCCCGCGATTGTGCCGACCACGACGACCAGCAAGAGGCCCCCGTATCCGGCGCTGAGGGCCCGAAGCCGCGCGTGCTCAACCGCCGGCCGGCCGCGGGCAGCGATCCAGAACGTCACGATCGGCTCCAGGACGCAGAAGGCCCAGATGCCGATGGTCGCCACGAGGCCGAGCGTCTGCAGCGGGGTGTGCGGGCTGTCTGGACTCGCGGGGAGCTGGAGCGCGATGTCGGCCAGGCCTACGACGACGATCGCAACCGTGATCAGTCGCGTCGTCATCGGCCGGAAGGGAACGAACGAGTCCCGGAAGGTGAGGAGACCATAGCCCGAGACGAGGAACAGAACAACGACAAGGTCGGTCAGGAGCTGGGCGCTCCGTCCTGAGCCGCCCAGCGTAGGGGCCAGCAGGATCAAGGCTGCCAGGGAGCTGAAACCGATGGCGAGATTGCCATGACGGCGGTCCGGCTGCCGGATCCAGCTCACGATCGTGCGGATGGCGAGGGCCGAAAACGCGAGCTCGATGGCAAGCTGCAAGAGCAGGAAGAGGTCAGCCATCAGCGGCAGAATAGCCTACACGACGATTTTTCAAGGACAACTAGCTCGTCAATCCGGTGGGTTACCCGACAAACCGCCGGCGCCGTCGGGGAAAACTAGAGCGACGGCGTCAGGAGCACGCCGTCCGGGTCGATGCAGGGACCGTCCAGGAGCCGAATTTCGAAAGCCCGAATCCCGCGCACCTCGGGCGCCACGGGCGCGGCGCCGCGGCCCTCGAGGAGGTTGATGCCAAGGTGATGGTGGTATCCGTCCCAGCTCAAGAACCGCATCACATGCCCGGCTTCGGCCATCACCTCCATCCCGACTGCCTCGTAAGCCGCCTGGCTGATGTCGAGGTCGGCCACGTTCAGGTGCATGTGGCCGAGCACCGTGCCGTCGGGCAACTGTTTTTGCGGACGATCCGCGATTCGGAGCAGGCGCTCGAAGTCCAGGTGCTCGATGCCGATGTTGAGGCGGCCGTTGGGATACTGCCACTCGCTTCGAGGCCGGTCGGCGTAGACCTCGATGCCGTTGCCCTCGGGATCGTCGAAGTACAGGGCCTGACTCACGAAATGGTCGGCGGTGCCGGTCAGCGGCAGCCTCTCTTCCAGGGCGCGCTGAAGGAAGGCACCGAGCTGTTGCTCCGTCGGCAGCAGGATGGCGAAGTGGTAGAGGCCGGCGGTGTGCTTCGGGCGCGCCTGACCGCGGGCAAGCAGTGTGAGGCGCAGAAGTGCATGGCCGCTCACGCCCAGCAATGCATGTTCGCCGTCTCCGCTCATGCGAGTGAGACCGAACCATTCGTAGAACGTGACCTCACGCTCGAGGTCGAGGACCTTCAGGTCGACAGCACCGAGCGGCCAGTCAGACAAAGTAGTGCGTGCGCGGGACCGGCCGGGCAATCAGTACCAGTAGTTGGGGCCTTCGGAGCGCGATGCGCCCGGTGGTTCGACGGCGACACCCTTCGGTCCGGCGAGGAGCCGTACGATCGATTCGACCCTGGCGATGAAGCTGCCGTAGTCATCATCCGGCTCGGGGCTGACCGGCGGGCCGAAGCTGACCGTCACGTGGCCGGGTCGCGGCACGCGCCGGAATCTCGGCAGGACCTCATACATACCCTCGACATAGGCGGGGACGATCGGCACACCCGCGTCCATGGCGAGAATCGCCGCGCCCTTGCGAAACGTTCCGATCGCACCTGTGGCCGTGAGCCGGCCTTCGGGAAATATGATCACCGACCATTTCCGCTCGAGCAGCTGCTTCAGGTACTCGAGGTGCGGCCTGGCTCCGCCGCCGCGTGGAATGGGAAACGCGTCGACCGTCACCTGCGCGAGGCGCGCCTCCCACTTGCGCTTGAAGATCGAATCCGCGGCCGCGACGACGACCGAGCGATGCCGGTAACGCGGTGGCAGCGCCTCCGCCATGACGACGGCGTCCAGCGCACTCACGTGGTTGGCGACGAAGACGGCGGGGCCATCGAGGTCCTCTACATGCTGGCGGTTGCGAACAGTCAGACGACAGAAGCTCGACAGCGCCGGAAACATGAGGCTCGACTGCAGCGCGGCACGGACGCGGCGCATGCTTCGCGTCCTCGCCCAGGTTGCCTCGTCGAGCGTTGGAGTCTCCACGAACGAGAGTGTAGGCGCGTTTGGGTCGCGGGAATCAGCAGTCCCGTGTGTCGGCGCCGAGCGAGTCGAACAGGTCCATGAGGATCACCTTGATCGCGCCCGCGTTGTACGCGGATCCCTCGCTTTCAAAGACGATGTCGACACGACCATCGTTGTCGTCCGCACCCAGCTGATCGGCCAGCTTCTGCGATCGGTACTGGAGCACACGGCAGCCGGCGTGGCGGTGGTCGTAGACCTTCTCTGAGTCGTCAGGCAACTCTGTCAGAGCGACGCGAAGCGCCTGGCCCGCTGGTGACTGAAGCAGTGGATGGATCTCCTCCACGATCACGTAGTCATCACTGCTACACCGCACAGCGACATGGCCGGGAATCGAGCCGATCACATAATCCGAAGGTGTCGCCGTGTCATGTCGGCGATTGCTCTGCCACGTCCCGATGTACGCACCGTAGTTCGCGAGCCCATTGCGCGCTGACTTTCCATCAGGACATTCAACGTTGCCGGGGTCGTGCGTGCTCCGCGCGGACGGAGATGCATATGAGCTGCCTGACGTTTGGCACGCAAAACCAACTGAAACGGCTGTCAACACGGCTATGGCGGCCAGTGCCTGCAGAGGAAGGCCTCTAACTTTCGCGCAAGACATAGCGCGAATCATCGTTGTCATATCTCTAGGCGAAGCTGCAAAAAAACGCTCGGGGGTGCAAATGTGAGACCACCAGCAATAGACAGACGTGCGCCACGACGCACAGCGATGAACCACAAAGCGTGGCTCAGATCAGTCTCCACAGCGATTCACCGATTGCGGACGGCTGCAGTTTTTCTCTGCGCGTCGGTGTTCCTGCTGACCGTGGGCACGTATGTGTTGGGGCCAAAACTCGCACTCACCTCCAACACCGTTCCTACTTTCGACCACATCTTCACGATCGTGATGGAGAACCACGCGTACTCGGAGATCATCGGCTCCAGCTCGGCGCCGTATATCAACGGACTTGCCAGCAAGTACGGGCTGGCCACCAACTACGCCGCCGTTGCCCATCCAAGCCTTCCCAACTATTTGGCTTTGAGCGGTGGAAGCACATTCGGCATCACGAGCGACTGCACGACTTGCTGGGTCAACTCCAGCAACATAGTTGACGGCCTCCAAGGCGCCGGCAAGTCATGGCGCGCGTACATGGAAACGATGCCGTCGCCGTGCTTTGTCGGTGATTCAGGGTCGTATGTGCAAAAGCACGATCCGTTCATCTACTACAACGACATCCGCCTCAACGCGACTCGGTGCGCAAACGTCGTTCCCTACACGCAGCTGGCGATAGATCTTGCGACGCCGGCAACGACTCCGAACTTTGTCTGGATCACACCGAATCTGTGCAACGACATGCATGACTGTTCGGTCAGCACGGGTGACACATGGCTGAGCAAGGCAGTACCGACGATCCTCGCCTCATCTGCCTTCACCGCGCAGAACTCACTCTTGATGATCACGTGGGATGAGGATGACGGAAGTGCCTCGAACAAGGTCGCAACCATCATGGTGGGTCCGACGGTAACGGCCGGCTACCGTTCCACGACGGCTTACACGCACTATTCGCTTCTGCGCACCATCGAGACCAGCTGGGGGCTTCCCTCTCTCACCGCCAATGACGGCGGAGCCAGCTCGATGTCCGACTTTTTTGGCGGAGCCCCGACCCCGTCGCCCAGCCCTGTCATCTTGCCATCGCCCAGCCCAAGCTCATCGCCTAGCCCAAGTCCGTCGCCGAGCCCAAGTCCGTCGCCGAGCCCAAGCCCGTCGCCGAACCCAAGCCCAAGCCCCTCCCCAAGCCCAGGCCCTACCCCCTCGCCCAACCCCGGTGCTGGCTTCCCAATTCGAGCCTCGTTCTACTACCCCTGGTTCCCGGAGGCCTGGACGCAGCAGGGCGTCTCTCCTTACACGCTCTACAACCCAGTTGCGGGCTTCTACGACTCCAGCGACATGAACCTCATCACGTCGCACATCTCACGGATGCAGTACGCGGGAGTGCATGCGGGCATCGCGTCGTGGTGGGGTCGAGGCTCCAAGACCGACTCGAGGGTTCCGCTGCTCCTACTTGGCGCCACCGGCACTAGCTTTGATTGGACGCTCTACTACGAGCCTGCCATCACCGGTGGATCGACGCAGATCGCGTTGGACCTGAGCTACATCCAGGCCAATTACGCCTCAAATCCGAACTACCTACACGTCAACGGCAAGCCGGTGTTGTTCGTCTACAGCCGCGCCGAGGCGTCGTGCACCGATGTCGCTACCTGGCTCGCGGGGCAGCAGCAAGCCGGCACGCAGTTCTACCTCAACCTCCAGGTCTTCGGCGGCTATACGAGCTGCCCGCAGCAGCCGGACTCCTGGCACCAGTACGGACCTGCGGTCGCGGAAGATAGCCAGAAGGGCTACAGCTTCAGCATCAGTCCAGGGTTCTGGAAGATCGGCGAGGCGACACCTCGCCTCACCAGGGACCCCGTGCGTTGGAACCAGAACGTCAGCGACATGGTCGCGTCGGGAGCGCCTTGGCAGCTCGTGACCACATTCAACGAATGGGGCGAGGGCACCAGCGTGGAAGACGCAACCCAGTGGAACAGCTGCAGCGGCTTCGGCGCGTACCTCGATGCACTACACGCCAACGGCCAGGCCTCTGCGTGTCCGGACCCTTCAACCTCACCCAGCCCATCGCCCAGCCCATCGCCAAGCCCATCACCGAGTCCGTCGCCCAGTCCGTCGCCCAGCCCGTCGCCCAGCCCGTCGTCTCAACCCTCAGTACCCGGCGTTCCGATCGCGGTCGTCGCTGCTGCCGGCAATCACGCAGCAACATTGAGCTGGTCGCCACCGAGCAGTGACGGCGGGTCGCTGATCACCTCCTACGTCGTCATGTGCTCAGACGGATCGACCATGGGCGTCGGTGCAAGCACCAATTCGATCACCATCAGACATCTGGACAATGGCACCACGTACACATTCGCCGTCTACGCAATCAATGGAGTGGGTTCGGGACCGGTTTCCGCGCCTTCCAACGCGGTCGTCCCGCACCATCCAT
>VBFH01000043.1 GCA_005883575.1 Chloroflexota bacterium | reverse complement strand
CATCCACGCCTCGTTTGGGTTGGCCGTGCAAGCGGCCAGCAAAACGCGCCTGGTGGCCAGGTGCATATAGATAAGGACGTAGAGGCGCTTGAAGAAGACGGTGTCGACGCTGAGGAAGTCGGCCACCACTAGGGTCTGGGCTTGAGCCGCCAGGAACTGCTTCCAGCTCAATTTGGCTCGGCGACCTGAGGGTGGAATGCCAGCCTGCACCAGCACGGACCGAATTGTGGTCGCGGCCACCGTGTGCCCGAGCTTGCGCAGCTCGCCCTTGATTCGAAAGTAGCCCCAGCCTGGGTTCTCTTTCGCCATGCGCACGATCAGCTGCCGACATTCAGTTGAGATCCGCGGTCTGCCCCGCCTTGGGCGACGCAGGTATGCGGCCCATTTGCGACGTACCAGAGCCCGATGCCAGCCGAGCACGGTCTCAGGTTGGACTAGCAGCGCTGCCCATGCCGATTGTGGAAGGCGATCGCGTAGTGCCGCGAGTAGCATCCGGTCACCCGGCGTCCACTGCACTCGCTTGATCTGGCGCTCGAGGACCTGAACTTGGCGCCGGAGTACCAGCACCTCAGCCTGGAGCCGAGCATGATCACCGTGACTGGTCGCAATCACGTCTAGCAAAGTCCGAAGCAGCGAATAGACCAGAGAAAACAGCACCCCGGCGCGAAATCCTAGCTGGCCCGGGTGACTAGGCGCTCAGCCACGGTGAGTGCCCCTCAGACGTGATTTTTGAACCCCACACCCAGAAGTACCAGGCTGCAAGCGCCGCGCCCGCCGTGCCCAGCCCGACCATGGCATCGAAGGCAAGATGGGTGATGTTGGCTTCGATGGTCGATGGTCTCGCATCGGCGGCGAAACTGGACAGTCCGCGGATGACTGCGTCGGGAGAATATCCGACGAGCAGCGAATTGAGAGCCGGCACTTCCATGCCGAAATGGATCTGGCCATAATCATCCATCCAGCCGCCGATGACCTCGGGGTTGTGGTCTCGCGTCGTCCATGTGACCTCCATGGCCGCGAATTTGGCCGGCTGGTCTTCGACCAGCGCGCGGGCTGACAGATCACCGACGACGAGCTGCACCGGCGTCAGCGCGGCGGCGATGGTGAAAGGCACCGCAAAGGCGAGACGCTGGTAGTGATCACGCCGGCCGCGCAGCCATGCAACGGCGTATACCGACGCGACGGCGAACCCGGCCGTCATGTACAGCGCGATCATGAAATGCCAGAACTCGTAACCGATTGATTGCGTGAACAGAACCGCGGCTGTGTTGATGTCCGTTACGCGGCCGTCTTTGATGGCGACGCCGCCTGGCGTGTTCATGAACGAGTTGGCGGAGAGCACGGCAAACGTGCCGAGGACACCAGCCGGCGGAAGCACCAGGCCGAGCAGGAAATGCGTTTTCGGCGCAAGCCTCTTCCAGCCGTACAGGTAGATGCCGATGAAGATGGCCTCGAGAAAAAGGCCAGTCCTTCGATCGCGAACCCGAGTCCCAACGCCGCGCCGAAGCGACCCATCAGCCGTGGCCACAAGATGCCGAACTCAAAAGAAAGAATGGTGCCGGTCACGGCTCCGACGGCGAACTGCACCGCCATCACGACCGACCAGCGCCGCGCGATGCTCAGCGCGGCCGGGTCATCGCGGGCGAGGCCGATCCCTTCCATGACGAGGGTCAGCGTCGGAAAGGCGACGCCAAGCGGGACGAGCAGGACGTGCGTCGCAAGCGTGAAAGCCATCTGGATCCGGCTCGGCAGAAGCGCGGAATCGCCTGCCAGCCAAAGCGCCGAGTCCGTCAGCCCCGCCTACATGGATGGCTGGGGGCCTGCCGGCCCCCAGCCTTTCAAGCCGCCCTCTACACGAGGGCCGCGTAGATGTTCTGGTCGAGGCCTCCGGCGAACTGTAGGACGCGGCGTTGATGTCGTTCGGGACATATGTGCACGGCTGGAAGACGTCGAATCCGTCGTGGTCGTCCGAGGCCCCGGTCTCGCGCGGGTCGGCTCCCGGGACGAGGTCCCGCGAGTCGGTGAAGACGACGTAGGCACCTGATCCACCCGCGGCGACATAGATGTAGTCACCCCAGAATGGATCGCGCCGGGCGCCGTGCGTCTCCCAGTTGTAGTTGCTGGCCACGCTGCTCACGGGGACCTCGAGCCAGCTCTGGCCGCCATCGGTGGAGCGGGCAATCATGGTGTTCACCGCGCCGCCCGAGTTGGTTCCGGTCGCGGTGTCGCCGGGCGGCAGGCTCGGCGAGTAGGCGGCGTCGACGCGAGAGTCGTAGAAAGCGACCGTGATCACTCCGCCGAAGGACGCGATGTCGGGAAAGTACTGGTGGCCGATCGGAAACGTGTCCAGCGTCGTCGCGGTGGTCGGCCAGCTCATGCCGTCCGGCGAGTTACGCACGTAGACCTTCGCCTGTCCGCTCGCGTTTTCAGCGCTCCAGACGACGTGGACCCCGGTGGCGTCGGCCGCCACCGCCGACAGGCTGGCGAAGCGTGAATACGTCAGGCCCGTCGCGCAGGCAAACGGCCCGTCGCCGCAGTCGTCGCCCCCGAACTGCGTCGAGTCGAAGGGTGTGATGGCGGCGATCAGTGTGGGCGCGCTCCAGCTCACTCCGCCATCAGCCGACCTGACGACCCAGATCGCGTTTTTGGCCGCCGGCGGAGTGCCGTAGGTGCGGAAGGTCAGGTAGACGGCTCCATCCGGGCCGACCACCACGTCTGCGAACTGCTCCTGCGCGAGCCCCGGGGTGACCCGGATCGGCCGAGAGAATGTCTGTCCGTGGTCTGTGGAGCGGGAGAACAGGATCACGTTGTTGGGCGCGTATCCGCTGTACTTGGCCCAGGCGACGTAGACATAGCCTGACCGCGGCCCGGACGTCTGGTCGACGGTGAGGTTGATCTTGTCCTGGAAGAGGCCGGCGAAGTTCGCCGAGGGCGTCCCAGAATCGATCAGCACCGTTCTCACGTAGTGGGCGCCATCCTGGTCGTAGGTCGCGACGTAGGTCGAGCCGTTCACCGGCTGGGCGCGGTTGAAGCAGATGAAGCCGTAGAACAGGCGGCCCTGCGTGTCGAACGCCTGCGTCGGGTCGCCGGCTGCCGCGCATTGACCGTGCGCGGGGGACGCGAGACCTGCCGGCGATGTGTCCTGCGGGTAGCCGGGCACGAGGCTGTCCGCCCAGGTTGAACCGCCGTCGGTCGAGCGGTAGTAGCCGGCCCAGACGTCGCCGTTGATGATCTGCGCGCAGTAGTCGTTCGATCCGGCCACGACGACGGATGGTGCGCGCGGATCGACGGCAACGGACGGCTCGTTCTGGGAGCGCCGGCCTGTGCTGCACGCGGCCGTTGTCGCGTCCGAGCTTCCGTCATAGCGCGTGTAGCTGTTTGGCGAAGCGTCCCGCGTCACCCGCGTATCACCAAACGCGGTGCTCGGAGTGATGGAAATCGAGGCTGCGATGACTGAGGCGATAGATGTCAGGCCAAATACCAGGCGTCGAGCTCTCATGATCCAATTACCCCCCACTGCGTCCGGCCGCCGTCCTGTAACCCGATGTTACTCGCAAGCAATGCGGGGTGCCTGATGAGCAAGGTTGCGCGGAGGAAGCGTTAGAGACGCTTGTTCGGCCGGGAATTCACCCCAAGAAATCGCTGGCAACACATCATCAAGAGGTTGCCCACGAAACAACATGGCATTGGCAAATTGGCACCTGTATTCGGATTGTCAGGCCCCCCGCCATTTCTGGCCGGCCCGCCGCGATCCTTAACCACAAAGTCGACGACTCGATTTCGAAGCGTCCGCTCGTAACTGCTGACGGCCCTCATGTAGTACTTCGTGTAGTAATCCCGCGGAAGAATGGTTCAAATCTGGACGAGCGACATCAGGCGTTTAGAAGATTCAAGCGAGAAACGCATAAAAGCAGCGTGGCTGGACGGGTCGCCGTCGAATTCGGGACCGTGAGGCCTCGGGTTCAAATCCCGGGCCCCCGATCAGTCAACTGAACTCAAATTCGCGTTCGCGAACCTGAACTCGGCTCGAACTGGAGGGCCTCACGGTTTTCAGCCGTGCGCGATTGATCTCGACGGCGCCCGCGAAGGGCGCCTGATGTAGCATTTCATGTAGAAATCCACGCGCGCGAGGGTCGAAGCTCTCGATAACCCACTGATACCAAGCAGATCGACGGTCGGCCATGAGTTCGGTATCCAATGCATGGGCATTTGTCTAGGTCTCCAATTGCAACCAACACCCTCTCTCCGTCGAAGGTTTGTCGCGGAGGTCACTCCGTCTGCCGGAATCTCCTTCAAGCGCTATGAAAGCATCACAGGAGAAGGGCTTCATCCATCCTTGAGAGCAACTCGCGCGGTGAGAACGGCTTGGTCAAATAGAAGTCAGCGCCTGCAATTAACCCAGCATTGATGTCGGATTGTTGTGCCGATGCGGTAAGCAATATCACCTTCGTGTCAGTGAGTTCGGCATCTGCCTTGATTGAACCCAATATCTCGAGACCCGTCCGGCCGGGCATCCTGACATCGAGCAGAACCAGTGAAGGCCGGTGTTCCTGGATGAGAGCCCATGCCTCGTCGCCGTCGCAGGCTTCCAGTACTTTGTAACCTTCAGCCTCGATAGTTGCCTGGACGAGCAGGCGGACGCTGGGCTCGTCGTCCGCAATCAGTACCGTGTGTTGCATCTCAACTACGAAGCGGAACAGCAATCCCTGAAGAACTTGAGGAATTCAGGGCGTTCGCGACGAATCCAGCGGCCTCCTTCGCCGCTCCCGAATGCTTCTTCAAGACCGCGACCACGCCGGCAGTCCGCAGCGCAAGTGTTTCGGTCGCGTCGAGCTCCTGGATCGTTACCACAACCACCGGGACTGGGCTCTTGTGCGATGAGCGCAACCGAGCTAAGAATTCCTGTCCGCTCGCTCCCGGCAAGATCAGGTCAAGCACAACAGCACGGGCTGCCATCCGATCGATAAGTTTGTCGGCCGTTTCGGCGTCCGGCGCCCACACCGAGTTGAGTCCATTCACCGTGAGTTCAGCTTCTAGGAGTTGGGCGAATCCGATGTCATCCTCGACGATCAGTACGTCGCCCGATCTGGCTTCCAATTCGGCTGCGCGCAACGTGAAGTAAAACCTAGAGCCTTGTCCCAATCCTTCCGACTCGGCGCCCACACGGCCGCCGTGAGATTCGATGATTCTTCGGCTGATGGCTAGGCCGAGGCCTGTACCTGAGATCCGGCGACGGTCTGAATTCGGAACGCGATAGAACTTGCTGAAGAGCCTGGGAAGTGCATCCGCGGGGATGCCGAGTCCGTGGTCTCGAATGGAGACTTCGACGGCGTTGTCTCGGACCTTGGCCTCCACCACGATTGTTCCGCCACCTGGCGAATACTTCCTGGCGTTCGACAGCAGATTGATAAGAACCTGAAGGATGGCGTTGGCGTCCGCAACGACAAGAGGAAGGTCTTGGGCCATGCTGACTTCGATCGGAGTCTGCGGGTTATCACCGGCAGTCGCCACAGCGCGACTGATCAGGGTTGGCAAGTCAGCCGGGCCCAAATTGAGCCTCGTGTAACCACCCTCCATTCGCTGCAGGTCGAGGAACTCGTTGATCAGATCAGTGAGACGGCGACCCTCGTTCAGCATCGTTTCCAGATATTGCTTTCGCTGGGCCTCTGCAAATTCGCGGCTGAGCAGCAACTCCGAGAAGCCGACCAAGCTCGCCAGAGGTGTTCGCAGCTCGTGGCTTACCATCGCAATCAATTCGTCCTTTGCTCGCTCGAGCTCCTTGGCGGCCGTGATGTCATGAAGGACTATCACCAGGCCAACCTGGGCTCCGTCTGATGTCAAAACGGCAGGCGACACCGTGACATCGATCTCGCGGTGCGGCTGCCGGATGACCATTGGGAAGTGCGACTCCGCGGTAGCGCGAGGTGCTTCTTCGAGATGGGACTGAAGATCGAGATGATCTTCCACACGTTCGGTAAGAGCTTCGCCCAACTCCCTCAGAGTCAGTTCCACAGCCCGTGCAGTTTGGATTCCGGTTAATCGAGTGGCTTCCTTATTCCAGTGCGCCACCCGACCCTCGCCATTGATGAGAACTACGCCGACACCGATCGCGTCGATGAGGGCCGTAAGCAAGGCAAGGCGAGTCGCCGCAGCTAGGTTTGCCTCCACAAGTCCACCTTCGAGCTCGACTTCGGGTGTCACGTCGCGCGCCATGGCGTAAATGAGTTCATCGGACCCCGTTGGCATTGCCGACCAGGCCAGCCAGCGGTAACTGCCGTCCCGGCATTCGTATCGATTCCGGAAATGGATGACCTTGGCACCGAGTCCCAACTTCTCGGCTTCAGCTAATGTGGCCGGCCGATCGTCGGGGTGGACGAAATCCAGGTACGGCCGTGCCATCAGCTCGCTCTGAGTGAAGCCGAGCGTCTCCGTCCAAGCCGGATTCAGACGCTTGAAGTAACCGTCGTAACCAGCGAGGCAAAGTAAATCGACGGAGAGATTGAAGAAACCTTCGTAGTCAACCTGGCTCGGGTTCGACAAGGATGCCCAGCCTAGGCTTGCTGCTTAACGGGCGCCCATGGATACGCCGTAAATATTTGTGAAGCAACCTGCATCTTCGAGATGCATTAGAAGCTAGACCAACGCGAGAGTTTTCAGGGGCTGCCGATAACCCGCCGTTCTCGGAGCAAACGAGAGTGAGCGATCAGTTCCCCATCATGCCGCGCATCATTGCTGGCATCCCGTCGCGCACGAATCCGCTTACCTCTACCGCATGCTGGCGGATCGCATCAGTCAACCGTGGATCCCTCGATGTCTCTGTCACAACGACACCTTTGGCGCTCAGGGTCAGCTCCCTTCGCTAATCGCTCGAATCGCGGAACAAGGCCGGCAGGCTGGAACTCATGCACGTTACCTCCGCTCATTAGTGGCAGCCAGACGAAACGGCCAGATCCTCAGCTACGCGGCTAAAGCTCCCTAACGGTCGAGTAGTAGTTCATGTAGTAATCGGTCGGAAGAATGCCTCAAATCTGGACGGGGCGGTTGGCCGCCTTAGAGCTTTCGAACTGAAATCGATCGTTTCCGGCGTTTCTGGACGAAAGGTCTCAGAGTTCGGGACCGTGAGGCCCCGGGTTCAAATCCCGGGCCCCCGACCATTTTCGTATTCGAAATCGACGATTTCCAATGTGGTTTGGAGTCAGCTTCACACCGCCGTATCACAATTTCCTGCAGAGCAACGAAACCGGGGCGGTGTAACCGTGTCTGTCGCGGCAATGTGAGAGCACGCGACTGGGAATCGTCGGGTAAGGCAACGTCCCAAGCCGGCGGAGGCACGGGCCAGGACCGTGAGGCCCGGTTCGCCACCGACCAGGGCGGATTCGCGTCGTTCGCCCCAAATGATTGCTTGTGGCGCAAAGGAGCCTCGGTGCTACGGCTTGACGTCGATTACCGGCTGTATGTTCTGATTTGATCGAAAGACGTTGCTAGGGTCGTAGCGCGCCTTGATTTTTGCCAGCCGATTGTATTTGTTGCCATACGCGGCTCGCACTCGCGCCTCGCCCTCGTCGTTATGAAGGAAGTTCATATACACACCGCCCGTGGCGTGTGGCTGCATGGCGGCGAAGTACTCGCGACACCAGGCGATGTCCGGATGGTGTGAACCGCCTTCAGTCCAGGCTCCATTGATGTTCAGCGCATGCATCGCGTCGCGTCCACTTGCAGCTGTCTCATCTTCAGGGCGGCGGGCTATGGCTCCGCCCAGGTGAAATGCGATCGTGTACGAGTCGGGCGAGTTCTTGCGCCAGGAGTGCTCGACCATGACGTCGATGGCACTGCTAGTGAGCGGCGGCAGATAGTGCGACTTCCACTAGTAGCCCCAGTGATGGGGCACGCCCGCGTCGAACATCGACTGATGTGCGAGGTAGGGCTTGCGCTGGACAACGTCGGCCGCCGGTGGTCCGAAGGAGCGGAGCGGTCGCAGTACTTCCTCGCCGGCATCCAGGTCACCGCTGTAGAACGGGATGAGCAGCAACACATCGGTGCCACGCAAATGTTCAGGAACCCAGTCGAATCGAGGCGCAGTTCGCAAGTTGAGATACACGGAAAGCTCATCGGGCGCCGTCGCTATGAACTCGCGATAGAAGTCGAGCACCTCGCGCGCCTGCCCTGCCTTGAAGAGCAGCGGACCGGCAAGCACCGTCGTGCCTAGGGCATGGAGCTGGAATTCGAATTCGGTGACTATGCCGAAGTTGCCGCCGCCTCCCCGAACTGCCCAGAAGAGATCGTCGTTCTCATCCGAAGCGGCTCGCACCCGGCTGCCGTCGGCCAGCAACACCTGAACCGAAAGCAGGTTGTCGACGGTGAGTCCCCACTGCCTGCTTAGCCAGCCGAAACCACCGCCGAGGGTCAGACCCGCCACCCCCGTGTGGGTGACGATGCCCGCTGGGGTCGCGAGGCCGTCGGCCTGGGCCGCGGCGTCAAGATCGCCCCAGAGCGCACCTGGCTCCACGCGCGCAGTCTTGCGCTCAGGATCGATTTCCACCCGCCGCATCTCTGAGAAATCGATAACCACGCCTCCGTCGCAGAGTGCGCTCCCCGCAACGTTGTGGCCTCCTCCTCGGATCGCAAGTGGCAAACTGTGCTCCTGCGCATGGCGAAGTGCTGCGGCGGCGTCAGCTCCGCTTCGGCAACGCACGATCATGGCTGGTCGGCGATCAATGGCGCCGTTCCAGATTTGCCGCGCTGCCTCGTATTCCGAGTCGCCTGGCCGAATCAGGGTCCCAGCTACATCCAGCGTCTTGGCTGTCATGTCATCGCCCAGTAGACCTCGATTCGGAAGAAGTTAAGTTCGAAAAACGAACCGCCAGAGGCGGGCATCAGCGGTCGGCTGGGGCCGTGAGGTCCTACGGCTAGTGCGCCCTGGATTTCCTGGAGTCGGATTATTGGAATCGACCATGCTGCTGTCCCACCAAGACACTGGAGGACAGCATGGGAAGACGCGGTTACACCGCGGAGTTTCGTCAACGGGTGTTGGACCTTGTCGCGGCCGGACGCCGCGTCGAGGACATCGCCCGCGACCTGGGTATCAGCGACCAAACCGTGTACGCTGGCGCCGGCAAGACCGAGTCGACCGCGGACTTGAGAGCGGCCTGACCACAGCCGAGCGCGCCGAGCTCATCTCTGCTCGTCGACGAATTCGGGAGCTCGAGACTGAACTAGCTGTCCATCGCAGGCCTGCCGAGTTGCTGAAGGACGCCTCAACCCCAAAAGATTCGCGGCAGTCGAGGTGATGGCCACCGAGGGGCTTCCGGTGAAGCTCGCCTGCCGCGTACTCAAGGTTTCGGAGTCGGGCTACCACGCAAGACGCTCACGGCCACCCTCTGTGCGATCTGTCCGGCACGCATGGCTGACCGACTTGATCCGTCGAGCACATTTCGCCTCGCGAGGCACCTATGGCATTCGACGAGTTCATGCCGAACTGAC
>VBFH01000053.1 GCA_005883575.1 Chloroflexota bacterium | reverse complement strand
TCCGGTCTCGTCGTCGCCTGGGTGATGAGACAGCCGAGGCCCGCGGCGATCCCTTTGGTGGCCTGACGTGTCCAAGGCGACTCAACCATTTTCCCGAAGGTGCCTATCACACTGTCTACGACATCCTCGTGAAGTTGCCGTTTTATCGGCACGCGACGGATCTCCACATGCAGTGGATTCGTTCGATCAAGACCCCGCGTCCACTCATTATCGAAGCCGGTGGGGGTACCGGTATCATGAGCGCCGAAGCGCGGCGCGTACGGTACGACGCCGACGTGTATCTTTTCGACATCAATCCGGCGATGGCAGAGCACGCGGAGTCTCACGGTGTGCCCCGGAACAAGATCGTCATCGCTGATATCACGCAGATGAGCCTGGACAGGTCACGCGTCGATCACGTATTTTCCCACAGCGTTCTCTGGAGCTTGCCGCGCCCGGCGGCGTTTTTTGTTGAGGCGCAACGAGTTCTGAAGCCTGGTGGAACATTGGCGGTCAGCACCGTTGGCGAAAATCTGCACCGCTACAGACAGTACTTCATCGACTATCTGGACGAACATCTCTCCGCGGCTGTTAGTCGCGGTACGGTATCAGCTGAGCACACAATGATCTTCCTCGAGCACAACAAGCGAATCACCGAGGTCGCAACGTCGCCACTTTCTGCGAGACAGCTTCGCGAATTGGGCGAGAAGCATGGCTTTGAGGTCGAAGTCGTGGCTGACTGTTATGTCGTGGACACCCCTGAAGGTCCGAGGCCGTACTTTTATCAGGTCCTATACCAAAAGGGGGGACAATGGTGACGCCCATCTATCTCCACGACAACCCACCGCGCCGCGGGAAAACGTCCGTGCCTCGACCCGTCAGCCTACGTCGCGACCACGGCAGGCCTCTGCGGCGACGTCACCGTCGGGGGGTCCCGCGCCGCTGGCTGTTCGCGCATAAGATCGCACGCCACGGAGGAGGGCACCCCGGATGAATCAAGAACTCTCGCCCGAGACGCTGGCCGCGCAGGCCATGGGCGACGTGGATGCGACCTCTGGCGCGCTGACGCCAGCGATCCACCCGTCGACGACGTACGAGCGCAGTCCGGACGGAACGTACCGCTCCGGCCTCGTCTACACGCGCGCCGACAACCCGACGTACGATCACGCCGAGCGGCTCCTAGCCACGCTCGAAGGTGGCGCCGCGGGCATGCTCTTCGCCTCCGGCAGCGCCGCAGCAACGGCCGTCTTCCAGTCACTGCTGCCCGGCGACCACGTCTTGGTGTCTAGGGTTCTCTACTGGGGTGTCCGTAAGTGGCTGGCGGAGTTCGGAATCGCCTGGGGGCTCGACGTCGAGTTCATCGACACCACCGATCTCGGCGCGGCGCGGACCGCCATCCGCCCGGGCCGCACCCGGCTCGTGTGGGTCGAGACCCCGGCCAACCCGACGTGGGACATCACCGACCTCGCCGCCGTCGCGGCGATCGCCCACGCGGCCGACGTGCGCATGGTTGTCGACGGCACCGTCGCGACCCCCGTGCTCACACGACCCATCGAATTCGGGGCCGACCTCGTCGTGCACTCGGCGACCAAGTACCTGAACGGCCACGGCGACGTTCTGGCCGGGGCGGTCGTCAGCGCGCGTCGCGACCCGTTCTGAGAGCGGATCCGGTCGTGGCGGCGCAACGCCGGCTGCGTGCTCGGTCCGTTCGAGGCGTGGCTGCTCCAGCGGGGCATGCGGACCTTGTTCGTACGGGTGCGCCGCTCGTCCGAGAGTGCCTTCGCCCTCGCCCGTCACTTTCATGGCCACCCGGCGCTGACCGCCGTTCTCTATCCGGGGCTGCCGTCGCATCCCGGCCATGAGATCGCGGCCCGCCAGATGACTGGTGGGTTCGGCGGGATGCTCTCGATTCGCGTGGCGGGCGGCGAGAAGCAGGCCATGGCCGTCGCCGCCGCGGTGAGGGTGTTCAAGCGGGCCACATCACTCGGCGGCGTCGAGAGCCTCATCGAGCACCGTCGCAGCACTGAGGGCCCGTCGTCTCCGGTGCCCGAAGACTTGCTGCGCCTGTCGATCGGGCTTGAGGGCCCTGAGGACTTGATCGGTGATCTCGACACAGCACTGGACACGATGGCGCGCGCCGGCGCGGCTGGCACGCCGGCCGTCCTCAGAGACAGTGCGGTGTCATCACCGGTCGCGTCCAACTTGGCTGCTGCAGTTGCCGCAGCCATTGAGCGCAGCGTCGCGCCGTTCGTCATCGCACGCGGTGGCGCGGTGCGCCTGGTCTCCGTCGACGATGGCGTCGTCACGCTGAAGGCGAGCGGATCGCCTGGCGCGATCGTTCCCGCGACCGCGCGCATCGAGGCGCTTCTGCACGGGGCCGTGCCCGAGGTCGCCGAGGTGCGGGTCGTGTGGCCGGACGCAGAGCCGACGCGGCCCGCCGAATCCGACGAGCTCGCCGAACGCGTCCGCCGGGTCCTGGACGACGAGGTGAACCCCGCGATCGCCGCTCACCGTGGTCGGGTGACCCTGGTCGATGTCATCGCGGGCCGGGTGAGCATCCGCCTTGATGGAGGTTGTCAAGGGTGCAGTCTCGCCGAAGTAACTGTTCGGCAGGGGATCGAGTCGATACTGCGGAAGCGCCTTCCCGAGGTCGTGGCGATCGTGGATGTCACCGACCACGAGGCGGGCACTGAGCCGTTCTTCGCACCGGGGAAGCGTTGAGACGCACCGCCGTCGCTACGGCGCGCAACCGTCGCCAGCCTGACGGCACGTGGCTCATCGTCGTCGACAATCCTTATGGCGTCGAATGAGGGCGCGTCGGCTCCTGGCCTGTCACACTCGGCAATGCAGCATGTCTAACGGGTAGGAGATGACAATGGCTCGGGCGAATCCGCTCGCCGACGACGCGCCGAGCGACCCGGAAGACCAGGCTCTCGTGGCGCGCGCTCGGTCGGGTGAGCGTCAGGCGCTAGAAGCTCTGGTGGGTCGTCATCAGGCGTGGATCTACAACATCGCCGTCCGAATGCTTTACCACCCCCAGGACGCCGAGGATGCCACGCAGGAGATCTTGGTCAAAGCTCTTACGGGACTCGCGTCGTTCGAGGGGCGCAGTAGCTTTCGGACATGGCTCTATCGCATCGTGGTCAACCATGTCCTGAACATCAAACGCGGTCGCCGTGAACCGGAAGCTCTGACGTTCGGGTGTTACGCCCACGCACTCGATGCCACTCCCGACCTCGACCCTCCTGATGAGCGCACCGTTCCTGTCGACGTACGATTGCTCGTCGATGAAGCGAGAATCAGCTGCACTGCCGGGATGCTGCTCTGTCTCGACCGCGAGCAACGCCTGACCTACATCCTTGGTGAGATCTTCGAGGTCAGCGACACGATCGGCGCCGAGCTCCTCGAAATCAGCCGCGAGAACTTCAGGCAGCGGCTCGCTCGGGCGCGACGTGACCTGCACAGCTTCATGAACGACAAGTGCGGGCTCGTGAACCGAGCCAATCCCTGCCGGTGCGCGAAGAAGACGCGTGGGTTCATCGAAGCAGGGTACGTCGATCCCACGCATCTTCTCTTTGCGCGCGGGCGTTTCCAGCAAGTGCGAGAGGTCGCGCGCATGAAGGCCGAAGCCCTCGCGACCCTCGACGACCAGTGCGCGGAGGTCTTTCGAGAGCATCCGTTCTACGAGTCGCCTGACCTGGTACCTGCCCTCCGTCGGCTGCTCCAGGGCCCGCTCTTTCGACGCGCGGCCGATCTTCCCTGACCGGCCCAAGAGCAGGTCCTGATGTAAGAATCTCGCCAGCCTTCTCTGGTTGTCACGGCCACCGATCGCCCGTGTCTAAAAGAACGAGGTGGCGTGATGGCGATCATTGCCCTCGTTTGCGTACTCACGTTTCTGCACTACGTCGGCGCCCAGATGCGGGGGCCGGTCTTGTCCCTTTACGCCGCCGCGCACGGCGCCACGCCGACGGGTGTCGGGCTGATCATCGGTGCGCACATGCTAGCAGCGGCGGTCGGTTCCATTCCCTCGGTCGCGCATCGGATATCTGGGGCCGGCGCCCACTCATGCTTGCGGCGATGGCGCTGAGCGTCGCCACGTCGCTGCTGCTCCCGCTCTTCGAGAGTGAGTACGCCTTGGTGGCGATCTATGGGCTCGCAGGCCTCGGTGTGGCGGCATTCACACCGAGCGCGCTCTCGCTGGTGGGCGATGCCGCACCGCCGAGCAAAATCGGGCACGCCTACGCGTGGTACTCGACGGCGCACTACGGCGCGATCGGGATCGGACCGTTCCTCGGTGGCGTCGTGGCGGAATGGTGGGGCTATCGTGCGGCATTCGTCGGTAGCGCCGTCGGCATCGGCATAGCTCTGGGCGTTGGCCTCGCGACTCCGGTTCGCCCGAAAGCGCCGACGAGCGAACGGCCCGGCGCCACGTTCGCCGACGTCAGAAACGATCCAGGAATCTGGGCTGGATGGATCGTCGCGGTCAGCGGGCTTCTGATCCAGGGTGTGGTGTTCACGTTCTTTCCTCTGCTCGCTCACGAACGGGGCTCGACGCCTGCCGGCATCGGGCTCGTCTTCCTCGTCCTCGGGCTTTCGAACACGCTTGCGCGCGTGCCGGCGGGTTGGCTCGTGGATCGCAGCGGGCGCTCAGCACCCTATGCGATCGGTGGCATCCTCGCAGCGTCGCTCATAACCGCGTTGCTGCCGCACGCGAACGATCAGGTCACCTTGCTGACTCTGGTCGCTGTCTTCGGCGGCCTTAGCGGCATCGCGTTCGTGGCACTCAGCGTCGGTCTAGCGCCCTCGACAACGCCGGCCACGCGAGGTCTCGTTATGGGCGGCTATAGCACGGCGCTGTATCTGGGGCTCGCGATCGGATCGTTCGCGCTCGGTCCCGTGATCACCCACCGCGGCTATGCGGCCGGCTTCGCCGCCGGGGGCATCGCCGGCGCGGTAGGCACGCTCGTCGCCGCGTTGCTGTTTTGGAGAAGCCTCATCTCGTCGTCGAGGAGCGCTGTCACAGCGTCAGAACCAGTCAACGAAAGTGAGACGGCGCCGTCGTCCTTCAACTCCAGCCCGAAGTTCAGGAATGGGCAGCAGTGACGCTCGAGGCTGATCCATTCCGCTGCCTTGACAAACGAGTCTCAGGGCGCGCTGGACTCAGGTGACGTAGCAGGTACGCCCGCGAACCGCCTCGAGACCTTCCCAGGCGATGAGCGGCACCATCGCAACGCCCGCCACCGGATCTGCCCACCAGTAGCCAAGCCAAGCATTGAGGCCGAGGCCGACGAGAAGGATCGCAGACAGGTAGGCGCAGACCAGCGTCTGCCTCGCCTCGGCTTCGAGTGCCCCGCTGCCGAGCTGGCTCGCGACCCGGCGCTTGTAGTAGACCAGCAGCGGCATGACGATCAGGGACAGCGCAGCAAGCACGATGCCGACGGTGGAGTGCTCAGGGGGTTTCCGCACGACCAGGGTTATGATGGCCTCGTAGAGCACGTAGGCCGCGAGCAGCAAGAAACAGATGCCGATGATCCGAAGGGCACGCCGCTCGGCGGCTTCCCGGCGGGTCTCATCGAGATCACGTCGCAGCCGCCACAGGGCTGCAAGGCTGCTCGTGACTTCGATAGCAGAGTCCAACCCGAAGCCGACGAGCGCGATGCTCCCGGCCAAAAATCCGGCCGCGAGCGCGACCACGCACTCGCCAGAGTTCCAGGCGATGGTGAGGTACTGAAGAGCGCGGCCTCGGCGAACCGTGACGAGGCGCTCTTCACCACCTGGCAGATCGCGATGCGCGGTTTTGAGGACCGAGTCGCCTGCCATGAGGCCGCCCCTCTATCGAGGGCCACCCTCCGTCATCTTGCCGTACTTCATCATGATCTCCCCCATCGCCTTCAGCATCTCCCCGCGCATCTGCAGCATCCGGGGAGATTCGGCCTGTCCGCCCATCATTCCCATCATCCCGCTCATCATGGGGCAGATACCACCCTGCATGGGCATCTGGGAGCCGGGGGGCGGCGTTCCGGGCTGCGGCGCGCTCTGCTGAGCGACGGCGGCACCCGCCGTGATGACGACCGCTGCGATCAGTACGAGACCAATCACTCGCTTCATGCAGTGCTCCCATACGGAGTCGTTCTTTGCCGATGGTAACGCGGCGTTGGAAGGCGGGGCGACCTGTCGCTCGCCGTGGCGTTCGACCGGCCGACCCGCCGAGGCTTCAGACCTTCGACAGCTGGCCCGACTGGATCAGGTCAACCAGCACGTTCCACTCGTCTTTCTTCAGGACCGCGAGGTTCCCGGTTTCACCGATGCGCACCTCGTCGCCCTCGATGGCGACTTCTGGGCAGTGGATGCACGATGGGCAGAGCGACATCTTCAGGCTGTCCATTTCGTCTCCTCCCTTTCTTCGACCGGCTAGCGTGTTCGATGTGTGGGCACACGACCCCTCCGGCCTTCCCCGCGCGTCGCCAGCCATTGAGCAGGGCACGCAGGCCATTCCGGACGGTCGTGAGGTCCAAAAGCCGCTGGGTCAGTTCCTCGGCCTTCCGCTGCACTAGCTCGCGGACGTGAAGGCACGGAGCGCGTCCCGCCCGCTTGATCGCGACGATCTCCTTGATCTCATCGAGCGTGAACCCGAGGCGTTGGGCTTGGCGCACGAAGGCGAGCAGGTCCAACGCTTCGCTGCGGTACACTCGATAGCCTGACTGCGTACGCCGAGGCGCAGGCAGAATCCCCGCCGCTTCGTACAGGCGCAGCGCCTTCCGGCTGGCCCCGCTGCGTTTCGCGACCTCACCGATCAGCAGGCCATCGTGTCCCATGACCAGAGCCTAAACCTATACCCCAGGGGCAAAGTCAAGAGGGGTCGTCTCAGCCTCCGGAGCGGCTGCGTCCCGCCTCCGCCCGCAGGAAAAAGCTGCCGGCCGTGACGACACGCTCGCCGGGCTTGAGGTCCGCGAGCACTTGGATCGAATCGCCGAGGGCAGGACCACGCGACCAGTCAGCGCAATGCCTCCTCGTCGTTCTGCCGGAAGGAGCTTAGCTCCCGTTGTCAACACGTTTCGAACTCTTTGTCACTAGAGGGCAAGACGTCGCAGCCGCAACGCGTTGAAGATGACCGAGACCGAGCTGAAGCTCATCGCCGCGCTCGCGATGATCGGACTCAGCAGGAGGCCGAAGACCGGGTAGAGCACGCCCGCAGCGATCGGCACACCGAGCGCGTTGTAGATGAAGGCGAAGAAAAGGTTCTCGCGGATATTGCGCATGGTCGCCTGGCTCAGCCGGCGTGCCCGCACGATCCCTCGCAAGTCACCCTTCACCAGCGTGATCCCGGCGCTCTCCATCGCCACGTCGGTGCCGGTGCCCATCGCGATGCCGACATGGGCTTGGGCCAGCGCGGGGGCGTCGTTCACGCCGTCACCCGCCATGGCCACAACCCGGCCCTCCGCCTGCATCCGCTTGATCACGGCGATCTTCTGTTCGGGGAGCACCTCGGCCTCGATCTCCGTGATGCCCAGCTTGCGGGCCACGGCCTCGGCGGTCGCGCGGTTGTCACCGGTGAGCATCACCACCCGCACCCCGGACTCGCGCAGCAGCCGGAGAGCCTCCGGTGTGGATTCCTTGATCGGATCGGCAACCCCCAGGAGCCCGGCGACCCGGCCGTCGACGGCGACGAACATCACAGTCTGGCCGTCTCGCCTGAGCGCGTCGGCACGCTTAGCGAGATCACCGATGGGGACGCCGAGGTCTTGCATCAGCTGGTGATTCCCGAGCGCGACGGTCTGGCCCTCCACCCGGCCCACCACGCCTTTGCCCGTGATCGACCGAAAGTCTTCCACGGCCGATAAGGTCAGCTTCCGTTCCTCTGCCCCAGCCACGATGGCACCAGCGA
>VBFH01000054.1 GCA_005883575.1 Chloroflexota bacterium | reverse complement strand
GTTTTTCGGCTAACGCCCGGCTCGCGCCAAGCATACATAAAGCCGGCTGCGGCAATCGCGACGAGGGCGGCCGCCGCCAGCACGCTGGGAATATCAGGTTGCCTCACCGACGCGGCGTAGACGAACGCCACAAGCGCGGCCAGCCATGCCAACCCAACCGCCGCTGAGGCGACCCGGAACAGGTTCCATCGTCGCAGGGCTCGCGAGAATACCCGCATGGCCGCAGTATCGCAGGCGCTCGTCGACTTCGCGAATCACCACCGCCAGCCGCCGGAAGCGGGGGTGGAGATCGTCGAGACGCCGCGTTACCGGATCACGCTGCAACCCGACTTTCCGATCGCGGGCCCAAACAGCGTCTCCTGGATCCGGTGCAGGCGCGATGAATCCGATGAGGTGATCGGTGAAGTGCGTTCGACTGTCGCTCCCCGCCGACTGCCGGTCATGTGGACGCTTGACCCTGAAACGGAACCCCCAGACTTCGGGGACTGCCTAGCCGCTCGAGATGTCCCGCCGGACCCGCATGGGCCGGAAGCGAAGGTGATGGTGCTTGCGATCACGACCACCATCGATCATCCTGCCGTGGCCGGCCTCGAGATTCGCGATGCGCTTGCAGACCAGGTCTCGTTTCGGATGGCTGATGCTGTCAACTCGGAAGCGTTCGGCGCCGCCTCGCGCGGCGAGGATGCGGGTCTGAGCGCGGCTCTGGAGCGGCGCCGGGCCAACTGGGTGTCGGCCGGCAATCGGCGAGTCATCCTGGCAACGGTGGACGGGGAGCCGGCCGGAAGCGCGGGGTTGAGCCTCTATCAGCCGTTTGGCGCGATCATCAACGGCGGCGCGGTGCTGCCCAAGTTCCGGGGCCGTGGAATTTATCGAGCGATGGTGGCCGCCCGCCTCGAGATGGCTTGCCAGGCCGGGGTGGAGGGACTGGCGGTCTGGGGTGGCGCGATGTCGGCGCCGATCCTGGCTGGGCTTGGGTTCGAGGCTGTCGGCTGGCGGCGCTTCTACGTGGACACAAGCACGGCATAAGTACCCTCTCCCCCTCTGGGAGAGGGCCAGGGAGACGGGCTTAATCAGGCAAGGCTCTCCGCCCACGCCCGGTGCAGGGAGCCGTACCGTCCGCGCCCGGCGCGCAGCTCCTCCGGCGCACCGTCCTCGATGATCCGGCCGGCGTCGATGACCAGCACGCGGTCGGCGATCTCGACGGTCGACAGGCGGTGGGCGATGATGAACGCGGTCCGGCCGCCCAGCAAGGTCCGCAGCGCGTGCTGCACCAACCTCTCTGAAGGGAGGTCGAGCGACGACGTCGCCTCGTCGAGGATGAGCACGCGGGGGTCGGCAAGAAACCCCCGCGCGAAGGCGACCAGCTGTCGCTGCCCCGAGGACAGGCGGACCCCGCGGCGCCGAACGTCGGTGTCGTAGCCGTTCGGCATCGCGGCGATGAACTGGTGCGCACCGATCGCCCGCGCCGCCGCCTCCACCTCCGTCCGCGTTGCGCTGGGCCGGCCGAAGAGGATGTTGTCGCCCACCGTGCCTGAAAACAGGAAGCTCTCCTGCGTGACCATGACCACGGCCCGGCGGAGATCCTCGGTGGCGAGCGCGCGCAGGTCGACCCCGTCAAGCGTCACCCGACCCACGGTCGGGTCATAGAAACGGGCGATCAGGCGCGCCATGGTCGTCTTTCCGGCGCCGGTCTCGCCCACCAGGGCGACGATCTGGCCCGCGGGCACCTCGAGCGCGATGTTGTGCAGGACGTCCTTGTCCCGATACGCGAAGGTCACGTTTTCGAAGGCAATCGCTCCGCGCGCCTCCCGCAATGTGACGGGGCGCCCGGGCTCCGGAACCGTCGGCGCCTCCTCGATCACGCCCGCCAGCTTCTCAAGCGCCGCGCCTGCTGCCTGAAACACGTTGTAGAACTGCGACAGCTCCTGCATCGGGTCGAAGAACTGCCGCAGGTAGAGCACGAAGGCGGTCAACACACCAAGGGTCAGCTGGCCTTGCACGATGAGGTAGCCGCCGTAGAAAAGCACCAACGCGGTGGTGAGACGTCCGAGCAGGTTGATGGCGGGACCGAACGTCGCGACGAGGCGGTTCGACCAGATGTTGGCGTCGCGATAACGCGCGTTGACATCTTGGAAGATCGCCTGGTTGCGGGGCTCGCGCCGGAAAGAGTGCACGGCGCGGATTCCGCCCAGCGATTCCACGTAGTGGACGATGACCAGCACGATCGCGCGCCGGACCGCGCGGTATGAGCGGGCGGAGTTGACGCGGAACCAGTAAGTCAAGGCGAGGACAAGGGGCATCGCGATCAGAGTCACAAGACCGAGCCGGGTGTCGAGGTGAAGAAGGATCACGGTGATCGCGACGACTGAGATCAGCGACGTAATCACCGACGTGAGACCGGTCGCAAGCAGCTCATTCAGCGCGTCGATGTCCGAGGTGAGCCGCGAGATGATGCGTCCGGACGTGTAGCGCTCGTAGAAGGAGATCGAAAGCTCCTGGACGTGCGCGAACAGCATCCGTCGAAGGTCGAACAGTATGTTGGCCCCGACGCGTCCCGACAATCGCAGGAAGGCGTAGTTGCCGAGCGCGTTGACGGCAAGCGCCAGCAGCAGGGCGCCGACGATCTCGGCAAGCGTGGACAGGTTGCCGCTGCGTCCCGGGCGAACACCCTGGTCGATCCCGAGCCCGACGAGATACGGGATCGACAGGTAGGCCGCCGAGCGGATGAGGATGAGCAGCGCCGCCAGCGCCATCTGCCAGCGATAGGGGCGCGCCAGGCCCGCGAGAAGGCGGCGGCTGCGGCGGCGGAGCAGGCCAGCGACGCTGGGCGTGAACTCGTCGAGCTCCTCGGCCGCCACTCCGCGCCAGCTGTCCGTTTGTGGCTGCGCCCCCGGCGCGGGCGCGGCGTTTGCGGCGCTCATGCGAGGGCTTCCTCGGCGCGGACGTCGTATTCCTGGGACAGAAGGGCCCGGTACAGCTCGTTGCTGCGCATCAAGTCCGTGTGCGTGCCGACAGCTGCGACCGTCCCGCCGTCGACCAGTGCGACCCGGTCCGCAAGCGCAAGGGTCGAAGGGCGGTGCACCACCAGGAGTCCGGTCACGCCTTCCAGCACCCGCGCCAGCGACTCCTCGATCATCGCCTCGGTGTGCACGTCCACCGACGACAGCGGATCGTCGAGCACCAGCACCGGTGGGGCGCCAAGCACGGCGCGCGCCAGCGCGAGCCGCTGACGCTGGCCGCCGGAGAGGGTGTAGCCCTGCTCTCCGACACGCGTCTCCAATCCCCACGGCAGGTCCCAGACGAACCCAGCCTGGGCGACGTCAACTGCTCGCTTCAGCTCCTGGTCGGAATCGAACGGGCGCCCCATGACGAGGTTTTCGTGCACCGAGGCCGAGAACAGGATCGGGTCCTCAAACGCGAAGCCGATGTGGGAGCGAAGCGACCGCAGAAGGATGTCGCGCACGTCGACCCCGTCGAGACGGACGCTCCCCTCGGTCACGTCGTAGAGGCGAGGCACAAGGTAGGCGAGCGTGGTCTTACCGCTGCCCGTGCGTCCGACAAGCCCGACGGTCTCGCCCGGCTCGACGACCAGGTTGAAGTCGCGAAGCACCCACTCGTTGGTCTTCGGGTATTTGAACCCGAGAGCTCTGAACTCGAGATGGCCGCCGCACTTCTCGAGCGTTCGCGCACGCGGCCGGTCGGAGATCTCTGGACGCGAATCGAGGACCTCGTTGAGCCGCTCCGACGCAGTCTGGCACTCCTCGCTCATGGAGAGCACCCAGCCGATTGCATCCATGGGCCACGTCAGCATGAAGACGTAGTTCATGAACGCGACCAGCCCTCCGATGGTCAGCCGTCCCTGGACGACGTTGACGCCTCCGAGGAGCAGCACCGCGACGAGGGACAGGTTGGGCAAGAAGTTGATGGTGGTCCAGAGGTCTGCCCGTGCCCTGATGCCCTGGAGGCTCGTCGAGCGGATGGCCGCGGCCTGATCCTCGAATTGCCGCTGCAGTAGCGGCGCGCGGCCGAACGCCTTGATTATGCGCACGCCGGTCGCCATCTCCTCGATCGCCGTCACAAGGTCGCCTGTCATGTCCTGCAACCGGCGGGCGATCACCTTGTACTTGTCGTGAAAGATCAAGCTGAAGACGGCGATCGGCAGCATGAACGCGGCCACCACCAACGCCAGCTGCCAGTCGAGCTGCAGCATCAGCACCAGCACGACCGCGAACGTCACCACGGTCTGCAAGAACCAGATCAGGCCGAAACCCACGAACCGGCGGACCGTCGCGATGTCTGAGATGGCGCGCGACAGCAGCTGGCCCGACTGCCAGTTGTCGTGGAACGACACCTGGAGGCTCTGCAGATGCGCGTAGAAGTCGTTGCGAAGGTCGGTCTCCATGCCGTAAGAAGCGACCCCGGCGAAATGCCGCCGCATGACGATCAGGGCGAACTCGAGCCCGCCGATGACCACCAGCAGTCCCGCCATCTCGACGAGGTTGTTCAGCTGGTGGTGCGTGATCGGCCCGTCGATGATGAGCTGGATGACTTTCGGAATCGAAGCGGCCGCGGCAAGGCTGCCCAGCTGGGAGAGGCCGAACACGACGACGAGCCAGGTGTAAGGCCGCAGGTACGGCACATAGCGCCTCAGCGCCCAGAGACCCAATGAATAGAATCCTCTGCGCCCGTTTTCAGGGCGCGTTTAACAGACGGCGGGCGGGAGTCGACTAGTTTACCGTCCGGTCAGCCCGCGAGATCCCTCATCGAAACCATTCCGACCACCTTTCCGTCCTCGACCACCGGCAGGTGACGGAAGCCGTTGTCGAGCATCGTTCGCAGCGCGTCTTCAGTCTCTGTATCGGGTGCCACGGTCTTCGGGTCGTGGGTCATCCACGAGACGATCTCGTGCCGGGCCGCGTCGTGAGCCTGCGACAGCGCCCGCACCGTGTCGCGCTCGGTGAAGATGCCGAGCAGCCGGTCGCCTTCCATGATCAAGACCGAGCCGATCCTGTGTTGGGCCATGACCGCGACCGCCTCGCCGACAGTCTCCTCCGGACCGACGGTGTGAAGCCGCGCCGCCATGACCTCCCGCACTTGCCCCACGCGCCGATCCTATGCCGGAAGCGGAAAAGCGGCAAGGAGGGCAGTGGCCCCGATCACGAAGAAGGCGGCCGCAGCCTCGATTGGTGCCGCAGCCCGGCCACGCCGCCACATCAGGGACAGCGCCAGCATCGCCAGCACTCCAACTGATTTCAACGCGAGCACGATCCCGTAGCCGGTAGACCACAGATCGCTCAAGTCGTGCAGCTGCTCGGTCGCTCGCAGGACTCCTGTCAGGGCCGTGACGGCAAAGGCGATGAGCGCGACGCGCCCAAAGCGCTCGAGCAGGCTCCGTGCCTCGCCTGCCCCCCACCCGCCCGGCGGTGAGAGGCTGGCCAAGGCGAGGATCCCGCCCGCCCACATCCCCGCGGACAGGACGTGAAGCGCGTCGGCAAACTCGGCGCCCGCCGCCTCGGGCTGCACGCCTGCGGCGTGGCCGGTGAGCGGGAGCAGGACCGCAGCCAGGACCGCAAAAGGCGCAACGAGTGGTTTTCCCCTGACGCAGAGGAGCAACGCGATGCCCTCGGCCAGAACGCGTGGCAGCAGCCACCAGCCGGGTGCGAAGACGAGCAGTCCGAGCCCGCCGGAAAACGCGGCCCCGAACGCGACGTGCATGGGCGGATCGGCCCACGTGATGCGCGGCCTGATGCGGCCCAAACGCCGGACGACAAAGGAACCCAGCCCTCCCAGGAGCCCGAGGTACTCGAGCCAATGAAACGCCGCGAGGACGAGGTCCGGCGAGCCGCGCAAGCTAGGCCGCCGCGGAGATGATTCCTCCCCCGAGGACCCTGGTTCCCGAATAAAGGACCGCTGCCTGGCCCGGCGCAGCGCCTAGGAATGGTTCTCCCAGGGCGAGGCGACCGCCGGCATAGACCGCCGGAATCGCGGGTGCGTGGTAGCGCAGTCGGACCTCGCACGCCAGCGGCTCCGCCGCGGCGCCGTCGATGAATGTCATGTCCTCCAGCGCGATGTCACGCACCGCCAGCTCGTCGTGGCGGCCGACCACGATCTTGTTCGAGGACGCATCCACGCGGACCACGTACCACGGGCCCGGCTCTGCGAGGCTGCCGAATCCCGTCCGCTGGCCGATCGTGTACAGCGCGGCGCCACGGTGCGAACCCAGCTCGCGGCCGCTTGCGTCGACGACCGCTCCGGCGCGGACGGACAGCCGGGAAGCAAGGTAGTCGGCGGTCTCACCCCGGGGCACGAAGCAGATCTCCTGGCTCTCGGCTTTGTTGGCAACGGGAAGCACGAACTCGCGCGCGTGTTCGCGCACGTCCCCCTTGGTCATCCCGCCCAGTGGAAAGAGGATGCGGGCGAGGCGGTCGCGGTCGAGGTGGTACAGCATGTAGGACTGGTCCTTGGCTGCGTCGACCGCTGCATGCAGCTCGGGACCGTTGGCGCCCTGCACGACGCGCGCGTAGTGCCCGGTCGCGAGCCGGTCGAATCCAAGCTCGACCACCCTCGAGAGCATCAGGTCGAAACGCACCAACGCGTTGCAGCGCACGCAAGGGTTGGGGGTACGGCCTTCCAGGTACGCCCGGTGAAAGGGCTCGATCACCCGCTCGCCGAACTCCTTCTCCAGGTTCCAGCAGTAATAAGGAATGTCGAGGAGCGCGGCCACGCGGCGGGCATCCTCGACCGCGGATAGAGAGCAGCATCCGCCATGCCGAGCAGCCTCGTCAGTCTCGTCCCGCGGCCACTGCTGCAAGGTGACACCGACGACCTCGTGCCCCTGAGCCTGCAGCAGCGCGGCGGCAACGGACGAATCGACCCCGCCCGACATCGCGACCGCGATTCTCACGTCCTGCCCTCGATGATGTGTCTGGCCACCAGCTCAGCGTCCTCCCCTACACCGTAGAGCACCGCCGACTGTGCCTTCCGCTGGAAGTGCACCCCCATGAAGTACAGGCCCGGCACCGCGCTGCGGCCGTTGACCTGGATCGGAAACTTCATTTCGTCGAAGACAGGGAGGTGGACCCAGTCGTAGTCAGGCCGGTATCCCGCCGTCCAGATGACGGTCGTGATTCCCTCCTTCTCGAGATCAGCCTCCGTCCGGCCGGCGAACCCAGGCGACGGCGGGACTTCCCACGGCACCGCCAGGCCGCGTTTTTCACAGAGGGCGGCGACCCATCTCATGAAGGTGCGTGCAAGGTCGTCGCCGGCCTGAATGCTCAGGGCGAGGTCGTCCGCGAAATGGACTTTGCGGTCGTTGGCACCCAGATACCGGCCGACGAGCTCCACGCCGGCGGCGTGAAGAGTGCGGTAGTTCAGGTCTCGGCCACCGTGGTGTCCGGTCGTCTGTGGGTTGCCGAGGAGGCGCGCCGCGAGCGACGGCAGCTGGGCGGGCGTTCGGTTCCAGAAGCCAGATTCCACGATCCACCAGACGAGATCATGTCCACCCATCCGGCGAGGCGCCCATGGGCAGCGACCGCAGGACAGGATCACCCTGCGTCCCGCCTCATGAAGCTCCTCGGCAAGCTGGCATCCCGTCTGGCCGCTGCCTACGATCAGCACCGCGCCAGGCGGCAGCGCCGCAGGGTTGCTGTACTCCTCGGCGAGAAGCTGGGTTAGATGGCCTGGCAGCAGCTCGGCGTTCGGAGGCATGTAAGCGCGCTGATATCCCCCCGACGCGATAACGACCTTGCGTGCCCGGAGTGCTGCGTCCGGCACGGTGAGCACAAAATCGTCGCCGTCGCGGTCGAGGGCGGAAACCCGACAGCCTGCGCGGACGGGAGCGTCAAACAAATCGGCCCAGGCCTGGAAGTGATCGACCAGCTCCGACCGACCCATGAAGCCGTCGGGCTCTGGGCCGCGATACGCCGCGCCTGGCAGCTTGACCGTCCAGTTGGGCGTGACGAGG
>VBFH01000125.1 GCA_005883575.1 Chloroflexota bacterium | reverse complement strand
CACAGCGCGGTTGCGGCGCTCGGCGTGTGGCTGATCGCGATTGGGGGACAAGGGGAACAATTTCGCGAAAGGGTCCTTCCTCTCGCTCTTGCCGCACTGGTTACGTTTGACCTTGCGCGGGTGAATTTCGGAGCCTATCACACCGGACCCATTGAGGCCGCCACGTTCCGTCCACCGCTCGCCGAGGCGATTGCTGCCCGTGAAGGAACACTGGAGCCTGGCCGTTTCCGTCTGATCTCGCTCCGCGATTCCCACCCCATCATACCGCCAAGCATGTACCGGTTGCTTGGCAACGACGCACAGCTAGTTGAGAATCGCCAGGCCCTCGGCCTCGAGCACAACGCCGAGTTTCACATCGAAACGGTCTATTACTACCTTCCCGCGATGAAGGCTGCGTTACTGCCGTCACTCGGGACAGATGGGGCCGCACGCTTCAACGTCGTCTATTACGTCGGCCGGCGGGCGCATTTGGAAAATCCTCGGTACGCTCAGGGCGTCGTGGCCGTTCTTCCTGAGTATGAACTTGTCCTGTTCAAAAATCCCGTCCCGGCCAAGCCGCGCGCCTATTTATCGCGGCGACCGGAGCGCTCCGCTTCGCCGGTCAATCCTGCCGCGTTGCTCGCACGGCCGGATTTCCTCAGTGGTGATGTGGATGTGATCGAGGCGACTGCACCGACATGGCCGAGACCCTCTCCTGATGGGGTTGCGACTATTGAGCACTACGCACCCGAAGAAGTGCGCGTGCCCGTGAACACTCCGCAGCCGTCCGTCCTCGTTCTACTCGATGCCTATGACGCTGGCTGGACGGCCACGCTCGACCACACCACCGACATTCCCATTCATCGGGCCAACGGCCTGGTCCGGGCCGTGATCGTGCCGGCCGGCAACCACGTCGTCGTGTTTTCCTACGAAACTCCGCTCCTCAAGGCAGGCGCCTGGGTTTCGCTGACAGGCTTGCTTCTCTGTACCGGCCTGATCGCACATGCGAACTGGAGAAAACGCCACGCCTAGGTCCTACATGATCCCGCCACTAACCAGAGAGCCATCCAACACCGCGCGGGACGGCCCCATTCACAGCAGGTTGTCGACTGGGCTTACCGTAACGGTGCTCATCGGCGTCACACTCGCCTTCTACCACGGACTGTGGCAACCCGGCCTCGTGCTGATCAAGCGAGACTCCTACGGCTTTTATCCTCCGCTCAAGCAATACCTGATGGAGCGGCTCTCGGCCGGCGAACTGCCGCAATGGTTCCCCTATGAATCCTTGGGCCGCCCTTACATCGGCGCGACCCACACAGGGGTCTTTCACCCGTTCACAGCGCTGGCGTTCCTCTTTTCAGTGCACGATGCGCATCGTGCCGCAACACTCCTCACCTGCCTGCTGGCCGCCATTGGAGCCTTCGTGCTGGGTCGCAGGCTGAACTTTTCGCGCACAGGGTCCCTGCTTGCCGGGCTTGCCTTCGCCCTCTCGGGTTATGTCGTCTCGCTCACCGAGAGCGTCCTCTATCTGTACTCGATCTGCATGCTGCCGCTCTTCTGCTTCGCTCTTGAGAAAGCCTTGAATGGCGCTCGCGGATGGGTGGTGGCGCCGGCAGTCGTTTGGGCAACGATCTTTCTGATCGGCGACATCCAAACGGGGTATTACTACGGTTTCGTCGCGCTCCTTTGGACAGCAGCACGCGCCCGAGACTCTCGACTCGCAGCGTGCCTCAGGCTGGTGCCGGTATGCGCTCTTGTCATCCTGCTCGCAGCCATTCAACTGGGACCGGCATGGGCGGTTTTCGTAGACAGCGAACGCCTGCATCCTGCACAGTTTCATGGTCAAGCATTGTCCTGGTCAACCCATCCGCTTCGACTCGTGACCGTCCTAGCTTCGCCGATCGGCGAATACGCTGACCCGATCGAGGGGGCGGAGGCTCCCTACAGCGGTTTACGGGGAAGAGACATCGGCTATTTTTGGGCGGAGAGCCTTTACCTCGGGGTCCCCGTGACAGGATTGGCACTCCTGGGGGCCTGGCAGCGCCGTGACTTGCGCGTTCTGGCCCTCCTGGGAATCCTGGCGCTTCTTCTCTCGCTCGGGTGGTGGGGCGGCCTCTATGCTGTCTTCTACCGGATCGTGCCGCTCTGGTCGGCATTCCGATTCCCCGAGAAGCTCATGGGCCTCTTTTCCTTCGCCATCGCGATGCTGGCGGGGGCTGGGCTCGATGCACTGCGGACTGGGGCTGGAGGCCAGAGGCCCTGGTTCGCAGTAGCGGTCCTCTGCGGAGTCGCGGGACTCGGCTTTCATACCGACATCGTCAGCGCGTGGACAGCCGCCCTCCTTGGAGCACCGGCAGCCCTGGCTCGCGAGTTGTCCGACTCGGCTGACATGGCCTTCCTGTTCAGCGCAGTTGCGGCACTGGGCGTAGGAATCGTCATAGCCGGGATTACGCATAAGCGGCTTCATCCGAGGCTTCTTCTCATTGTCCTGGTCATGATC
>VBFH01000078.1 GCA_005883575.1 Chloroflexota bacterium | reverse complement strand
TCGTTCGTCGCCCATACGCCGGCGCCTTACCCTCGGCCGCACGCCAAGGGGCAGGCGATCCCGACTTAGAATCTCGAGCAGTGCCCAGGTTCAAAGGGGTGCTCACGTCGACTCCACGCGGCGGGGGAGGCACCCTGGTACCGGTGCCCAGGGACGTGGCCGCGAAGATGGGGTTGAAAGGCATGCCCAGGGTGCAGGCGGTCATCGCCGGCCAGCCCTACCGCGGGTCGCTGATGCCGATGGGTGACGGGACCTACTGCCTGGGTGTGCTCAAGTCCATCCAGGAGGCCGCCGGCGTCAAGCAGGGGGACAAGGTCACGGTCGAGATCGAGCTCGACACTGCGCCCCGCGTCATCGAGCCGCCGGCGGACCTCGCCAAGGCGCTGGCCCGTGACAAGCGGGCGTCCGGCGCGTGGGAAAAGCTTTCCTTCACCAACAAGAAGGAGATCGCCCGGAGCCTCGAGGAGGCGAAGAAGCCGGAAACACGAGAGCGGCGCCTCGCCGCGGCGCTCCAGAAGCTGCGGGCCTAGGGGCTCGGGCTGATCGGGTTGGCGCCAAGCTGCCCGGCGATCAGCAACGCCGTGGGATAGATCCCAAGCACCAGGGAAGCGACGCCGCTGAGAACGATCGCGAAGTTGCCGCTGATCGATGCCGGCACCCGCTCGAGGGCCGGCGACGGCGACCAGATCGGGATCAGGACGCGGATGTAATAGAAGACGGACACGACGCTCATGAGCACCGCGACCACCACCAGCCATGTGTAACCGGCGCCCACGCCGGCCGTGAACAGAAACAGCTTGCCGAAGAACCCGACCGAAGGCGGAAAGCCCGCCAGCGAGAGCATGAAGACGCTCATCGCGACCGCCAGGATCGGGTTGCGCCGTCCCAGGCCTTCGAGGTTGGCGAAGGTGTCGCGATCGCCTTCTGGACCGGCGAGCAGGGTGATCACCGCGAACGCCCCGAAGTTCATGAACATATAGACGAAGAGGTAATAGAGCACCGCGGCCAGTCCGTTCTGTCCACCGGCGATCACTCCGATCAGGATGTAGCCCGCCTGCGCGATGCCGGAGTAGGCGAGGAGTCGCTTGAGGCTGACCTGGACGATCGCCATCAGGTTTCCGACCACCATGCTGGCGACCGACACCAGGACCAGGACCCACTGCCACTCGGCGGCGAGGTGGGGCAGACCGCCGGCGAAGACGCGCACGATCATCGCGAAGGCCGCGGCCTTGGTGCCCACCGACATGAAGGCTGTCACTGGAATCGGCGCGCCCTGGTACACGTCGGGCGTCCACATATGGAACGGAGCAGCCGAGACCTTGAACGCGAAGCCGACGCCCATAAGCACGATGCCGAGGAGGAGCAGCGGATTGGTGTTCGAGGCGGAGCCCAGTCGCTGCGCGATGTCCGGGATCACCGTCGTCCCCGAGCCTCCGTAGATCAGCGCCATGCCGTACAGCACGAAGGCGCTGGCGAAGCCGCCCACGAGGAGGTATTTGGCCGCGGCCTCCTGGGAGCGGAAGTCGGCGCGCGCGAAGCCGCACATGATGTAAAGAGAGATCGAAAAGAGCTCGAGGCCGAGGAACACGGTCACGAGCGACGTCGCCGAGGCGAGCACCATCATCCCGATGACGGCGGCCATCGTCAGGATGTGGAACTCCGACTCCAGCAGCCCGCGCCGCTTCAGGTAGGAGTGCGAGACCGCGACGGTGAGGATGCCCAGGCTCGCGAACAAGATCTCGAAGAAGAGCGCGAAAGCGTCGCCTGTCGCGAACTTGTGGTACGCGTAGCCGCCCGACCCGTACAGCCAGCGGTAGAGCGCGGTTCCGAGCGAGTAGGCGAACCCGACCACCGCGAACATGGCCGTGACCCCGCCGCGGCGTGAGCGGGGAAGGATGAGGTCGGCGACCAAGGTCAGCAGGAAGAAACCGGTGAGGGCGACGATGGGCGCGATCTGGCCCAGATCGCTTGCGGCCTGCGACCAGGAGTAGCTCAGATCGGTTCCGGGCGGCATCAGCGGGCCAGCCCGGTCTGGCCGAGCGACGTCATGAGGTTGGTCAGCAGCGCGGGGTCCAGACCCAGGACGAACATGAGCACGATCAGGGGCGCGAGCACACCCAGCTGGGAGGCATAGATGTCGGATCGCGGCACCGGTCCCGAGGGCGCGCCCTGCGTCACACCCTGGAAGAGGCGGAGCATGTAAACGGGCGTCAGCGCGAGGCCGATGGCTCCGAGGACCGCGAGCACAGGCGCCCGCTGCCAGGCGCCGAGCAGCGTCATGAACTCACCGACGAAGCTGTTGAGTCCGGGCAGTCCGAGCGCCGCAAAGGTCACGATGGCAAAGACGCCCGCCATGACCGGCATGCGCAGCGCAAGCCCGGCCACCGCTGACCTGTCTCTGACCCCGGTCGTCTCTGTGATCCAGCCGACGATCAGGAACAGCGCGGCGATGATGATCCCGTGGTTGACCATCTGCAGCAGAGCTCCCTGCTGGCCCTGGACGTTGAAGGCGAAGATGCCGAGGACGATAAAGCCCATATGGCTGATGCTCGAGTACGAGACGAGCATCTTCATGTCGCTCTGGACGAGCGCCATCAACGCGCCCCAGATGATCGCGGCCACAGCGAGCACGGGGAGGACCCACCGCCAATCCCACCAGTTGACCGGCTGCGGGAACAGTGGCACGGCGATCCGCAGAAAGCCGTAGGCGCCGGCCTTGCCCATAACGCCCGCGAACGTGATCAGCATCGGTATCGGCGCCGCGTTGTAGGCGTCGGGCAGCCAGCTGTGGAACGGGAACAGCGGCGTCTTGATCGCGAACGCAAGGGCAAAGACGAAGAAGAGCCCGAACTGCCATGCGGGTGACGGCGCAAGCTTCGCCAGCTGGGCCAGGTCAAAGGTCTGGTGCCCCGTCGCGACGTACTCGCCGATGACGCCGACGAGCATCAGAAGTGAGCCCGCGAGCGTGTAGAGCACGAACTTCAGGGCCGCCCATCCGGGTCGCGGGCCCTCGCCGTAGAGCCAGAGTAGGAAGTAGGCGGGAATCAGCATCGCCTCCCAGAACACATAGAAGAGGACAAGGTCGGTGGACATGAACACTCCGGCCAGGCCGCCGGCCATCGCGAGCATCAGACCCACGAATCCGCTCGTCCGCGGGGTGACGGGCGTGGCAAGGATCGCGATCAGGGTGAGGAACGCGTTCAGCGCGACCAGCCAGACGCTGATGCCGTCGACGCCGAGGCGGTAGAAGATGCTGAGCTGCGGGATCCAGACGAGCTTCTCCGTGAACTGAAAGCCCTTGTAGCCGGACGCGAAGTTGAGCACCACGAACCCGGCGATCACGAGTGCGACGAGTGCGACCAGCGCGCCGAACCACTTGCCGAGGCGTGGCGGCAGACCCGCGACCAGCAAACCGCCGATGAGCGGCAGCGCCCAGAGGCTGGTGAGCGTCACGAGAACGCCCTCATGATCAGCAGCACGCCCGCGATGGCAACCACGCCGCCGACGAATACGAGCACGTAGTTGCGGAAGTAGCCGCTCTGGGTGAGGCTGAGCTCGCCGGCCGACCACCGGGCGGCAACGCCCGTGTCGACGACCGCGGCGTCGATCACCGGTCGCTCGATGTCGCGCAGCGCAAATGCGGCCACAGCATCGGTCGGCCGGACGAAGGCCCGGTCATACAGCTCGTCGAAGTAGTACTTGTGCTCGAGCACCCGCTGCGCCCATGGCGCGTACGCGGACCAGGGCCGGATGTAAAGCGCGCCGACGAACAACGCGGTGGCCAGGATCATGGTCAGGAACGTGACGGCGATCTCGATGCCGCCGCCCTCCCAGCGCACGGGCCCGAGCACCGACGCGAGGAAATCGGTCACGAGCGCCGGACCCACGCCGAGCGCCCTGGTCTGGATCAAGCCGCCGGCGGTGGCCAGGACCGCGAGGACGGCGACCGTGATCATCATCACCAGCGGCGGCGCATGCGGGTGGTCGACCGGACGGTGCGGCGATGGCTTGCCCCAGAACGAGAGCCACCACATGCGGCCTGTGTAGAAGCCGGTGATCAGGGCAGTCGCGGAGCCGACGAGCCACAGCACGTGGACCATGTTGTCGTCGGGCTTTGTGAAGGCGAGACCGAGGATCTGCTCCTTGGAGAAGAAGCCGACGAGCGGGATCACTCCCACGAGCGAGAGCGACCCGATGAGGAAGGAGATCGAGGTCGGGCGCATCTGGCCCCACAACCCGCCGTACTTGCGCATGTCCTGCTCGTCGTGCATGGCGTGAATGACGTTGCCGGCGGCCATGAAGAGCAGAGCCTTGAAGAAGGCGTGTGACAGCAGGTGGAAGAAGCCGGCGGCGTATGCGCCGATGCCGACCGCGAGGAACATGTAGCCGATCTGGCTCATCGTCGAGTAGGCGAGCACGCGCTTGATGTCAACCTGGACAATCGCGATGGTGGCCGCGAAGAGAGCGGTGACCGCGCCGACGATCGCGACCACGGCGTGCGCGTAGATGGCGACGTCGTAGATGGGGTGCATGCGGCCGACCAGGTAGACGCCGGCAGTGACCATGGTCGCGGCGTGGATCAGGGCGCTGACGGGGGTCGGGCCCTCCATGGCGTCGGGCAGCCAGGTATGGAGCGGGAGTTGGGCCGACTTCGCTATCGCGCCGACGAGCAGCAAGAAAGCGGCGAGTTCAATCGTGGAGCTGTCGGCCTGAGGAATGGCTTTGAAGACTGACGAATATGTCGCGGAATGCAGATTCACGAACAGGACGAAGGTGCCGAGGATCATCCCCACGTCGCCGATCACGTTCATCACGAACGCCTTTCGCGCGGCCACCACGGCGGAGTGCCGTTGGTACCAGAAGCCGATCAGCAGATAGGAGCTCAGGCCGACCATCGCCCAGCCGACGATCAGGAAGATGAAGTTGTCAGCGAGGACGAGCAGCAGCATCGAGAAGATGAAGACGTCCATGTAGGTGAAGAAGCGGGCGTAGCTGGGGCCGTCCTCGTGCTCCATGTAACCGACGGAGTAGGTGACGATCAGGCCGCCGACGCCCGTGATGACCATGCACATGAAGATCGACAGGTTGTCGATCAACAGACCGAACGGCACCTCGAACGAGCCGCTCTTGATCCACGTCCAGTAGGTGAAGTCGCTCGAGACTTGGTTGAAGAAGAGGACGAGGGTGGCAGCAAACGAGGCCCAGACGACGCCCGGGCCGACGATCACGGTGACGATGCGCGGCGCGCGCCAGCCCCTTCCAGCCAGCAAGATCGCGCCGGCGGCGGGGAAGAGGAGGATGAGAAGCGCGACCAGCGCCATGCTCATCCCTTCAGCTCGCTCAGGTCGTCGACGTCCTCCACGTCGCGCACACGGAAGATGTCGACCAGGATCGCAAGGCCGACCACGGCTTCAGCCGCAGCAACCGTCATCGACATCAGCGCGAAAAGCTGGCCCTCGATGTTCTGGAGCTGCCGCGCGAAGGTGACCAGCGTCAGGTTGGCGGCGTTGAGCATGAGCTCGATCGAGATCAAGATCACAAGCGGGTTGCGGCGCACCAGCACGCCCACCGCGCCGAGCACGAAAAGGATGGCGCTGAGGAGCAGAAACCAGGAGGTGTCAAGCTCCGACCCGCCGACGTTCAATGTACTCACAAATCGTCGATTCGCTTGCGGCTGAGGTAGATCGCGCCGATCGCCGCGACCAGCAGGAGGATCGAGGTCAGCTCGAACGGGTAAAGGTAGGTCGTGAACAGTCCGACCGCGATCGACTGCACAGTGCCGAAGAAGTTCATGTCGGTCTTGTCGGGCTGGCGGTACTCGACGCCCTGCAGCATCGCCCACATCAGGCCCAGCAGCACGAGCATGAACAGCCCTGAAAGCCAACCCTGGAAGCGCAGCCGGCCTTGTCCCAGCTCACGCGCAGGACCGAGGAGAGCGATCACGAACAGGAACAGGACCATGACTGCGCCGGCGTAGACGATGATCTGGACCGCGAACACGAACTGGGCGCTGAGCAGCAGGAAGATGACCGAGAGCGCGAGCATGACCAGGACCAGGCTGAGCACGGAACGGATCGGCTGGTGGAAGCTCACGACCCCGATGCCGCCGAGCACTGCCGTCGCCGCAGCGACGAAAAAAACGGCGATCGCCACTTACGTGTCCCTCTCCCCCGAGGGGAGAGGGTGGGGGTGAGGGGCGCCCTTGGCATCCAGCCGAGCCTGCACGTCACGCGGCAACGGCTCGAGCAGCTTCTCCTTGTTGTAGATGAACTTCTCGCGACTGGTGTCCGACAGCTCATACTCCGGGCCCAACACGATCGCCTGCACCGGGCACGCCTCCTCGCAGTAACCGCAGAAGATGCAGCGGAGCATGTTGATCTCGTAGGTCTTGGCGTAGCGCTCGCCCGGCGAGACCCGATTCTCGTCCGTGTTCTCGGCAGCGATCACGAGGATGCAGCCCACCGGACACGCCGCGGCGCACAGCTCGCAGCCGATGCAACGCTCGAGGCCGTTGTCGTAACGGCGGAGGTAATGCCGCCCGCGGTAGCGCTCAGACCGAGGGGTCTTGTCCTCCGGGTACATGGTGGTCACGACTGGCCGGAACGTCTCCGTCAGGGTGGTTTTCAAGCCGGTCACCAGCGCGGCGACGTCGCTCGCGACGCTCTGCGGTTTGGGTTTCTCGTCCGTTTCCTCGTCAGCCATGCCTTATCCCTGGACCGCGACCAGCACGATCGCGGTCACGATGACGTTGGCCATTGCAAGCGGCAGCAGCACCTTCCACCCCAGGCGCATGAGCGTGTCGTAGCGCAGTCGGGGAAATGTTCCGCGGAGCCAAATGTATAGGAACAGGACGAGCACGACCTTGATCAGGAAAGCGATCACCGGCGGCACGACCCACAGGTACCAGCCGCCGAAGAAGAGCAGCACCGCCAGGGTCGAGACGGTGATCACGTTGAGGTACTCGGCGAGGTAGTACATCGTGAACTTCAGCCCCGAGTACTCGGTCAGGAAGCCGCCGATCAGTTCCTGCTCAGCCTCGGGCAGGTCGAAGGGCGTCCGGTTCGTCTCGGCTGTCGCCGAGATGATGTAGATCAAAAAGCCGATCGGGGTCAGGAGGATCAGCGGGATCGGTCCGTGGTAGGGACCCCAGCTCACGGTGTACGCGACGATGTCGCGCAGCCGGAGCGAGCCGACGATCATGAAGGTCGGGACGAGCGCCAGCCCGAGCGCCATCTCGTAGCTGATCAACTGCGCCGCCGATCGAAGACCGCCCAGCAGCGAGTACTTGTTGTTGGAGGCGTAGCCGCCGAGCACGATCGCGTACACGTTCAGCGAGCTGACGGCGAAGATGATCAGGATGCCGACGTTGACGTCGGCGATCCAGTATTGGACGTTGCCCCACAGGCCGATCGGGATCACGACCCAGGCGAGAAACGCCGCCGCCACCCCGATCGTCGGCGCAAGAACGTAGATGATCCGGTCGGTCTTCTCCGGGATGAAGCTCTCTTTGAACGCCAGCTTCACGCCGTCGGCCGCGAGCTGCATCAGCCCGAAAGGGCCGACGCGATTTGGTCCGGGCCGGCGCTGGATTCGACCCAGCGCGACGCGCTCGAACCAGACCGTGTAGGCGGTCGCGGTCAGCACGACAAAGAGCAGAAGAGTCATCGCGACGACGACCACGACCCAGTGGCCGATCGGGTCGTTGTAGATCTGGCTCACGGGTGAGCCGGTCCGATGAGCACTGGCGCCGCGGGCGGGGTTGGGTCAGGTGGTTGGACCGCGATTGCGCGCTGGATGGGGAAGATGCCGGCGTAGTCGAGGTTCACACCAAGCGCCGCGCCGAGCTCGCACAGCACCTCCCACCCTTCCTTCAGCGGTGGCTGGACGGCGATGGGCGGCCGAAGGAACTGGACAGTGCCCTCGACGTTGGTGTAGCTGCCCTGGCGCTCCGCAAACGTGGTCGCCGGCAGGACGACAGCGCGGTCATAACCTTCACGTGGCAGGTGGTCCCACGCGGCGATGAACTTCACCGACCTCGGTATCCCGGCCGTCGGCGGGGGTCCCCAGACCAAAAGAGCATCGATTCCGTCGAGCTTGTCCCAGCCCCCGACGCCCGCTGCCAGCGCGCCGCGCTCGTTGGTCGCTCGGTAGAGCGCCATCTCCTTGCCGCCCAACTTCTCCGCCAGGTCGCCGCACGCCGTGGCCAGCTCATTCATGTCTTCGCTCCCGCGGCCGTCGCCAAACAGAATCGCCACGGGGCCGCCGGGATTCTTCAGAAGCTCGTGAGACATCAGCTTGCGCACCTCCGCCGCGGCCGCCCCCTTGGCGTTGCG